>JBEKRQ010000001.1:0-821099 GCA_049517655.1 Verrucomicrobiota bacterium | reverse complement strand
TGCATGCCGTCAACTAATCGGCACGAAGATTATTCATCATTCCAACGCTACGCACATTCTCAACAGCACAAAACTGGAGAGGGAACGTTATGAAGCGGTGGCGAAATTCATTCTGACGGATTATTAGGTCGGGCGGAAGCACTATATAATAGCCGTTTGCGTCACACTCAAAATTGGAAGAATCTGGCACAGCAGGTGAATTGGTCTGTTTTGGCGCTGGCAAGGGTGTGCGGCGTTTATGCTTCTGATGTTGCGGCGGTCAAAACAATTGAGGGACAAAGAATGGTTAAAACATTGGCTGGAGACGCACGATCAAGGCCATCCTCGGAAATAGCCTGTAATCCAAAACCACCAGACGATACGCGAACTGGTCAATTGGCAGGTGGATGACAAAACGTATCGGGATTTTGTATTGTCACCGGTTGTTACCGGCAATCCCAACGAACAATTGAACTGGCGACGATCGTTATGGGAGGAATTTTACCCGCGCATTCGTCACGAAAATTTGCCGGAAGACGCAGCAAGAATAGTAACCCGCCATTTGCGCGAACGTGTAACCATTGCCACGGTGTCGAACCTACCTCACGACGTGCCTGTGATTTGGCTGGGGCAAATTACGGATGAAGCCGGGTTTGAAATCATCTGCGTTGCCGCTCTTCGTTCGGTGGGTGTGCCGGCGCGACTGGGTTCACAGCATAAAGCCGGGTTCTGGAACGGGGACAAGTGGCAAACCGCACCAACGCCCTCCATTATGAGTTGGTAGGAAATGCAGTATAACCAAAAACCCTCCCGGCGCCAACCAGAAGGGTGTTTGGAGATTCAATAATTATTTTTTCATCTGCTGATCCACAGGAATCCGCATCGCGTAGAAGGAGCGATAGACGAAGACCAGCGCGACCACGAAGAAGACCGCGCCGATGATGGTCTTCAACTCCTGGCTTTTCATCGTCACGGCAATTTCCGCCGCCAGCAGGCCGAAGAGCGTGGTGAACTTGATGATGGGATTCATTGCCACCGAGCTGGTGTCCTTGAACGGATCGCCCACGGTGTCGCCGACGACGGTGGCCGCGTGCAGTTCCGTGCCTTTTTGTTTCAATTCCACTTCAACGATTTTCTTGGCATTGTCCCACGCGCCGCCGGCGTTGGCCATGAAGATGGCCTGGAACAGGCCGAAGAAGGCAATGCCGACGAGATAGCCGATGAAGAAATAGGGATTGAAAAACGAGAGCGCCAGCGCCATGCAAAAGACAACAATGAAGATGTTGATCATGCCTTTTTGCGCGTAGATGGTGCAGATTTCGACGACGCGTTTGCTGTCGGCGATGGAGGCCTCCGCCTTGTCTAGGTTGAGATGTTCCTTGATGAACACCACCGCACGATACGAGCCGGTGACGACGGCCTGTGTGCTGGCGCCGGTGAACCAGTAAATCACCGCGCCGCCCATCAACAGGCCGAGAATGATTTCGGGCTGCACCAGGCTCAAGTGGGCGATGACGCCGCCATAAACTTTTTCGAGCAGCATGATGATGCCGAAGATCATGGTGGTCGCGCCGACGACGGCGGTGCCGATGAGCACGGGTTTGGCCGTGGCCTTGAAGGTGTTGCCCGCGCCGTCGCCTTTTTCCAGTTCGAACTTGGCGTTCTCAAAGTCGGGTTTGAACCCGAAATCCTTTTCGATTTCCGCGCGGACGTTCGGCACGGATTCGATGCGGCTCAATTCATAAATGGATTGGGCATTGTCGGTGACGGGGCCGAAGCTGTCCACGGCGATGATTACCGGCGCCATGGCGAGGAAGCCGAACGCCACGAGGCCGAAGGCGAAGATCGGCGCGGCGAAGACGAATTGTTCCGGCATGAGCGCCAACACGGCCGGATTTTGTGAAAACAGATAGGCCACGAACATGAGCGATAGAATGACCAGCCCCATCCAGAACGCACAGAAATTGCCCGCGACAAAACCCGACAGGATGTTCAGCGACGCGCCGCCCTGACCCGAGCAGGTGGTGATTTCGCGCACGTGCCGCGAATGGGTGCTGACAAAGATTTTGGTGAATTCCATGATGAGCGGCCCGGCCAGCGTGCCGCAGGAGACGATGCCGGCCAATACCCACCACAGGTTAGGATCCGCCGTCCCGGTGGAATCGGTGAAGTCGCCCAACAGGAACTTGCTGGCGATGAAGGCGGTCACGATGGAAACGATGGAGGTCATCCATACCAGATTCGTCAGCGGCTGTTCCCAATTGAAATTCTTTTTGTTGTTGTAAAGCGAGTGGCTGACGGTTTTGTTGACGTAAAACGAAGCCAACGACGCCAGCACCATCAGGCTTTGAATCACAAAAATCCAGACGATGAGTTTGGCGCCAATGGCCGGCACCGATGCCAGGGCCAGCGACAGAAACGCGATCAACGCCACACCTGTCACGCCGTAGGTCTCGAAGCCGTCGGCGGTCGGGCCGACCGAGTCACCCGCGTTGTCACCGGTGCAATCGGCGATGACACCGGGATTTTTCGGATCATCCTCGGGCAGGTTGAAAACAATTTTCATCAGGTCCGACCCGATGTCGGCGATTTTGGTGAAGATGCCGCCGCCGATGCGCAGCGCCGCCGCGCCGAGCGATTCACCGATGGCGAAACCGATGAAACAGGGGCCGGCCAGTGTCGGCGGCATGAACAGCAAAATGCCAATCATGCAAACCAGTTCCACGCAGACCAGCAACAGGCCGATGCTCATGCCTGAACGCAGCGGGATGAGCAGCGTTTGGAGCGAATTACCCCGGAGCGAGGCGAACGCGGCGCGGCTGTTGGCAAAGGTGTTGATGCGAATGCCGAACCACGCCACGCCGTAGCTGCCCAATATCCCCAGCACTGAACTGGCTAGAATCACCCCGACCGAGCCGATGGTTTTTTCCTGCAAAAAGTAGAAGTAATAAATGATGCACGCGGCAATCAACGCCCAGAGCAGCACAAGGAATTTCCCCTGCTGCCACAGGTAGGTTTTGCACGTCTCCCAAATCATGTGGGAGACGCTGCTCATGGCCTTGTGCACCGGCAGCCTGCGGCAACGCCCGAATTCCCAAAAGCCGAACACCGCGCCAATCGCGCAGGCAAGCAGCCCCAAATACAAAAGGGCATGGCCGCTCAGGCTGCCGCCAAAAAACGTCACGTCTTGCAACGGCGGCAGATTAATATCCGCATCCCCGGCCATGGCGGTTGGTGAAGTTAAAATGGTGAGCAGGACTATGCTCCAGCCAAACAGTTTATTTTTTTGCATAGATTTTTGGATGGTTGATTATTTTTTGGCTTTCTTCGAGGCTTCTTCTTCGAGCGCGGCTTGAGCGGCGGCGAGGCGCGCCACCGGGACGCGGAATGGCGAGCAGCTCACGTAGGTGAGGCCAAGTTTGTGGCAGAACTTCACGCTGGCCGGGTCGCCACCATGTTCGCCACAGATGCCCAACTTGATATTGGGACGCGTGCTCCGGCCTTTCTCAACCGCGATTTTCATAAGCTGGCCGACGCCAGCTTGGTCAATCGTCGCAAACGGGTTCGTCTTCACAATTTCCAATTCCGCATATGGGGGCAGGAAGCTTCCGGAATCGTCGCGGCTCATGCCCAGGCACGTCTGTGTGAGATCGTTGGTTCCAAAGCTGAAGAACTCGGCGGTCTCCGCAATTTCGTCTGCCGTGAGCGCACCGCGCGGGATTTCGATCATCGTGCCGACCATGTAGTCCAGCTTCACATTCTTTTCGTCCATGACGGCCTTGGCCGTGCGATGGACGACTTCGACCTGGAGATCGAGCTCCTTCTTGAACCCGACGAGCGGGATCATGACTTCGGGCTTCACTTTGATGCCGGTCTTCTGCACTTCGGCGGCGGCTTCAAAGATGGCGCGGGATTGCATCTCGGAAATTTCCGGATAGACAATGCCGAGCCGGCAGCCGCGGAAACCGAGCATGGGGTTAAACTCGTGAAGTTCCTTCACGCGCTGTTTGATCTTCGCGACGGGCACGCCCATTTTCTTGGCAAGGTCCTGCTGCGCGGCGTCTTCGTGCGGTAGGAATTCGTGCAGCGGCGGGTCAAGGAAACGAATAGTGGCCGGGTAGCCCTTCAACGCCTTGAAGATGCCGACGAAATCCTCCTTCTGGTAGGGCAGGATCAGCGCCAGCGCTTTCTTCCGGTCCTCGACGTTGTCGGCGAGAATCATTTCGCGCATGGCGTCAATGCGATTGCCTTCGAAGAACATGTGTTCAGTGCGGGTGAGACCGATGCCGGTCGCGCCAAACGCGATGGCGTTGGCCGCCTGTTCCGGCAAATCCGCGTTGGCGCGCACTTGCAGACGCGAGACCTTCGAGCACCAATCCATCAGCTTCTTGAACATCTGGTAGGTCGCGCTGTCCTTCCCGTCGAGCGACTTCTCGACCAGCACTTGGACGATCTCGGAAGCGGCGGTCGGAATCCGACCGGGATAAACGTCGCCGGCGGTGCCGTTGATGGAGAGGAAGTCACCTTCCTTGTAGGTCACGCCGTCCACGGTCATCGTCCTGGTCGTGTAATCAATCTGCAACGCGGCGGCGCCACAGACGCAGACTTTGCCCATCTGCCGGGCCACGAGCGCGGCGTGCGAACTGACGCCGCCTTTCGCGGTGAGGATGCCTTCAGAGGCGATCATGCCGCGCAGGTCTTCAGGCGAAGTTTCGTTGCGGACGAGCAATACTTTTTCGCCCTTTGCCGCGGCGGCCTCGGCGCGATCGGCATTGAGATACATTTTGCCGCAGGCGGCGCCGGGGCCGGCAGGGAGACCTTTGGCGATGCACTTGGCGGCCTTCATCGCCTTGCGATCGAATACGGGTGCGAGCATCTGGTCGAGTTGATCGGCCGGAACGCGGCGGATGGCGGTCTTCCAATCAATGAGTTTTTCCTTCTCCATTTCAATGGCGAAGCGGACGGCGGCAAGGCCAGTGCGTTTGCCGTTGCGGGTCTGGAGCATGAACAGCTTGCCATCCTGGATCGTGAACTCGAAGTCCTGCACGTCTTTGAAGTGGGACTCGAGGGTCTTGCGGACGACTTCGAGTTCGGCGAATGCGGTGGGCAGATGGTCCTTGAGCTGGGCGACGGGTTCAGGCGTGCGCACGCCGGCGACAACGTCTTCGCCCTGGGCGTTGATGAGGAATTCGCCATAGAAAACTTTTTCACCGGTCGCGGGGTCGCGCGTAAACGCAACACCGGACCCGGAATTATCGCCTGTATTGCCATACACCATCGCCTGGATGTTGACGGCAGTGCCCCACTCGGCGGGGATGCCGTATTTGCGGCGATAGACGATGGCACGATCGTTCATCCAGGAACCGAACACAGCGCCCGTCGCGCCCCAGAGCTGCTTCCAAGGATCCTGCGGGAATTCCTTGCCGGTGCGTTCCTTGATCAAGGCCTTGAAGCGATTCACCAATTCCTTGAGATCGCTCACCGTCATCTTCGTGTCTTCGATGTCGGCGTGGTACCGGTCGTGTTTGAGTTTATGGATGGCCACTTCAAATGGCTCGTGATCTTCGCCGGCGCGCTTCTGCACGCCCATGACGACGTCGCCATACATCTGGATGAAGCGGCGGTAACAGTCCCATGCAAAACGCTCGTTCTTCGTCGCCTTGACCAGCGCCAGTACGGTCTCATCGTTCAGGCCGAGGTTGAGAATCGTGTCCATCATGCCGGGCATGGAATCACGCGCACCGGAGCGGACGGAAACGAGCAGCGGCATGGCATTTTTGTCGCCGAATTTCGTGCCCATGATCTTCTCAATGAAGGCGACGCCAGTCTGGACTGCCGGCTCAAGGCTCTTGGGATAGCTCTTCTTGTTTTGGTAATAATAGGTGCAAACCTCGGTGGTGATGGTGAAGCCCGGTGGCACCGGTAGCCCGATGCGGCTCATTTCAGCCAGGTTGGCTCCTTTGCCGCCCAGCAAAGGCTTCATGGAACCGTTGCCATCGGCTTTCTTGTTTCCAAAAAGATAAACGTATTTTTTTGACTTTGATGCTTTGCTCATAAGCTGTTTTTGATCATTCGTATGGTTCTGTTGCTGGAACAAATTTTGTTCGCGGGTAAATCTGATACAATCATTCAATGTCTCTCCACATATCTTGGCAATCCCTTCGCTTTTTCTGACAGCGAGCGGGAAAGCTCTACAGCCTACGAAAAACCCGCATCACTTCCAACAATTTTCTTCGGTCTTTTGTGCACATACAACCGGGCACCACTACCAATCCGACCGCTGGATTTTTGTTGCGCCGGATAAAAATAAAGGTCGAAGCGAGATTGTCATCCGGCCGGACAAAGCACGGTGATAGTTTGCCAATTTTTGCAGGGTCATCGGTGTTTGCTAATGCGAAAGTTTGACGGATGTCGATGTGACTTTTAGACTGGCCCGCAGACCGATTGCAGCAGTTAACTGAAGAACCAATGAATCAAATAAGCCCAAAAGCCATTAGCAACGCCGCACGCATCGCGGCCATGGAAACGACTCATCCGAGCGGTGACCCGCGTTTTGCCGACCTTGATCGCACGATTGAGAGCTACAATCACGAACCGACGGCGCTGATCCAGGTGTTGCATGCGGCACAGCAGCTGTTTGGCTACCTCGGCGCGGACGTCCTCCTCTATATCGCCACCGCGTTGAAGCTGCCCATCTCACACGTGTATGGCGTTGTCACTTTTTACCACTTTTTCACCACAGTCCCGCGCGGCAAACACCAGATCATGGTCTGCCGCGGCACCGGCTGCCACGTGCGCGGTTCGGACGCGATCCTCACCGTGCTGGAGAAGGAACTGGGGATTAAAAAAGGAGAAACGACCAAAGACGGCCTTTTTAGTTTGACCACCGCCCGGTGCATTGGCGCCTGCGCGCTGGCACCGGTGCTCTCGGTGGGCGACGGCGTTTACGGCAAACTGACAGCCGACAAAATTCCGCAGCTTTGCAAGGTGGAACTAAAAAAATATGTTTGAAGAGTTGTCACAGCGCATTCTGGACACGGTATGAACCTGGAACAATTAAAACAATTGAAGGAGAAGGCCCAGAAGCAAATCGCTCTGCGTGAAGGCGGCAAAAAATACCGCGTGGTTATCAGCATGGGCACCAGTGGCATTGCCGCCGGCGCACGCGAAGTCATGAAAACCATGCTCGACGAAATCGAAAAGCGTGGCTTCGATGATGTGGAAGTCCACGTCACAGGCGAGCATGGGTTGGAGGACATCGAGCCGGTCGTTCAAGTTGAAGAAGCCGGAGGTGAAAAGACCACCTATGCCAGTCTCGACACCGTGAAGGCGAAAAAAATCGTCGCCGAACATCTGCAAAAGGGCCGGAAGGTAAACAACCTCATCATTACCCAGCGCGACTTCGCATTTCTGACGAAGCAGACCAAGATCATCCTCGATAACTGCGGTGTCATTGATGTCGAGAAAATCGAGGAATACATCGCCCGTGACGGATACGCTGCCCTCGGCAAAATCCTCACCGGGATGACGCCCGAACAGGTCATCGGGGAGATCAAAGCCAGCGGCCTGCGCGGTCGTGGCGGCGCGGGTTTCCCGACAGGGTTGAAGTGGGAATTGATGGCCAGGTCGCCGGCCAAGCCCAAGTATATCATCTGCAACGCCGACGAAGGTGATCCGGGCGCGTTTATGAACCGCGCCGTTCTCGAAGGCGATCCACACCGCGTCATCGAAGGCATGGCCATCGGCGGTTACGCGATGGGCGCCAACCGCGGGTTCATTTACATCCGCGCCGAGTATCCGCTGGCCATCAAACGCCTCCAGATCGCCATCAATCAAGCCTACGAACACGGTTTGCTCGGCAAAAACCTCTTTGAGAAAGGATTCGATTTCGGCCTCGAACTCCGCATCGGCGCCGGCGCATTCGTTTGCGGCGAGGAAACCGCGCTCATGCGTTCCATCGAAGGCCGGCGCGGCCAACCGATGCCGCGTCCGCCGTTCCCGGCACAACGCGGCCTTTGGGGCAAACCCTCCAACATCAATAATGTCGAAACCTGGGCCGCCGTACCGGTCATCATCCGCAAAGGCGCCGCGTGGTATTCCACATTCGGCACCGAGAAGACCAAGGGCACCAAAGTCTTCGCGCTCGCGGGCAAGATCAAAAACACCGGGTTGGTTGAAGTTCCGTTTGGCACATCGTTGCGCGACATCATTTACGAAATCGGCGGCGGCATTCCTGACGGCAAACAATTCAAGGCCGTCCAGACCGGCGGTCCATCCGGGGGAGTCATCCCTGCTCAACATCTCGACACCCCGGTCGAATACGAGACGCTTCAGAAACTTGGCTCCATCATGGGTTCCGGCGGCATGGTTGTCATGGACGAGGATTCCTGCATGGTGGACGTCGCCCGGTTTTTCCTGGAGTTTTGCTGCGACGAATCCTGCGGCAAATGTCCGCCCTGCCGCGTCGGCACCAAGCAGATGCTGAATCTGCTGGAGAAAATCTGCCGAGGCGAAGGCGAGCTTACCGACCTCGACAAACTCGAGGCTCTTTGCGTCGTCGTCCGTGACGCCAGCCTCTGCGGTCTCGGCCAGGCGGCGCCGAATCCGGTGCTGACAACGTTGAAGTATTTCCGGCACGAATACGAGCAGCACATCCGCGAGCACCATTGCGTGGCGGGTGTGTGCGGCAATCTGCGCCTTTCACCGTCAAAATCGGCGGCGACGAAAGGAAGTCACATTGATGCGGAGTGAAACCATGATTGCCACCAAGAAAATTTCCCTCACCATCAACGGCAAAGCCTGCAACGGCGAGCTTGGACAGACCATCCTGGAAATCGCCCGTGCCAACGGCATTTACATCCCAACGCTGTGCTATCTGGATGGACTGACTGCATGGGGCGGCTGCCGGATGTGCATCGTTGAAATTGAGGGCAGTCCGAAGGTCGTGCCGTCTTGCGCCACACCGGCGGTGAACGGTTCGAAAATCATCACCAACAGCCCGCGTTTGCAGGACTTGCGGAAGGCCACACTGGAGTTGCTTTTTAGCGAACGCAACCACATCTGCCCGATGTGCCCGTATAACAAGGGCGACTGCGGCCTGCAGCATCAGGGTTACCTCCACGGTATCACTGGCATCAGGTATCAGTATTTATACCCGGCGTTGCCGGTTGACCTTACCGGCAGGTATTTCGGGCTGGACCACAACCGCTGCATCCTGTGCACGCGCTGCGTTCGCACCTGCGATGAGATTGAAGGCGTGCACACGCTCGACGTCGCCAATCGCGGCATCAAAAACCTAATCATCGTGGACATGCTGAAGAAATTCGGCGCGTCCGAGACATGCACGTCTTGCGGTGCGTGCGTTGCCAGTTGCCCGACTGGCGCGTTGTTTGACAAGGCCGCCGCGTTCCGTGGGCCGCTCGCGAGTTGCCAGCAGGTCTTAACAACATGCACCGAATGTCCGGTTGGCTGTGGCCTGAAGGTGTTCGTCAAGGAAGACCGCATCGTGAGCGTTTGGGGCGACCCGGATTCGCCCGTCAACCGCGGCCATCTCTGCGTGAAAGGCCGGTATGAGACGTGGGCTGAACCGCGCGAACGCATCACCCAACCGATGCTTCGCGATAAGAACGGCAAACTGCAACCCACCACGTGGGACAAGGCGATTGCCGCCATTCGCAAGGCCGCAAAAGACGCGCAAAAGGCGGAAATGGCGATGCTTGTTGCCCCGCGCGTGACCAACGAAACAGCGCAAACAATCAAAAAATTCGCCGGCAAGATTGACCGCATTGGTATGTATGTAGCCGCCAATGAGGCGGCGCTCTGCAACAAGCCGTCTTTTAGCGCCGACGCGTTGCGGAACCTGGAAGACGCAGACGCCATCATCGTCGTCGGCGCCCAGCCATCCCGCGACAATGGGGTTGTGGCTGCGCGCATCCGAACCACCGTCCGCAAGCGCGGTGCGAAATTGCTGATACTCCACGCGCACAAAAGCGACCTCGACAAGTATGCGAATGTCTGCGCCCATGCCGTCAGTTTGGAGGGCAAACTCTGGGATCGGGTGGCCGAAGTGCTCGAAGGCGCGCAACGACCCGTATTGGTGTATGGCCTTGACGCGACGACCCCGGTCGGCATGACTGTGATGGAACGGCTCATCCGGATTTTTGAAAATAATCCGGGCGGCCAGAAACTCGTACATATCGGCTTGCCGGTGAGCAGCAACAGCCTCGCCTTGGCGGGTGCCGGCATTGGGGCGATTGAAAACATCGGCCCGTGGCTGGACGCCAAACCATTGAAACTCCTGCACATCATCGCCAGCGACGCGCCCGATGGCGGTGCGCGGATTCTGGAAGAGGAGCGCGTGCCGGAGCTATTGGAGCAAATTCCTTGTGTGGTGGTGCAGGCCAGTTACCGTTCGGCGCTCACCGAAAAGGCGGCGATTGTGTTGCCCGCAACCATCTGGTGCGAGAAGTCCGGCACGATTACCAATTTTGAAGGACGCAAGTTATCTCTGCGGCCCGTGCTGCCAGTCAGCGGCGAGGCGCGCGAAGACGCGGCGATTTTGGAGAACGTATTTGCATGAACAAGACACGGAAAACAACGAAGAAATCAGCAAGTGTATCGACTGCAAAGGCTCCCGCCAAGGTGCGCGTGGCGACAATGTGGCTGAGCGGCTGCTCGGGTTGTCACATGTCATTCCTCGATCTGGACGAGCGCCTGGTGGATTTGTTCA
Organism: Verrucomicrobiota bacterium; assembly: GCA_049517655.1. Classification (GTDB taxonomy): domain Bacteria; phylum Verrucomicrobiota; class Verrucomicrobiia; order Limisphaerales; family UBA11358; genus UBA11358. Next base: position 810,391 of record JBEKRQ010000001.1, on the reverse strand, counting down.
AGCTGATTGACATCCTGTTCAGCCCAATCGTGGACACCAAGGTAAAGGATATGCCACAGGTGGACGTCGGTATTGTCGAGGGTTGCGTGAACAACACCGATCAGGAACATGAGCTGAAGATGCTGCGCGACCGCTGCAAAATTCTCATTGCGCTTGGCGATTGCGCCATCACAGGCAACATCCCGGCGCTGCGTAATCAGTTTCCGTTGAAGGACTGCCTGGCGCGCGCTTACGAGCAGGCTGAAAGCAACCGCATCAGTTGCATCCCCAATGACCCTGTCGTGCCGGGGCTGTGCCCGAAGGCGCGGCCGCTTCAAGAGGTGGTGAAGGTTGATTTCAGTATCCCCGGCTGTCCGCCGGATGCGGACGTGATTTGGTATGTCCTGACGGAATTGCTGGCTGGCCGCACGCCGCAATGGAATGAAAAGAATTTAAGATACGACTGACATGACGATCAAAACCATCATCATCAACCCCGTAACCCGCATCGAAGGTCACGCGAAGATCACCATCCATCTCGACAGCCGCGGCGAGGTGGACGACGCCCGCTTCCATGTCGTGGAATTTCGCGGTTTTGAGAAGTTCTGCGAAGGCCGGCATTTCACCGAGATGCCGCAAATCACGCCGCGCGTCTGCGGCATCTGCCCCGTCAGCCATTTGCTGGCCAGCGCCAAGGCCTGCGACGTCATCGTCGGCCGCGAGATTCCGCGCACGGCGAAGATGCTGCGCGAACTGATACACATGGGACAAGTCATCCAATCCCACGCGCTTAGCTTCTTCCATTTGAGCGCACCCGACCTGTTGCTCGGCTACGACGCCGACCCGGCCATCCGCAATATTGTCGGTCTGATCCAGCTGAAGCCTGACATTGCAATCAAAGGCGTGCGGCTGCGCAAATTCGGCCAGGAACTGATCAAGTCGGTCGGCGGACGCAAGATACATGCGGACTTCACGGTGCCCGGCGGTGTGAATAAGGTCCTCACAATGGCGCAACGCGACGAAATTCTGCGCGGTCTGCCCGAAGCGTTCGAGCACGCGCGGTTCGCCCTTGATTTGCTCAAGGGCTACCATCGTCAGCATCTTGCGGAAGTCGAAGACTTCGCCAACTTCGATTCCAACTACATGGGACTGGTCCAGCCGGACGGCGCGCTGGAGTTATACGACGGCAATCTGCGCTTCTGTGATGCCAGGGGCGGGATTGTGCATGACCAGATTTCACCGGCGAAATATCTGGATTACATCAGCGAGGCGGTCGAACCGTGGTCTTACATGAAGTTCCCATTCATCTCAAAGCTCGGTTATCCACGGGGTATGTATCGCGTGGGACCGCTCGCGCGCGTGAACCTCTGCAGCCATATTGCGACACCGAAGGCCAACGCGGAGTTGAAAGTTTGGCGCGCCAAGGGCCGTGTGCAGACCAGTTCGTTCTACTATCACTGGGCGCGGTTGATTGAGATACTTTACGGACTGGAACGCGCGCAGCAGTTGCTGGAAAGCCCCGACATCACCAGCACCGATATTCTGGTGCCGAACCAGCCGACCCAACGGGAGGGTGTGGGCGTGATCGAGGCGCCGCGTGGCACGTTAATCCATCATTATTGGGTGGACGCCGATGGCCGGATTGAGAAAGCCAACCTGATTGTTGCCACCGGCCATAACAACCTGGCGATGAACCGCGGCGTGCAGGCCATTGCACGGAAATACGTCAAGGCAAAGAAACTCAAGGAAGGCATGCTCAACCGCGTCGAGGCGCTCATCCGCTGCTACGATCCCTGCTTGAGCTGCGCCACCCACGCCATGGGCCAGATGCCGATACACGTCGAACTGGTGGACGCGGACGGGAAAGTGTTGCAAACACTGCAACGCAATTCGTAACTCATTTTTAGGTAGGGCGCGCTGTCCCCAGCGCGCCGCTCGTGCGAAAACCGGCGGCCAGCCACGGCGCGATAGGGACATCGCGCCCTACCAATACGTGTTGTAACTCATGAAAACCCTTGTTATTGGCTATGGCAACCGCAGCCGTCGCGACGACGGCGTCGGCTGGTTCGTCATCGAACAACTGGCTGCGCTGAACCTGCCTGAGGTGGAATTGGAGACCGATCAACAGCTTGAAATCGAAGCTGCCGAGACCATCAGCCGTTTCGACACCGTCATCTTCGTAGACGCAGCAATTCCCGAAGCGCCGGAGCCAATCCAACGCACCGTCGTCACACCGCGTTTCCGAAGCCACGCCGTCGCCCATTATCTGACTCCGGCTGATGTGCTATCGCTGTGCAAAACACTTCATGGCCGCGAGCCGCGCGCCATCCTTTTCAGCATCCGCGGCCGTGATTTTAATTTTGGCACAACCCTTTCCCCGGAAGTCGAACAAGCCGCGCGCGAAGTCGTGAAACAAATCGTCAAAATCGTCCGCAGCGGCAAATTTTGATTTATTTCCAGTGCAAAAACGCTCCGAGCGGCGACAGCACTGGTTTTTCCCGTCTCTTCCGCTTTGAATTCGAAGCTGCTTCGGACAAAATCCCCCCGTGAACAAAGCCAGCCAAACCAGCCGATGCACGCGCCTGAAACTTTCCGTTCGCGGCGCGGTGCAGGGCGTCGGCTTTCGCCCGTTCGTCTTCCGCCTCGCCGCCGAACTCCACCTTTCCGGATGGGTCAATAATTCTTCGCAAGGCGTTTTCATCGAAGTTGAAGGTCCGCGCGCCGCGCTCGAACAATTTTTTCTCCGTCTCGACACCGAGAAACCGCCGCGCAGTTTCATCCAAAGCCTCGAAAGCTCGTGGCTTGACGCCGCCGGTTACAAGAAATTTGAAATCCGCGAAAGTCAAACCGGCGGCGGCAAAACCGCGCTGATTTTGCCGGACATTGCCGCTTGTCCGGATTGTCTACACGAAGTTTTTGATCCTGCCAATCGTCGTTACCGTTATCCATTCACCAATTGCACCCATTGCGGCCCGCGCTTCAGCATCATTGAATCCCTGCCTTACGACCGCGCGAACACTTCGATGCGCAAGTTCACGATGTGTCCGCAATGTCAGGCTGAATACGATGACCCGCGCGACCGCCGTTTTCACGCGCAGCCAAATGCGTGTCCGGTCTGCGGCCCGCATTTGGAATTGTGGGAATGCGGCGACGTGTCGCCGCTTTCAAAGCGCGGACATGTCCGCGCACTCCAGAATGCCGACGCTTTGCTCGCTGCTGCCGAAGCCATCCGACAGGGACAAATCGTCGCAGTCAAGGGACTCGGCGGGTTTCACCTGATGACGGATACCCGCAACGACAAAGCAGTTCGACTTTTACGCGAGCGGAAACATCGCGAAGAAAGACCGTTCGCGCTGATGTTTCCTTCATTGAAGGTCATCAAGGTGGAATGCAAAGTCTCGCCTTTGGAAAAGCGACTGTTGCACTCATCCGAAGCACCCATCGTCCTGCTCAAGAAAATCGCAAATCGCAAATCGCAAATCGTAAATTCGGTGGCTCCCGGCAATCCTAATCTCGGCGTGATGCTGCCTTACACGCCGTTGCATCATCTGTTGATGACCGAACTCGGTTTTCCTGTCATCGCCACAAGCGGCAACCTGAGTGATGAGCCGATTTGCACGGATGAACATGAAGCCTTGGAGCGTCTCGGCGGCATCGCGGATTTATTTTTGGTCCACAACCGCCCCATTGTCCGGCATGTGGACGATTCGGTTGTGCGCGTGATGCTCGACCGCGAATTGGTTTTGCGCCGCGCCCGCGGTTATGCACCGCTGCCCATTCAAATGCAGAATGTGGAATGCAGAATGCGGAATGCGGCTCGCGGGGACGCTCGCCCCACCAAAACTCTGAAATCCGCAATCCGCAATCCGCAATCCGCAATTGTATTGGCCGTTGGCGCTCATTTAAAAAACACCGTGGCGCTTTCTGTCGGTAATCAGGTTTTCATCAGCCAGCACATCGGTGATTTGGAAACCGAACAGGCGCACGCCGCCTTCCGCCATGTCATCGCGGATTTCGAAAAGCTTTACGAGGCCGAGCCGCAAATCATTGCCGCCGATTTGCATCCGGATTATCTCTCGACAAAGTATGCCAATGAAATGACAGGTAGGGCGGGCTCTCCGCAGCCCGCCGACGACGCGATAGGGACCGGTCTTCGCGAGGCTTCGCCCAGGCGAGCATCGCACCCCACCACAGTGTGCCACGTCGGCGTCCAGCATCACATCGCCCACGTCCTGTCCTGCATGGCCGAAAATGAAATCGCGCCGCCCATGCTCGGCGTGTCGTGGGACGGAACAGGTTACGGTTTGGACGGCACGATTTGGGGCGGCGAATTTTTTATCGTCACCGATAACAACATCGAACGCGTCGCGCATTTGCGTCCGTTCCATCTGCCGGGCGGCGACAAGGCCGTGAAGGAACCGCGCCGAACCGCGCTCGGACTGCTTTACGAAATTTCCGGCGACAAAGTTTTTAAACAGGAAAAACTGGCAACAATCACCGCTTTTTCGGCAGCAGAAATGACCACGCTGAAAACAATGCTGGCCAAAAAATTGAATTCGCCGCTTTGTTCCAGTGTGGGCCGGCTTTTCGACGCCGTCGCTTCACTCACCAATCTTCGTCAGCACATCCGATTTGAAGGTCAGGCGGCGATGGAACTGGAATTCGCGCTGGAGGGCGTTGAAACCGAGGAAGCTTATGAATTGCGGATTAGCAGCCAATTCGCAATCCACAACTCGCCTCGGCGAAGCCTCCGGCAAAGCCGGGGTCCGCAATCCGCAATTATTTTGGATTGGTCGCCGATGATTGAAGCCATTTTGGCGGATGTTAAGCGTGGTGTTTCGGTCGGCAAAATTTCCGCAAAATTTCACAACGCATTGGTCGAGGCCATTATCGCCATTGCAAAACGCGTCGGCCAAAACCGGGTTGTGCTTTCCGGTGGTTGTTTTCAGAATCGTTATTTGACGGAGCGCGCGGTGCGGCGTTTGCTGGCGGAGGGTTTTCGACCCTATTGGCATCAGCGCGTGCCGCCGAACGACGGCGGGATTGCACTGGGACAAGTCGTTGCTGCCTTGCGGAGGAAGGAGTAAAGTAGGGGACAATGTGTCTCGCAATCCCAGGAAAAATTGAAAGCATCAGCGGCAACGATTCGTTGTTGCGGATTGGCAAGGTCAACTTTGGCGGCATCCTCAAGGAAGTCAGTCTGGCCTATGTGCCGGAGGTGAAAGTGGGCGACTACGTCATCGTCCACGTCGGCTTTGCCCTCAGCCGGCTTGACGAAGACGAAGCGCACAAGGTCTTCGATTATTTGAAAGAGATGGAGGAACTCGGCGAACTGGGAACAACTGGTGCAGGCGTTCCTCCTACACAAAGCGGCTGACAATTTGAACCGGTGGGGCGAGCGTCCTCGCGAGCCGACCTTAGCGCGGCGAAGCGGAGACGGCTCGTCAGTAGCCTCGCCCCACCAAATAAACCATGAAATATCTTGATGAATATCGTGACGCGGAACCCGCGCGGCAATTCGCGCGGGAGATTCACCGCATCACAACCCGTTCCTGGAACATCATGGAAGTTTGCGGCGGCCAGACGCACGCCATCGTGAAGTTCGGCATTGATGAACTGTTGCCCAAACAAATCACGCTCATCCACGGACCGGGTTGTCCGGTCTGCGTCACGCCGCTGGAAATCATCGACAAGGCGCTCGAAATCGCCGCCCGGCCAGACGTCATTTTCACCTCATTCGGCGACATGTTGCGCGTACCCGGCAGCACGACGGATTTGCTCAGCGTCAAAGCCAGAGGCGGCGATGTGCGCATTGTTTACTCGCCGCTCGACGCGATGAAACTCGCGCAGGAAAATCCGAAGAAAGAAGTCGTTTTCTTCGGTGTCGGGTTTGAGACGACGGCGCCCGCAACAGCAATGGCCATTTACCAGGCCGCGCACAAGAGATTGAATAATTTTTCCATGCTCATTTCGCACGTGCTCGTGCCGCCCGCGATGAAGGCGTTGCTGTCGTCGCCGAACTGCCGCGTGCAGGGTTTTCTCGCCGCCGGTCACGTTTGCACCGTCATGGGTTATGAAGAATATTTCCCCATTGCGGCGAAATATCGCGTGCCGATTGTCGTCACCGGCTTCGAGCCGCTCGATATTTTGCAGGGCGTGCTGATGGTCGTGCAGCAACTCGAATCCGGCCGCGCCGAGGTCGAAAACCAATACGTTCGTTCCGTGCGCCGCGAAGGCAACCAGCCGGCGCAGGAGTTGATTCACAAGGTTTTCAAGGTCGTGCCCCGCAAATGGCGCGGTGTCGGGGAAATTCCGCAAAGCGGCCTCGGTTTGAACGACACCTATGCCGCGTTTGACGCCGAGAAGAAATTCGGCCTGGCCGACCGTCATGTTGACGAACCCGCCGAATGTCTCAGCGGCCTCGTTTTGCAGGGAAAAATCAAACCGCACGAATGTCCGATGTTCGGCACACGTTGCACGCCGGAGCATCCGCTTGGTGCGACGATGGTTTCATCCGAAGGGACGTGCGCCGCGTATTACCGTTATCGCCGGCATGTGCCCGCAGAAACCGGCAAAACAATATGAGCAGGAAAAATTCCGCCAAAGATTTCACGCCGGTTTGCCCCATTCCAATTCAGCAATACCCGCATGTCCTGCTCGCGCATGGCGGTGGCGGCAGGCTGATGCACCAGCTCATCGGCAAAATGTTTCTGACTGCGTTTCACAATCCCATTCTGGAGACGCAACACGACGCGGCAGTCGTTGAATTAACCGGAAAACGAATCGCATTCACGACAGATTCCTATGTCGTTCGGCCATTATTTTTCCCCGGCGGAGACATCGGTTCAATGGCCGTGCATGGCACAGTCAATGATCTGGCCATGGCCGGCGCGCGTCCGCTTTATTTAAGTGCGGCGTTCATTTTGGAAGAAGGGCTGCCAATGGAAACGCTTTGGAAAATTGTTTGCTCGATGCGCGACGCGGCGCAACGCTGCGGCGTGCAGATCATCACCGGCGATACGAAAGTGGTGGATAAAGGCAAGGGCGATGGTTTGTTCATCAACACCGCTGGCATCGGCGTCATCGAGCATGACCAAAAAATCGCGCCGCAAAATGTGCAACCCGGCGATGTGATTTTGGTCAATGGCGATTTGGGCCGCCACGGCATGGCAATCATGGCCATGCGCGAGGGATTGCAATTTGAAAGCGCCATTGAAAGTGATTCCGCGCCCGTTCACGAAATTGTTTTGCAGTTGCTTAAAGTCGGGATTGAAATTCATTGTCTGCGCGACCTCACGCGCGGCGGCCTGGCCAGCGCGCTCAACGAAATTGCCGAAGCGGCGCACCTGCAAATTGACGTTGAGGAAAAAGCCGTGCCGGTGCGCGAAGACGTTCATGCCGCCTGCGAGATGCTGGGACTCGACCCGTTGCACGTTGCGTGCGAAGGACGATTCATCGTGTTTGTCGCGGAAAAGGACGCGGAGCGCGCATTGCAAATCATGCACGGCTACGCGACAGGTGCGGGCGTGGCGGCCATCGGCAAAGTCATTGAGAGCGCTTCGCCGCTGGTCACGTTAAAAAGCACGATTGGCGTGAACCGGATCCTCGACATGCCAAGCGGCGAGCAACTGCCGCGGATTTGTTGATTCAAGTCAGGCTGCGATGACACCATCGAGTTTGCTCATCGTGCTCCGGTAAATTTCTTCCGGTGAGCCTTTCGCAGTGATTGAAACCAGCACACCGCGTTTTTGGTAGAATTCGATCAGCGGCCGGGTGCTTTTTTCATAAGCTTCCATTCGCACACGGATCGATTCCGGGCGGTCATCTTCGCGCAGGATAAGTTTGGCGCCGCAAGAATCACAAACACCTTCAACTCGCGGCGGCATATTGACGATGTGAAAGACCGCCTTGCAGCCAGAGCAAGTACGCCGTCCACCGAGCCGTGACAGAATTGTTTCGAGCGGCAACTCGTAATTAAGCACCGCAGTCAACGGCAGTTTTTCCTCCCGCAGAATTTTCTCCAAAGCTTCGGCTTGGGCGACGGTGCGCGGAAAGCCGTCGAGCAGGAAACCGTTGGCGCAATGCAAGCAATGCAAACGCTCGCGTACCATGTCCAGCACGGTTTCGTCCGGCACGAGCTTGCCGAGCCGCATGTATTCCAACGCGTCATTTAACGCGGGGCTTCTTTCACGGTCTGACAAGATTTTGGCCGCGCGAAAGATGTCGCCAGTGGAAAGGTGACAGGCGCCCAATCGTTCATGCAGCAATTTCGCCTGCGTTCCCTTGCCGACGCCCGGTGCGCCCAAAAGCACCAGTCGCCAGACTCGATCCGGCATTGTGCGCGGTGGATTTGAGCAAAGCGCATTGCCGCCTTTAATCCAGGACACCCGGTCATTTTTTTTACCCATGCGCCCGCAGCTTATAACAAATTGTTTCTTTATCCAACAATTGATGAGCGATTTTTCCAAAAGATGTCTCTACTTTGCCAAAATTTACGAAACGGGACGGTTGTGGTTCGCGATGTTGAATCGCCCTGTGAAATCTTGCTTTTGCGCCTGCAAGGCATGTCGAATTTTTGGCAATAACCGTGTAGCTCCCTCGTCGGTGCGCGTTTAATGTGCCAGACAGGAATTATGGGAGAGATTCATGCCAAAACCGTGACTGCAGCCGGACTGCCGGAAAAGAAAAGGCACGCACCATCGCGCGAAGCCGCTTTCGACCGGCCCCGTGATTTTCTGAACAACCGCTTTGTTTATGCGGTCCTCTCGTCGCGCGCGCGCGGCCTGTCGCTGGGCGTGAACATGAACCCGGACAAACACTGCAACTTCGACTGTTTATACTGCGAGGTGGATCGGCGCACGCCGCCGCTGGAGATGAAACTGGACGCGGGCGTCATGGCGACGGAACTGCACAGGACTCTGGCGTTTGTCCTGCAAAACCGGTTGCACGAACGTCCGCAATATCAATCGTTGCCGAATGAGTTGTTGCAGTTGAGCCACGTGGCATTGAGCGGCGATGGGGAGCCGACGTTATCACCGAATTTCGCCGAGGCGGTGCAAGCAGTGATTCATATCAGGGCGATGGGCGGACTTCCATTTTTCAAAATTGTGTTGATCACGAACGCCACCGGACTGGATCATCCGCAGATCCAGGAAAGTTTGAGGCATTTTACCAAGTCCGACGAAGTTTGGGTAAAGCTCGACGGCGGCACGCAGGAGTATTTGAACAAGGTTTGCCGTTTGAAAAATACGTCGCTGGAAAAAATCCTCTCCAACATTCTTCAGCTCGCCCGCCAGCGTCCGGTGGTCATTCAAAGTCTTTTCCCCGCCATCAACGGCGAAGAACCGTCGCCGGAAGAAATCGTGCAATATGTGCAGCGGCTCAAGGAACTGAAGGACAACGGTGCGCAAATTCCGCTGGTGCAGATTTATTCCGCCACGCGCCCCATGGCCCACGCGGAGTGCGGGCATCTGCCGTTGAAAACGCTTTCCAACATTGCCCAGACCGTGCGGCAGGTGACCGGTTTGAAAGCAGAAGTTTTTTAAAAACGCGCTTGAACGCGTCCCTCCGAATCTCTCTTGCCGCAAAGGAACACAAAGAATTGAACCACAGATTTCCGGGAGGGACAGCGTATCGCCATTCCCTGATTTCACGCGCCTTCAGCGCGATTGCGCTTCGCGGTTCACTCCGCACTCTGCGTCTTTGCGTTGAGAAAATCCGCGTTTTTCCTCCAGGCAGACTTGATTACGACACCGAATAACTGGAAAGCGCCCGCATATATTGTGCGCGTTCGAAGGCGCTGGGCGCAGGGCATTTTTTCTGGCTTAAACTGCCCTTGAGTTGCGAGACGGATTCATATTCATGCTCTTCCATCCACGTGGCGAGTTCGCGTTCGATGACGCTGATTTGTTGGACGCCGTTCCGGATCAGCACGGAGCAGAGCATTGTCACGTCCGCGCCGGCCATGAGCATTTTCAAAACGTCGGTTGCGCGATGGATGCCACTGGTGGCCGCCAAGCTGGTCTGGAGACGACCGTAAAGGATGGCAATCCAGCGCAGTGGAAGGCGCATGGCCATCGGCGTGCTCAACAAAATGTTGGGTTTGACCTCAAGTGTATCCAGATCGATGTCCGGCTGGTAAAACCGGTTGAACAGCACCAGCCCGTCCGCGCCGGCCTCGTTAAGTTGCTTGGCCATGTGGGCAAAATTGGTGAAGAACGGGCTGAGTTTCACCGCTACTGGAATCGTGACCTCGGATTTCACCGCTTTCAGAATTTCAAGATAACCTTGTTCAATCTTTTCCGCCGGAACACTTGTGTCGGTGGGAATTTGGTAAATGTTCAATTCCAATGCGTCTGCGCCCGCCTGCTGGATCAGTTTCGCGTAGTGCGTCCAGCCGCCTGCGGATGAGCCGTTCAAGCTCGCGATGATGGGAATGCGTACGGCTTTCTTCGCATTGGCAATGTGTTTGAGGTATTCCTCCGGACCGAGGCGATAGTCCTCGGATTTCGGAAAATAGGAGAGCGCCTCCGCGAAACTTTCGGTGCCTTGCTCGAGATGGTGGGCCAGTTCAAGACGGTCCTGGCGCAGTTGCTCCTCAAACAGGGAATAAAGCACCACCGCCGACGCACCGGCGTCTTCCATGTTTCTGATGCTGTCAATTTCCTCCGATAGCGGCGAGGCCGACGGCACCAGTGGTGTGCGCAGTTTCAAACCGAGATAAGTCGTTGTTAGGTCCATAATTTTTTTCAGTTGGTAGGGGGGGCTGTCTCAGCCCGCCGCGGCGCGATGGGGACATCGCGCCCTACCTTTGGTGTTGGAACTATCCAGCTCATGGTTGTTGATCCTCCGTTGCCGCATGTTGGGGTGCCGCGGGCTGGCCATTGCCGGCCTTGGTGTCGCGTTCCGCCAGAAATTGGTAGAATTTCCAACGGCGATCGGCATCCACCTGGGCTTGGGCGAAAAGCTTTTTCGCCTCTTCCGGTTTGCTCTTGGTTAGCATCTTGAAACGGTTTTCCGAGAGCAGATAATCCTGCACTTTCACTTTTGCCGCCGGGGAATCCGTTTGCAACGGATTTTCTCCACGTTGAGCACGGCGCGGATCGAAGCGGTAAAGCAGCCATTGGCCTGAATCCACCGCGAGTTTCTGCTGGCGCGCGCCGACGCCCATGTCCACCGCGATACCATGCGCAATGCAATGGCTGTAGGCGATGATGAGCGAAGGGCCGGGATAGGATTCCGCCTCCACAAACGCGCGGAGGGTTTGCTCATCCTTCGCGCCCATCACGACACTGGCCACGTAAATATTGCCATAGGTCATCGCGATCAGGCCGAGGTCTTTCTTGCCCATGGCCTTGCCGCCGGCGGCAAACTTGGCCACCGCGCCGCGCGGCGTGGACTTGGACATCTGCCCGCCCGTGTTGGAATAAACCTCCGTGTCAAGCACAAGCACATTGACATCGCGTCCACTCGCCAGCACGTGATCCAAACCGCCGTAACCGATGTCGTAGGCCCAGCCGTCGCCGCCGACAATCCACACGCTCTTTTTAACGAGTATGTCGGCGAGTCCCGACAACAATTTCGCCCCAGGTGAATCAAGCTTCTGCAATTTTTGTTTTAACGCCGCGACACGCTCGCGTTGGGCGTAAATACCCACCTCATCACTTTGGTCGGCGTGGAGAACGGCTGCCACCAAATCGTCGCCAAGCTGCGGCGCGAGTTTTTTCAGGGACTCGTTTGCAAATTCCCTTTGCTTGTCAATGGAAACGCGGAAGCCGAGGCCGAACTCCGCATTGTCCTCGAACAACGAATTGCACCATGTGGGCCCCCGGCCCTCGGCATTTTTGCAATAGGGCGTCGTGGGCAGGTTGCCGCCGTAAATCGAGGAACAACCGGTGGCGTTGGCAATGACCGCACGGTCGCCAAAAAGCTGCGTGAGCAGTTTGATGTAAGCTGTCTCGCCGCAACCGGCGCATGCGCCGGAAAATTCGAACAACGGCCGCATCACCTGCTGTTGCCGCAGAATGGTGGATTTGATTTTTCGCCGATCCATTTCCGGCAGGCCAAGGAAGAAGTTCCAGTTCTCGTGCTCCGCTGTGCGCAGCGGTGCCTGCGCCTGCATGTTGATGGCCTTGAGTTTAGCTTCCGTTTTGTTGCGGGCGGGACAAACATCCACGCACAACCTGCAACCCGTGCAGTCTTCCGCTGCGACTTGCAATGAAAATTTCAAACCTTTCCATTCCGGCACGCGCGCGTTCGTACTCTTGAACGTCGCCGGCGCGCCAGCCAGGGCCCCGGGTTCATAAACCTTCGCCCGAATCGTCGCGTGCGGACAAATAAACACGCACTTCAGGCACTGGATGCAAACCTTCTCGTCCCAAACCGGAATTTCCAATGCGAGATTGCGTTTTTCGTATTGGGCGGTGGCCGTCGGAAACGTGCCATCATTCGGAAAAGCGCCGACCGGGACTTCGTCACCTTGTCCGGCAACCAGTTTGCCGAGCACGTCACGAACAAAAACCGGCGCGTCCGGCGTTACCGGCGGCAGCAAGCTGCCCGTGCCGCCAACCTTGCATTGGGACAATGGAACTTCATGCAGACGGGTCAGCGTGTTGTCCACCGCTTTGAGGTTCATTTGAACCACTTCCTCGCCCTTTTTGCCGTAGGTTTTTTGGATGGAATGCTTGATGGACTCAATTGCTTCATCCTTCGGCAATACGCCGGACAATGCAAAGAAACAAACCTGCATGATGGTGTTGATGCGTCCCCCCATGCCGCTGTCGCGCGCGACTTTGGTGGCGTCAATCACATAAAATTTCGCCTTCTTTGCAAGGAGCGCTTCCTGCACCGGCGTTGGCAGCTTCGACCAAACTTCGTCCGGGGCGAAAGGCGTGTTCAATAAAAATGTTCCACCGGGCACAAGACTGTGAAGCATGTTGTAACGTTCCAGAAACACCGGCTGATGGCACGCGACGAAGTTCGCCCGTGAAATCAAATACACGGAACGAATCGGTTGCGGGCCGAACCGCAAATGCGACACGGTCATCGAGCCGGACTTTTTTGAATCGTAAACGAAGTAACCCTGCGCGTAATTGTCGGTTTCTTCGCCAATGATTTTGATGGAATTTTTGTTCGCGCCCACCGTGCCGTCGGAACCCAATCCGTAAAACAATGCGCGAATGACTTTGTCCGACTCGGTCGAAAAATCCGGATCGACCGGCAGGCTCGTGCCCGAAACATCGTCATTAATGCCGACCGTAAAATGATTTTTAGGTTTGTCCAGGGCAAGATTGTCGAACATGGCCTTGACCATCGCCGGCGTAAATTCCTTTGAGGACAAACCGTAGCGGCCACCCACAATTTTGGGCGGCGTTTTCAGGCGTCCCCATCCGTTGGTCATGCCTTCGAGAACCGCCACCATGCAATCTTGATACAGCGGTTCGCCAGTTGCCCCCGGTTCTTTCGTGCGGTCGAGAACGGCAATGGTCCTGACCGATCGCGGCAACGCCTCGACGAATCGCTTGCCGTCAAACGGGCGATACAACCGAACCTTGAGCACTCCGAAATTTCCGCCGCGGGAGTTTAAATACTCGACTGTCTCGTGAGCGGTTTCGCAGCCTGAACCCATGAGCACGATGACGCACTCGGCATCCGGCGCGCCGACGTAATCAAAAAGCTGATATTTACGGCCTGTGTGTCCGGCGAATTCATCCATCACCTTTTGCACGATGTCGGGGCAGGCGGCGTAAATCGGGTTGATGGTCTCGCGGCCCTGGAAAAAGACATCGGGATTTTGCGCCGAGCCGCGCAACACCGGGTGGTCGGGCGTCATGGCGCGCGCGCGGAATTCGGCGATCGCTTTCTCATCCATCAGGGCGCGCATGACGGTTTCATCAATCAATTCAATCTTGGAAACCTCGTGCGACGTGCGGAAGCCGTCGAAGAAATGAATAAACGGCAGGCTCGAACGAAACGCCGCCGCCTGTGAAATTAACGCAAAATCCATCACCTCCTGCACCGACGCCGCGCCAAGCATTCCCCAGCCGGTCGAGCGTGTGGCCATGATGTCGCTGTGATCGCCAAAGATGGACAAGGCATGTGTTGCGACAGTGCGGGCTGAGACGTGGAAAACCGCCGGCAGCAATTCGCCCGCGATTTTGAACATATTCGGAATCATCAACAACAATCCCTGGGATGCGGTGAACGTTGTGCTCAGGGAGCCGGTTTGCAGCGCGCCATGCACCGCGCCGACCGCGCCGCCTTCACTTTGCATCTCCACGACGGCGGGAATGGTTCCCCAAAGATTCTTTTTCCCTTCCGACGCCCATTGATCGCACCACTCAGCCATGTTCGAGGACGGCGTGATGGGATAAATGGACATCACTTCATTGAGCCGGTAGGCCACGTAAGCGGCGGCCTCATTGCCGTCAATGGTTTCGAAGACAGCCCGTTTTGGCAGTTTGAGGCTTGTAGAGCCGTCTGTTTTTTGCGTGTGAATCATAAAATTAAAGAATGTATTCAGCGGTGGAACCGTGATTGTCAGCCTCATGTGCAATTTTGAACCCGGCTTCTTTGCTCACGTGAATCATCGCGTGGTTGTCAGGGGGGATATGCGCGAAAATGCGATCGAGCTTTTCGTCGCGCCCAATTTGCACGAGACGCTTGAGTAACTCGGTGCCGAAACCCTGCTTCTGCCAACGGTCACTGATCAAAAGCGTGAATTCCGCTTCGTTCAGACCACGCGCCTTGCTCAACTGACCTACGCCAAGAATTTCTAATTGGCCGGTTTGCGGATCCTTGCGTTCGACAACGAGCGCGATTTCGCGGTCGTAATCGTTGAAGCAAATGCGCGTCAGCCACTCGTGCGCGATGCGCTGGTCCAGTTTGATCTGGTTGGAATAGCGGCGATAAACGCTCTCTTCGGAAAGTGTTTCGTGAAACTTCGCCAGCAGCGGTTCGTCTTCGGGCCGGATCGGGCGGATCATGACCGCCGTGCCGTTTTTCAACTTCCACGGCGCCATGTATTGCGTCGGATACGGTCGGATGGCGAGCCGGGGCAGTTTGTCTTCCGTCGTCTTCGGATCGTGCAGGATGACGCGGGCGTCCAGCGCTACGAGATCCTCGGCGGAGGCGAACAACGGATTAATGTCAATTTCCTTGATCCAGCGTTGCTCGGCGACGAGCTGGCTGAAGCCGACCATCAGTTTTTCCAGCGCGGCGAGGTCCACAGGCTTGCGGCCGCGGACGCCCTTGAGCGCGTGATAAATTTTCGTCGTCTCCATCATGCGGCGTGCGAGCGTGGTGTTCAACGGCGGCAGGGCGAGGGCTTTGTCCTTGAACACTTCGACGAGTTGGCCGCCCATGCCGAAGAGGAGCACCGGCCCGAATTGCGGGTCAATGCTGCTGCCGAGGATGATTTCGTACCCTTCGCTCAAATTGATCATCTTCTGGACGGTGACGCCTTGGAAATGTTTGGCGCCGGCTTTTTCGGTACAGGCGGTTTTGATCGCGTTGAACGCCTTGCAGACCTCGGCCTCGTCTTTCAGGTTCAACTGCACGCCGCCTACGTCGGTCTTGTGAGTGATGGTTTCGGAATAAAGCTTCAGTACCGTTGGAAAACCGATTTCCCTGGCCAGTTTGGCCGCTTGGACTTCCGTCCTGGCAACCTTCGTGACCACCGTCGGAATATTATAGCAGGCAAGCAATTCCTTGGATTCGGCCTCGGTGAAGATTGTGCGGCCGGCTTTTTTCACCGATTCAATCAAAGCCCCGGCTCTGGCGCGGCCTGATTCGAGATCGGCGGGATTGGCGGATGGCACCGGGGTTTCGTAGAGCGCCCGGAGGTTGTCCGCATAGCGCCACATGGAAGTAAACATTCGTGCGGCGGTGTCGGGATACAGGAAGGTCGGAATGCCCGCGGCATTGAGGATCTGCACACCGGCGGCGACGTCGGTGCCGCCCATCCAACTCGCGAGCACCGGCTTGCCTTCGATGTGGCCGAACGCTGCCAGCTTTTCCGCGGTGCCGGTGCAATCGGTCATGGCCTGCGGCGTCAGAATCACAAGCAAACCGTCGCTGTTCGGATCGCGTCCCGCGATTTCCAGCGTTTTGGCGTAAACCTCGGCGCTGGCGTCGCCCAACACATCAATGGGATTGTTGTGCGACCAGGCTGCAGGAAGAATTTTGTTCAGTTCCTCAATGGTGTCTTTGGAAACTTCAGCGAGTGCGCCGCCACTGGTAATAAGCGCGTCAGTGGCCAGCACGCCCGGGCCGCCGGCGTTCGTGATCATAGTCATGCGGTTGCCCCGGGGCCTGGGTTGTCGATCCAACACTTCCGATAGGTGGAACAGGTCGGAGATGTCGTTCACGCGCAGCACGCCGCAACGCTTGAAAGCGGCTTCAAGAACGTCGTCGCTCCCGGTCAGCGAACCGGTGTGAGAAGCGGCCGCCTTGGCGGCGCCTTCGGTGCGACCGGGCTTGATGACAATGATCGGCTTGGTCAGCGCCACTTCGCGGGCTGCGGACAGGAACGAACGCGCATCGCCAATGGTCTCCATGTAAATGACGATGCTCTTGGTGTTTGGATCATCGCCAAGATAATAAATCAAATCGCCCCAGCCGACATCCAGCATGGAGCCGATGGAGATGAACGCGCTGAAGCCGACGTTTTCCTTCAGACTCCAGTCGAGAACCGCGGTGCACAGCGCGCCGCTTTGGCTTAGAAAACCGACATTGCCCGGCTTGGCAATGGCGGCGGCGAACGTGGCGTTCAACCCGATCCCCGGCATCATGATACCGAGGCAGTTCGGGCCGACGATGCGCATCCCGCCGCGTCGCGCCTCGGCGAGAATCTGTTGTTCAAGCTTGGCACCTTCCGCACCGGTTTCCTTGAAGCCGGCGGAAATAATGACAGCACCCGGCACACCTGCCTCGACGCACTCATGGATGAGGTTCGGCGCCGTTTTCGCCGGCGTGCAGATAACCGCCAGGTCCACCTTTTCCGGCACGGAGGCGATATTAGGATACGCCTTTACACCCAACACGGAGGGACGCTTCGGGTTGACCGGATAAACGGTCCCTGCAAACCCGCCGCGGCCGAGATTTTGAAACACCGTGCGTCCGACGGTGCCCGGGTTTTCCGTCGCGCCGATGACCGCGACGGTTTTGGGTGCAAGAATGGCTTTAAGTGGATGCTGTCGTGTCTGCTGTAAAATGTCGCGGGCGGATTCTGGACGCTTTGAAGTTGGGCTTGTTGTCATGGTCTGCATGGAATGCCGGGGTCTTAAGATGGGTTACAAATCATAAATCATAATCTCAAACTTGTCGGTGGCAACCAACTCATTTCACACTTAAAAATTGCCAGTTCCAGACCGGTTCGGCTTCGCTGACTTTGGCAAATCCTTTCCCTTTTTTGTGTTGATGGCATTCAACACGGCGTGACAGGAGAATTCTCCCGGAACACCAGCGAAAAGGTGTTTTCGCATCGCCGCAGCGTTCAATAGGCGAGCAATTGCGCGCGGTAATCGGTGGGGGATTGGCCCAGAAGCTTTTTGAACACGCGGTTGAAATGCGTGAGTGATTGGAATCCGACTTCAAATGCGATTTCACTGACGCGCAGGTTGGGATTGAGCAGCAGGTTTTTCGCTTTCTCGATGCGCACGCGCGAAAGATAGTCGGTGAAATTGACCCCGGTGACTTTTTTAAACATTTTGCAAAAGTAGAAGGCGCTCATGTTGACCGCTTTGGCGACCTGGCCGAGCGAAAGTTTTTCAGACTGATGTTCGCGAATGTAATCCCTGGCGCGCGTGATGACCGGCGATTCGGCGTTTTCCTGCTGGATGATGACCTGATTGCTCACCATTGCTAGGTGCTGGGCAAAAATGGCGAGCAGTTTCACCACTGACTCATGTTGTTTGGGCGACACCACCTTGCCGGAAAAGTAGGCCTTCTTCAAAACATCATGTTCCACGTCTGAACCCCATTCGGCGACCTGTCTGGCGACCCGCTCAAACTGCGCTCTGCCCGGTTTTTTGCGGAAGACCTGTCCGGTTTGGAGAAATCCAATCAACCGATCGCTCAATCGCACCGGCACGGCCGTCTCGCAGAGCCCGGAGGAACAAATGATGGTACACGGTTCGGTTGAGGCGTTTTCACAAAGCCGCTCGCGCACCTGCAAACACGCCGCGCAAGCGTGGCTTTTTTGCGCCATCAAGGCGCAAAACGGATTTTCATTCCGCCGGCCATGATACGGCAGTTGCCATGTTTCAACCGGCTGCAACGACACCGGCAATCCGGTCATGTCGCCGAAGGCACGCTCGTAATCCTGGTAGATTTTTGAACCGAGGAGCGCCTCGATCAACGCATGGTTGCCGTTGCCGTTACCATTGCCATTCGGGGCGGCAACAGGGGTTTTGTCTTTGGAAACAAATCTGTTTGTTGTTAGAACGGAGCCTGTGATTGCCGGTCGGAGTCGTGGTGCAGTAATAACATCTTGGCGCAAAGGAAGTTGAGCGGAATGGTCGCCCAAGTCTTGCTTAGCAAATATTGTCTGCACGACAGCAATTTAACCGAAGAACATCATTCTTGCAATTATTTTCCATCCGGTTGCATACGTTGGAAAACCACCAGATAGATAGGGAAATTCGGTGGCGATGCATGATTCCATCCCGGTCACCATCGTATTTTAACATTTCAGATTTTGCGTGTTCGTTTTAGGGTTTGCGCGTCCGCGCCGGACAAATGTGAAAACATTGCAGAAATATCTGACGTATCAGGTGATCGCTTCATTGTTGTTGACCGTGGCGGTATTCACCTTTGTGTTGTTACTCGGCAACGTGCTCCAGGAAATCCTCAAGTTGATTGTCAACGGTCAGGTGCGCCCCAGCACAGCGTTCAAAGCAATCGGCTTGTTAATTCCATTCGTCTGGGTATATGCGCTGCCAATGGGTTTGCTCACCGCGACACTGCTGGTGTTCGGTCGTTTCAGCGCCGACCAGGAACTTACCGCTGTGCGCGCCAGCGGCATCAGTTTGCTGTCACTCATCACGCCCATTTTGCTCCTGAGTTTGCTTTGCTGCTGCGTGAGCGCCTGGATCAACATGGACATTGGCCCCCATTGTCGCGTCGCTTACAAGAAGCTTCTCTCCCGCGCGCGTTCTGAATTGATGAACGTCCGATTGCCTGAAGGCCGGTTCATCCGCGATTTTCCGGGTTATATTTTTTACGTGGAAAAAAATCACGACGGCAATTTGCAGGGCGTGATGATCTTCAAACTCGAAAATGGGACAAACGTGGAAACAACCTTGCGCGCGCCGCGTGGCCAGTTCGAGACGGACGCAAAAAACAAACAACTCGTTTTGCATTTGTTCGACGCCCGCAGTGTAACGTTGAATGGATCACATGTGGGAATCACCTCATTCCCGATGTTGACGTTGAACTTTGACCTGAACGCGGCTACAAACCGGGTTTTAAAACCCAAAATCAGCGACATGACGTTCTGGCAATTGCAGGATGAACTGCGCGACTTGGAACAGCGATTCAGCCTGCCGCCTGCCGCTTCTGCATCGCCGTCGGAATTACAAGCGCAACTTCGCGAGGTCGCGAAGCAACAAACCGATTTGACCGAGCCGATTCATGTGGAAATGCACCGGCAAATCGCGTTTTCCTTTGCATGTTTCGGATTTACGCTCATTGGCATTCCGCTGGGCATTCGCGTGCATCGGCGCGAGACGAACGTTGGCGTTGCCATGGCCCTCGTGCTGGTGCTGATTTACTACAGCTTCGTAATTCTTGGCGAATCATTGTCCGCGCGTCCGGAATTTGCGCCGCACTTGATTTTCTGGGTGCCGAATTTCATTTTTCAGGCCGTCGGCGCGGTGCTGCTTTGGCGCGCAAATCGCGGGATTTAGCGTTTCAACCGCCGATACACTTTGCCAATCGCCGCTTGGTCAACGGGTTTGACAATCAGTTCATCTATGTTCACATGCGGTGGGCGGCTGGCGACCCAGACCAAAATTTCCGCAATGTCTTCAGCGGTCAACGGGTTTGTACCTTCATAAACCTTTTTCGCGCTCGCCGCGTCGCCTTTGAAACGCACGAGTGAAAATCCCGTTTTTGCCAGACCAGGATCCACCGTGCCGACGCGAATACCTGTGCCGAGCAATTCCAACCGCAGCGCGCCGGTGATTTGCAGTTCGCCCGCTTTCGCCGCGCAATATACCGCACCGCCTTCGTAAGCCGTGTGGCCGGCGACCGAGCCGATGTTGATAATGCTAGCGCCCGCGTTGCGCGGCATGAGCGGCAACGCCGCGCGCGTCACGCGCAACAGGCCGAGGACGTTTGTCTGGATCATCGCTTCCCAATCCGCGTCCTTGCCTTCGGCAATTGTGTCCACGCCGTGCGCGCCGCCGGCGTTGTTGATCAAAACATGCAGACCTCCGGTTTCTGACTTCCGGCTTCCAATTTTCTCTCGCGCCCATGCAATGAATGATTCAACGCTCGAAGTTTTTGATACGTCCAGTTCGTGAAAATGCGCTGCTGCTGCGCCGGCCTTGAGCGATTCTGCCGCTGTTATTTTCAGACGGTCAACGCGCCGCGCGCCCAGCAGTAGTTTTGCGCCCGTGACGCCAAACGCCTGCGCTGCTGCTGCGCCAAATCCACTCGATGCGCCGGTGATCAAAACCAATTTATTTTCCAGCGGTGATTTCATATAGAATGAGTTTGTCAAAATATGAATTGGCTTGCCATCCGTAGCTCGGAGCGTATTGCACTTGGCTGGTGTCGGCCCGCCTTCGCACTTCGTGCTCCGGCGCGGCAGCCCCGAAAGCTTTCGGGGCTGGTGGAGCCGAGGGGATTCGAACCCCTGACCTGCTGATTGCGAACCAGCCGCTCTACCAACTGAGCTACGACCCCAGCCTTGCCGTTCGTGCGACAACAGCTTTTGCACAAAAACGCGCGCCGCGCAATTGTTAAGTGAATCCAACTTGGCTGTAGCGGCGGTCTGTGACCGCCGCAATATCCGAATTGCCAACGTCGGCGCTCACAGAGCGCCGCTACAATGCAATTAAGAACTTCATTCTGCGCGACAGAAGTCGGTGTTGGCAATCGCCGCCACGTCTGTTACCTTGCGCGCGCATGTCCGACGCAGCTGCGGCAGCGCAAACGCCCTCGAAGGCGCAGGTTTTTCTCCGCCGGTTAATCACCTCGGTGATTCTCTGGACGGTGATCATCACCGCTTTGTTTTCCGGCAACGCGTTGATTTCCAATGGCGTATTCATTCTCATCATTGTCTTTCTCGCGCTGGCCGGCCTCGCGGAATTTTATGGACTCGCCGAAAAATGCGGCCTTGTTTGCTTCAAGTGGTGCGGTCTGCTCGGCGGCGTGCTGCTGATGGTTGGGACATTTTTGAATTTAACCGGTCATCTTGGCACTTCGGGTTCCCCGGCGCGCGTCAACGATTTTGAAACGGGCTTTCTTATCTTGTTCGTGCTCGGTTTGTGTCTGCGACAATTATTGTCAAAGTCCAACGCGGTGGGAATCGTGGCCATTGCGACGACACTCTTCGGTCTCATGTATGTGCCGTGGCTGTTGAACTTCATTCAAAAAATCAATTTTTTCCCAGGCGTGGATGGCAAATTTTTTCTGCTCTACTTCGTGCTGGTCACAAAGTTCAGCGACACCGGCGCGTATGCCGTCGGCTCGCTCATCGGCAGGCACAAGATGATGCCGCGCATCAGCCCCGGCAAAACCTGGGAGGGCTTTGGCGGCGCGATTTTATTTTCGACGGCGTCGAGCGCCCTGTTTGCAGGTTTTTTTGGAGATAAAATGGCGGACATGAACTGGTTCCACGCCGTTCTGCTCGGCGTTTTGTTCGGTATGACTGCCGTCGTCGGCGATTTGATTGAGTCGTTGTTCAAACGCGGGGCCGGCGTGAAAGACTCCGGCAGTTTTTTCCCCGGCATCGGCGGCATTCTCGATTTGCTCGACAGTCTTTTGTTCAACGCGCCCATCATGTATCTCTATTTACGGCATATCCTGGTTCCATGAAAAACGTCGTTCTCCTTGGCAGCACCGGTTCCATCGGCACCAGCACCGTCAAAGTCGCCGGGGATTTGCCGGATCGGATCCGGCTGGTTGGCCTGGCTGCGGGCAATAACGCTAAGTTGCTTCTTGAGCAAACCCGCAAACACCGGCCCGAGGCAATTTGCATCGGTAATCCGGAAAAAGCCCGCAAACTGGGAAAATTCTTCGGCGCAACCACGCAGGTTTATTCAGGCGACGAAGGTTTGATCAAACTCGCCACGTTGCCGTCGGCGGACATTGTGTTGATTGCGATTGTTGGCACGGCGGGACTAAAACCCGCGCTCGCCGCGATTCGCGCCGGCAAGGACATCGCCGTCGCGTCCAAGGAAATCCTGGTCATGGCCGGCGAAATCGTCATGGAAGAAGCGCGCAAACACGGCGTCCGCGTTCTCGCCGTGGACAGCGAACATTCGGCGATTTTCCAATGTCTCGATGGAAAGCCTCCGAGTTCAGTCCGCAAACTTTGGTTGACCGCTTCCGGCGGGCCGTTTCGCGACAAAAAAATCTGGCCGAAGGAAAAATTCTCGGAAATCACGGTAGAGTGCGCGCTCAAACATCCGTCGTGGGTCATGGGCCGCAAAATTACAATTGATTCGGCCACGCTGTTCAATAAAGGACTGGAGATGATCGAAGCGCGGTGGTTGTTCAATATTGGCATGGAACGCGTCGGCGTGCTGGTGCATCCGCAGAGCATCGTTCATTCAATGGTCGAGTTTGTGGACGGCTCAATGCTCGCGCAGTTGTCCACGCCGGACATGTGTTTGCCGATTCAATACGCATTAACGTATCCCGATCGCGCGCCGAGCGGACGCGTGCAAACCGATTTCACCAGACTCGGCAGCCTCACGTTTGAAGAACCTGACGTGGAACGCTTTCCGGCGCTGAATCTTGCGCGCAGGGCAGGGGAGATGGGCGGCACGCTGCCGGCGGTATTGAACGCGGCCAACGAAGTCGCGGTCAAAGCGTTCGTAGATCGCAAAATCAATTTCCCGCAAATCGCGGAAACAGTGCGGCGCACCATGGAACGGCACAAAGTCGTTCTGCATCCGACACTCGAACAAATTTTGGAAGCCGACGCTTGGGCGCGGCACGAAGCCACAATTTAATTTTTACTATTACATTCTTAAAAGCTGGTTTTTGCATGACCATTTTAAACATCATTTACGTGATTGCCGCCGTGTTGGCGTTGTTTGGCGCGGCCATTTTTGTCCATGAGTTTGGCCATTTTTGGGTCGCGCGCCGGCTGGGAATGAAAGTGGACGAATTTGCCGTCGGGTTTGGCCCAAAAATTTGCAGTCGGAAGCGCAACGGCGTCGAATATTCGCTGCGTTGGATTCCCGCCGGCGGTTTTGTGAAGCTGCCGCAAATGATTACCTCCGAAGCGCTGGAAGGTCAGTCCACCGAAAAGGTCCCGCCTGCGCCTCCGTTGCGCAAAATACTTGTTGCTTTTGCCGGACCGTTCATGAACGTCGTGTTCGCCTTCGCCATTGCCACGGTGATTTATTTTGTCGGATTGCCCATATTGGTAAACCCGTCGGTGATTGGCGAAGTCAATCCGAATTCGCCGGAAGGAAAACTTGGGATCACGGAAGGCGACCGTATCGTGATAGTCAACGGGCATGCGGTGGAATCCTGGCAGGATGTTGTATTCGAGACGATGACGGCCAAGACCAATGTCTTTCCCGTAGTCATCAAACGGAGTGGTGAACAGAAAACCTACTATCTGACGGCCAAGGCGAACCCCGCGGGTGGCAAGTGGCTGGATCTCGATCCACGTGAGCATCCAGTCGTCGGTGCCGTCGAAAGTGGCATGCCCGCAGCGGCGGCTGGTTTGATGAGTGGCGATAAAATCCTGTCGGTAAATGGAATCCCGGTCCCCAGCAGAGACCGGATGATCGAGGTCATTTCCAAATCCGAAGGCAAACCGTGTATAATCGTGTTCAACCGTCAGAATGAAAAAAGGAGCACGACCGTAACGCCGCAATACGACCCGGTCAACGAGCGTGCCCGCATCGGCGTCGTTTTCAGTGAAGGTGTCTACGAGGTGAAAAAGCCCGGTCCTTTGCCGTGGGTCCAGATTCAGGAAGTCACAAAACAAACCTTCGGAGTTATCTCGGCCCTCATTCATACGCGGCAGACAGGCGTGAAAGCGAGCGATTTGAGCGGCCCATTGGGCATCCTTTCGATTCTTGCCGTGTATGTGAACGCGGACTATCGCCTCGCCTTGAGTTTTCTTGTGTTGCTCAACATCAACCTTGCAATTATCAATTTGCTGCCGGTTCCCGTGCTCGACGGCGGCCACATTTTGATGGCAATCATCGAAAAAATCCGCCGCCGGCCTTTGGACATCAGGTTCGTCGAATACACCACGACCTGCTTCGCGGTGCTCGTGATTTCGTTCATGCTCTATGTCTCGTTCTTTGACATCAAACGGATTCCACTGTTCCGAGCGATGTTCAATAACAACGTGCAAATCGAACAAACAACCCAGCCACCCGCAGAAACTGTACCGGTGCCGGCCAGATAATTTCATGCGCTACTGCGAATCACCATTTTTTCATCAGCGGCGGAAGAGCCGCGAAATTGTCATCGGCGATCCGGCGCGCGGCGGCATCGTCATTGGTGGCGACCATCCGGTCGTCATACAGTCCATGATTACATGCGACACGATGGACACCGCCGGGTGCGTGAAACAAACGCTCGACCTCGTCGCCGTCGGCTGCCAGATCGTCCGCATCACCGCGCCGACAGTCAAAGACGCGGCGAATCTCAAAAACATTGTCGCCGGGCTTCGCAAGCGCGGCTGCAACGTGCCTATCGTCGCCGACATCCATTTCAAACCGGAGGCGGCGATGGAAGCGGTGAAATGGGTCGAAGTCGTGCGTGTCAATCCGGGCAACTACGCCGATTCCAAGAAATTTGCCGGCAAGGAATACACCGATGGGCAATACGCCGCCGAATTAAAGCGCATTGAGGAAAAATTCACGCCTCTGGTCATCGAGTGCAAACGCCTGAAGCGCGCGTTGCGCATCGGCACGAACCACGGCTCGCTTTCCGACCGCATCATGAACCGTTACGGTGATACGCCGCTTGGCATGGTCGAGAGCGCGTTGGAATTCGCCCGCATCTGCCGCATGCACGATTTCCACAACTTCAAATTCTCGATGAAAGCGAGCAATCCCAAGGTGATGATCGAATGTTATCGGCTGCTCGTCGCGCGGCTGGAACAGGAAGGGCCGGACTGGAATTATCCGATCCACCTGGGTGTGACCGAGGCGGGCGGGGGCGAGGACGGCCGCATCAAATCCGCCATCGGCATCGGCTCGTTGCTGTGCGACGGGTTGGGCGACACGATCCGAGTTTCACTCACGGAAGATTCGCCGCGCGAAGTCGAGGTCTGCCGCGATTTGCTGGCGCAAATTCCCAAACTGTCGAATTCCGAATTCCGAATTCCGAATTCGGAATTTCCGTTCGACCCCTTCCACTTCGAGCGTCGCAAAACGCCGGGAATTTCTCCAAGCGAAAATTTCAAGTGCGGCGGCGAACAGCTCATCCGCGTCGTCGTCACTCGCGCCACGTGGGACAAGGTTACTCCGAAGATTCGCCTGAGGGACGACGTGAAACCGGAGGCAGTCTATGAAGACTTGAATGTTGCGGAACTCGACCCAACAAAGGATTTCAACATTAACAGTGACACGCAACTCGTGACTGTAAAAGATGGTGTGAATTTACCCGCGATTACTGCATTCCGTCTGCTCGTGGCGAAATTGAAGAGACTTGGTCGCAACAATCCGATTCTACTCAAGGATTGTTTATGTGGCACAGGCTTCCAGCCTGTGAATGAAAGGGCGAACACAGACCAGAGGTCTGTGCCACTGGAACCCAAAATCGTCTTGCTGCGCGCGTCCGTTGTAATCGGTTCGCTGCTGGCGGACGGCATTGGCGATGCGATTTTGATTCGCGGGGAGTCCGACAGCGGACAATCGCTGCGGCTGGCTTACAATATTTTGCAGGCAGCGGGCTGCCGTTCGTTCAAGACCGATTACGTGGTGTGCCCGTCGTGCGGGCGGACGCTGTTCAACTTGCAGACCGTGATGGCTCGCATCAAGGCTCGGACGGAGCATCTCAAGGGTGTTAAAATCGCCATCATGGGCTGCATCGTGAACGGCCCGGGTGAAATGGCAGATGCCGACTTCGGATACGTTGGCGGCGCGCCCGGCAAGATCAACCTTTACGTCGGCAAGCAGGCGATCAAGTTCAACATCCCCGAAGCCGAAGCTGTGGAACGACTCGTTGACCTTATCAAGGAACATAACAAGTGGGTCGAGCCGGAAGCTAAAGTTGAAACTTTAAAATAGTGAAATTATAGCAATTTCGGCAGCCAAAACGCTTGCCCCGATGCGCCTGCTTTCATAAAGTGAACACCCATTTTTCAATTTATGCACTTGAACGAAATTCTGGCACAGGCGGCATCGCCGCAATCCGGACAACCACAACAGCCAACAGGCTTCCAAGCTCTCTTTGGCAGCCCCCTTATCTTGTTGGTTTTGATGGGGGTAATGATGTATTTCCTCCTGTTTCGGCCACAACAGCAGCAGCGCGCCCGGCACGCGGCATTGCTCAAAAACCTCAAATCGGGCGACAAGGTGGTCACAGCCGGCGGCATCGTCGGCATTGTCATCACCGTGAAGGACAAGACTGTTTCACTCCGGTCGGCTGACGCCAAAATGGAAATCACCAAGTCTTCAGTGGTGGAAATTATTGAATCCGGCGGCACGACTGAATCGTAGGCTGACAATGAAAAAAAACGATTTCTGGAAATTCGTCTTTGTTGTCTTCATCATTTGCTGGTCGCTTTATCAGACTT
This sequence comes from Verrucomicrobiota bacterium, assembly GCA_049517655.1. Classification (GTDB taxonomy): domain Bacteria; phylum Verrucomicrobiota; class Verrucomicrobiia; order Limisphaerales; family UBA11358; genus UBA11358. The sequence continues at coordinate 783,465 of JBEKRQ010000001.1, read as the reverse complement.
ACCCGCCGACGTCGCGCGATCTGGTGCAGCAATTTTCATCGCGCGCGGTCAAGCGGGACGCCGCGTTCAAGGACATTTTGCAACGGCTTGAACCGTTGCAAAAGGCGCGCCCCGACCGTGAGTTCGCCAATTTACAGGGAGCCATCGGCACGAATGACATTCGGCCCTACTTTCCGTTCGTCAACGCGGAGAACGAGTTGTATCCAACGACGTTCATTTTGAACCAGCTTCAGCGCGATGCATCCGGACGCATCAAACTTGGTCTCGATTTGCAGGGCGGCACGTCCTTTCTCGTCGAGATGGAAACGAACAAGCTGTCCAATCCGTCGGATGCGGGCGGGGCGCTTTCGCAGGCGGTTGAGGTGTTGCGCAAACGCATTGACCGTTTTGGCGTGGCCGAGCCGGTCATTCAACCGGCGGGCGGTAATCGCATTTTGATTCAGTTGCCCGGCCTGTCCGAGGCCGACAAGGAAAGCGCCAAGGAACAAATCCAAAAAGCCGCGTATCTTGAATTCCGGATGGTGAAGGATGACAGCGATGAAATCATCAATAACAATGAACCGATTCCGCCGGGTTATGAACTGCTCAAGCACGTGGAACTGCAACCAAATGGTCCGCCGAGAATTGAGCAGGTCATCGTAAAGAAAAAGCCGGAGAATGGCCTGGCCGGCGACATCATAAAAAGTGCGATGGTGGTGCGCGGCAATTTGGGGGAACCGCAAATTGATTTCACGCTCAATGACAACGGCGCAAAAAGGTTTGCCGACGTCACCCGCAACAACGTTAACCACCGGCTGGCCATCGTTTTGGACGGCCAGTTGTATTCAGCGCCAAATATCCAGAGTCCGATTGAAACCGGCAACGGTCAGATCACGGGACGCTATACCATCCAAGCAGCGCTGGAATTGGCGAACGTCCTCCAAAATCCGCTGCGCGCCCCGTTGATTCCTGTCTATTCCAGCGACGTTGACCCAACTCTCGGCAGAGACTCAATTCGCAGCGGTGTTCGCGCGTCCATCGCCGGCGTTGTTTTGGTTTCCGCGTTCATGCTGTGCTATTACTTGCTCGCGGGCGTTGTGGCAAACATCGCGCTGGTCACGAACATCATCATTTTGCTCGGCGTCATGTGTTCCATCGGCACGACGCTCACCTTGCCGGGCATCGCGGGCGTGGTGCTCACCGTCGGCATGGCGGTGGACGCGAACGTGCTGATTTACGAACGCATCCGCGAGGAATTGGCCAAGGGCAAATCCCTGCGGGGCGCAATCGCCGCCGGTTACGCCCGGGCGTTCGGCACGATTTTCGATTCACACGTCACCACGCTCATTGCCTCGGTCATCCTGATTTTCATGGGCACCGGTGAAGTCAAAGGTTTCGGCGTGACACTGACCATTGGTGTGGCGGCAAGTTTGTTCACCGCGCTCGTGGTGACGCGGCTGATTTTCAACTGGCTGCTCGACCACGATTGGATCAAATCGCTCCGGATGTTCCATCTCATTCGCGCCACCAAGCTCGATTTCATGAAACTGGCTAGGCCCGCATTCGTTTTGTCATGGGTGATTATTCTCGTCGGCTTGATCTACGGCTATCATCGCGGTTCAAAGGTGTTCGGAGTGGACTTTATGGGCGGTGACAGCACGACATTCAGTTTCCAGCAACGAGTTGACGTGGAACAGATCCGCGCCGTGCTCGTGCAAACCGGTGAAAAGGATTCGCAAATCCAATATCAAAAGGACGTGGCCGGCGGCACTGAAACGCTCCGCGTGACAACCTTACCCGGCTCCGCCGAAAAAGTCCAACAGGCGCTCGCCGACAAATTTCCGCAGGCGAACTTCAAAGTCGGCAGCCAGCAGCGCGTCGGCGCGGTTGTTGGCAGGGAGATTCTGCAATCGGCCATTGTTGCCTGTTTGCTGTCGCTCTTCGGCATTTTGGTTTATGTCGCGTTCCGTTACGAATTTTCGTTCGCTGTCGGCGCGGTCGTCGCGGTCATTCACGACGTGTTTATGACCATTGGCTGTTACTGCATTGCCAACGGCGTTTCGGGCCGCGAATTCAACGCTACAGTCGTTGCGGCGGTTCTGACCATCATCGGCTTCTCCACCAATGACACCATCGTGATTTTTGACCGCATCCGCGAAGACCTGAAACTCGGCGTGCGCGGCTCGTTCAAGGAAATCATCAATCAAGCGGTGAATCAGACCTTGAGCCGAACGCTGATCACCAGCGGCACGGTGTTTTTGGCCACGATGTCGCTCTATCTTTTCGGCGGCGGCGTCATCAACGACTTCGCGTTTACATTCCTCATCGGCATCATCACCGGCACATATTCGAGCATCTACATCGCCAGCGCGTTCGTGTGGTGGTGGCACAAAGGCGAACGCCCGAATATTGGCGCGTCGCAAGTGACGATGCAAAACGTGGCGCCGGCGAAGATCTGATGACTCAAAACCATGCCCGGTTTCATTGAAATCACCCCGTGGCATTGGGCTGGCTTCATTCTTTGTGTCCTGTTTTTTCTTGCGCTCGACCTGGGCGCATTTCATCGCCGCGCGCGCGTCATCAAATTTGGCGAAGCGCTTGCCTGGAGCGCGTTGTGGTTCGTGCTGGCCATGCTTTTTGCCGGGGCAATGGCGCATTGGCGCGGTCGCGAGGAAGCGACTGAATTTGCCGCCGGCTACGTCATCGAACTTTCACTTTCGCTGGACAACATTCTATTCATCGCGCTCATCTTCGCGTGGTTTCGCGTGCCGCTGGAATTTCAACATCGGCTGCTCTTTTGGGGTATCCTCGGCGCGCTGGTGATGCGCGGCGCGATGATCGCAGTCGGCGCGGCGCTCATTCACCAATTCGACTGGGTGCTTTACGTGTTCGGGGCGTTTCTCATCTTTGCCGGTGCAAGGATGTTTTTCTCGAAACAGGAGGCGGTGCATCCGGAAAAAAATCTCGCGCTGCGCCTGGCGCAAAAACTCTTTCCTGTCTCTCAAAATTTCGACGGCCAGAGGTTTTTCACGCGGTTTGATGGTCGTCTTGCGCTCACGCCGCTGGCTTTGGTGCTGTTGTTGGTCGAAACAACCGATTTGATTTTCGCCACGGATTCCATTCCGGCGGTGTTTTCCGTGACGCGTCAGCCTTTCATTGTTTTCACCTCGAACATCTTTGCGATTCTCGGCCTTCGCTCGCTGTATTCCCTGCTTGCCGGTGCGCTCGGCAACTTCCGCTATTTGAAAATTGGACTCTCCATTGTGCTCGCTTTTGTCGGCGCAAAAATGCTGGTCGAGCCGCACGGCCCGCCGTCCCGCTGGTTTCAAATTGAGATTCCAACAGGCGTTTCATTGCTCATCGTGGCTGCGATTCTTTTAATTTCCATCGTGCTTTCCGTTTCCGCCGCGCAGCATGAAAAAATGGCAACCACCAATGAACACGAATAAACACGAATCAAAAATCCGCGGCATCCGTGCCAAAAAAAGTTCGTGTCCATTGGTGTTTATTCGTGGTTCGATTTAATGATGAAATTTCACTGGTCGCTCGCGCCACCGCAACCTCTGCTCGCCGGTCAACTGGCCGCGCAACTCAAAATCCCGCCGCTGCTTGCCCAATGCCTGCTGAATCGCGGCTTCAGTGAGCCGATTGCCATCCGTGATTTTTTGCAGCCGCGCCTTAAAAATCTCGCCGACCCGTTTTTACTGCCGAACATGGACGCCGCTGTCGGGCGATTGCTCCATGCTCGGGAGCAAAACGAACCGCTCGTGATTTTTGGCGATTACGACACGGACGGTGTCACTTCCACCGCGCTGCTTGTTGAAGTTTTGCGCACGCTGGGCTGGAAGGTGGATTTTTATCTGCCGAATCGCATGGACGAAGGCTACGGCCTGAGCCAGGACGGCGTCGAAAATTGCCTCAAAAAATTTCCTGTAACCCTCTTGCTGGCCGTGGATTGCGGCTCGACCGCCGTAGAAACCATTTCATGGCTGCGTGAACGCGGTGTGGATGTGGTTGTTCTCGATCATCATCAGATTTCTTCGCCCGCGCCGGAGGCAGTCGCGCTGGTCAATCCACAACTCTCAACTCTTCCGCCTCCGCTGGAAGCTCCGGCGCGACCGCGCCGAAACGAAGTGAAGGCGGGCAACTCTCAACCCTCAACCGTTTTTACCGAACTCTGCTCCGTTGGTCTCGCTTTCAAACTCGCGCACGCCCTGGTCAAACGCGGACGCGAGATGAATCTGCCCGGCGCTGCGGAATTCGATTTGCGCCCGCTGCTCGATTTGGTCGCACTGGGCACCATCGCCGACCTCGTGCTACTCATCGGCGAAAACCGCATTCTTGTTTCCGCCGGTTTGCAGCGGCTGAACACGACGAAACGGCCCGGTCTCATCGCGTTGAAAAAGGCCGCGCAATCGCCCGCCATGTTGGGCACACACGAAGTCGGTTTTCAACTTGCGCCGCGCCTCAACGCCGCCGGTCGGCTCGAATCAGCCGAGGAATCGCTGCATCTGCTGCTCGTCCGCAGTCAGGCCGAAGCCATGCCGCTGGCACAAAGTCTCGATGCGCGGAATCGCGAACGCCAAAAAATCGAGCGTGACATCGTCGAGGAAGTTGTCGGCACATTACGTGCGAAGTTTGACCCGGGGAAAGACTTCGTCATCGTCGAAGGACAATTACTCTGGCACATCGGCGTTGTCGGCATCGTCGCGTCGCGTGTGTTGCAGGAGTTTTACCGGCCCACCATCATCATTGGTGGTGAGGGCGATGAATGGCGTGGATCGGGACGCAGCATCGCGGGTTTCGATCTGGCCGCCGCATTGCGCGAATGCGACGATTTGCTGGTGCGCCACGGTGGGCACGCAATGGCCGCGGGCTTGAGCATTCAATCGGACAAAATTGACGCGCTGCGGGAGCGATTGAACGAATTGGCGCGCCGCGAATTGAAACCGGAGGATTTGCAACCGTCATTGCGCCTCGATGCGGAAGTCGGCCTGGACGAAATGAATTTTGAAACGCTGAACGAGCTGGCGCGTTTGAAACCAACGGGGCAGGGAAATCCCGGCGTGCGATTCTGCGCGCGCAATCTCACCCACGCGCGACCGCTCCAGCGCATCGGCGCGGACAGGCGGCACGTCAAGATGTGGGTGACGGACACGCCTTCGCCGCAAGGCGGCTACGGCGCTGCGGGCGGCACGGTGTTGGAAGCTGTTTGGTGGAATGGTGGTGAAGCGTCATTGCCCATCGGAAAATTTGACCTGGCGTTCGCGCCGCAAATCAACGAGTTCAACGGCCGCCGCACGGTGCAATTGAAAGTTTTGGATTGGCGGGCGGCGTAATAATCCAGGGTCCAAAGTCTGAAGTTCAAAGCGGTCACGAACATTTTAGACTTTGGACTTTGGACTTTGGACTTTAGACTGGTTCCCATGGTTTCAGCCATTCTGGTCGCTGCCGGCAAAGGTGTCCGCATGGGCGCGGGCCTTCGCCGGGCTGGAGAAGCTTCGGCCACACAAGCTGGGGCGGATAAATTGTTTCTGGAAGTGGCCGGGCGTCCGGTCGTGGCGCACACATGGCTGCGGTTCGATGAGGTAAAATACATCGATGAAATCATTCTCGTCGTGCGCGACGGAATGCAGGAGGCTTTCAGGGAACTGGCGGCGAAATTCCTTTTTAAAAAACCGTTCCGCATTGTCGTTGGCGGAGCGGAACGGCAGGATTCGGTCTGGAACGGTCTGGAAGCATTGTCGCCGACGGCGGAAATCGTGGCGATTCACGACGCGGCGCGGCCTTGCACGAGCAGGGAATTGATCGCGGCGACGGTCAAGGCGGCGGACGAAACCGGCGCGGCGGTGGCGGCGCAGCCGGTGACGGACACAATCAAGGAATCGACGGAAGGCGGATTGATTCGATGCACGCTTGACCGGTCGCGCCTATGGGCGGTGCAAACGCCGCAGACGTTTCGCGTGGAGGTGATTCGCCGCGCGCTGACCGAAGCGCGCCGCCGCAAGCTCGTTTTCACGGACGATACGGCGGCGTGCGAATTGATTGGCCAGCCGGTCCGGCTTGTGTCGAGCATCGCGCCAAATCCCAAGATTACGATGGCGGGTGATTTGCCGTTCGTCGAAATGCTGCTGCGAAATAAAACTTGATTCGAAATTTTGCACGCCTGTGCTAGCTTTCCTCCCTTTATGAAACGACGTTTGATTTATGGATTTGTGATTATGGCGCTGACGGTGAATTTGATCGTCGGCGCGCGAATTTATTTAAGTTCGGCCCACGCGGCGGAACGGAAAGATTCGGCTGAACCAAACCTGGAGCTTTTTGCCGGCGTGCTGGGAAAAGTCCGGACGGAATACGTGAACGGCCAGAACTTGACGTATCGCGACCTGGTTTACGCGGCGCTCAAGGGCATGATCGGTTCGCTCGACCCGCACAGCGAGTTCATGGACCCGGACGAGTATCGGGAATTGCAAAGTGACACGGAAGGCGCGTTCGGAGGACTCGGTTTGGTGGTGACGATGAAAAACAATTATGTCACGGTAGTCACGCCGATGGAGGATACGCCGGGATTTCGCGCGGGTATTTTGTCCGGCGACCGCATTGTCAAAATCAACGGCAAGAGCGCGGAAAGAATGTCTTTGCCGGACGCAGTGAAACTGCTTCGCGGCGAACCGGGCACGCAAGTGACCGTGACCATTCAGCGGCCTTCGTCGGGCATGGTGAGGGATTTCACGCTCACCCGCGCGATTGTCAAGATGGACATGGTCAAGGACATCAACGGCAAAAAGGAATTCCCGCTCGGCGCCGACAAAATTGGCTATATCCGTGTCACGCAATTTGGCGACAAGACAGACGACGAGCTTAAAACTGCGCTGAATAAATTGAAAGCACAGGGCATGAAGGCGTTGATTCTTGATTTACGCTGGAATCCCGGCGGTTTGCTCGACGAGGCGGTTGAGGTTTGCAGTGAATTTTTGCCCCGTGGAGAACTTGTTGTTACCACTGAAGGACGCGATCCGGGTCAAAATACAATCCGGCGCGCCGGGAGTCACGGCAATGTATTGAAAAGCATGCCCATTGTCGTGCTCGTGAATTTGGGCAGCGCAAGCGCGTCGGAAATTGTCGCCGGCTGTTTGCAGGATTTGCATCGCGCCATCATTCTCGGCGAAAAAACCTTCGGCAAAGGTTCCGTGCAAAGCATTTTTCCTCTCGACGATGGTTCCGCGCTCAAGCTGACCACAGCCAAATATTACACGCCCAGCCACAAAGTCATTCAGGAACAAGGCATCACGCCCGACATCACCGTCCCCATGAGCGATGAAGAAGAAGCCGCGTTGATATTCAAGCGCGCACCCGGCGGGCTCGAATCGCTTCGTCCGGAAGATCGTGCCCGTGTCAAAGGCATTCAAGACGCGCAACTCGAACGCGCCGAGGATTTGATCAAAGGCCTGTTGCTTTACAGCGAACTCGGCAAAACGCCCGAAAAAATGACGGCAGGTAAATGACGGATTGTGAATGTCGAATGAAGAATCGTTCGTAATTCGCAACTTAAAATTCGACATTCCAATGATTTTGCTCGCCCTTGAAACTTCCTGCGATGAAACCAGCGCCGCTGTTGTGCGCGATGGCAAAATCCTGTCCAGTGTTGTTTCTTCACAAATCGAATTGCACGCCGAATACGGCGGCGTGGTGCCGGAGCTGGCCGCACGCGAACATTTGCGGAACCTGATTCCCGTCGCGCAAGCCGCGTTGAGCGAAGCAGGCGTGCAGCCGGAACAACTCGACGCCGTCGCCGCCACGCAAGGGCCGGGATTGCCGACTGCGCTGCTCATCGGGTTCAAGGCGGCGCAAACCATCGCGTTTGCCTTGCGGAAACCATTCGTCGGCATCAACCATCACGAAGCGCATTTATATTCGCCGTGGATTGTGTGCGGCGGCGGCGCCCTCGCCGCCGACTTTGCCGTCTTTCAACCAAACGTCTCGTTGATTGTCAGCGGCGGCCACACGATTTTGGCTTTGGTGGAATCCGAATTAAAACATCGCGTTCTCGGTTCGACGGTGGATGACGCCGGCGGCGAATGTTTTGACAAGGCCGGAAAGTTGATGGGACTGGCGTATCCCGCCGGCCCGGAGATTGACCGGCTGGCAGAGCAGGGGAATCCCAAGGCATTTGATTTCCCCCGACCGTTGCTGAATGACGCCAGTGACGACTTCAGTTTCAGCGGATTAAAAACGTCCGTGCGCTATTTTTTGCGCGATAACCCGAATTTGTTGAATGATAAACAGCAAATATGCGATTTGTGCGCGAGTGTCCAGGCGGCAATTGTGGACGTTCTCGTTGCAAAAACAATTCGTGCAGCAAAACGAAACCACGTTCGTTGTGTGACCGCGTCCGGTGGCGTGACGTGCAACCGCGCGTTGCGACACGAGTTGGCGCGAGCTTGCAAACGCGAAGGTTTTGCGCTGCGGCTTGCAGAAAAAAATCTCTGCACCGACAACGCGGCGATGATTGGCATTTTGGCCGAGCGAAAACTGCTAGCTGACGTTGAGCCGACATCACTCGATCAGGAAATTAATCCAAGTTGGGAGTTGGCATGAGGCAGAGGGACGCGCGTTCCTACCTTGTTGAATTTCACAGGCCAGAGGCCTGTGTTACTTTTTTAGACTGCGCACAAATTTCTCAATCCGTTTCAGGCCTTTTTCGATGTTTGCCATGCTCGTCGCATAGCTCAAACGGATGTAATCATCCGCGCCGAATGCGATGCCGGGCACGGCGGCGACCTTTTCCGCGTCAAGAAGCTTCGCGCAGAATTCGGTGCTTTTGAGGCCGGTCTTCGAGATATTCGGGAACAAATAGAACGCGCCCTTCGGATTCACGCAGGAAATGCCTGGAATGCTGTTCAATTTCTGATATGCGAACCGGCGGCGCCTGTCAAATTCGGCAATCCACGCCTTCAAATGATCCATTGAGCCGGTAATCGCAGCCAGCGCGCCCTTTTGCGCGAACGACGTCGGGTTGCTTGTACTGTGGCTTTGCACGGCGTCAATGGCCTTGGCAATCGGTTCTGGCGCAGCAAGGAAACCGAGACGCCAGCCCGTCATACTCCATGCCTTCGCAAAACCGTGGACGATGACGGTGTGTTCCTGGTGCGCAGGCGAGAAGCTGGCAACGCTCTTGTGCACCGCGCCGTCGTAAAGCAGGTGCTCGTAAATTTCGTCGCTCATGATGAGCACGCCCTTCTCAATGCAGACATCGCCCAGCGCCTTGCTTTCTTCAGGTGAATAAACGCTGCCGGTCGGATTGCTCGGCGAGTTGAGAATGAAAAGCCGCGTGTTGGGCGTGATCGCGGCGCGCAACTGTTGCGGTGTCACTTTGAATTCGGTCTTGTCGGTGGTTTGCAGAAATACCGGCTTGGCACTGGCGAGCTTGACCATTTCCGGGTAGCTCAACCAATACGGCGCAGGAATGAGCACTTCATCGCCTTCTTGGCAGGTGGTGATGATGACGTTGTAACACGAGTGTTTGCCGCCGCAGGAGACGATGATTTGCGACGGTTTATAAGTGAGGCCGTTTTCGCGCTTGAACTTGTCGGCGATGGCCTGGCGCAATTCCGGCATGCCGCTGGACGGCGTATATTTGGTGAACCCGGCGGCGAGCGCCTTGGCGGCGGCGTCCTTGATGTGTTGCGGCGTGTCGAAATCCGGTTCGCCTGCACCGAAACCAACGACGTCCTCGCCCGAGGCCTTCATGGCTTTGGCTTTCGCGTCAATGGCGAGCGTGAGCGATAGTGACAGTGAAGCGGCGCGTTGAGAAATACGATAATTCATATTAGACCGGCGGAAAGGTTACGACCGGGGCAGAGGAGCGCAAGGAAGGAAATTAATCGGGGCGGATTGAGCGCGAATTTTTTCGAGCCCGTAGGGCTGACGTCTTTGTAGAAACGCACCGCCGGGGCGACCGTGGCGGACATCCCGGCAGGATGTCCCTACCAACTTATTTCGCCAGATAATACTTCCGCGTGTATTCCTTGACCATGCGGTCGGTGGTGAATTGCGGCACAAGCGTGACCATCGCGCGGCGAATGCGCTGAATCCATTGGCGCGGAATACCTTGTTCGTCGCGGTCGAAGAACATTGGAATGACCTGTTCGGTGAGCGTCTGGTAAAGATTGGCGCTGTCCACGCGATCCTGTTCCTCGACGTTGTCCGGATTTGAATCGCCGCCGATGGCAAAACCGTTGGTGCCGTCGTAGCCTTCGCGCCACCAGCCGTCCAGAATGCTGAAATTCAAACAGCCATTGCAGCCGGCCTTCATGCCGCTGGTGCCGGAGGCTTCCAGCGGGCGGCGCGGGTTGTTCAGCCACACGTCGCAGCCGGAAACCATCTGCCGCGCGATGTGAATGTCATAGTTTTCGACAAACACCACACTACCCGCCAATTCACCCTGTTTGCTGAGGCAAATGATTTGCTGGATGAAGCGTTTGCCTTCGTCATCGCGCGGATGCGCCTTGCCGGCGAAAATAAACTGCACCGGCCGCTGTTTGTCGTGCGCGAGTTTCACGATGTTGTCAAATTGCTGGAAAATCAGCGGCGCGCGTTTGTAAGTGGCGAAGCGGCGCGCGAAGCCAATGGTCAGCGCATCGGGATTCAGCAGGTGATCGAAGCGGATGTAATCGCCGGGCGTGATGCGCTGGGTTTGGTGCGACAGACGGCGGCGGATGAATTCAATCATCTCGCGCCGCAATTTGTAGCGCAGCGCCCAAAGTTCCTCATCGGAAACGAACGACGCGTCGGCCATTTTTTTCCAGAATTCATGGTGGTGAATCGCCGACGCCCAATCGTGTCCATATTTTTCGTCCCACATCTTGACCACGCCCGCCCTCTTGTCCTTCATTTTTTCCCGCCAGAACTGGCGCACCGAACCTTTCATCCAGCCGAGCAGGTGAATGCCGTTGGTGATGTGGCCGATGGGGACTTTTTCGACGGGGGTGCCGGGATAAAGGGATTGCCACATGCGGCGGCTGGTGTCGCCGTGCAGTTCGCTCACGCCGTTGGCGGCGCGCGACAGCTTGAGCGCGAGCACAGTCATGCAAAACGGCTCGTGCGCGTTCTCGGGATGCACGCGGCCCAACGGCATGATGTCCTGAAACGGCACGGGCAATTGGTGCTGGTAAAGCAGGAACGCGTAGTCCATCAATTCGGGGGCGAAGCGGTCGTGTCCGGCTTCAACCGGCGTGTGGGTGGTGAAAATACATTGCGCCCGGGTCGCGGCGAGCGCGTCAGTAAATTTTTGTCCGGTGGCCAGTTTTTCGCGGATCAATTCCAGCGTCAGGAAGGCCGCATGACCCTCGTTCATGTGAAAGACCGACGGCTGCACGCCGAGCTTGTGCAGCAGGCGAACCCCGCCGATGCCGAGCAGGATTTCCTGCATGATGCGTATTGTGCCGTCGCCGCCATAAACGCGCGCCGTCAAATCGCGGAAATGCTCGGCGTTTTCCGGGCGGTTGGCGTCGAGCAAATATACCGGCACGCGCCCGACGTTCACGCGCCACGCCTGAAAGAAGACGTGATTCATGTCAATTTCCACGTCGCACACGAGCGTCTGGCCATTGGCGTCCAGCACGGGTTCGAGCGGCACGTTTTGCGGATCCACCAGATTGTAGAATTCGGTCTGCCAGTTGTTCGAGTCAATGGCCTGCTGGAAATAACCTTCGCGGTAAAATAAACCGACGCCGACGAAGCCGAGGCCAAGGTCGCTGGCGGATTTTGCGTGGTCACCGGCCAGGATGCCGAGGCCGCCCGCCGAAATCGGCAGCGACTCGTGAAAACCAAATTCGGCGGAAAAATACGCGACGGGATTTTGGAGTAATTGCGGAGCATTCACGTGTCCCCAGGTGCTTTTGCAGGCGAGATACGCCTCGAAATCGTGCAAGACCGCGCGCGCGTGTTGCTCAAAGTCAGCGTCTTGCAGGCGCACGCGCAGTTCGTATTCCGAGACTTCGCGCAAAATGGCGGCGGCGTTATGATAAAGATTTTGCCAACTGCGCGGCGAGAGTTCCTGAAATAAATCCTGCGCCTCCTGATCCCAGCTCCACCACAAATTGCGGGACAACTTGTTCAAGCCCGCAACCAGCCCGTTCAATTCCGCGCCTGCGAGAGGTTTCCTTGTCATACGTCTTTGGTCCTAAATGTTGCGTTGACTGGCACAAATGGCAATCACCGGCGCTAACACTAATTGCGGACGCGTTGTTCGGCAATAAAAATTGAATCGCAATTCCATTTTGCGCAGATAAATTTCCAAACGTTTGTGAATGAATGAAAAAATACTGGCATGTCATCGGCATCGGGATTCAAAACAACCTGACGTATCGCTTCAATTACCTGACGCGAACGCTGTTCGGTTTCATCCCGCTGTTCGCCATGCTGTCGCTCTGGCGCACGATTTATGGGCCAAGAACCGCGCGGTAAAATCTGAAGGGATAACTTGAAGAGTTCGGGTCGCTGAAGTCGTAGATACCGGCACTGTTGGTCAGTATCGGCGTCCAAGTGGTAAAATTGGTAGTAGCCTGAATGAGGTTGGTCATGCCGCTGACTCCGAAAAGCCGCATGCGAAACAGACCGTTGGTCACGAAGAGGGGGCTGATTTGCGGCGTGTCGAAATTCTTCTGCTCGTTCCAACGCGCGATGTAGAACGACGGCTTGTCACCCATCATTCGGAAACTTCCGCTGGCATAAAGGCTGTTGCCCAAAACACCGAGACCGAAGATGGAGGCGCTGCTCAAGCCGGGATAAGTGGCGCCGTTGCCGAGCGCGGACCAATTTGTACCGTCCCATTTGGCGATGCGATTAACCGGTGTGCCGCCCATGTTGGTGAACGTGCCGCCGACGTAAAGATTCCCGCCCATGGTCGCCAGCCCGTTGATAACGCCGCTGCCAACCAGCCCGCTGCCAAGATTCGTCCAGTAATTGCCATTCCACAGGGCAATCTTGCTGGCCGCCACGCCGCTGGCATTCGTGAACTGTCCTGCGACAAAAAGATTGGTGTCGATGACGGCCATGGCGGTGACGTTGCTGCTGAGTCCCATGCCCATGACCCACCCGTATGTGCCGTCGAAGCGCATGATATTGTTGCAGCCGACATAGCCGGAAGGTGGATTGGTATATTCACCAAGGTAGAAATAGCCGCCGATGAAAATGTTGGTGCCGATACAGGCCAACGCGGCCATGCCAAGGTTGGGACTAATAGAAGTTTCCCAATCGGTATAAGGCGGAAAGTTGATGGTAACACCCTGCCAGCTCGAACCGTCCCAACGGGAGAAAAACGGGCTGTTGTAATAGCTGACATTGTAAAACGGCGCGCCCACCGCATAAACGCCGTCCGGGCGGACGAGAATGGAAGCCACCACGCCGCCGGGGCCGCTGCCCATCGCAGACCAGTTTGACCCGTTCCAGGAAGCGATGTTGGTTACTGGCACACCGCCGGCGTTTGTGAAATAGCCGCCGGCATAAACGTAATTATTGGTGAGGGCGATGGTGAGAATACCGGTGCCGATGGGGCCGCTGATGACGCTTGACCCGCTGATGCCGGTGCCGAGCGGATACCAATTCGTGCCGTCGAAGCGGCCGATCAGGTTCACGTTGGTTTGTCCCGCCCAATAAAACGAGCTTCCGCCTGTGTATAAATTTGTCCCATCGCCGGCCAAAGCCCGGACGGTGGCATAAATGCCGTTGATTCGGCCGGCGGTTCCAATGGGGTTCCAATTCACGCCATCCCAGGCCGTGATGCCGTTCATCAATTTGTTGCCTGCTGAAATAAAATTGCCGCCGACATAAACGTTTGTGCCGTTGTTGACGACGCGGTAGCCGGTCGCGCTGATGCCGCCGTTGGCCACCGACCATGACGAGCCGTTCCAAACCGCGAAGTTGGCCACCATCAACCCGCCGGCGTTGGTGAACACGCCCGTCGCGCAAACCGAGCCATTGAAAACAGCGAGGCTGTTCACGCTGCTGCCCGTGCCGGTCAAACCGCCGCCGACCGCCGACCAGTTCACGCCATCCCACTTGGCAATGTTCGTCGCCAGCGTGGGGCCAGCCTGCGTGAAGGAGCCGCCGACGTAAAGATCAGTTCCGTTGAATGTCAGGGCATAAACAACTGAATTGGCTCCACCGCCGACCGCCGACCAACCGGAACCATTCCACACCGCGAGGTTCGTGATGAGTTGCGAGCCGGAATTGGTGAAAGAACCGCCTGCGTAAACCAGACCGTTGTTGACGGCGACCACCCTTGCCGAGCCGGTGCCCGGTGTTCCGAGGCCACCACCCAAAGCGTGCCAGGCGCTCCCATCCCAATAACCGATGTTGGTCATCATCACGCCGCCAGCGTCGGTATTGGTGAATGAGCCGGCCACATAAAGATTATTGCCGTTCACGGCCAACCCGTAAACGATGCCGGAAAAGCCAATTCCGCTCCAGCTTGTCCCGTCCCATTTGGCAAGCCCGTTGATCGCTGCGCCATTGACAGTCGTGAAAACTCCGCCGACATACAGCGTGCCGCCTGCAACGGCAATATCTTCGATGACTGCGGGGCTGCCGGTAAAAGCACCTATCGTGGACCACTGCAAACCGTCCCACACTTCCAGCGGCGCATTGGTCAGCGTGCCGGCGCTGATCTCGCCGCCCGCATAAATTTTTCCGCCGCCGATTCCAATGCCCATGATGATATTCGTCGTGCCCGGCCAGTTGAATTGCGGGTCCCAATGCTCGTCGCCGGGAACGGCGCGTGCCGAAGAAGGAGAAAACATAAACATTGCGCACCCCGCCAAAACGAGTGAAAAACATCTTTTCATCAGGTCACCTCGGTTGAAAGCTAAGCTAAAAGTTTAGCAACGGAACGCTGCAATGACAAGTAGAAAAGTAATGATTTTCAAATTTCATCGCTTTGATTTTCCCTTCGCGTTCCGGTCTATCGCAACTAAATTTCCAGCGTGTCTGCATAGGAATGAAAAAATACTGGCATGTCATCGGCATCGGGATTCAAAACAACCTGACGTATCGCTTCAATTACCTGACGCGAACGCTGTTCAGCTTCATCCCGCTGTTCGCCATGCTGTCGCTCTGGCGCACCATTTACGCGGCGAAGGGCGCGACAATTTCCGGTTACACCCTGTCGGGAATGATTTCCTATTATCTGCTTGTCGCCGTTGTGGACGTGCTCACGGCGGTAAACGAGGACGACTGGCAGATCGCCGCCGACATTCGCGAAGGCAACATCAGCCAGTTCCTGCTCAAGCCGATTGATTATTTATGGTATCGGCTGTGCCTGTTTTTTTCCGGGCGCGTCGCGTATATGACCGTGGCCGTCGTGCCGCTGGCGATTTTCGTTTTTTGTTTGCGCGGTTATTTTATTTTCCCGCCGGACGGCTTGGCGCTGGCGGCCTTCCTGATTTCGCTGGTGCTGACGGCGCTGTTGCAATTTTTCATTTCCTACGCGATGGCGATGCTCGCGTTTTGGGTGCTGGAAATTTCCACGTTCATTTTCATTTTGTTCGCGTTCGAATACATCGCCAGCGGCCATCTATTTCCACTCCCCCTATTGCATACTATAAGTCCCGCGCTGGAACACGCGCTCTTCTTCACGCCGTTTCCGTATATGCTTTATTTCCCCATCGGCATTTACACTGGCGAAATTGCGGGTGCGGATTTGCTGCGTGGAATGTTTGTGCAAGCGGGTTGGGTGTTGATTGGTTATGCGCTTGCGCGATTTGCGTGGCGGCGCGGCATTAAGAAATACGCCGCGTTTGGAGGATGATGAAATGAAGGCAGAAGGCAGAAGACAGAAGGCAGAAACGGGCGTCACGCAACTCGTATCCGGCGTCGCTCGTTATCTCACCATTTACGCTGCGTTGTGGAAAACTTCCGTGACGCGCGAAATGTCGTTCAAGGGCAACTTTATTCTTTGGATTGTCGTCGAATTGCTGTGGTTCGGACTGCAACTCGCCTTTGTCGGCGTTCTTTTCAGTCAAACCAGCACCGTCGGCACGTGGACGGTGTGGCAGGTGGTGCTACTCACCGGCACGAGCAATTTTATCCAGGAAATTTACCAGGCGTTCTTTCTCGTGAACTGCACGAACCTCTCCGAACTCGTCCGCACGGGCAAAATGGATTTCCTGCTGCTGCTGCCGGTCAACACGCGTTTCCTCGTTTCAATGCGACAGGTGGACCTGCCGTCATTTGCCAACGCCGCGTTCGCCGTGTGCGTCATGGTTTTTGCGGCAGGGAAATTACATTTGCACCCAACCACCGCGCAGTTGCTCGTCTTTGCCGCTTTGTGCGTTGTCGGGCTTTTGGTGCATTACTCGCTCATGTTCATGCTTGCCTCGGTGAGTTTTTGGACCGTGCGCGCGCAAGGCATCGTGTGGGGCTACTACAATCTGTTCAACATCGCGCGGATGCCGGATGAAGCGTTTCGCGGCGTGTTCAAGGCCGTGTTCACCTTCGCCTTGCCGGTGTTGCTGGTGTCCAACGTGCCCGTGCGCGTGCTGGCGGACAAATTGACATCGCCCGCCGCTTTGTCGGCGCTGTTCGGCTTGGGTGTTATTTGGGCGCTCATTTCCGAATGGTTCTGGCGCTTCTCCATCCGCCGTTACACCAGCGCGAGCACGTAACAAAAATTATTTTTTAGCCAGTGCCTTGGCCACGGCTTGCTCCAATTCTTCACCACGCAAATCCTTGGCGATGATTTTCCCTTCGCCGTCGAGCAGGAAGGTCGCCGGGATGCTTTCAATCCCGTATTTTATGGCCAGTTTATTGTTCCAAGCCTGTCCGTCGAAGTATTGCCGCCAGGTCATATTTTTCTGTTTGATGAAGCTTTCGAACTTTTGCTGATCTGCATCCAGGCTGACACCGATGATCTCGAAACCCTGCGCATGATGTTTCTGGTAAGTTGCCTGCACATTGGGCAACTCAGCCACGCACGGCCCGCACCAGGTCGCCCAGAAATCCACGAGCACCACCTTGCCCTTGTAGTTGGCAATGGAAAGCGGTTTGCCCGCCGTGTCCTTCTCGTTGAACTCGGGGAATTGAATTCCTTCAGCTAGTGCATGGTTGATCTTTTTGACCTCTTCCTGACGTTCGATCAAAGCGAGAATTTTATCCGCGTTCCTGCCTAGTTTGGTCTCGGGAAAATCTTGCTTAAGTTGGAGAATCAATTCCCGGCCTTTCTGCGCGTTGTCAAAAACCTGCAAGTACAAGCTGGCTTTGGCAAAAAGAATTTGAGCCACCTCATCAGTTTTCTCGTCCTTATGTTTTGCAAGTAAGGTGTCGCATTGTTGCAACAAGTCCGCGAAATCGTTTTCCGTCTGTTTGCCTTCATGCACCTTGGCGTCGATTTTTGTATTCAAACGATAGATTTCGATCAGCGTAGTGTTGATCTCTGCGTTGGTTTCACCAGCATGCTCTCTGGCGAGGCTCACCATTTTGTCGAACTCGGCCTTGCCTCCAAAGTAGGAGTAATTGACCGGACCGAGTTTGGGAATCAACTCATTCAACTTGCGCCATTGTCCGCAGTGATAGGCATACCAGGCGTAATTGTGATACCAACTGGTGGCATCCGGGTTGAGTTGAAAAAACTTTTCAAATGCCATTTGTATATCGGACCATACCTCAGGACGTGTCCAATAATTGTCCTGATCAGATTTGTCGAGGTGACGCTGGATGGCCTCGTGGGCGTCCAATAGCACCAATGGCACTTTCCCGCCCCAATTGGTGCTCTCGGTGCACTCCCAGCCAAACGCCAGCATGTCCTCATCCGAGCCGTACCACTTGGGTTCCAAGTAGTACCGTTTTTGGTCGCAAGTTTCGTAGGAGTTGGGATCCAGTGCCATTGCCCGCTTGAACCACAATTCCATCCGGTCGCGACCTTTCCCTTGTCCTAATTCCAACACGAGCATTGTGTTGGCAATGCGCAAGTCTTTGGGGTTGAGTGTCCATGCCTGATTCAGTGCTTCTTCGGCGGTCTTGAGATGCTTTTCGAACCCTTCCCAGCCTTCTTCGCTGACTTTATCAGCGTAACTAAAGCCCCTGTCATGCCATGCCATTTCGATATGGGCTTTTCCTTTTAATAACCAGGATTCGGATTCATCCGGCCAGTTCTCGAATAAGGGCTTTTCGATGCGGTTGTAAAATTGCTCATACAGATTCTTGTCCCCTTGGTATGCATTGAGACCTTCAAGACATGCTTCGTAAACTTCGCCGGGTGGCGTCGTTTTGTCATTAAGGGCGCCCATAAGATATTCCAAGAGCCGGCCGCCAGCGGCTTGGATCTCTTGGCTGTCTGCATTTGTGCCAAATGTGTAGTAAATCTGTTGTACTGCCCGTAACGAAACATAAAACTTCCGGATACTTGGATATGTGCTTTGTTGGATATCCTGTGCGTTTTTCAAAAACGCGTCGGCGAAAATCTTGGGTGTGTTGGTCTGGTCCAGAACGAAACGCGTGTGGAGATAGGCAATCAGCGGGTCATCGCATCCGGCTTTGACGGCAGCTTCGCAATTTGTCGCAATAATTTGTGCCCCGCGCTCGTTAGTTTCAGTCACTTGTGATCTCAAGCGGGCGAACTCAGTCAAAGCGTTTTTAGCTGACGTATCCCATGGTCGGCCGGTATGGCCTGCCTTTTCATACGCCATTACAAGAGTTTGAAGGTTCCAATTTAACCGTTCCTGTCTTGCCTTGTCATTGGCGGAAATAGGGGGTGAAGATTCGAGTTTTTTCCCCGAGGAAGATGAATTTATTTTATTACACCCCACGACTGACACAAAAATCAAGCAGGTTACGAGCAAAGGCTGAATCCATGTCTTGGAAGCCGAGGAGGGAAATTTCATACATTTTCTCTATAGGGGAAACGGACAAATTGTCGGGTGAATCTTTCTGTGTGGTGTTGCTTCTTGGGGTTATTATTTGTTTGCCACTGCTTTTGCGACGGCTTGCTCCAATTCTTTGCCGCGCAAATCCTTGCCGATGATTTTCCCTTCGCCATCGAGCAGGAAGGTCGCCGGGATGCTTTGGATGCCATATTTGACGGCCAGTTTGTTTTGCCAGCCCTGGCCGTCGAAAAATTGCGGCCACGTCATGTTCATGGATTTGGTGAACCCGGTGAGTTTTGCCTGATCCTGATCTAGGCTGATGCCGATGATTTCAAATCCCTGGTCGTGGTATTTTTTATAGGTGGCAATGACATGGGGCAGTTCGGCGCGACACGGCCCGCACCAGGTCGCCCAGAAATCCACGAGCACCACCTTGCCCTTGTAGTTGGCAATGGAAAGCGGTTTGCCCGCCGTGTCCTTCTCGTTGAAGTCGGGAAATTTCATCCCTTCCACCAAGCCAGCTTGAATCTTTTTCGCCTCGGCCTGCCTTGCCTCCTGCTTTTCAAGGGAAGCTACGAATTTGGTGCCTTTGAAATCGGTCTTGAGTTGTTTCTTGAGTTCGGCGGCTTTTGCGTCGTTGTGGAGAACTTCGCCATACAACACGGCTTTCATATATAAAATCCGGGCGACGGCATCGGTCTTTTCGCCCTTGTGCTCGGCCAGCAGGACATCGAATTGCTTCAGGTCATCGGCCAGGGCTGTTTCCGTCCTATTGCCCGCACGAATGTCGGCATTGATTTTTGTGACCAAAGCTTTGAACTCGACGGTGGGGTCGTTGGTTTCCGCGGCAAAAATGCACGGGCTGGAAAGCAAAAACACCGCAATGGCAAGAATAACTGAAAGTTTATTTTTCATATTCGCAATCGGAATTGTCTTCCAGGGCAGGCAAAGCCTTTTTATCAAGCGCGGAATGAGCGCTGGCATCGGCAATTACCTGTTTGTCGCTGTTCCAAGGGCAGGTTGTTTGGACATCGCCGGCTGAACCATTTCGTGATAATCTTTCGGCGCTTCAAAGACTGACGCGTCAACAGATTCTTCTTTGGCTGACACCAAAGTGGAAGTGACTTTCTGTCCGTTCATTTCCATTTGTGTTTTTACCACCATGCCCGGCAGTGCGCCGACGTCTGGCGACGTGTCTTTGGACATTTGGGCGACGGGTGAATTGTTCAGCTTGTCCATTTGAACCTTGATCCCGGCGTAATTCGGAAAGTTCTTTGCCACCCAAACGGTCTGGGTTGCGCCATCGGGACTCAACCAGGTGTAAATTTCCGTGTCGTAATCGCCCGCCTTCTCAGTTTTGCCCGTGTCATGGAATTTTGGCGGTTTGGTGTTCGTGGCGGCGCCATTAGCCCGCGCCTTTTTCATGTTCTCGGCCATTTGCCTGATCTCCGTGCCGGAAATTTTTATCACCGCCTTCTGTCCATGCATCAGTGTAATCGAATCACCCGTCTTCACATCCATAATCGTGCTGATGGCGCCTTGCGGAGTGGCGGGCATGTCCAGGCGGACTTTGTCACCTTTGATTTTGGTTGTGATATTGCCGTTGACCATTGGACTCTCAATCTTTTGTTCCATGACAAGATCAGCGCGCGCGGCAACGATGGTGAAAACAAGAGCAACGAGGACAAAAATTCGTTTCATAATGAAACGATGTTGACTCAGTTTTCAGTGAAAGAAAAGTAGAAAACAATGGTAGATTAGTTTAGGTGGGGCGAGGCTATTGACGAGCCGGTTCGCGAGGACGCTCACCCCACCAAACTTGTAAATGGACCCATTACTCAGAAAACAACATGAAAAGGGAAATCACTGCTTCTGCGATTACACTAGTGTGTTCAGTCGCCATTCTCCAACAATCGGGCGAAGTAAAAACACCCAAGCGCGATGAGGATTGAAGTCGTTGCAATGAGAGTTGCCTGCGTGCCGGGACGTTTAAGGTCGTTGGACCAGTCCTCAATTAAAAGACCCATTTTGCCATAAAGCTGCCCCATCTGGCGCTGTTGCACTTTGTTATATCCCAGCATGGAAAGGTCATCGCTTAAATCCGGAGAGCGGGTCCAATAAACAAGGCACGCACTGCTGATTCCAAGCAGGAGCACGATAAGGCCAATAGCCTTGAGTCGCGCACTCTTTTTGGACGGCGAATTCGGACCGAATGTTTTCTCAGCCACGACCGTAGTGTAGCAGACAGGGAAAAACGGACAAAATTGAAATGCAAACCCGTGGCACAGATCTCTGATCTGTGTTTAGGGTTCACAGGCCGGAGGCCTGTGCCACTAGAAGTCACGTCTTGGCATCCTCTTCGCGCCTTGGCGTTGAAAATGAATCAGCGCAACTCCACAACGCGCTCAACGGGTCAGGACAAATTCTTTGAAGGAGTCGTCAGTCTGACGCCAGTGAACTATTTAGGCTGGCTGCCATATGCTTTGGCCAGTTGAACCATTTTGTCGAATTCAGCACAACAGCAGGCCCAAAACAATGCAAACCTTGGCGACCCTTTGGATTACTCTGATATTGAGTATTGCTGGCTGGTGGGATATTGGGGGTAAATGAACTTACGATGGCGAGGATGGCTTGGTGTCGCGACGGTTGCGATGCTTTTCTTTTGTGTGACTATTGGCGGAGAAAAGCAAAAGGCCACTTTGCGCAAAGCGGCGGGGAATCAATTCTTGATTGGGGCTGCGATCCGATCGAAGCAATTAGACGACCCGGCGACAGTAGCATTGATTCTCAAGCAGTTTGATTGTCTGACGGGGGAATACGAATTTATGCCCTCTTCTCTGCAGCCGGAGCCGGGTAAGTTTACGTTTAATGCAGCGGATCAGATTGTGGCTTTTGGGCAAGAGCATGGATTGCCGGTGACCGGGCATATGCTGTGCTGGAATCAGATGACGCCCCCGTGGATGTTTGAGGATGCGAAGCATAAGCCGCTGCCGCGAGAGCAGGCACTGGCGAACTTGAAGTCCCATATCGAAACGGTGATGAAACACTTCAAGGGGAAACTGAGCAGTTGGGATGTGGTGAACGAGGCGATCAGTGACAAGCCTGGGGAGTATTTACGCGATACGCCGGCACTGCGGGCGATTGGAGAGGATTATGTGCAGAAGGCGTTTGAGTTTGCGCACGCGGCGGATCCGGATGTGCCGCTCTATTACAACGATTTCAACGTGGAAGACCCGGTGAAGCTTCCGAAGGTGATCCGATTGATTCGCAGTCTCAAGGCGGCGGGCATAAGGTTGGACGCGATCGGGATACAGGGGCATTGGCACCTGCAGTATCCCGATGCGAGCGTGATCGAAACGGGGATCGAGGCGTTGGGGAAAGAAGGGATCAAGGTGATCGTGACGGAGCTGGATGTGGATGTGTTGCCACGCGATGGAAGCAATCCGTACAAAGCAGGTGTCCCTGCTAAAGTTCTTAAAGAAGAGGCAGGACGGTATGCGGAATTGTTTACAATTTTCAAGAGACACCGCGATCTCATTCCGCGCGTTACATTCTGGGGGGTTGAAGACGGTCAGTCGTGGCTGAACTATAACCTGTGGAAAAGCCGCACGAATTATCCATTGCTGTTTGACCGAAAGCTTCAGGCGAAGCCGGCATTTGACGCGGTCATTAATGTGTTGTCGAATGATTGATTAGGAGCTGGCTTGGCAGCAACTCCGGCAACGCGCTCAACGAGTCAGGACAAATTCTTTCAAAAATGAGTCGTCAGCCAGCCGCGGAGCGGCAGTGGAAATTAGCCGGGGACAACGTCCCCCGGTTGGCATGAAGAATGTGTCACGTCCCGGAGGGACGGTAGAAAGTGTGCGTATATTTCCGCCGTCCCCTCAGGACGGAAAAATGCGAGATGAACAATCAACCCGGCACGATGTGCCGGGCTAATTTCCGGGGTCCCTTTGGGACAGCACGCTCAACGGGTCAGCACAAATTATTTGGAGGAGTCGTCAGGCATGACGTAAATACCCTAAACACATCATGGAATAATGCCATGCGTACTCCAATCCTCGACCACCAAGTCGTATTGGTGGCCGTTGGCATCCTTTCGCCCTCTGAGGAATTCAAGGAGTGTATTCACTCCCGCTGTGCGGCCATTTGAAACTAAATGTCCGGTCGTTGGTTGTCGTCCAACACTTGCTAAAGCATCCCAATACATGACCAACTGGTATAAGTCGATAGGTGCAGCTTTGCCTTTTTTCACTTCGTAGATGTCGATTGGTCCTGCGGCAGCGGTTTGATCCCACACAATATCAACAGCAATACCATGTATGCAGTCGAATTCTTTTTCGAGAGTGTGAGTCGGCCTTTTCAAACCGCTAATGTGCTGAAACAACTCGTCACGAAGATTGTCCTCCGATTTTCCGCCACCGTGCGGCAGGTCATCAGTAGGCAATTGTTGCTGAATCCCGTCAACAACCGCATGCCAAGTTGGACTATCGAAATCGATGCTCGTCTTGTTATTTAAGGTCGGTGGTGCAACCCCGCGTATGCCGGGAATTAGGAATTCACCCGCGATACCATTTAGAGATGGATGTCTGTCGCGCTCCCATATCTCACTGATTAAGCGGGTCGCAACAGTGCGCTTCCCGACTCGAATATCGATTCCTTGAGATTCAGGCACATGCTTGTAGTAGAGAAGACGAGACTTAGTCTTTGGGGAATCCTTATCAACAAGTCCGACGATGCCAGTGACTGTCACTTGCTGACCCGAAAGTGTGAGGTTAAATGTGAACGTGTCTTTAGATTTGAAATCTGGCTCGACGAGATCCACATGATCTTGTGCTCCGAGACCCGTCGATGTCAATATCTGCGTGTTCGCCCTGACGCCACCTTCCAAGTAGCCGCGATAAAAGACTCCAAGATGTTCTCTCAGATAGTCCATGATTTTGCCAAGGTCGCGAGGCAACGCTCCACGTCTCCCAAAGGCAACGGATTGCATATATGTCATCGGGACGACGATCTCGCAAATCGTGCCTGTGGTTTGGGAGGCATAGGCTGGCCAATCAGCCGAAGGAAGAGGGTCAATTGGCATCGAGAATGAGAACGGACGTTTACATTGATAGAATTTGTTCTGTGCAAGAACCGCCGAATCCCGTGTTCGAAAAAACCAAGGCAACTTTGAAAGCTGCTGTGCCTTTGCCAATACATTCTTCAGTCCGAAACCATGCTCATGCAAATGAGACGTGCCACCAGGAGGATGTCCCAGTGAGAAAACGTCCTTTTCAAGCCGTTCAAGCGGAATTCCAGGGCCGTTATCCCACACTCGAAGTATGTAAAGATCTCCGCCGTCAGGGTGCAGCGAGAGATCAATCCACACTTTCTGATTCGTGCTGGCAGCACCGAGCGCGTTGTCAACAAGCTCTGCCACCATGTTCTGGAGATGGAGGGGTGCTTGCGCTAGCCCCCGCGCACAGTCCCTTCTTGATGTGGGATTCCATGTGTAGTTGGCATATTATTTTTTTGCCCAAGTATCTTTCAAAGCAATCGTCCGAGTGAAAACCAATTTGCCGGGCGCGCTGTCTTTGTCCAACGCAAAATATCCCAAACGCTCGAATTGGTAACGCACGTCGCTCGGCCTGCCCGCCATAACTTCAGCGACGGCGGGTTCGCATTTGGCCGTCACGACTTCAAGGCTGTGCGGGTTGAGGACGGATTTGAAGTCGCGACCGTCCTTCTCCGGCTCGGCTTCGGTGAAAAGCCGGTCGTAGAGGCGCACTTCGGCGTCAATAGCGTGCGAGGCGCTCACCCAATGTATCGTGCCTTTGACTTTGCGATTTGCCGTCGGGCCGCCGGTCTTGCTGTCGAGGTCGGCGGTGCAGCGCAGTTCCACAATCTTTCCGTTCGCGTCCTTCACCACTTCGTCGCATTTGATGATGTAGGCGTATTTGAGCCGGACTTCGCCGCCGGGTTTCAGCCGGAAAAATTTCGGCACGGCAACTTCCTTGAAATCGTCTTGTTCGATGTAGAGTTCGCGGCTGAACGGAATCTTCCGTTTGCCCGCACTTTCGTCCTCGGGATTGTTGACGGCATCCAGTTCCTCGGTTTTGCCTTCAGGATAATTGGTGATGACTACTTTGACAGGCCGCAACACGGCGAGTCGACGCAGCGCGATTTTGTTCAGGTCTTCGCGGATGGCGTGTTCGAGCACGGCGACGTCGGTGATACCGTTGTATTTCGTGATGCCGATGTTGTAGGCAAACGCCCGCAGAGCTTCTGCCGTGACGCCGCGTCGCCGGATGCCGCAAATGGTCGGCATGCGCGGGTCGTCCCAGCCGGTGACGAGGTTTTCGTTCACGAGTTGCATGAGCTTGCGTTTGCTCATCACGGTGTATCCGAGGCTCAGGCGGGCGAATTCGTATTGCTTGGGCAACGGACGCGGCAGATCGAGGTTTTCCAGAATCCAATCGTAAAGCGGGCGGTGCACCTCGAACTCGAGCGTGCAAATGCTGTGCGTGATGCCTTCGATGTAATCGCTCAAGCAATGGGCGAAGTCATACATCGGGTAGATGCACCATTTGCCGCCGGTGTGATGATGGTCGGCGTGCCGAATGCGATAGAGCAGGGGATCGCGCATCCAAATATTCGGCGAGGCGACGTCAATCTTCGCGCGGAGCGAACGCTTGCCATCGGGAAACTCGCCGTTCTTCATGCGCGTGAAGAGGTCGAGGTTTTCAGCGACGGGCCGGTTGCGGAACGGGCTTTCCTTGGCTTGGCGGCGGTATTCATCGGTCTGGTCCGGTGTCAGGTCGCAGACGTAGGCCTTGCCCTTTTTGACGAGCATCACGGCGTATTCGTAAATCTGGTCGAAGTAATCCGAAGCGTAAAATGGCTCGATGGTAGGGCGCGATGTCTCATCGCGCCGTTCTGCGGCGGGCTGCGGAGAGCCCGCCCTACCGATAACAGCAGGAAGATAAAAATCGAGCTTGCCGTTGCTCGTAATTGTATCCGGTCTTTTACCTTTTGGCTTCAAGCCCAGTTTGTTGTCAGCCCAGCCGGCAATCAGCCACTGAACATCCTCAAGAATGGAATCCACGTATTCGACCTCCTCTTTGGCGGGATTCGTGTCGTCATAACGCAGGTTGCAAATGCCGCCGAACTCGTGCGCGATGCCGAAGTTCAGGCAAATGCTCTTGGCGTGGCCGATATGGAGATAACCGTTCGGCTCCGGCGGAAAGCGGGTGTGAATCTGCGGATATTTTTTTTCGGCGACATGAGTGGCGACGATGTCGCGGATAAAATCAGACGGCGCAAGCTCGCCTTGTTTTGGGCTGGTGCTCATTTTTCAGTGCGCGCTTCAGCCTTTGAGGTTTTGATTTTTTGCGCGTGATTTCACCGCGAGCTTTTTTTTGAATTTCAACAATGCCGCCTGAAGTTTTGAATCCGCGACCGCGAGAATTTGCACCGCCAGCAATCCGGCATTTTTCGCCGCGCCGATGCCGACCGTGGCCACCGGCACGCCCGGCGGCATTTGCACGATGGAAAGCAGCGAGTCGAGGCCTTTCAACGATTTGCCTTCAATCGGCACGCCGATGACGGGCAGGGTGGTGAACGCCGCCGTCACACCCGGCAAATGCGCCGCGCCACCTGCGCCTGCGATGATGACGCGCAGGCCGCGTTCGCGCGCTTTACCGGCGTATCGCTCCAAGTCACGCGGTGTGCGATGCGCGGAGACGACTTTCGATTCGCAGGGAATTCCAAATTGCGCGCACACGTCGGCGGCGGATTTCATCGTAGGCCAGTCCGAATCACTGCCCATCAGAATACCGACCAGCGGTTTGCCGGATTTGCCAGTTTTCATTCGCCGGAGTTTAACCAACCAAAGGCCGAAAGTCATCATTTCAAAATGAACGGGAATTGGGTCGTGCAAACCCGCGAAATTCGTGTCAACATTTTCCACCGATGACGACCGCCAATAAAATCACGATTCTGCGAATCCTGCTGATCCCGTTTTTTGTCGTCGAACTGATTTATTACATTGAAACCGGCAACGAAATTCACCACTTGCTGGCGATCCTTTTGTTTGCGGTCACGGCCATTTTGGACGGTGTGGACGGTTACATCGCGCGTCGTTACAACCAAAAAAGCGAGCTTGGCGCCATTCTCGACCCGCTCGCGGACAAATTGCTGCTCATGTCAGGCATCATCACGTTGAGCTTCAATCATGGGCCGTATCTTGCCCAGATTCCGTTGTGGTTCACGGGCACCATCATCGGGCGCGATTTGTTGATACTCATGGGCATTGTCGTTGTTCGATTCACCGTCGGCAAAGTCATCGTGCGCCCGCGCATCATCGGCAAAATCGCGACGGTGCTGCAGATGGCCGTTGTGATTTGGATTTTGATGGAATGGAATGAAGGCCGGGGCGCGCGCTGGCTTGATGTCTGGACGATTGGCGCGGCGGTGTGCACAGGGGTGTCGGGACTGCTTTACGTTTGGGATGGTGTGAAACAACTCGGCTCGTATCCGGCCAGTTCGGCAAGCGAGCCACAGATAAACACAGATAAACACGGATGAACGTTTTCCGGGAAAGTGCGCAATGGAACACCCATTTGACAGTCGGGCAATGAGCGACGAAGGTTTGCATTGCAACCAGGGAGAATTAACCAAATAACCAATAACGATTATGGCAATTCCAATTGGCTCAAAGGCCCCTGATTTTACCCTCAAATCCAAGCAGGCATCCGGCTTGGTGAATGTAAAACTCAGCAACAACTTCGGCAAAAAGAACACCGTGCTGCTCTTCTTCCCGCTCGCGTTCACCAGCGTTTGCACGAAGGAAATGTGCGACCTCACCGCCGGACTGAACGTGTATTCCGGGTTGAATGCGGACGTCATTGGCATCAGCGTGGACAGTCCATTCGCGCAGGAAGCGTGGGCAAAACAGGAGAAAATCGGCATCACACTCGCCAGCGATTTGAACAAGGAAGTCATCAAAAAATATGACGTCGTGTTTCCGATGCTGGCCGGCGTGGGCGACACGGCGTCGCGCGCGGCATTCGTCATTGATAAAAACGGCATTGTTCAATACAGCGAACAAACGCCGACACCAAAGGATTTGCCGAATTTCAACGCCATCAAAGCGGCGCTGGTAAGGTTGAAGTAGAGGAGAATGGATAAGGCTCGCAAAATCTCCCGTCACGGCTGGAATCCGGATTTGCCGGGTGGCCGGGATTTTTTTTGCGCCGTGCCACCGGAGGTTTTGCGAAAGCTGCCGGATAAGGGCATAAAGATTGTCGCGGCATGTAATCCTTATTTGACACGAGCGCTGTAAATCCCGAAGATTTAGCTGTGACGGAAATAAACGAACTGAGTAAACAGAAACAATTATGGCAATTCCAGTTGGCTCAAAGGCTCCTGATTTCATTCTCAAATCCAAACAAATCTCCGGTTTGGTGGACGTGAAACTTAGCAACAACTTCGGCAAGAAGAACACCGTCCTGCTTTTTTGTCCCTTTGCGTTCACAAGCGTTTGCACCAAGGAAATGTGCGATACCACTGCCGGCCTCAATGCGTATGCCGGTCTGGACGCTGATGTCATCGCCGTGAGTGTGGACAGTCCATTTGCGCAAGAGGCATGGGCGGAAAAGGAAGGAATCGGCGTCACGCTTGCCAGCGATTTGAACAAGGAAGTCATCAAAAAATATGACGTTGTGTCCCAGATGCTCGCGGGTGTGGGTGACACGGCGTCGCGTGCGGCGTTCGTGATTGATAAAAATGGCGTCGTGCAATACAGCGAACAAACGCCGACTCCAAGGGATTTACCAAACTTCGAGGCCGTCAAAGCGGCGCTGGCGAAGTTGAAGTAAAGAAAGGGTTGCAGCCGTTTTGATTTGATGCAATAACGGCTTTAATTCCATGAAAACACTTGTCAAATTACTAATAGCGACCGTCGGAATTCTTGCATTTGCTGCCGGAGCAGGGGCGCAGGAGATTCACATCAAAGCCAGTTTTTTTGAAGTCCCAAGAACGACACTGGAAACTTTGCAAAAGAATTTTGCAGTTGCGAGCGACGGCACGGAACGGCTGACGCCGGAACAAATGAATTCGACACTTAAAAATCTTCGTTCCAACCCTGACGTGAAATCATTATCTGCGCCCGAAGTGATAACAAGCAGTGGTCGTCAAACTCAAATGCGCGCAACAGAAATCCAAACCGTCGTGACCAATTTCACCTTTCAGGAAAATTCAGGCAATTCATCGGCTGTTCCACAATCAGAAAAAATAGAATGCGGTCCGATTTTGGATGTCATTCCAACAATTTCGAGCGACGGTCAAAAAATTGGCCTGAAAACCACGGCGTCACTCGTGAGATTTTTTGGTTATGCCGATCCCGAAGGTTTACCTTCGCGTTTCGCTACAAATTCCGCCGGAGAAAAAGTAAATCTTCCAATAATTTTGCCGGTTCTTCAAGTGGATCGCGCCTCCGCGCAGAGCACCTTGGATGATGGTCAGACACTGGTATTGTTTCCAAAGGCTGATGTGGAACAAGATCAGCGCCTGACGCGGCACATCGCGCAAGCCGAAATGAAGAAAGGAAAAAAATTCCTTGTTGTAATGATTACGCCGACAATTGTTGACGCAATAGGGAATCCGATTCATTCCGGCAATTGATTCCGTTTCCATTTCGTGATGCAACTTTAACTGGCGTTATTGCATCAGCGGCGGAACGTTCCCGGAAGCAATCCACTCATTGAATGGCCGCAAGCTTCCGCATTCCGGGCAGGACGTTGCGGAATACCGAACTCCGCAATTCGGGCAAACACCCTGCGTTTGGAACGTGTCAAAAGGCTTCCGGCATTTGCCGCATACCCAAAATGCGCCTTGCGGCGGCGGAGTTTTGCAGTTGGGACAGGCAAAACCAGCACGTCGGGGTATTTTGGCGATTTTGGACAGCGCACGCGCCTGCATCAAACCGCCCCAGCAATTCATCAAAATAAAGACGCACAGAATGCCGAGCCAGATGCCTTGAGTCGGCTCTGTCGAAAAAAATAGAAGCAACACTGCCATCCCGATCAGCACCGCCACTCCGATGAATCCGATGATGCTCACCGCCAAAAGACTATTGGCGCGCCCAAACACAAACCAAAGCAGTGACCGCAAAATCTGTCCGCCGTCGAGCGGATAAATTGGCAGCATGTTGAAAATCAGCAAAACGAGATTGATGGACCAGATGTTGTTCAGGAATTTGGTCAAGTTGGACGAGGTATCCACCCATCCCAAATGCCCGCCCAGCAGGGCCAGCGCGCTTAAAATAGGAAACAGGATGACGTTAACCAATGGCCCGGCGGCGATGCTCCACAGTTGCGCGCCGGGACGTTGCGGCGGAGAAACGTAAGCCACGCCACCAAGCGGCCAGAGGATGATATCACTGGTTTTTCCACCCACCTGACGGCAGGCCAGTTGATGGCCGAATTCGTGTATCAGCACAATCAGGAACAATGCCAGACATTCCAGCACGCTCCAGATTGGGGAAGTGTAACCTTTTGCCTCGTTGACGAAATACACGACGGCCAGAAACCACAACCAGTGCAGATACACATCAATTCCGAAAAGCCGGAACAAACGAATGGAACCCTGGCGTGTTGGCATTGTTGCCGAAAGATACAAAAATCGTCCTTACTGAACAAGTTTTGGCGCGTTTTTTTGTTTCCGATTCGTGACACAGTTTTAACCGAACTGTCATTGCACTTGGCGTGAGTCCGTCTTATGAAATCAGCATGGCATTCCGCATTTTAATTGTCGACGATGAGTGTGATTTTGTTGAACTGGTGCGATTTCGGCTTGCCGGGCTGGGCTGCGAATTCATTGTGGCCAACGATGGTGTGCATGCATTAAACCAGGCGCGGCAATGCAAACCCGATCTGATTTTGCTTGATATTCTGCTGCCAGATCTCGACGGCCTGTCCGTCTGCGAAATTTTGCGCCGTCAGCCGGCCACGCAAGCAATCCCAATTATTTTCGTGAGCGCGCTTTCCGGTGACGTGACCAAACGCACCGTGGCGATGCACGCCGAGGATTTTTTCACCAAGCCGCTTGATTTCGCGCGACTCGAACACCGCATCACCGGCTTATTACACCGGGAGTCTTAATTGGTGAACAACCCTGGATAATCGCCGGCATGATTCCCCGTTCAACGTCCACGCCCGCTTGACACATCTGTGCGCAGCCTTCATTTTCACGAAGGTTGAAATTGCATGAGCACACCGCATAATTTATTTGGCACGCTTCAGGAATTTGATCCCGGCGGCGGGAAGCCCGGCCGGTTTTATTCATTGCCCGCGTTGGAAAAGGCCGGCATCGGGCCGATTTCCAAATTGCCGGTCTCCATACGCCTCGTGCTCGAATCGGTGTTGCGGAACTGTGATGGTAAAAAAGTGACTGAACAAAACGTCCGCGCGCTGGCGAACTGGAAGCCGACCGAAACCCGCACAGAGGAAATTCCGTTTATCGTCGCGCGCATCGTGCTGCAGGACTTTACCGGCGTGCCATTACTGGTGGATTTGGCGGCGATGCGTTCGGTGGTGCAGCGGCTGGGCAAAAACGCGAAAATCATCGAGCCACTCGTTCCGGTGGACCTCGTGGTTGATCATTCGGTGCAAGTGGATGTGAACGGCACGACTGACGCGTTCCAACGCAATCTCGAAATTGAATTCCAACGCAACCGCGAGCGTTACCAATTTCTCAAGTGGGGCATGCAGGCGTTCGACACGTTCAAAGTCGTTCCACCCGGCATTGGCATCGTCCACCAGGTCAATCTGGAATACCTCGCCAAGGGCGTGCTCGCTCAACCCTCAACCGACAACTCTCAACTCTTTTATCCCGACACCCTTGTCGGCACGGATTCGCACACGACGATGATCAACGGCTTGGGCATCGTGGGCTGGGGCGTTGGGGGCATTGAAGCCGAAGCCGGAATGCTCGGCCAGCCGGTTTATTTTCTCACGCCGGATGTCGTCGGCGTGCACCTGACCGGCTCGTTGCGTGAAGGCGTTACCGCCACCGACCTTGCGCTCACCGTCACGCAAATGCTGCGCAAGGCGAAGGTGGTCGGCAAATTCGTTGAATTTTTTGGGCCGGGCGCGGCGGCGTTGCCGGTGGTGGACCGCGCGACCATTGCCAACATGGCGCCCGAATACGGCGCGACGATGGGCTTTTTCCCGATTGACACCGAGTGCGTGAATTATCTCCATGCCACCGGCCGTAGCGTGGAACATTGCAGGCTTTACGAAAATTATTACAAGGCGCAGGGCTTGTTTGGCATTCCGAAAAAAGGCGACATTGCCTATTCGCGTGAATTGGAACTCGATCTCGGCGCTGTCGTGCCGAGTGTCGCCGGACCGAAACGCCCGCAGGACAAAATTGAATTGCCGAAGCTGAAGGAAAATTTCGCCGCAGCATTCAGCAAATCCGTGGCGGAAAATGGCTTTGGCAGACCGCCTGGGGATTTGGCAAAAATATTTTCCGTTTCCGCCAATGGCAAATCTGCGATCGGTGGCGGCAGTCAGGAACCGGTTTCATTGCAGGCCGCAAAATCGCAAAACACAAATCCGTTCACAGAACTCGAAATGGCAAACAATCGTCCGACACCCGATTCGGTCACAACTCCGGTACGGACGGGGGAAGGCGAAATTCGTAATGGTTCGGTTTTGATTGCCGCCATCACGAGTTGCACGAACACAAGCAATCCCAGCGTAATGCTCGCCGCCGGCTTGCTTGCAAAAAAAGCGGTCGAACGCGGACTCAGTGTGAATCCACTCGTGAAGGCTTCACTTGCGCCCGGTTCGCGCGTCGTCACCGATTATTTGAACAAGACCGGGCTGCAGCCGTATCTCGACAAACTCGGTTTCAATCTCGTCGGTTATGGCTGCACGACATGCATCGGTAATTCCGGTCCGCTCGCCGCGCCGATTGAGGATGCGATTCATAAACACAATCTGATCGCCGCTTCGGTATCGTCTGGAAACCGCAACTTTGAGGCGCGCATCCACCAGAGCATCAAGGCGAATTTCCTCATGTCGCCGCCGCTGGTCGTCGCGTTCGCGCTCGCCGGGCGGGTGGACATTGACATGGCCAATGAACCGATTGGCAAAGACAAAAACGGCACGGCGGTTTACCTGAAGGACCTTTGGCCAACCCAGCGCGAGATTTGCGACCTCATGCAGGCCGCATTGCAACCGGATGTGTTCCGCAAACTTTACAAGGATTTCGTCGCGCAGAATCCAAAGTGGAATGAAATTCAGTCGAGCGCCGGCAACGTCTATGAATGGGACCGCGAATCCACTTACATCCAGGAACCGCCGTTCTTCGAGAACTTCTCAATGAAGCCCGGTGAAATCCGCGAAATCAAAGGCGCGCGGGCACTGGCCATTTTCGGTGACAGTATTACGACCGACCACATTTCGCCCGCCGGTTCCATCAAGGAAACTTCACCAGCCGGCAAGCACCTGATTGAGCACGGCGTTCAGCCAGCGGACTTCAACAGCTACGGCTCTCGCCGCGGCAACGACCGCGTGATGACACGCGGCACGTTCGCCAATGTGCGTATCAAGAACCTCATGCTCGCCGGTGAAGAAGGCGGAAATACGTTGTTCATGGGGGGGACTGCATGTTGCAGTCCCAAATCCGGGGACGGCGGCACGCCGTCCCTCCCAAACAAAATGCCGATTTACGACGCAGCAATGGAATACGCGAAGAGCAGGACGCCGCTGGTTGTGATTGCCGGCCAAGAATACGGCGCGGGCAGCTCGCGCGATTGGGCGGCGAAAGGCACGGCGTTGCTCGGAGTGAAAGTTGTTGTCGCGCAGAGTTTTGAACGCATTCACCGCAGCAACCTTGTCGGCATGGGCGTGCTGCCGTTGCAATTCAAGGAAGGCGTTTCCGCACGGGCATTGAAGCTGGACGGAACTGAAACCTATGACGTTGTCGGCCTTGGCGTGAACCTGAAACCGCAGCAGGACCTCACGCTTAAAATCACGCGCAAAAACGGTAAAGTGGAAAACGTGACGGTCCGTTGCCGCATCGATACGCCGGTTGAAATTGATTACTACCGGCACGGTGGCATTTTGCCTTGCGTATTGCGGCAATTAGTAACGCGAGCCTGATTTGGAGCGTGACAACGCGCGGTAAATAAAAAATCTTAAATGGAATTATGAAATGCCCAAGATGTGGTTCAGGTCTCAATCGGGTTCAATATGAAGGCGTAAGGATTGAGGTTTGTCCCGGCTGCCAGGGTGAATGGCTTCACCCGGGTGAATTGCAAAAAATTGTCGAACATCATGGGAAAGTTTTTACTCCCGATGAAATCGCCTCACTGGACGCCGTCAATAAGGAAATTTTTACCGCTGAAAAGGATGATCGTGATGAATTGAATTGTCCGTGTTGTCAAAGCATGCGAATGGAGCACTTCAATTACGGTGACACGAGCGGAATTATTTTGCACAAATGCCCGGAATGCGGAGGCGTTTGGACTGACAAGGAACAATTGGGAAAAGTGGAAAGAGTGGTTGACGGATGGAAAAAGCGCCTGCGCCAGGATTCTAAAAAATACGGCTCGATTCTTAAAAAGGTTGAATTGAAAGAACGGCAGAACCTCGACAAGGCCGTCTCAATTTCCCATTTTGGTTTTGTGAATGCTGTTTTGCGGCGATTTTGTGAATAGAAGCCGTTTCTTAATTTTTATTTCTTTCCCGGCTTCACCACTGCCACGACCAGCGCATCCGGCTTGAGATATTTCTGCGCGACGGCTTTGATTTGTTCGAGTGTGACGGCTTCGTATTTCGCGTCGTCCAGTTCCGCGCGCTGGTAGCCGAGGCCGTAAAGTTCGTCGAGCGCGGTCAGGGACGCGAGGTTGCCGAGATCCTGCCGCGCGATTTTCTTCTGGCCGATGATTTTGGCTTTCGCGCGTTTGAGTTCCGCGGCGGTCAAGCCTTCGGTGCGGAGCAATTCAGCTTCCTTGAGTAATTCCTTTTCGACAAGGCCAGCCTTCGACGGTTCGGTGCCGGTATAAAAAGCAAAATAACCGGGCACGAGTCCGGCAAAATTCTGCGCCCCGACATAATATGCCAGGCCCAATTTGTCGCGAATGCGCAGGAACAGCCGCGAACCGAGGTCGCTGCAGGATTCTTGGATCAAGTCCAGCGCGTAATGGTCGTCACTGTGCATCGTCGTTCCAGGAAACCCGATGACGAGCACGGCCTGTTTTTTGTCACGGGTTTCTTCGACGCGTTTGGGTGAATTCAAGGTAGGGTGCGTTGTCCCTAACGCGCCGCCGGACGGCTCGCTGGTGACAGCGAGCCCTACCTGTTTCCAATTTGCGAACGCCTTTTCGACGGTAGCTTTGACTTCCATCGTTTTTATATCGCCGTAAACAGCAAGAACGCAATTGTTCGGCGCGGTCAATTTCTTATGAAACGGTTTTAGGTCGGCGGCTTGGAATTTCGAGACGGTTTCTTCCGTGCCGAGCGGGTCAAGGCCGTAACCGACATTGCCGAACATTGCGCGGCACATGGCGACGCTCGCGCTTTTGAGCAAATCGTCCCTTTGCGCGAAGATGCCGGCGATTTGCACCTCGCGTTCGCGTTCCAGCGCATCGGCGGGGAAAGTTGGATTCAGCAGAACGTCGGCGAGCAAATCCAAGCCGGTGGCGAAATCGCTGCTCAACACCTCGATATTCACGCCAAAGCTGTTGTTGCCGCCGTAGCTGTCAATGCTGCCGCCCACGGATTCGATTTCCGTGGCGACCTGTCCGGCGGTGCGGCGGTTCGTGCCTTTGAGCAGCATTTTGGCGAGCAATTGCGTGATGCCGTTGTTCCCGGCGGTTTCGGCCAGCACGCCGCCTTTGAACGCGGCTCGAAATTCGACGAATGGCAGGCGATGATTCTCCTTCACAAGCAGGCACAAACCGTTCGCCAATTCAATTTTTTGAATCGGTTGGTCACTGCTCACCTCAACGTCAGCCGAAATTTTCGGCGCGGTGCCGTCCGGCAGCAGCGCGTAAAGCGTGCGGTTTTCCGGCGTAAGATATTCGCGCGCGACACGTTGAACGTCGGCGGGCGTGACTCGTTTGACGGCGGCGAGGTAACGTTCGGAAAACGTGAGGTCATTCGCAGCAAGCCAGCTTCCGCCGAGGTCGCCAGCCTGGCCGTCCATGGTCTTGCGCATGGCAAGAGTGGCGGAAATGAACTGTTTGACGGCTTTGCCCAGTTCTTTAGATGACACAGGCGACGATTTCATTTTTTCGACTTCAACGAGCATGGCGTCGCGCGCGGCGGAAAATTTGTCCGCGTCGGCGATGGCGGTCATGCCGAATAAACCTGGATTGCCGGGATTGTAAGTCCACGCGTCAACGTGATGCACGACGCCCTGTTTCTCGCGCACCTGCTGGAAGAGGCGCGAGCTGAGACCGCCGCCGAGCAGCACGGCGAGCACGGCGAGAATCGGCACGTCGGGATGGCGTAGTTCGGGAATGTGCCACGCGAAATGCAGATGACCGAGTTCAATGGGCGCTTCCTCGACGATTTCGCGCGGCGCGGTTTGTTTTGGTTCCTCGGGCAAAACGATTGGTGGCAGCGGTCTGGCTTTTGAATTTTTGTAAGCGTTGCGAATTTGCGCGACGACTTCGCCGTTTTTTATGTCGCCGACGACGGCGTAGAAAACGTTGTTTGGCGCGTATTTTTCTCGGTAATAGCCGTGGATGTCGTCCGGCTTCAGTTCGTTGAAAATGTCCGGGTAACCGATGACGGTGAAACGATACGGACTGCGCGTATAGGCGGTCTCAAACAGGCGGCGGCTGGAACGAAGTCCGGGATCGTCTTGGCCCATGTCCATTTCGCGGCGGATGACGTCCATTTCTTTCGCGAGTTCATCCGGCGGCAACGTTGCGTGCCGCATGATGTCGCACAGGATGTCGATTGCCGTGTGCGCGCCGGTGTTCGGCACGTCAATATGATACACCGTGCGGTCGAAGCTCGTGTAGGCGTTCATGGAACCGCCGGCTTCCTGCACTTCTTGATCAATCCGGCTGCCGGGTCGCGTAGTCGTGCCCTTGAAGAGCATGTGCTCCAGCACGTGCGACAGTCCGGCGCCGAGCCATTTGCCTTCGTGAACGCTGCCGGCCATGCACCACGCCTGCGCCGACACAACGGGCGCGCTGTGATCCTCACACACGATGACCGTCAGGCCATTTTCGAGTGTGGTAAGCGTGACACCCGGTGGAAGGGATGGGATTTGGGCCGGTTTGTTCATGAAATTGGTATCCCGCGCGCCGTGTGCCAGAAACGTGAAATCTCCACAGCGTTCTTTTCTTTCCGGACACGATAAACGATACGGTATGATTTAAAAATGATTTCGCGAATGTTGGGATCGTTTAATTCCGGCACTTTGCGCCCGATTTCCGGGAAAGTTGCAAGTGTTCGAGTTTTGTTGATGAGTTCAAATCCGAATTTTTCCGCAACCGTCGGATTGTCAAAAGCAATATACCGGACAATCTCCCGCAAATCCTGGATCGCCCGCGGTGACAAGATTACTTTGAAATCCATGAAGGCAACTCTTTGGCCACGTCCTCAATCGGTCTTCCCTCGCCGCGATCAAGCTGGGCAAAACCCTCGCGCACGCCCGCGACAAATTCAATCTCGCGCGCAATGTCCAGCAGCGAGGCATTATCAGGCAATCGCTGAACCAAATCAGCAACCAGTTCTTTATTGCTCATAATTCAAAGAGTGGCATGGAGTGGCGGCAAATGCAAGCCGGGCAAAGCCGTTTTGACACCCGGTGGCGGGGGAAGGGATAGCCTGCTATTTCAATTAACAACCGGCTTGGTTTCGGAGTTGAGTTTTTGTGACGGCCAAAATGGTTTGCGGAAGGCGTCGGTAAAATCGTAGCCGTTCTGGAAATCGTCGCGGCTGTCCTTCTCGGTTTTGGCGAGCAGGCCGATCTCCACCATGTTGAAAACGATTTCGCCGAAGTCGCGGCAATTGCGCACGCCCCATTCTTCAAACACGGTCATCGTCATCGGGCCGAATTGCTGGAGTGCGAACTGCCGGATGCCGTCGAGCAACTTCTGGCCGCTGACGTGGCGGATTTGCCCGCGAGTTTCCCTGCCGACGAGCTTTTGCGTGTAGTCCAGCGCCTCGCGGACGAACGTGTAGGCATCGCGATGGTAACGCGAATCCTTTGCCAGGATTTGCTCCACGGCTTCGTCAAAATTGATTTCTTGCATGTTAAGGCGTCGTCACCTGGGTTACTGCTGTTGGAGGATGGGCGGTGCGATATGCCTTGACCATCCAACCTGTCAGCAACAAACCCAAAACGATACAGAGAACCAGTTGTTCCTGTTTCGTCAGGCGATTCATAAGAAGAAGATAACTTAATAAGGGCGTTCCGGCAAGAAATGTAGTGTCGCGTGTCCTCACGCGATGTGCGCTGAAGACAGCGCACACTACAGCTAAAAGGCTTTAATCTTGCGACGGCGGCTCAATGTTTGTTACCCTATACCGTTTTATGGCAGCGATTGGCCGATTTCAGAAGGGCAACGAGATTTTTTACGCCAAAGTTGTGGACGGCGAACTGTTCCGGCTGCGCGGCGATGTTTTTGGTTCGCCGTCATTCGACCGCAAACCCACTTTACGCAAAGGTGTGAGGACATTGGTTCCCGTCGTGCCGTCCAAAATCATCGCCATCGGACTCAATTATGCCGACCACGCGCGCGAAATCGGCAAACCGCCGCCGAAAGAGCCGTTGTTTTGGTTCAAAGCCACCACGTCGTTGATTCCCGATGGCAGGAAAATTGAGATTCCCTTTTCGCATCATCGCACGGATTACGAAGCGGAACTGGCTGTCATCATTGGCCGCAAGATTCGCAACGTCACGTCCACGTCGGCAACGCGCTACATTCTCGGTTACACTGCGGCGCAGGACATCAGCGACCGCACCATTCAAAAATCCGAGGCGCAGTGGGCGCGCTGCAAGTCATTCGATACTTTCACGCCTCTCGGTCCGCTTGTGGAAACGAATGTTGATCCGCGCGACTTGACGATTCAACTGTTCCAAAACGGCCAGTTGCGCCAAAACTCGAACACAGACCAGATGATTTTCAAACCTGCCGAGCTTGTGAGTTTTGTTTCGACACACATGACCTTGCTGCCCGGCGACGTGATTTTGACCGGCACACCAAGCGGCATCGGGCCGATTCAAAGCGGCGACCAGCTCGAAGTGCGGATTCAAGGCTTGGCTCCTCTCGTTAACACGGTGAAATGATTTTGAACCACGGAGACGCCGAGGTGCAGAGTAAGAATAAAAATCTTCATGTCTTGGTGTCTTTGTGGTTAAGATTTAAAAAACATGAAGTGGTCACAAACCCTGATTCCGACTCTCCGCGAAGCGCCGGCTGACGCGGAAATTCTTTCGCACAAGCTCCTGCTTCGCGCCGGGCTGGTTCGCAAGCTTGCCGGCGGCGTTTATACCTTTCTGCCACTCGGCTTGCGCGCGCTGCGCAAGGTCGAGCAAATCGTCCGCGAGGAAATGAATCGCGCGGGCGCGCTTGAACTGCTCATGCCCGCACTTCAACCGCCGGAAATCTGGCAGCAAAGCGGCCGGTACGAAACCGCGGGCAACGTGCTGTTCAAATTGAAGGACAGTGGCAATCGTGAATGGGTCCTAAGTCCGACGGCTGAAGAGGTCATCACCTTGCTGGCCGCCGCCGAGATCAATTCCTACCGGCAATTGCCGAAAAATTTTTATCAGATCAGCGTGAAGTTCCGTGACGAAATCCGCCCGCGCTTCGGGCTGATGCGCGCCCGCGAATTCATCATGAAGGACGCCTACAGCTTCGACGTGAGTGACGAAGCGGCCCAGGTCTGCTACCAGAAAATGTATGATGCTTATGCCCGCATTTTCGCCCGTTGCGGGTTGAAGGCGTTTCCAGTCGAGGCGGACACCGGCGTCATCGGCGGCAAATTTTCGCACGAGTTCATGGTTCCGGCGGAAACCGGCGAGGATGAGGTTGTTTATTGTGAGGGTTGTGGTTATGCCGCGAACATCGAAAAGGCGACGAGCGCCGTTCAGAAGTCAGAAGTCAGAAGTCAAAAGTCAGAAGTCGAAAAGTTTGCGACGCCAGGAGTGAACACAATTGAAGCGTTGACAAAGCCACCGTTCAATGTTCCGGCGGAAAAACAAATCAAAACGCTGGTTTACATTGTCGAAAGCAAACCTATGCTGATTTTGCTTCGTGGTGATGATCAATTAAACGAAGCCAAACTGGCGGGTGCGCTTGGCACGCCGACGTTCCGTCCGGCAACGGCGGAAGAAATTTTTCCCTATTTAGGCGCGCATCCCGGCAGCCTTGGTGCGGTTCAAGCTACATTCGGTCCTAAATCAGATGTAGCATTGCCGGCTTCAATACCCAAAGGGGAAAGGTATTTTCCTCTTCAAGTTTATGCCGATGAATCGTTGCGCGGCGCAAACGACATGACGACCGGTGCGAACGAGGATGGGTTCCATCTCCGCAACGTCTCCATCGAGCGGGACATCAAGGTGACGCAGTGGTTCGATTTGAGGACTGTGACTGCCGGTGAACCCTGCGCGAAATGCAGCAAACCGCTGAAAATCCGCCGTGCGATTGAAGTCGGCCACGTGTTCAAGCTCGGCACGAAATACAGCGAGAAGCTTGGCGCGACCTTTC
Source organism: Verrucomicrobiota bacterium (assembly GCA_049517655.1). Taxonomy (GTDB): domain Bacteria; phylum Verrucomicrobiota; class Verrucomicrobiia; order Limisphaerales; family UBA11358; genus UBA11358. The sequence goes on along the minus strand of JBEKRQ010000001.1, from coordinate 742,896 downwards.
TGGATGAGGCCGGCACACGCAAGCCCGCCGTCATGGGCTGCTACGGCATTGGTGTCACGCGGACATTGCAGGCGGTCGTCGAACAATGCAATGACAAGGACGGCATCATCTGGCCGTTAAGTGTCGCGCCCTACACGGTTTGCATCACGCCGCTGGGCGTGGCGCCGGACAGCGCATTGATGAAACTGGCGGAGAAAATTTACGCGGAACTGACCGCACGCGGTGTGGAAGTGATTTTGGATGACCGCGATGAACGTCCCGGCGTGAAATTCAAGGATTCCGAACTGGTCGGCTTTCCCATTCGCATCGGCATTGGTGAAAAATCACTGGCCAAGGGCGAAGTGGAAATCAAACCACGCGGCGGCTCGTTGCAATCCGTGAAGGCTGAAGACGCGGTGGCAGCGGTGATGAAATTACTCGGCGAAAACAGCCGGGGTTAAACCGCTTTCCTTTAATTGGTGGTGACAGTTTTATCGAGACAGTCGCGGACGATTTTGACGAGTTCGGCGTGGGTGTAGGGTTTTTGAAGATAACGTGCTTTTGTTTTTGCTAGCAATTCTAGGCTGACTTCATTGGCGGCGTAGCCGCTGGTAAAGATGATCTTCAGACGCGGGTGATTGACGAGCAATTGTTCCGCGAGGTTCACGCCGGAAATGCCCTCGGGCATCACGATGTCAGTCAGAAGCAAATCTATTTTGTTTGCTCGTTGCCGCCACTGATTGAGCGCTTCCTTGCCAGATGAGGATTCGAAGATTCGGTAGCCGCAATTTTTAAGAATGTTGCATGCCATTTCGCGCAAAACAGGTTCGTCTTCAACGATGAGAATGGTTTCCGTGCCACCGGGTGCGGACACTGGCGAAACGACTTCTTTTTTGGGCGGCGCTGGAGCTTTTTCACGGGCGGGAAAATACACATCGAACGTCGCGCCTTTGTTGGGTTCGCTGTTCACTTCAATCCAGCCTTCATGTTGTTTGATGATGCCGTAGGCTGTCGCGAGGCCGAGGCCGGTGCCTTTGCCGACGCCCTTCGTTGTAAAAAACGGCTCAAAGATGCGGGGTAATGTGGCTGAATCCATGCCGATGCCCGTATCGGTGACGCGCAGGCGGACGAATTGACCGGCACGAGCGTCGGCATGTGACTTCACATAATCATTGTCAATAACCACGGTTTCAATGCCAATGGCCAGCTTGCCGCCGTCTGGCATGGCGTCGCGGGCATTGACAGAAAGATTCATGATGATTTGTTCAATCATGCCTGTATCGCCTTCAACCAGTGGCAATTCAGACGGCGGAAAGAATTCAAGCTTGATGGTTTCGCCGAGAAGATCCTCCAACATTTTTGTCATGTTGCCGATGATTTCGCGTAAATCGAGCAACTTGGATTGGATCACATTTTTGCGGCTGAACATCAGCAGTTGACGCGTCAAGCCCGCTGCGCGTTCAGCGGCAAAATAGACAGCTTGAAGCGGGTCCAGCATGTCATGGGGCAACGTTGGTTTGGCCAACAGCGCGCCGGAATGTCCCTGGATGATCGTAAGCATGTTGTTGAAGTCGTGCGCAACGCCCGCGGCAAGCTGGCCGACCGACTCCATTTTTTGTGACTGGCGCAATTGCCCCTCAAGTTTCAGACGTTCAGTAATGTCCTCGACATAGCAATGCACGACGCGGCTTGGCAACACGGGATGAAACAACCATGAAAAAGTGCGGCCATTTATTTGTGTTTCCAAACGCATTTCACTCCGTCCGATTGCGAGACATTCGTTAATGATGCCGTTGATTTCAACCGGCAAGACATCACGCGGATGATTTTTCCGCACAGATGACGCGAGTTGCTGCGCGGCATCATTGAAATAATTAATCGTTCCATTCGCGGCGAATTCCATTGTCGCAGCCGGACTCAGTTTTGCGAATGCGGCAAGTTTTTCCATTTCAGCTTCCGCGTATTTGCGTTCAATCGCTATGCCCAACGTCGTCGCCATGGCCGTGAGAAATTGCATTTCGTCCGCCGTGAAATCGCGTCGGCGCGACGTGTGAACCCCGATCACGCCGAAGGGCCGCCCGCGTGTTGGAATGGCGGCAGTAATACCTCCAATAACACCGTGCTCGATGAACAATGGTGTCGCTGCGAATTGTGTTTCGATGCGAAGATCGGGTACGACAATCATTTCGCCAAAATTCAGCGTCAAGCTGGGCTGCGAGTAATTGTCGGCGGGTATTTTGGTTTCACCCACGCAGCCGCGTTTCCAGCCGGCGCCCGCCCGCAGCAACAATTCACCATCGGATAACCGTTCCCAAATGGCGCTGTATTCCGATTCGAGAGTGTGCGCGACGAGCAGGGCGGCCTGGTTCAGTAAAGCCGTCAAGTCATTTTGGGTCAGTGCGAATTGTCCGAGTGTGGCGATGGCCGTCTGTTGGAGCGCGCGTTTGAATAAAACTTTTTCCGCCTTTTCGCGCTCATTGATGCGTTGTTGGAGCGCGTCCGCCATGGCGTCGAAAACTTCTGCGAGCTGGCCGAATTCGTCTTCCGCATGCTCCAATTCAGTCCGGGCACTCAATTCGCCTTTGGCAAAACGTTGCGCAGTGTCGGAGAGAGCGCGCACCTGCCGCAAAATGAAATGTTCCCCGCCAAACCACGCTGCTCCCAATGCCAGCAAGCCGACGGTGAAACTGGTCCACGGCACGCTTATCGCGTACTGTTTCAACCAGTCTGGCGCGAATTGCCAGAACCACGACTGGTTGACGATGTACGTCAGCGCCAGCGCCGGCGAGATGGCGATAAACACGCTGGTCACCAATTCCATTCGCACGGTGGAAAATTTTTTCCCTGATTTCTTTATCATTTAACTAGTTTTAAAGCCGCGGCGGAAATATAGCTCAAGAATTTTTTTTCGAAAAGCCATTTCATCTTGGAGTGGTTTGATTTTCGTTCAGCAACGCCTTCGCCCGGCCTTTTGGCAGCCGGCCAAGGTGGAAAATCAAAAAGCCGTGCAAAAACTCCCGCAGTTCAATGGTTTGAGCGTCGGTCAATTTCAATCGCGCACACGCAGGCCAATGACCTTGAACCAAAACCTGGATGATTTTTTTTGTACCGGGCGAGAGTCTGGTTTTTTCCAAATTCGGTTTCAAACCGAGTTCGTGGAGCAGTTTCAATTCAAAGGTAAAAACCGTTTGCGGCTTTGCGGGTTGTTCACAAAGACGGCAAAAAAAACCGAGCGTTAAATCGTAAACGGCGGGCAAGGGCGTCTCGGTTTCCGTCGCTTGTTCGACAAACGCCGTGGCGTAGGCAGCTTGATGCAGCAGTAGAACATTCCGCCGCAATGCGCTGTGCGTTTCGCGCAAGCTGACTTCGCGGAGTATGTGCAAATCGGAACGCCGGCTGCGGCTGAAGGAAAAATCGGCGAGATAGAACAAATCCAGTTTGCCAAGAAACGGTGATTTGGGGCGATGCGCGCCCTTGGCAACGGTGACAATGCGGCCAAAGTTCGGCGTGAGCCAGTGGACGATGAGGCTGGTTTCCGTGAGTGGTCGCGTGCGCAGAATCAAGCCGGTTGCAGATTCAATCATTGAATTTTTGGTGGCGTCCCGTGTTCCGGAAAAATCGAACCGAGACTGACGATATATTTGATGCCTTCGGCAACGGACATGTCGAGTTTGGTGACTTTTTCCTCCGGCACAAGGATGAGAAAACCGGTTGTGGGATTCGGTGTTGTAGGCACAAAGACGCAAACCACTTTTCCCTTTATCTTTTGCCGCACTTCGTTGTGCAGTTCGCTCGTAATGAAACCAATGGAGTGCATGCCTTCGCGCGGGAATTCCACAAGCACAACGGTTTTGAACGAGCCTTTTTTGCCGGTTGTAAATGCCTCATTGACCTGCCTGATGGCACCGTAAAATTTATTCAGCAACGGCACGTGCATCAACACACGTTCCACCCATCCAATCATTTTCTTGCCGAAATAATTCCGTGCCAGCCGGCCCGCTGCGCTGATCAGCAAAATCGCCACCAGCAGGGCAACGAGACTCCAATACCAATACATCGGGCCCTCGCCGCTGTTTCGATGCGTGATGGTTTTGGGAATGAAAATAAGCAACGTGTCAGTGATGTTGGAGATGGCAAAGAACAACCAAACCAAAAGCGCGATTGAAATCACTCCTGGCAGGACAATAACCAAACCAGTTGCGAAATCCGCCCGCCAACGGGCAAAGAAATTCTTTTGTTCCATGCGCCAAGTCTAAGGTCGCATCAGAGTTTGCTCAAGGGAAAGCGGCGGGTGATTTCACGCAACAGGCGGTTTTCTTCGCTCTTCATTTTGCGGCGTGCGGCGTCGCGCAAATCATCGTGGCCGAGCAGATGCAGAACCCCATGAACAACATAACGCACGGTTTCCGATTGCCAGCTCGCGCCAAACTTTCGCGCCTGCAAAACCGCTTCGTCCATGCACACGAAAATTTCGCCGTGCAGGGTGGGGCGCGATGTCCCTATCGCGCCGAGTTTGGCGGCGGGCCGGGAACAGCCAGCCCTGCCTTTGTCCCGGTAATCAAACGCGATGACATCCGTCGAACCCTTATGTTTGAGGAAAGTCTCGTTGAGCCGGGTCATTTCCGGCGCGCCGACGAGGTAAATGCCGATTTCGGCCTTTTCCAGTTCCAATTCCGCCAGCAGCGCATTCACAATTTGCCTCAACAATCGCAAATTGATTTTCCTCGTTCGCTGGCGGCTGGCAAAGGCGACAGTCATGCTTACGACTTGCTGTGACCGCGATGTTCTTCGTAAGCCGCGATGATGCGCTGGACGAGCGGGTGGCGGACGACGTCGCGTTTGCCAAGCTCAACAACGGCGATGCCTTCGGTGTTTTTGAGCACGTGATGTGCTTCGAGCAGGCCGGAGTACTTGTGCGGCGGCAAATCAATCTGTGTTTCATCGCCGGTGATGACTGCCTTCGAGCCGTGGCCGAGGCGCGTGAGAAACATCAACATTTGCTCGGTCGTCGAATTTTGCGCTTCGTCCAAAATGACGAAGGCATTGTTGAGCGTGCGCCCGCGCATGTAAGCCAGCGGCGCAATTTCAAGCGTCCCGCGCTCGGTATGCTTTTGAATTTCCTCGGCGGGCAGCATGTCGTGCAACGCATCGTGCAGCGGACGAAGATACGGCGTGATTTTTTCGTAAAGGTCGCCGGGCAGAAAACCAAGCGCCTCGCCGGCCTCGACCGCCGGGCGCGTCAAAATCAACCGCGAAACCTTTCCGTCGCGCAACGCGGCGAGCGCCATCGCCACCGCCAGATACGTCTTGCCCGTGCCTGCCGGTCCGACGCCGAATGTGACATCGTGCTTCCGAATTGCGTCGAGATATTTTTTCTGGCCCACCGTTTTGGCGGTGACACTAGGCTTGCGCTCGTGCGTCACAACCCGGTCATTCACCAATTCCTTGAGCATTTCGGCGCCCTCGTGCTTTACCACGTTCAGCGCGTGGGCGAATTCGCGATTCCGCACCGGAGAGCCGGTTTCAAGCAAACTTTCGAGCGAAACGAAAAGCTGTTTGGCGCGTTCAATCGCGTCAGCCGGCCCTTCGAGTTTGATCCAGCCTTCACGCGCCGTGGCTTTGACGCCGAGTTCGGTTTCCAGGGACTTCAGATTGCGCGGCTCGTGATTGAAAAGCTGCTGTGCGGCCCGCGCGTTTTCGAAATGAAGGGTTTTCGATGCCATCGAAGATTATTTTGCCAATTCAGTGCGCAGTTTTGCGGCCAACTCGCTCAAGGCCTGCGGTAAAACGGTTGTGTTCGCCAGCACTGGCATAAAATTTGTGTCGCCGTTCCAACGCGGCACGACATGAATATGCAAATGTTCCGTGACGCCTGCGCCGGCAACCTTGCCGAGATTGATGCCGATGTTGAAACCGTCCGGCTTCATCAACACGGTTAGCGCGTTGACGCAGCGACGCGTGAGCGTCCAGAGATCAGTAAGTTCGTTATCAGTCAGGCCGTTCAAGTCGGCGACTTGTTTGTAAGGCACGACCATCAAATGTCCGCCGTTGTAGGGATAGGTATTGAGCAAGGCGAAACAGGTGCGGTCGCGCACGATGACGTGGTTGGCCTCGTCGTCGCTGGACTGGGCGATGCGTGTGAACAGGCTCGTGTCGAACTGCGGTTTGGGCGCGAGGATGTACTCGATCCGCCACGGTGCATGCAGTGATTCCATAAAAACAAGCTAACGCGCAGAATCTAAGTGAACAAACTCAAAATCGCCGCTGTCGCACGTTCGCTCGCTCCCGGACCACCGAGCTGCGAAACGATTTCCGCCAGCTGCGATTTGATTTGAGCGCGTCGTGATTCATTTTGCATAAGCTCCAGTGCGGCCTGTGATATGTTTTCCGGCGTGGCGGCGTTTTGGACGAATTCGGGATAAATCAACTCATTTGCCAGCAGGTTCGGCATCGTGAGTGATTTCACCGTTACAATGCGTTTGCCGATTTGATAAGTGAGCCAGGAAGTTTTATAAAGTGTTACCGTCGGCACGCCAAAAAAGGCGCACTCCATCGTCACCGTGCCGGTTTTAGAAATGGCGACATCCGATGCCGCCAGTGCCTGCGGCAGTTCACCGACTTGAATTTCCACATTCGTTAGGAGCGCGAACAGCTTGTCCGCGATTTTTTTCAAAGCTTTATTTGGCAAAACCATTTTTGCTTTCACTGACGGTAATTTTTCCCGGATCAGTCTCAACGCGGCCAGCATCACAGGCAGATGCTTCTTCAATTCGCTCGTCCGACTGCCGGGTAGCAAAAGAATTTTCGGCGAAGCCACTAACACTTCTGACTTCTGACTTCTGACTTCTGACTTCAACCTTTCCACCATCGGATGCCCGACAAATTCCACGCGCAATTTCGGCGCGCGCTGCGCATACCAATCCTTTTCAAAAGGGAAAATGCTCAAGAGCAGATCATAATCCGCCGCCAGCAATTTTGCGCGACCCGGACGTGACGCCCAGACCTGCGGCGAAACGAACTGGATGATCTTCGGGTTCCACGGCATGGATGCCGACCGATGATTGCGGACATATTGTTTGATGGCGTGCCCGAAGCGCAGGTTGAACCCGCCAAAATCCACGCCAATAATGGCATCCGGCTGACGTTCAATCGCCATTTTGAGCAGTTGATTGAAGAACCGGCGGAACTTGAAATAATTCTTCAGCACATCAGACATGCCGATGACTGAATGTTGCGTCATGTCAAACGCCAGTTCCACTCCGGCACCGATCATTTTAGGTCCGCCTGCGCCAAAGAATTTCGTGCTCGGCGATTTTTTGCGTAGCGCGTATACCAATTCCGCCGCGAGCAAATCGCCGCTCGCCTCTCCGGCAATGAGCATGAATGATTTTGGTTTCACACTTTCAAATTTTGGATTTGCCGTGTGATTTCAAAGGCTAGGTCCAAAGCGCGTTTGGCGGATTCGCCGCTGACCATCGGCGTTTGTTTTTCGCGGACGCAATTGACGAAGCTTTGCAGTTCGAGTTTGAGTGGTTCGTCTTTCGCAATCGGCACCGGTTCGCGGACAATGCGTTTGCCGCCGAATTCGCTGACGATGGTCGAGTCTTTGCCAACACCGAGCTTGGCGGCCAGAACCTTTTTCAGCAGCGAACTTTCCGCCTCACCGTCGCGGGCGATGCGATAAATGAATCCTTCCTGCGCGCGGTAATCGAGCGAGATGTAGCAGGGATTCGTCGGGCCGCTGAAGACGCGGATTTTCCGCATCCGTTCCGGGCTGACGCGGCTGGCCGTGAGATTGGCGACGCAGCCATTCGCGAAACGCAGCCGCGCGTTGGCGATGTCCTCGGACTTGCTCAAGACGGGAATGCCCACGGCGTCCACGCTGGTCACGGGAGATTTGACGAATGCCAGCACCACGTCGAGGTCGTGAATCATCAAGTCGAGCACGACGCCGATATCAGTCGAGCGGGCAGGGTAGGGCGACAACCGGTGTGTCTCAATGAAGCGCGGCTCGGGCGCGGCGGTTTCGAGGTATTTGAAAACGGGATTAAATCGTTCGACGTGCCCGACTTGCAGGACGCAATTTTTTTGCCGGGCCAGTTGAATCAATTCAGCAGCTTGCGCGGTGTCGTCGGTCATCGGCTTTTCGACGAGGACGTGTTTGCCCTGCGATAATAAAGTTTTTGCCAATTCAAAATGCGTAACGGTCGGCGTGACAATGTTCAGCGCGTCGGCGTTGGAAGCGGCTTCGGCGACGGACCTGAAAATGCGCGTGTTGTGTTTGGCGGCGATTTTATGGGCCGTGTCGGCGTTGGCGTCAAAAATTCCGGCGAATTCAACTTGTCCGGCAGCAGCGAGTTCGGCGTAAATGCGGGCATGTTCCTTGCCAAGCGAGCCGACACCGAGGACGGCCACTCTGATTATGTTGTTGATTGCCACGACCCCAGTTTGCCACTGAAAACTCTTTACGCCAAGAACGCAAAGGACACTGCAGCGCAGGCTTCCAGCCTGCTTTTTCCCCACCGTCGCGTTTTTTCCAACGACAGCAGACTGTCAATGTGCAGGCGGGACGCCTGTGCTACTTTATTTGGACTTTGAACTTTGAGCTGTGTGCCCATAAAGTGTCGCCGTGCCGATTTTGGGCTATTTCATCATCGCTATCGGAGCTTATCTGCTCGGCTCGATTCCGACGGGTTATTTGGTCGGGCGCGCAAAGGGCATTGACATTCGCACCGTCGGCAGTGGCAACATCGGTGCGGCGAACGTCTTCCGCAGCGTTGGCAAAACAGCGGGAGTATTTGCGCTCATCATTGATGGATTAAAAGGTTATGCCGCCTGCACCTGGCTTTGTGATGGGATGTTGGCGCTTCTGGGCGTTTCAACAACGGACACGGAACTTTACCGAATTTTCGCGGGCATTGCGGCGGTGCTCGGTCACAATTTCACCTGCTGGCTGAAATTCAATGGCGGCAAGGGCATTGCAACGAGCGCCGGAGTTTTCTTTGCGCTTGCCCCATCGGCGGCGGGCGTCGCGCTGGGCGCGTGGATTATCGTGTTCGCCCTGAGCCGATACGTTTCAGTTGCGTCCGTCGCTGCGGCGGTGGCGTTGCCCGCGACAATTTGGCTGATGCCGAACAGTTCGACATTGCGGATCGTCACGACAGTTCTTGGGTTGCTGGCCATTTTCAAGCACCGTGGAAATATCAAACGCTTGCTGAACGGAACGGAACATCGCATTGAATTTAAAAAGAAGGAGGCTGCACAATGAAAGTTATCATGCTTGGCGCGGGCGCATGGGGAACGGCACTGGCCAAGGTGCTTCACGAAAATGGCAATGGCGTGACGCTATGGGATATTGACACTGCCTTGCTGGACGAAATCCGGCGCGGACGCAGTGAGCGTTACCTGCCCGGCGTGCCATTGCCGACAGACTGGAAGGTCGAAGTGGATTTTAAAAAGGCGGTTGGTGGGGCTGAATGTGTGGTGATGGCAGTTCCGTCGAATGTCTTCCGGCAGGTGGCCATGAAGTTGAAAGGCCATCCGGCCATTTTGGTAAGTGTTACGAAAGGCATTGAATTTGAGACTGGGGAGACAATGAGCCGCATCCTGTGCGAACAGGCTCCGCCGAATCGCGTGGCTGTGCTTTCGGGGCCGAGCTTCGCGCGCGAAGTCGCGTTGGGTATTCCAACTGCGGTGGTTTGTGCCAGCGAAAGCGACGGCATGGCGCGCACCGTGCAGGGACTCTTCCACCGTCCGGAATTCCGAATTTATCGCAGCGCGGACATTCTCGGCGTGGAATATGGCGGCGCGCTGAAAAACATCATCGCCATAGCGGCCGGCGTAAGCGACGGCCTCGGCTACGGCGACAACACGAAGGCCAGCCTCGTCACGCGGGCATTGTCCGAAATGCGCCGACTTGGCGTGGCGTGCGGTGCGCAACCGGAGACATTCGCCGGCTTGAGCGGTTTGGGAGATCTCATGCTAACATGTTTCTCGAAACAAAGCCGCAATCGCGATTTGGGCGAGCGCCTCGGTCGCGGTGAAGCCATAGCGGCAATTCAGGCGTCACATCCGAAACTGGCCGAGGGTTACCCAACGACGCGCTCTGCACACCAATTGGCACAAAGGAAAAAAGTGCCCACGCCGATCATTGACGAGGTTCACGCGCTGCTCTACGAAGGCAAGGAACCAAAGCGTGCGGTGCGTGATTTGATTTCGCGCGCGTTCAAGGCGGAGGACTGAACCGCAGATTACGCCATTGCCGCTTTGATCAACCTCATCAAATCGGTGTAAGTCTCCACGGCTTTGAATTGTGGAAATTGTTTTTTCACCGTGTCCGGCGCGTGGAATAGCAGGCCGACATCCGCTTCCTTCAGCATGGCGATGTCATTGAACGAATCACCTCCGGAGATAACGTGATAATTCATCCGCTTGAACGCCGCCACAGCCTCGCGCTTTTGTTCGCGGATGCGCAGTTGGTAATTCACAATCCGATCGTTCTCGACCACGAGCCGGTGGCATAGCAGCGTGGGCCAGCCGAGTTGGCGGAGCAGGGGAGAAGCGAATTGCTCGAATGTGTCGGACAGGATAATGACCTGCACGAACGAGCGAAGTTCATCCAGAAATTCCCTCGCACCATCCAGCGGACGCAGTGTGCTGATCACTTTCTGGATCTCGGGAAGTTTCAGGCCGTGCTTGTCAAGGAGCGCAAGACGGCCGCGCATGAGCTTGTCATAATCCGGCTCGTCGCGTGTGGTGCGGCGCAGTTCCGGGATGCCGGTTTTCTCGGCAACGGCAATCCAGATTTCGGGCGTCAGCACACCTTCCATGTCCAACGTGACGATTGATTGTTTCACAATAGCGGAGTGTTTCAAAACGTCTTGCAAAGTCCAGTATTAGAACGAAGCAAAATCACGTTTTCGTTCTGCGAAACGACAACATTTCTTATAGCCAACTTCACGCGCGAGTTCAGTGGCTTCCGAAAAGCCCATACCTACCTCCTCCGTCGCGTGAGCGTCCGAACCGAACACGATGGGCACGCCTTTTTGAAAGGCGAGTTCAAGGATTTGTCGGCTTGGATAAATCTCCCTGCAATCCTTCCGCAGACCGGCAGTGTTGAGTTCGATGGCACAATTGTGCTTTTTCGCCGCGTTCAGAAATTTTTCGTAGAGCGGCGCGCAATCGTGACCCGGGCGGTGGCCAAATTTTTTCGGCAGATCGGCATGGCCGATGATTTCAAAAAAGCCGGTTTCAGCTGCTTTTGTGAGCCGCTCGAAGTAAATGGACCAAACCTCGAAGACGTCGCGATTTTTCCATTTGGAAATTTGTTGCGGATTATCTACAACCCAGGAATCGGAGACGTAATGCACCGAGCCGATGAGATAATCCCATGAGTGGCGCGCGGCGAGGTCGCGAATCCAGTCTTCGTGACCGGGCAGATAATCCACTTCGAGCGCGAGGCGAATGGTCAGTTGCGGAAAATCCTTCTGTGCCTTGCGGATTTTCCCGACGTATTCGTCCAGTTGATCGGCGCGCATCCGCCAGTCGTCGAAGTCGTCGCGCGGCATTGGCGAATGGTCGGAAAAGCCGATTTCCTTGAATCCAAGTTCAAGCGCACGTTTTACATATTTGCCCGGCTCGCCGGTCGCATGACGGCAAAGCGGTGTGTGCAGGTGGTAGTCGGCAGGCCACTTCATGGCGTTGAGTGTTGAGAGTTGAGAGTTGAGTGTCGAACAAAAAACAGCGCACCGTCGCAGGTTTTCGAGTAGTTTGTGGGCAATGATGGCTGACAGTTCAACGCAGAAACTCCGGCTGTTTGTTGCGATTCCGGTTCCGGAGGCGGTTCGGAATGAAGTGATCCGCGTTCAACGGGAATTGCGTCGGCTTGTGCCGCCGGACGCCATTCGCTGGACGAAGCCGGAGCAGTTTCATCTCACACTCAGATTTCTCGGTGACGTTTCGTCCGACCGCGTGGCGGCTTTGAAAGAATCCGTTCACACGGTTTGTTCCGGCGAGTCGGCGTTGCGTTTGTGCGCGCAAGGCGTCGGCTTTTTCCCGAATACGCGTTCGCCGCGCGTTGTTTGGGCCGGCGTCAACGACGGCGAAGGGCGTCTGGCGGATTTGCAAAAAAAGATTGAAAGTGCGGTTCAACTGTTCACGAAGGAGCCAGGGACAGAAAGGTTTGCCGGCCATATGACGCTGGGTCGGGTCAAATTTCTGAAACGGCCTGAAATTGAGAAACTGGCGGCGCACGCACAGACCGTCAAAGACCGTCTGCTCGGCGAATGGACTGCGCAGGAAATCGAAATCATCCGGAGCGAGTTGTCGCCGGAGGGAGCGCGTTACACTTCACTCGCAGTGTTTCAATTGGGCGCAGAGATTGAACCGCTTCACTTGGTTTGACCGGAAACCGTTTTCGGCGGCGCAGTGCTTTTGCGTTCGATGAGTTCGGCGGCCAGACGTTTGACTTCAACGGGCTGGCCCTGCAACAAATTCACCATTGTGTCCATGGCGGCGTTGGCGAGCCGGAATTTCGGCTGGCGAACGGTCGTCAACGGCACGCAACAGTGCTCCGCCATCAGCACGTTGCCGAATCCGACGATCGAAATGTCTTTCGGAATATGCAGGCCATTTGACAACAAAACTTCCGCACAGCCAATGGCAACGAGGTCATTGACCGCCTGCACGGCGGTCGCATTGCACGATTCGTTGAGCATTTGCGTCGCGGTTTTCATGCCTTCCTCAATCGTGCTGCCGGCGTGAAAAACCAGCTTGTCGTCCACATCCAGGCCGGCTTCGCGCAGCGCATGGCGGTAGCCTTCAAACCGTTCAAGCGCCCATGGCGCGGTCGGCGGCCCGGTGAAATAAGCGATGCGTTTGTGGCCGAGCTTCAGCAAATGTTGCGTGGCACTCCGACTGGCTGCGACTTCCTCGACTTCCACGCTTGGAAACGACTTGCAAAATGGCGCAGGCGGACCGAGCAAAACCACCGGTATTTTGCGCGCGAGCACTTCCTGGTAAATCCGCGCCTCGGCTTCAAAACGGTAAACCGGCGAAATAAACAGCCCATCCACCCGCCGCGACAACAACCGCCGGATGCAAGTTTCTTCGCGCGCCGGCATGTTGTGCGTGTGTGCGAGTAAAATATCATAGCCCATCTCGTGCGCGCGTTCCTCGATGGCAAAGACGATCCGTCCGTAAACCGGATTTGTGATAGAAGGGATGACGAGACCGAACAATTTTGTCGTTTTTGCGCGCAACCCTTGCGCCAGCGAGTCCGGCACATAGCCCATTTGTTGCGCGAGTAATTTGATACGCGATTTGGTCGCGGCGGAAACGTCCGGCTCATCGCGCAACGCCTTCGAAACCGTCATCACCGAGACGCGGGCGTATTGGGCGATGTCCTTGAGTCGAACCATGGTCAGAAGGCAGAATGAAAAAGGCAGAATGAAGAATGAAAAGGAATTTGACCAAACTGTCCGAAGGTTTCTTCATTCTTCATTTTTAATTCTTCCTTTTTCAGACGTAAGCCCCGCGCCATTGCAGTTTGCGGCGCAATGTTTCCATGAATGAACCATCCGCCAGGTGCATCAAACGGATCGTGCGGCGGCTGCGGCGAATCATGACTGCGTCTCCGGAGTCCAGGTTGGAGATGACTTGTCCGTCCGCGCTTAAAATTGTCGCGGGTAATGGATTCATGGTTTTGATGCCAATGGTTGAGGTCAGCGGCAGGATGATGGAGCGATTTGACAGTGCGTGCGGGCAAATGGGCGTGAGCGCGAACACTTCAGCCGTCGGAAAAACCACCGCCCCGCCCGCCGACAGCGAATACGCCGTTGAACCGGTTGGAGAACTGATGATAAGGCCATCGCAGCGATAGCGCGTAAGGGGTTCGCCATCCACAGTCACATCGAGTTCAATAAGCCGCGAAACCGCGCCGCGGCTGACGACGATGTCGTTGAGTGCGGGTGCTTGAATTTGACGGCCATTGCAACATCCGCTTGCTTCAATCAACGTGCGGGATTCGTATTTGAATTCGCCATTCCAAACATGATTCAGCGCGCGAGGCAGCTCGTTCGATGGCACGGCGGTGAGGAAACCGAGGCCGCCGATGTTAATGCCGAGCATGGGAGTCACGGAACCGGCGATGTCGCGGGCGACGCGCAGCATCGTGCCATCACCACCGAAGACGAGGAGCAAATCCACATCGCGCGCGAGCGTGGCGGTGTCAGGGTCAACCAAAGCTTTGCGACCGGCGCGTTGGATGAGCCACGCGGCTTTGCGGATGATGTCGGCGCAGGCGGCCTTTTCGGAATTGCCGATGAGACCAACGCGTTTAATTTTGTCAGCAAGTTTTTTCAATCAGCACCAGAAATTCCTTGTTGCCCGCCGGGCCAAGCAATGGCGATTCGACAACGCCACGCCAGTTCAAGCCGGTCTGGGCGGCTACGAACTCAGACATTTTTTTTAAGACATGCTTGTGCACCGACGGATCCATGATAACGCCGCGGCCTTTGTCGGCTTCGGCTTTGCCAGCTTCAAACTGTGGTTTGATAAGCGCGATAATTTTGCCGTTTGATTTCAATAATGCAATGGCGGCGGGTAAAATTTTTTGCAACGAAATGAACGAGCAGTCAATCACAGCCAAATCAGCAGGGTCGAACGGCTGCGGAAATTGCGCGGCAGTCAAATAGCGGGCATTGGTCTTTTCCATGACGACGACGTGACGGTCGTGGCGCAGTTTCCATGCGAGTTGGCCCTGGCCGACGTCCACGGCAAAAACTTTCACGGCACCGTGTTGAAGCAGGCAATCGGTGAAACCGCCGGTGGATGCGCCGAGGTCGAGCGCGACGAGGCCGGTGACATCGAGTTCAAAATGGCGCAAGGCATGTTCGAGTTTGTGGCCGCCGCGGCTGACATATTTTTCACCGGCGTCCAGTGCAAGCGTGTCATCCAATTCAATGCGGTCGCTGGGTTTGTGCGCGCGTTGAGCGTTAACGCGGACTTGTCCGGCGAGAATGACGCGTTTGGCGCGTTCGCGGCTTTCGCAGAGGCCGCGGTCAACCAATGCCTGGTCGAGACGAATCATGAAGGACACCGCGAAAATTTATCAAAAACCCACAGGCATCACAAGTGACTGCCGGTGGCGTAAAGGCGATCCTGGACTTCCCGGAAACTGTGGAGGAAAAGCTCATTGTCGGTCACAGCCTTTTCAATGAGTTGTTTGAGCAGGAACATTTCAGAACTGTTGATGACCGCGTGGACGCTGTGTTTGAAAGCTTCCATGGGCATGAGAGTTTGGAATGAGTTGCCCAACAAAATGATTGTGGCGTGGCGGCGGCGGTTGACGGGCATTATTCGAATGGCCTGCAAGGTTTGGTTCTCTTCAATTTTGGTCGCACCAAACAGTTCCTCGATGATGGCGACTTGATAACGCACTTGAGAAAAGCGCGTCAGAAAATCACTGTGCGTGGCCGCCGTGTGGACTTTGTAACCAAGCTCAGTCAGGGTGGCCTTGGCGGTCTCAAGCCACTCCGGCGTGGAAAAGGCAATCAAGGCCGGTTTATCCTCGGTACTGATAAAATCAAAAGAGCCAGGCATACGTCATTTCGATTTGGATTTGATTACCGGCGGAATTGTTTTTTCACCCGATTTCATACGGAGAGTGCCAGCGGTGGTGCTCATTTCTCCACGGGATTTCTTGATGCCATCGATGCCGCGTGTGACGACGCTTCGCTTGGTGCAATAAAGCAGGGCGGTTTCTTCAGTGACAATACCTTGTTCATACGCTTCCAAACAGGTTTGATCAAATGTGCGCCAGCCGAACGGGTAGCTGGCCTCGGTGATTTCGTAGAAGGTCTTGCCTTCGCTTTCACCAATGCGGACGGCTTCCTGGGTGCGGAGGTTGGAGCCCATGATTTCGAGAAGCGCAAACCGCCCACCGCCATTTTTGGGCACCAGCCGCTGGCTCACGACCCAGCGCAGTGAATCGGCCAGTCGAATGCGGACTTGCTCCTGTTCCTTCGGTTCAAACATGCCGAGGATGCGGTTGATGGTTTCGCCGGCGTTGATTGTGTGGAGCGTGCTCAGGACCAAATGGCCGGTTTCCGCCGCGCTCAAGGCGATTTTGACAGTCTCTTGATCGCGCATTTCACCGACGAGAATGACTTTTGGCGCCTGGCGCAGTGCCGCGCGCAAACCGTTGGCATAACTATCGAAATCAACGCCCAACTCGCGTTGATTAAAAGTCGCCTCCGTGTGTTGGTGGACGTATTCAACCGGGTCTTCCAGCGTGACGATATGAACAGGCTTGGAACGGTTTATCTCTTCGAGGATGGCGGCCAGCGTGGTGGATTTGCCGGAACCGGTCGCGCCGGTGATGAGCACAAGGCCGGTTTTTTCTTTTGGGATTTCCTTGAAAATTGCCGGGAATTTCAATTTTTCCAGCGTTGGAATCACCGCGTTGAGCAGGCGGCAAACAATCGAATAATATCCGCGTTGCGAAAAAATATTGACCCGGAAACGCGCTTTGTCTGAAAGGGCATATGAAACATCGCAAGAACCGTGTCGCAGCAAATCTTCAATGTGCCAGAGATTTTCCCCGATGATATTCAGCGCGATGGTCTCGGTTTGGAACGGTGTGAGTTTGTCAATCGGCGGCTCAAGAGCCACCGGCTTGAGTTCGCCGTAGGTTTCAACTTGCGGTGGGCGGCCCACCGTGAACAACAAATCCGACACCTCCGGCTGGGAGGCCAGCATTGTCGTCAACATTTGGTCCAGTTCGGGGCGTCGCATAATCAAAAGGCATCTTCATCTTCCGGTGGATGGGCAAGCAACGCACGGAATTTCTTTTTGTCCAGCGCCTTTTCATAAGCCTCTTCGGGCGAAATGCGCTTCATGCGCACGTGCTCCATGATGTGATCGTCCAATGGCTGGTTGCCGATCTTCTTGCCCACTTGAATCATGCCCTGGATTTGGTGCGTCTTGCCTTCACGCACAAGGTTGGCAACGGCGGTATTGAAAACCAGGACTTCAAACGCCGCGATGCGCCCCTTTTTGTCGATGCGCTTGAACAAAGTTTGCGCCACGATGCCTTTCAATGCTTCAGAGAGCGTCTGACGGATTTTGTTCTGTTGCTCGGCTGGAAACACGTCAATAACCCGGTCCACCGATTTTGCGGCGCTTTGCGTGTGCAATGTGCCGAACACCAGGTGACCGGTCGCCGCGGCGGTGATTGCCAGTTCAATGGTTTCCAAATCGCGCATTTCCCCGACGAGAATGATGTCCGGGTCCTCGCGCAACGCACCGCGCAGTCCTGACGCAAACGATTTGGTGTGAAGGCCGATTTCGCGGTGGTTCACCAAACAATTTTTGCTTTGGTGGACAAATTCAATCGGGTCTTCAAGCGTGATGATGTGGTCTTTGCGGTTTGCATTCGCGTAGTCCGTCATCGCCGCCAGTGTCGTGGATTTGCCGGAACCAGTCGGGCCGGTGACAAGGATCAAGCCGCGGTTCAGCATGCAAAATTTTTTGAGCACGGCGGGCATCGGCGCTTCGAGCTTTTCAAAATCGTCAAATGAGAGCACCTGGGTGGGGATTTGCCGGAACACCGCGCCAATGCCGTTTTTCTGATTGTAAAAGTTTACACGAAAGCGCGAAACTTTCGGAATCTCGTAGCCGAAGTCCACGTCGCCGGTTTCCTCGAAGAGCTTGATTTTGTAGTCTGGCGCGATTTCGTAGAGCATCGTCTTGAGCGCATCATTTTCCAGCTTCGGATAATCCACGCGTTGAAGCTCGCCGTCGATGCGCAACATGGGCGGATTGCCGGAGTTCATGTGCAAATCCGATGCCTTTTGCTCAAACATCAGGTTGAAAAACGCATCAATTTTGGCCATAAATCAATCCCCGTTCTGGCGTGCATCGTAGCTAAAGTCGCGCCAAGCGCAAGTCAATGAAAACGCTTGTTGAAATTATTCGCTGCGAAATGGCCGCGCGTGGCATTTTGTCCTTCGCGCGTTTCATGGAACTCGCCCTTTATTGTCCTGTTTATGGATACTACGAAACAAAAAAAGACACCCCTGGACGGCGCGGCGATTTCTACACAAACGTCAGCGTCGGCGAACTTTTCGGACAACTGCTCGCCTTTCAATTCGCCGAATGGCTGGGGACAGAAGTCAGAAGTCAGAAATCAGAAATCAGAATTGTCGAGGCTGGCGCGCATGACGGCCAATTGGCCAAAGACATTTTAAACGGGCTGCAATCTCGTCGCCCAAAACTTTTCGAGCAAATCCAATATGCCATCATCGAACCTTCGGCGCGCCGGCAGAAATGGCAAAAAGAAAAACTGGCGGAGTTTGCTCCGCGTGTTTGCTGGTTCACCGGCATTGAAGACTTGAAACTCAAAACTCGAAATTCAAAACTGTCTGGAATTATTTTCTCAAACGAACTTCTTGATGCCATGCCCGTTCGCCGCTTTGGCTGGGACGCCGCAAAAAAACTTTGGTTTGAGTGGGGCGTTGCCATCGAAGGCGGAAAATTCGTCTGGGCGAGAATCCAGAATCCAGAAGTCAGAAGTCAGAAGTCAGAACTGAATCTGCCGTCTGTCCTCCGCCATCTGCCAGCTGCCTTGCTGGCTGTGCTTCCTGACGGTTACACCATCGAAACCTGTCCCGCCGCCGAAAACTGGTGGCGCGAAGCCGCGAGCCTTTTGGAACGCGGACGCTTGATGACAATTGATTACGGTTTGACCGCCGACGAATTGTTTTCGCCCAGCCGCACGCGCGGCACGCTCCGCGCCTATTTTCGCCATCGCGCCAGCGACGACATTCTGGCCAACGTCGGCGAACAAGACCTCACCGCACACGTCAATTTTTCGGCGATTCAAACTGCCGGTGAATCCGCCGGACTGACGACTGAAAGTTTTCCAACGCAACCGCAATTCCTGACGCGTATTTTGGAAAAAACACTCAAGGACAAATCCTTTGGCGAACTTGTCGCGTCGAAGCGCCTTGTCTCGCCGAAGTCTGACGGAGGCGGAAGCGAAGACGGATGGACGTCAGCCCAAGCCCGCCAATTTCAAACCCTCACGCATCCGGAACATCTGGGCCGCGCCTTCCGTGTTTTGGTTCAGCTCAGGCCGCTTGCAATTCGTAGTTGAGAATCGAAAGACAATAAATCGCCGCTGTCTCGACGCGCAACACGAGACGTCCCAGCGAAATTGGCAGTGCGCCGCTGGCTTGAATCGCCTTCAATTCATCGAGTGTGAAATCACCTTCCGGCCCAATCCAAACGCCAACGCTTTGCGGCAGGCACCCATGCTTTGCCTGAAACTCGCCCAAACATTCGCGCGGATGGCATCGGTCACTTTGCAGCGAACCGACGAGTGACAAATCAAATTTTTCTTTGCGTGTGAGGAATTGCGCGGGTGTCACAGGTATTTCAATTTTCGGCAGCCAGGCTGCGCCACATTGCTTGATGGTTTCAACGGCCACCTGCTGCCACTTGTCACGTTTGTTCGCCCTGTCCTTCTCGCCAAGATGTGTCACAACATGCTCGGTCAGCAGCGGCACGATTCGCCGCGCGCCGAGTTCAACGGCCTTTTGAATGATGGACTCGATGATTTTTCCCTTGGGCACGGCTTGCAGCAACGTGATAGAGTAGGGTAGGGGCGGCGTGAAATTTTTCAGCGACACGGAAAGCGTGACGGCATCGCGCGAACTATTTTTAACCGCGCAAAGGAATTCATTTCCGACGCCGTCCAAAACGGTGATGAGTTCGCCGCGCTTCAAACGCAGAACGTGCAGCGCGTGATGCGCCTCGCGTCCATCGAGCTGGAGCATGGCATCGGCACAGCGTTCGGGCGGCAAGTAAAAACGGTGCATATTTTTTCAGGGTAGGGACGCACCGCCGGGGCTTCCGCTTCACACTCACGGACGGCCCGGCGGGCCGTCCCTACCTTTTATTTAAAGAACTTTTTGGCCTTTTCAAAAAAACTTTGTGCCATGGGTGTTTCGTTGCCGTCGCACAGCCCGGCGAATTCCTGCAACTTGGTCTTTTGTTCGTGGTTCAATCGCGTCGGCACTTCGACCTGAACGCGCACATGCAAGTCGCCGTGGCCATAACCTTGCAGATTTTTCACCCCTTTGCCTTTGACGCGAAATATCGTGCCCGGTTGGGTGCCGGCGGGGATTTTAATGGTTGTCCTGCCGTCGAGCGTCGGCACATCGATTTCTGCCCCGAGCGCGGCTTGAATAAAACTTATCGGCACGTCGCACAGCAAATCGTCGCCGTCGCGCTGAAAAATTTCGTGCGGCTTGACGTGCAAAATCACATAAAGGTCGCCGGGGTGGCCGCCACGGAAGCCTGCTTCGCCGTTGCCCGACGAACGCAGACGCGAACCGGTATTCACACCGGGCGGGATGCGCAATTTAATTTTTGAATGATGTTCGCACCGCCCGCCGCCATGGCAGGATTTGCATGGCTTTTCCAAAATCCGCCCGGCGCCTTTGCAGTGCGGACACGTTTGCGCAATGCTAAAGATGCCGCGCGACGTGAGCACCTGCCCGCGTCCGCCACAGGTTGAGCACGTCTGGACTTTCGAGCCGTGTTCCATGCCGGAGCCGCTGCACTCGTCACAACGGTCGAGCTTCGTGACGGAAATTTCCTTTTCGCAGCCGAGAGCCGCTTCTTCGAGCGAGATCCCCAGATCATAACGCAAATCGTCGCCGCGCTGCGGTTGCGACGGGTCTTGTCCGCCGCCGAAGAAACTTTCAAAAATGCTTCCACCCGCCGCGCCGCCGAAAACTTCGCGGAAAATTTCAAAAGGATCGTGGAAACCGCCACCGAAGCCCCCAGCGCGGCCGGCACGCGCGCGGGGATCGAAAGCTGCGTGGCCGTATTGATCGTAAGCCGCGCGTCTTTGCGGATCACTCAACGCCTCGTAGGCCTCGCCGATTTCCTTGAATCTTTCCTCGGCGGTTTTGTCCCCTGAATTTTTGTCCGGATGAAATTTGAGGGCCAACCTGCGGTAAGCCTTTTTAATTTCTTCATCGCCGACGTTGCGGCCGACGCCGAGCACTTCATAGTAATCGCGTTTGGCCATGACTCAGGCGGCGGGCGGCGCGGAGGGTTTTTTGGCGACAACGACTGCCGCGGGCCTCAACAATTGGTCGTGCAGCTTATAGCCTTTGCGGATTTGTTGGACGACCTGACCTTCAGGCGCGTCAGGAGTTTCCATTTGCATGACGGCTTCATGCATAGTCGGGTCGAATGGCTGGCCGTTCGCGTTCACTTCTTCGAGGCCGGCCTCGGTGAGAATGCTTTTGAGCTGCTGCTGGATCATGGCGATGCCGTCCTGCAACGATGCGATCCCGCCTTGCGGGACTTCCGCGGTTTGCACGGCGGCTTGTGCCATTTCGAAGTGATCGAGAACGGGCAGCAGTTTTTGAATCAGCGCGGCGGCGGACGATTGCGCAACTTCGTGACGTTCGCGGGCCGCGCGTTTCTTGAAATTTTCAAGATCGGCGGCGGTACGCAGCAGGCGATCCCAGTGCTCGTCAGCCTTGGCTGCGCGCGCCTGGAGTTCAGTCAATTGCTCCGGTGTGATTTCGGAAACAGGAGGCGTGGCGGTGCCTGCAGCGGTATTCGGGGCGTTTGCCGCTGTTTCAATTTTTTGCGTGTGTGAATCTGCCTTCTTCATGCTGTCATGTCGGCGCAAAAGTCATTTCGAGGTCGTCAAACTAAACCATTGACCGGAAACCAGCAACTGGGATGTGTTGCCAACTGCAACTGCATCTTAATGGGGCGGAACGAGCTTTTGAAACTCCGGCAGATTGTGCAGGGGGGCGAAGCGCTGATCTTTGCGCGCTTCGGCAAGGAGATCGCGCGCTTTGGGATCACGTTGAAGACGTTTGGCATTGAGGTCAAGACAGGTGCGCAAATCTTGGAGAGATTCATTGGGTTTACCAAGCACGGCATTGAGCGCTGCAAGGTCATACCACGGTTCGGGCTGGTTGGGGATGATGGCCGCAAGTTTTTCAAGCACACTTTCGAGTTTGGGTAAATTGCCTATTTGGGCGTAAAACTGGGCGATGACTCCAATTACTTCCGAGGGGATGTTTGGCATGGCCAATGTTTGGTCAAATAATTCAATAACGCGGTTGGTCTGCTGTAATTGAAGATGAGCGGCGGCGAGGGCGAAAATGTTTTGGAAATTAGTTGGGTTCACGCGCACCTCATTTTCCATCCGCTGTAGTTCGGTTTCGATTTGGTTTCGTTCACCGGACTGTTTTTTGAAATCCTTCAATTGTTTAACAAGGCTTGCAACCGGGCTATTGTTGGGGTCGAAGTTAAGACAGGTTTGTGCCACAAGCAGGGCATCGTCAAGGTGGTTGAACAGGGTCAAGAAGTTGATGTAACGGAAAGCAGCTTCAGGGCTGTAGGGGCAGAATGCAAGCGCTTGTTTGAAGGCGAAATCAGCTTCTTTAATCAACTCTTGTCGCTCGCTTTCATTTTTGGGCAGATACTGTGGCGGTGTGGGAGTCCCGCTCAGCACACCCAGACGCCAGGCATAAATACCCCCTATAGAACTGCGGAGTTTGGAGAACGACTTTTGCGCTTGATCGTCACGAATAAATTTGCGGTCGCCTTTGAAACCGCTGAGATTACGGTGCAAATAGACTTTTTCTGTGAAGTCGGCGATTTGCTTGACGCTGGTGTCATAGGTAATCCAATTGCCAATCAGCCGCTCGGAGTATTGGCTCCAAAACTCATGGTCTTTTTTGAAGACGTCTTCCGGTAACGACGGCAACGGATGCCGGTTGATTTTCATGATGACGCCGGACGGCGTTTCATAGGGAAACATCCAATCCAGTGGAAAACTTTCTTCCACATAGAAATCATTATCGGGGTTATGGTCGAAAATGACTTTGCACAACAAACCATTAATCTTCATCACAGCGCTTTGACCGGAAACCTGGACACTCACCTGGCCATTTGCATTGGTAACCAGGGTCACGATTTCACCCGGCTGAAGCAGGTCGAGCTGCGACCGGCGAGCGGCATCTTGTGTATATTCTTCAAAGCAACGCGCTGAATCTTCCGGTGACGGTATGTAAATTTCCTTTGGTGGATAAACACCTTCTTTGCGCCAGCGGGCTTCGATTCTCGCACCGCGCCTTTCCAGCGGTCCGTCCAAGATCATGCCGGCGAGACGTGCAAGGATGTTTGTGGAATAATTATCTGTGCGTTCCTCGGGTCCACGAAGGAGTTCCTGAAAAAACAATGGGTCTTTTTGAGCGCTGCGGAAGTATTGAGCGCGGAGATATTGCAAATAGGTGTTATCGGCGAGCGCGTTTTGTGTGATGAGATAAACGTCGCGGCGATCAAAATCCGGGTCCATGGGCTTGCAACTCGGGGGCACAAAACTTTCGCAAAAAATCATGTAGGTTGGGGCAAAGCGCCCCGGATCAGTGCCGCCAAACAAAATCGTGTTGCGGGTCATTTCCGGGTAAATGCCAAACGGTGGTGTGAACATGTCATGCCCAAACCAGTAACCGAACCAGTGATTACGTTGTTCACTGTGGGACCAGTGCATTAATGCGGAATAGCTGGGTATCGCGGCGAAAACGGCCAGGGCGATTCCGAGTGGGACTTTTCTGCGAAACGCCCAAACCGAACAGAAAAAGATCAATGCCATTCCCAATAAAATCAAACCGGCATAAATCGGCAAACCGTACTGGTCCGGATTAAAAGATTGAGCGAGGTTGTGGAAGAAATCAGAAAAACCTTTGAAATCAAGTCGGTCTTCCAAAATGGCGGCGATTGTCAATCCAAATGAGAACAGGACGAATAATCCCGGAAGACCGACGGATAGCAACCGGTCGTTCTGCAATCCATTTTTTTGGATAATCAATATCACGGCTGCCGCCAGCAGCCAGCACACTATTTTGCAAAATCCATACCGTGCGGCGGATTCATCATCCCAATTCCCCAAGAGTGTTTGGCAATTCACCGCCACTGTGAATAATGCGAAGTCGAGGGCGCAAATT
The DNA here is from genome assembly GCA_049517655.1 of Verrucomicrobiota bacterium. GTDB lineage: Bacteria > Verrucomicrobiota > Verrucomicrobiia > Limisphaerales > UBA11358 > UBA11358. The sequence goes on along the minus strand of JBEKRQ010000001.1, from coordinate 718,870 downwards.
CCACCAACCCAAAGCCATTTGCGCATCGCTTCGTATTGCGTGGCCATGAACGCGGCAATAATCGTCAAGCCATAGGCGACGAACATTGAAATAAACACGTGCCCGGCGGCAAAAAGAGGCGCAGAGATTCCAATGGATTGGCGGTCGGGAGCAAAGTTGAGCAGCAAAACCAGAAATGGCCCGATGCAAATATAGATGGCAGTCATTCCAATCATCCACACCCGTTCGCGCCGTTTTAGCTTTTGATAGACCAGGAAAATCACGAGTGCGAGCAACAAAAAGAAAAGGTTGAATTGAATGGCCATTCCCTCGAGATAACGCCAGAGTTGCATCCCGTAGATTGCAAGAAAGCTGCCGGCAATTTGTAGAATAGTTGTTCCGGAGCCAGCGGTGGGATGGATTGGCTCATATTGGCCGCGGGTCAGCGCATGCCAGAAACCATCAAGGGTGCGGGGATAGGCCCATTGCATCGGCGGATCGGTCATGCAGGCGATTGGTTCGTAAAAATAGAATGCTGCGCCCAACAGCCAGACTACACCGCACACTAGAACGACAAGCCACTCTTTCGAAAGAGCTTTGGTTTTTTTGATGAGATGAACAAAAATGACACCAGTTATAACTGTCGCGATAAAAAGTAAAAAGGGATTGGATATGTCGCTGGCAGCGGGAATGTAGTGCGTAATACAGCCCAAAAAGAGAGCAAGACAGCCAAAAAAAACGAGCATAGCCGCGTCACGCCCGAATTCAATGGCGGTCTTTTTCGTCTTGATTAACAGCCAGATCCAAAGCGCAGCCGAGGCGATTCCGATTGTATTGTAAATAACTAAAACAGTCGTGTTGTTGATGAGAACAGAGGGTTTAATCAAAAACTCAACGACGATGCAAATCACCGTGTTTCCGAAAAAGAATTCACGCCCCAGTTTGGGTTCAGCCATCCAAGCCAGCACCTGCATGCCCATAACGATGGGCAGAAGCGATTGATGGTTGTTGAAACAAATTCCATACATAAAAAAGGCGCCATAAAGATACCGGTGTTGGTGGGGCGCATAGACCCAGCGCAACAAGAAAGTCACCACCGCCAAAAGTGAAGTTATGCTCAGGGTATGTTTGTCGACGATCACCGCCTGACTCCACAGGTAGCCGTTGAAGTCGCTCAAACCACCAGCGACAAAACCGGAGACGAAACAAATCACATTTTCCCAGCGATGGCTGATGTTTTTGAATGCATCAATGCTTTCGATGAGCATGCTGCTGCTGCGCGAGACCACAAATGCCAGCAACCCTGCGGCGATGGCGCCGGCAAAGGCGTTACCCAGTTCAACACGCCACGCCACACTTCCGAAGGGAATGAGAGTCCACAGCCACGTATAAATTGTCCAGATGGGATAACCCGGCGCGTGCGGAATGCCCCCATAAAATGAAGCGGTGGCCATCTCGCCGGAATCTTCAAGCGTCACGTCCGGCGCCAAGGTCAGGAAAAACACAATAAAAACCACGACAGCGGTGATACCCAGTGCCAGCCAGTCCACCGGGCGGAACAACGGCGGCACATGCGCAGGAACAACAGGAACCGGAGCCGGTTTTACAGGCTGTTTTTTTATGCTTGTCGTCTTTCGGTTTTTCATTTTCGACGTCAGTTCAACGGCTTTCCGAACCGGGGAAAGCCCATACTTGAAGTCGAACCGCTGCGATTTGTCCACTCAAAAGTGACGGCAGACAAATCATTTTGCCCCATCCGATGATTGACGAGATACGCGGCGTAGCTTTGATTGCTCATTATCGTAGCGAGAATCGGTTCCTGACGGGATGCGCTGATGGCAGCGGTGTTTTCTGAATTAAGAACCAGGAAAGCGAGCAGCACACAGGCGGTTGCCGGCGTGAGCCAGCCCAAAGCCCGTGTAATTTGAGGCAAGCTTGCGATTCGCGCGATAAAGATGCGTTGCTTAAGTCCCGCCGAGGGGCGGCGCGGCCGCCACAAACGCAATTGTGTCTCCGGCAAGTTCATCTCTTTCATAAACGGTTCCTTCCAATCGAGGTTTGATTTTTTGCAAGCCGTAACGGTAACGGCCCGCAGCCGTGTTCGGCGATGTTTCCATCAGTGCGCCAATTTCCTCGAACGTGAATTGGTGCCAGATTTTCAGCACGATCACTTCACGCTGCTCCGCCGGCAATTCAGTGAGACAACACATCACCGCTCGCTCGGCGGGATTTTCCGACGGAGACTTCTCAAACCAACGTTGCGATTCCAGTTCGCGCGTCAGGCGACGCCACAGCGAACGCCGGTGATTCAATGCGCAATTCCGGAAACTGCGCAAGCAGTAATGTTCGGCGTTGGCGGGAATTTGGGGATTTTGCATCAGTGCAAGAAATGTTTCCTGCAGGACGTCTTCCGCCTCGACATGGCTAAGCCCCAGCGCGCGGCCATAGAGAATCAACTCTGCGGCTTTCGCATCGTAAAGCTGTTCGCGCCAATCAACCTGTTCGTCGCTGTCCACGGTTTCATCTCATAGACACCAAGACCGGTGAATTTGTATAAATTATTTCGACTAAAGGCAGTAAATGTCAAAATCCATGCTGGCATGACAGTTTTCGCTTCTGGATTTCGAAAAATTGGGGCACGATATGCGCAAAATCCGGAGCCAATGTATTCAGGAAAGAAAATTGTCGTGGTACTGCCCGCCTACAACGCGGCGCAAACATTGCGCCAGACCTATAATGAAGTGCGGGAGCAGAGCATCGTGGACGAAGTCATTCTCGTGGACGACTGCAGCCGTGATGAGACTGTTGCGATTGCGCGCTCACTCGAAGGCGTGCACGTTTACGTACACGAGGTGAACAAAGGTTACGGAGGCAATCAGAAGACCTGCTATCGGCTGGCGCTTGAAATGGGTGCGGACATTATCATCATGATTCACCCGGATTATCAATACACCCCCAAACTGATTCCGGCGATGGCCTCGATTATCGCCAATGGACTGCACCCGTGCGTGCTGGGCAGCCGTATTCTGGGCGGTTATGCGCTGAAAGGAGGGATGCCGGTTTGGAAATACATTCCAAACCGTTTTCTGACTTTCGTGGAAAATCTGTTGCTCGGCGCAAAGCTTTCTGAATACCACACTGGATACCGCGCGTTTTCGCGGGAAATTTTGGAGACGCTCGACTTGGCGAAAAATTCCGACGACTTTGTTTTCGACAACCAGATGCTCGCACAAATTCTCTGGCACGGATTCACGATTGCCGAAGTGAGTTGTCCAACAAAGTATTTTGCCGAAGCGTCTTCGATCAATTTCCGCCGCAGCCTCAAATACGGCCTTGAGTGTCTTGCCGTTGGACTGAAATTCCGGCTGGCGAAAATGGGATTGTTGCGGTCGGAACTGTTTACCTCGCGCCATTAAGCGCGGTGGCGAGGCGGGATTTCTTGCGGTTTACCGCAGGGCGGGACAACACACCGGATTTGACGGCCTTGTCAAAAGCGGAATAGACGCCCGGGGAAAAATTCACCGCCTCCTCCTTCTTGCCGGCGGCGAGGAGCGCACGATAATCTTTTTCAAGACGGTGCAGGTGCGATTTGACACTGCGATTGTGCAAATGTTTGCGTTCATTCCCGCGCATCCGGCGTTCGGCTGACTTCGTGTTCGGCATAGGTTGAATCTGCGTTTCGTTCTTTAAAAGGTGCGCGACTCTAATCAAACGCGCACGAATGTCAACGTTGAAACCATCCCGCTCCCCTGGATCTGTGTGTCAGCTGCGTGTAACCTTTGCAAAGTTTATTTCATATTTGCCACAATACCAGCGTGGTGCGGGAATTGCTGATAATGCCCGAACAATTGAAGAATTGATTGAAATGACGTCAGACTAATGCTACAGGACCGGTGGCAAAATGAATAAGCCCTTGCGCATTCTTTATCTCGAAGATGACCCGGATTTTGTCGAACTGGTTCATTCGCTTCTTCAGCAGGACAAATTAAGCGCCGATATCAAGCGTGTGGCTGATCGCGCGGAATTTGAGGCATCGTTGAACAGTGAGACGTTTGATACCATTCTGGCGGATTTCCGGTTGCCGGGCTTCACAGGTTTGGAGGCGCTGGCGTTTGTTCAAAAAAAATATCCCGACATACCGTTCATTCTCGTTTCCGGCACCATTGGTGAACGCGCTGCGATTGAAAGCCTGAAGGCAGGGGCGATTGATTACGTGCTTAAGCAAAGTCCGAAGCGGCTGGCCCCGGCGATCCGCCGTGCCGTGCAGGAAGCCAGTGAGCACGCCAAACGGAGGCAGGCGGAAACGGAGTTGGTTCGACGCGAAAAGTATTTTCGCACACTCACAGAAGGTTCGCTCGACATTCTTTGCATTTTGAGCCGGGAAGGGCGTTTCCTCTACACCAGTCCTTCGATAGAGCATGTACTGGGCTATACGTCGGATGAATTGCGCGGGACAGATTCCCTTAGGTATGTGTATCCTGATGATTTACCCCTAGCCCGACAGATGCTCCAATTTGCGCTCGAGCATCCGGAGCGCATGATAAAAATTCAACTTCGCTATCAAAAAAAGGACGGTGTCTGGAAACACTTGGAAATCGTCGGCCAGAATCGCTTGCAAGACCCCGGAATCGCCGGTTTGGTCACCAATTGGCGCGACGTGACCGACCGTTGGCGCGTCGAGGAGGCACTGCGCAACAGCGAGAAGCAATACCGCCTGCTTTTTCAGGATAACCCGAATCCGATGTGGGTTTTTGATCTCGAAACCCTCGAGTTGTTGGAAGTCAACGAAAGCGCCATTCAACATTACGGCTATTCGCGTGAAGAATTTCTGGCAATGAAAATGTCGGATCTTCGCCAGACGGAGAAAGATGTCCACTGGGAAGACACCGCATTAAGCAATATGGGACATGGCCGCATCTGGAAGCATCGGCGCAAGGACGGCACCTTGATAGATGTCGAAGTCACCTGGACTCCGATGGTGTTTCAGAACCGTTTTGCCGCCTTGATAATGATCACTGATATCACCCAGCGCCTCCGCAGCGAACATCACGATGAAGTCTTTTCGAAACTCAGCCACCGCCTGAGTTCTGCCATCACAGCTTCCGAAGCGGCGATGATCATTTGCGAAGCCTCCGACGCACTTTTCGAGTGGGATGATTTCACGCTCGATTCGTATTCATCAGAGAAGGACGAGGTTTTCTCTTTGCTCAATATCACCACGGTGAACAATAAGCGGGTCGAAATTCCTTCGTCGGCAGAGCCAAGGAGCGGAAATGCCCTCATTCGGCGCGTCATCAGCAAGGGAGCAGAGCTGGTGGAGACTTCCGGCCCCAATGGCCAGTCCGCCGCTGCAATGCTCGTGCCGATCCAGAAGGGCGACCGCGTTATCGGCGTTTTATTTGTCCAAAGTCGCGTACCAGGGGCCTATACCGACCGGGATTTGGAAACGCTGCAGACGCTGGCCGATGAGTGCAGTGGCGCTCTCGAACGTGTTCATGCCGAGGAAGCGTTGCGCGAGAGCCAGCGACGATTCCACGACCTCTTTGAAAATTCCCCTGACGCCATTTTTGTCGAGGACTTGAACGGGACCGTGTTGGATGTGAATCTTGCCGCCTGTATTCTGCACGGGTTGATGCGCGACCAGTTGATTGGCAAAAACGTTTTCGATGATCTCGTTCCACCCGCCCGCCGTGAGGAGGCCCGCCGCGATTTTGAAAAAATGGCGACCGGCAAATGGTCGCGGGCTGAGAGTGAAAGCCTGACCGTTGAAGGGCGTGCCACGCCGGTGGAGGTCCGTGCCAGTCGTATTGAATACGGCGGACAACCGGCCCTGTTGCTGCACGTGCACGATATCACCGAGCGTCGCGAAGCCGAAGCAGCCTTGCAAAGTTCGGAAATGTTATTCCGCTCCGTCTGGCAAAATTCAGTGACCGGTCTGCGGCTGGCCAATGAAGACGGCATCATCGTTGCCGTCAACGACGCGTTTTGCCGGTTGGTTGGCATGGAGGCACAGGCTTTGGAAGGCCAGCCATTTACGGTGATTTACGCTGTGTCCGAGGATCGGGGGAAAATGCTCGAGCAGCACCGTGAATCCTTTCTTAACCCCAATCCCCGGCACAGGCGTGAGCGCCAGTATGTTTTGCACAATGGGAACACAGTCACGTTGGAAATTATTGACTCGTTCATCAAGCTCCATGAACGCCCGTTGCTGATGCTGAGCCTGTTCCGCGACGTCACGACGCAGCGGCAGTTGGAGGAGCAATTGCGGCAATCGCAAAAAATGGAAGCCATTGGCCAGCTCGCCGGCGGTGTCGCGCACGATTTCAACAACATTTTAACCGTCATTCAGGGGCACGCCGCATTGCTCATGGCGGCCGATCTCTCCGAAACGGCCGGAAAGTCCGCACAGCAAATTGTCCAGGCCGCCGAACGCGCCGCCGGTTTAACACGGCAATTGCTCACCTTCAGCCGGCGCCAACTCATCCAACCCAAACGGTTGGACATGAACAGGGTCGTCAGCAACATGACAAACATGCTCGGCCGGCTTTTGGGCGAGGACGTGGCGTTGCAATTAAATTATTGTCAACCACCGCCAACGGTCGAAGCCGACGCCAGCATGCTGGAACAGGTGTTGTTGAACCTCGCTGTCAACTCGCGTGATGCCATGCCCAAAGGTGGCCAGCTCGCCATCCGCATTGCCGTTATGGATGTGGATGAAGCTTACAGTAGCGAACAGTCCGAATCACACGCCGGACGTTTCGTTTGTCTGAGCATTACGGACACTGGGATTGGCATTGCGCCGGAAAATTTACACCGAATCTTCGAGCCATTTTTTACCACGAAAGAGATTGGCAAAGGCACCGGTCTCGGATTGGCGACTGTCTATGGCATTATAAAGCAACACCAAGGATGGATTGAAGTGGACAGCCAGGTTGACAAGGGCACGACATTTCGCATTTACATTCCCTACGCCGGCTCGGAGGTGAGCGTGAAGGAAAAACTGACGACACAAATCAGCGTTCGCGGCGGCAACGAAACCATTTTGCTCGTCGAAGATGAACTGCCCCTCTGCGAACTCGTCTCACGAGTGTTGGGCAAATACGGTTACAAGGTTTTGTCGGCGGGCAACGGAGTTGAGGCCATTGAAATCTGGCGTGATTACAAGGACGAAATCGCCCTCCTGCTTACTGATTTGGTGATGCCCGATAACATGAATGGTCGCGAACTGGCGGAAAAATTGTGCAGCGAGCGTCCGGACCTCAAAGTCATTTACACCAGCGGTTACAGCGCCGACATCGTTGGCAAGGATTTTAAATTGGATCCGGAACTGAACTTTTTGCAGAAGCCCTACCATCCGCAAATGCTCGCGCTGACCGTGCGCCGCTGCCTCGATGGCAAACAAATTTGAGCGACGCGCATCTTTTCAACTTTTCTTTGCCGCACTATTCGTTTACATTTTGCGCATGATAATCGCGCCCTCGCTGCTGGCGGCCAATCACGGACACTTTGCCCGTGAAGCTATCCGCATTGATCGTTCCGGCGCCGACTGGCTGCACTTCGATATCATGGACGGTCATTTTGTACGCAACATTTCCTTCGGCCCCGAAGTCGTTCGCGCAGTCCGACCGCTTACGAAAAAGTTTTTCGACGTTCATCTCATGTGCTCGCGCCCGGAAATTTTACTGGAAACTTTCGCTAGGGTCGGCGCGGATGAAATTATCATTCACGTCGAACTCGGCGAACAAGTCGGGCCGCTCATTTGGAAAATCAAATCACTCGGCAAAAAAGTCGGTCTCGCCGTCAATCCGCCCACGGGTATCGCCGAGATTCAGCCATATCTCGACCGGATTGACCTGCTGCTCGTATTGACCGTCAACCCCGGATTCGGCGGACAGAAATTCATCCACGAAATGCTGCCGAAAATCCAGCAGGCCGAGGCATGGCGGCGCGAAAAGAAGCTGCCGTATCGCATCGCCGTGGACGGTGGTGTCGATTTCCAGACCGCCGCCGAATGTGCGCGCGCCGGCGCGGACACATTTGTCAGCGGCACGACCTTATTCCATGCGCACAATCTCCGCGCCGCCGTCAAAAAAATGCGTCAAATTATCAACGCGAATGACCCAGCGCTGGCGGATTTGAAGCTTTGACTTTCGCAGTATGAACATCAAATTCGGCACGGACGGCTGGCGGGCGGTCATCGCGGAGGATTTCACGTTTGCCAATGTCGCGCGCATCGCGCAGGCGACGGCGGACTTCTGGAAGTCTGAAGTCGGAAGTCGGAAGTCAGAAGTTTTCGGGCGGGAACTCAAGGTTATCGTCGGCTACGATCGCCGGTTTTTCTCCGACCAATTCGCCCGCTGCACTGCCGAAGTTCTCGCCGGGAACGATTTTCAAGTCATTCTCACGCCGGAGCCGACGCCGACACCGTCGGTTTCGTTCGCCGTTAAAAATCTGCATGCCGTCGGCGGCGTGATGATTACAGCCAGCCATAACCCGCCAATCTTCAATGGGTTCAAACTCAAGTCATACTATGGCGGCTCAAGCGATCCTGAAACCTGCAAAGCAGTCGAAAGTTTTCTCGACTGCAATCCGGTTCGCACGGTGAAACTCGATGATGCTATTCGCACCGGACAAATTTCCGTCCACGACGTCCGTCCGGCGCATTTTGCCGCGCTCAAAAAACTCGTGGACTTCAAGCTCATCACGAAATCAAAACTGCGTTTCGCGCACGACGCGCTTTTCGGCGTCGGCGCCGGCTGCTTTGAAAAATTGCTCGCGGGCACGACTTGCAAAGTCACGACACTCAATGCCCGGCACGATGTTTTGTTCGGCGGCATCAATCCCGAGCCGATAAAAGACAATTACGGCCCCAGCCAAAAATTTCTTGAAAAACATCCGCACGACTTTTGCCTCGTGACCGACGGCGATGCCGACCGCATTGGCGGCATGGACGGTCATGGCAAAGCGCTCACAACACACCAGATCATTTGCCTACTGCTGCATCATTTCATTGTAAATCGCAAGGGCAGGGGACGTGTGGTGAAGGCGCTGACGACGACTTCGATGGTGGACAAAATGTGTGCAGCCTATGGGCTGCCGCTCGTCGAAACCGGCGTCGGCTTTAAGTATATTTGCGCCGAGATGCTCAAGGGCAACGTGCTGTTAGGCGCGGAAGAAAGCGGCGGCATCGGTTTTTCCGGTCACATCCCCGAACGCGACGGCATCCTGGCCGGGTTGATGTTGCTTGAATTGCTCGCGACCGAACGCAAATCCGTCAACAAGCTGTTGATGAAATTGGAAAAACAATTCGGTCCGCATCGCTACGGAAGAACTGACATGCATTTCCCTTTAGGAAAACGCGGTGCGCTGATGGATTTCTTGAAAAAGAATCCGCCGAAAAAACTGTTGCGTTCACCGTTGTCTGGCATGAAGACATTCGATGGTGTGAAATTTATCGCGGAAGATTCTTCATGGCTGATGTTGCGCGGTTCGGGCACGGAGCCGGTGCTGCGAATTTACGCCGAGGCAAAATCGGATGCCAATGTGCGGAAATTATTGAAGCTTGGCGTGTTGCTGGCGCGGCATTAATTTCCGGTTGAAATCCATTTCGCCTTGCCACCACAAGTTGATCCACGGAGACGGCGATGATGATAAGTCGCACATTGGTGGGAACTTTCATCATCACCACACTGCGAGCATGATTTCTGGCTTGCCGAGTCGAAGCCCGGAGCGTCTTTGTTATTTAAGCGCTTATAGCCCGCCTTCACTTCGTTCCGGCGCGGCAGTCTTCGCTCTGCCCTACGCTCCGAGCGAAGACTGGTGGAGCCGAGGGGGTTCGAACCCCTGACCCCCACAATGCCATTGTGGTGCTCTACCAACTGAGCTACGACCCCATCCAAAGCCAAAGCACTCTAAATGACTGCCGGGAGTTGTCAAAAAAAAACGCCAAACTGCTGTTACACGGATGTAAACCGGATTGCAAAAGGGTTTTTAGCTTGGAACTCTCAATCTCAAACTTTATAACCTATGCGCCATGAATAACGACTTGCCTTTGGTGAGTGTGCTCATTCCTGTTCATCCGCACAAAACGGAGGTCAAGTCTGCTGCTGCCGCGCGCCAATTTGATTATCCGCGCGAGAAACTGGAAATCGTGATTGTGCGCACCACGGATTTGTCCATTGGGCCGGGCGTTAAACGCAACACAGGGCTGAAGGCGGTTCGCGGGGAACTGGTCTATTTTTTAGACGACGATTCGGTTGCGCCTTCGGATAATTTGAATCGGGCAATCAAGCATTTTTCCGACCCGACCGTGAAAATGGTTGGAGGCCCGAGTATTTGTCCGCCGGATGCGCCGCAATTCGAGCGGGTTTTGGGACTGGTCATGGGCAGTTGGCTGGCATTCGGTCCCAGTTGTGCCCGTTATCGCGCCGTAGGCAAACTCCGCGCTGCCGGCGAGAAGGAATTGATTTCCTGCAATCTAATCGCAAACCGTGACGCTGTGCTTGAAGTCGGCTTTGACCCCAAATTATGTCCCAATGAAGAAAATGCCATGATGGATGGAGTCCAGAAACGGGGCGGCAAATTGCTTTACGACCCGGAATTCTTTGTCCATCGCCGGCCGCGCGCCAACCTTCGCGCATACGCCAAAATGCTTCTTTATTATGGCGGCGGACGTGCCCAACAATTCCGGCTGCATCCGACTTTTGCCTCGCTGCCCAATTTCATTCCGCCGCTATTTTGTCTCTACTTGCTGGCGTTGCCATTTTTGTCCGGCATTTTCTCTTCGCCAAAATGGCGGATGCTGTTTATGCTGCCACTGGCGCTTTACATTTCGGCTGTGCTGATGCAAACGATTTGTGTTGCCGCGCGGAGCAAATTTTCTTTGGCTGCGCGTGCCCTGCCCTTGATTGTATTGACAAACATTCTTTACGGCTTGGGTTTCTGGCGCGGTTTGTTTATAAAAATTGTACCGCCCCCGCCGGCGCCGGAGGGAGGCATTCGGTTTGAAACAGTGCCGGTGTAGGCGCGCATATTTTATCAGGCAGCCTGGGCATTATAGCATGAAAGTAGCCATTCTCTGCGGCGGACAAGGCACTCGCTTTCGCGAGGTAAGCGAAGTCATTCCCAAACCGATGGCGCCCATCGGCAATCACCCGATTCTTTGGCACATCATGAAACTTTACAGCGCCCATGGTTGCAATGAATTCATTTTGCTTCTCGGCCACAAAGGCGAATGTATCCGTGAGTTTTTCCTGAAGAACGCCGCTAACACCAACGATGTGACGCCGGACTCCAGCCGAAACGATTCCAACTGCCTGATTATTCGCCAAAATTCTTCCGAACCATGGCGTGTCACGTTGGTCGACACTGGAGAAAAGGCCATGACCGGCGCGCGACTTTGGCGTGCCCGACATTATTTGGAGTCCGAGGATGTTTTTGCCCTTACTTACGGCGACGGCGTGGGCAACATTGACATTGGGGCGCTCAAAAAGTTTCATCAGTCCCACGGCAAGATTGCCACTCTTACCGGGGTTCATCCACCGAGCCGGTTTGGCGAGTTGGTCGTCAAAGGTTCTTCCGTTGTCAAGTTTGATGAAAAACCCGAGATGAACGCAGCCTACGTCAACGGCGGTTTTTTTATTTTTAACAGCAGCGTTTTTGGTCGTTACCTCAATGACCGTGAGGATTTGGTTTTGGAACACGAACCGTTGCAACACATGGCCGGGGATGGGGAATTAATGATGTATGCCCACGAAGGCTTTTGGCATCACATGGACACGCCGCGCGAATTTGAGATTTTGAACGACCTCTGGAAATCCGGCAAAGCTCCGTGGAAAATTTGGAAATGAAAGCTGACCGCCAATCAGCCGGCTGATGATTGACATGCTTCGTTGTGAAAAAAATGTTTTGGACAAAGGCGCTGAAAGCTTCCGCGGATTCCGAGCGTTCCAAACACTTTCTTGATTCGCTTGCTGCGACGAGCGCGCGGGCACAACTCGGAAAGTTCTCCGCTGATTCAATCCGCGCTCTCATTGCGTTATTCAGCGGCTCGCAAGCGCTCGGCAATTTGCTTCTCGCACATCCGGACTGGCTGCCACAACTCGACTGCGAACGACTTCAATTTGCGCGCCGTGCGCAAAGTTTTTGCCGTGAGGTTGACAGTTTGCTTGAGCCGCGATTGCGGACGGACGATTACGCCGGCGCTCTGACCGAATTGCGCAGCTTCAAGCAGCGCGAAATGCTCCGCATCGCTGCGCGCGACCTTGCCCGGTTGAGCAACGTTGTCGAAATCACGCGCGAACTGTCTGATGTCGCTGATGTTTGCCTTGACGCCGTCCTGCGCGTCGTTTGGCAACAGTTCACCCGGCGTTTTGGCCGGCCATTTCATCAAGACGCAAATGGTCATTGGCAGCCGACGGCCTTTTGCGTGCTGGGCATGGGCAAACTCGGCGGGCAGGAACTGAATTACAGTTCCGACGTGGACGTGCTCTTCGTTTACAGCGACGAAGGGGAAGTCTTCAAAGAACCGCCTGCAAGGAAAAAAATGCCGCGTGCCGTGATGTCGAATCACCAGTTTTTCAACAAACTCGCGGAGACATTCATTGCGGAAATATCACGCCCAACGGCGGAAGGTTTTTTGTTCCGGATTGATTTGCGTTTGCGGCCCGAAGGTGATGCCGGACCGCTGTGCCGTTCGCTCGAAAGTTACGAAAATTTTTACTCGCAATGGGGCCAGACGTGGGAGCGTATGATGCTCATCAAAGCGCGGCACATTGCCGGCGATGAAACCCTGGCGGCGGAATTTCTGGAAATGATTCAGCCATTTCGCTTTCCGCGTTCCGTCATCCAAAATGTTTTGCATGAAGTCGCCGCCGTCAAGGATCGGATTGAAAATGAAGTTGTGGGGGTGGGCGAATTGGAACGCAACGTGAAACTCGGCCGCGGCGGTATTCGTGAAATTGAGTTCGTCGTCCAATCATTGCAGGTCTTGCACGCGGGGCGGCTGCCGTTTTTGCAGGTTTCGCAAACGCTCCCATGTCTTGAAAAACTTGAGCGATACAACCTGCTTTCGAAGGACGAAGTGTCGCAACTGGACGCCGCCTACCGGTTTTTGCGGGATGTCGAACATCGTTTGCAAATGGAAAACAATTTGCAGACGCACACCATTCCCAATGACCGGCGGGCGCAACTGCGGCTGGCGCGGTTGATGGATTTCAAGTCTCTGGAACAATTCGAGACAGCGCTGCAAAGACACACCGGGAACATCCGGCGAATTTACGAAAAACAGCTCAAGAACGAATCGTTGCGGACGCAGACAATTTTTCCAGAGGAATTCGACGCTTCCATGGAAAAATGGGTGGAGTTGCTTGCCACACACTCGTTTCGCGACCCGGAAACCGCGTTTCATTTGCTCAAGGAATTTGCCGAAGGGCCGGGCGACGTTCACGTCTCGCCGCGAACGACGGAGTTGGCGCGCCAATTGATTCCGAAATTTTTTGCCCTTTGCCCCAAGCAGAAGTCGGAAGTCGGACGAACAAATTCCGACCTCCGGCCTTCCACCCTCCGTAGCAGAGCTACTGCGGAGGACGGACCGACCTCTGGTTTCTGGCTTTCCGATCCTGACCGCGTGCTCACACGACTGGTCAGTTTCATCGGTGCGTATGGAGCGCGCGCGCCGCTGCTCGAAATGTGGAATGGCAATCCGGCGATATTTGAATTGATGTTGTTGTTGTTCGACCGCTCCGAGTTTTTGGCCGAAGTGGCAATTCATACGCCGGATTTGATTGACGACTTGGTTGCTACCGGACGATTGCGCCAGTGTAAAACAACCGCAGAGATTTTGAAGGATTTACGTTACGGATTGAGGGATGCGGATCAATTTTTCTGGTTGCGCCGTTATCACGAGGCCGAATTAATGCGACTCGGTTTGCGCGACATTCTCGGCCTGGCCGATCTCGAACAAAATCTCACTGAACTTTCCGCGCTTGCCGACGCCTGTTTGCAATACGCGCTCGAAGTTGTGATGCACAAAAATAAAATCAAAAAGCCGCCGTTCGTCGTCATCGGTTTCGGCAAGCTCGGCGGTTGCGAAATCGATTATGGCTCCGACCTCGACGTTGTTTTTTTTGCGGATTCGAAAGTGAAAAATTTGTCCGAACTCCAGCGGGTGGCAGCGGAAGTGATGGAATTGCTTTCGCGCCGGACGGAGCAGGGGATTGTATTCCATGTCGACGCGCGGTTGCGTCCCGACGGCGAAAAAGGTCTGCTTGTCAACACGCTCGACGCTTACGGGAATTATTACCGTCGGCGCGCGCAGCTTTGGGAAATCCAAGCGCTCACCCGCACGCGACCGGTCGCCGGTGATTTGGCGCTTGGTGAAAAATTTCAGGAGTTGGCCGCGTTACTCGCCAATTTTTCCAAGCCCAGTCGTCCGCTGGCCGCGTTCAAGCCGGATTGGAAGAGGCAAATTCATCAAATGCGGATGCGCATCGAAACGGAGCGCACGCCGCACGGACAGGATGACCTGGCCATAAAGACCGGCAAAGGCGGTTTGATGGATGCGGAGTTCGTCGCACAGGCATTGTGCCTCGAACACGGCTGGCAGGAGGCGAACACGCTGCGTGCGCTCGAACGGGGCCGTGACACCGGGGCTTTGCCGGACGCGGACAAATTGATCGAGGCTTACCGGCAATTGCGCCGCGTTGAAGGTATTTTACGCCGGTGGAGTTACGAGGGCGAAACCGTTTTGCCGGACGACGCGCCGGCCTTTTACCGCGTTTCGGTGCGTTGTGGATTTTTGAAACCGGAGGAATTCAGAAACGCACTGGCGAAATGGCGTCAAGCCATTCGCCAGATTTATCAAAAAGTTTTCCACTTTGATTAACCATCAACCCGGCTTCGCCAAGCTACGCCGAGGCGAGGACACAAAGGCACGAGGAAGAATGACTTTGTGCCTTTATGTTTTGGCGGTTCAAACCTTTTTCCGCTGGCGATTGACTTCGTAAAGAAACACCGCCACAGCCGCTCCCACGTTCAGCGAGTCCACCGTGGGCGGCATAGGAATGGAGACCGCCTCGTCGCACGCTTCCAGCACAGGCGCGGAAATACCGTGGCCTTCACTGCCGAAGACGATGCAGCAATCGCCTGAAAAATCGGCCTGTGACAGCGTTTTGCCGTTCGCGTGCGGATGCGCCGCGATGCAGCGGACACCGCGACTGCGCAACTCCTTCAAACATTCCGTGAGTGTTGACTTCGTGGTGTGAGGTTTCGTGGTGAATTGATGCCGCTGGCCGAGTTTTGCCAGTTCAATGACTGGCAATTGCAAAATCGTGCCCATGGAGTTGCGGACAGCACGGCGGAGGAACGGGCTGCTGGACGTTTCACCAACGAGCAACGCATGAACGCCGAAGGCAACGCAGTTGCGGACAAGCGCACCCAGATTTTCCGCGTTCGCGAGCGCATCTATGGCCACGAGGAGCAGAGGTTCCCGCCTCGGCGAAGTCTGGGTCGGTCTTTTGGACAAAATGTCGTCGAGTGAAACGGGCGGAGGAATTTTCCCGACGGCGAGCACGCCCTGGAACATTGAAAAACCGGTCAACCCCTCCAGAAATTTCTTTTCGGCGAGATAAACAGTGATGGGTTCGGGTCGCGCTTCAAGCAACGGGCGGAAATCGTCCAGCCATTTTCCCGGCAGCACGACGGAAAGAACGGCAAAACGGCTTTCGAGCAGCCGTTTCACAACCTTGACACCTTCCGCGACGAAAATGCCCTGCCGCTCATGCTCCAGCGGCCGCTTCATTGTCGCGTAAGGCCGCAGTTCCGGCGCGTCGAACGAATCAATCTTCTGGATGCGCAACATGGCCACGCGCCGATTGTTTCTGTTTGGGCGCGGAAACAAAAGCGCTTTTGCGGCCCCGTTCGTTCCGCTGCGCACCGGCGCAAACCGCCAATCCGAAATTGAGGTTGAGTTTTTCGCGCAGGCGTGCAACAGTGAAACCGATGATGAACATTACGGAAGTTTTGGTCACTGAACATGCGGTTTTCTTAACCGTATTTGATCAGATCGAACAGGCTTTGCCGAAACTAAAAAGGCTGGAGGAGGCAAAGATGCTGGCCGGTTTGGTGGAGGCATTGCTGCAAGACCATGGTGACGCCGAAACAAATTTGGCGTTCGTCGCCTTGGATCATGCGCTCGATCAGAAAGGGCGGCTCGACCGGTTGCACGAAGACCACGACGAAATTGACGACCATTTGAGACAGGTGAAGACGGCGGCCACGTTGCCCGAGGCGCAGCGATTACTGACGGCGGCGCTGCTCGCGTCGCGCAAACACTTCCGCCGCGAAGAACTGACCGTTTTCCCGCTGATTGAGAAAGTGCTCCAGCAAGAGACGTTGGCGAAATTAGGCAGGGTTTGGATGCAGCAACACCTGGCGCGGGCGAAATAGGCCGAGCTTGGCCCCCATCCTGGACATTATTCCAATAGCTGGAGTTCGGCGAATCGAATGAGGAGATTTTCCAAATGTTCAATTCAGCCGTTTTTTACGCCGGGTTTTTACGCGGTAAGGCGGGCTGTCTTCCTTGACGTGAAAGCCGATTTCCTTCCGTGGTTGTTCCGGCGGTGTCATCAGTTGATGAATGGCTTCGAATAAAGTCCGGATATTTTCGTCGTGATTTTCAATTTTGCGTTCCAGTTCGGATAATTTGTGCGCGAGTTCCTTGTGCAGCGACAGGGTTTCGCGCAGCCGGACAAATGCGCGCATGATGGCGACATTGATTTGCACGGCGCGTGGGCTGCGCAAGACGCCGGAAAGCATCGCGACGCCTTCCTGTGTGAAAACGTATGGTAAGTATTTGATATTCAACCCCCTCTTCAAGATTCCAATTTGGAATCTTGAAACCTCTGCCTCTTCCGCCGTGAGTTGGAACATGAAGTCGGCTGGAAAACGGTCAAGGTTGCGTTGTACCGCCTTGTTGAGGTTGCCGGTACTGACGCCATACATCGCAGCCAAGTCGCGATCCAGCATCACTCGTTGTCCGCGAATCAAAAGGATGGCTTGTTCGATTTGTGGTGGCGCAACCAACCCCGTTTTGTAGCCCATGATGGGACAAGAATATGCCCGTTTGATTTTTTGGGGCAAGGTTGCAAAATCAAATGCTCAACGGAATAAATCATTCAATAAATCTACCGCTAAACTTAAAATTCCTTGGGCTTGTCCGGGGTCATAAATTGATTGCCGTTCTGGATGCGAAGAACAATTTCGCAACTTACGAACAGCTTTCCAGCGTTCCTTATCTGTCTTTGAGATGATTTTGTTTTTTATGAGTGCTTTGATGTTGTTGTCAAAAGTAGCATCTATTTCTTTTGCTTTTGGGGTCACTATTTTTGTTGGAATGTTGGCTTGTTGACAACGAACGCGCACACCTGTTTCCAATATACGCCAACATTGTTCCATTCCCAAAGCTATGAGCGGGTAAAAATACCAACCGTAAATCATCGCACCGCGAGCAACTTCTAAAAGTTTAGCGATTTCTAACGGAACTTTCGAGTCGAGTTTTGGAAAAAAGAAAAATGTTATCCATTCTTCATTTGTTTTTGCTACAGCCGTCATCATGCACCACACCTTGGGAGCTTCATCAATTTGTTGCCAGTTGGCCGCAGAAATTTGTTTGCAATCGAAGTGCCAATTGTCTGACTCGGTCATAAAAATTCACAATTTCAAAGTTTCACACGGCACATCCTGCGTGGTGAGTTGGAGTTGAACGTGAGTTGCGCTGATTTGTTGGAGCCTTTCACTCATCACCTGGCGGGCGAGGTCAGGTTTGTTGCATTCGCGGCTCAAGTGGGCGAGGTAGAGGTGTTTTAATTCGGCAGACATGATTTGCGCGGCGGCTTCGGCGGCGGCCTCGTTCGAGAGATGGCCATGGCGTCCGAGTATGCGCTGTTTGAGACTCCACGGTCGGCGGACACAATCCTGCAACATCTTCACGTCGTGGTTGGATTCCAAGACGAGGACGTTCGCGGCGCGCGTGCGCTCGATGACCAGTTTCGTCATGTGGCCGAGGTCGGTGACAAAACCGATGTTACCCGCGGCAGTGTGAAGCAGAAAGCCAACGGGGTCCTGGGCGTCGTGTGGGATGGGGAACGTGTCCACCAGCAGGTCGCCGATTTCAAAGCTCGCACCAGTCTCGAACAAATTGCAATTGAATTTGGTTTGCAACTGAAATTCAAACGCTTCCTTGGTGGCGCGGTTGCAATAAATCGGAATGTTCAGCTTTTGCGCGATTCCGGTCAGGCCGTAAATGTGGTCGTTGTGTTCATGCGTGACGAGAATGGCAGTGAGATTTTCCGGCGCGCGACCGATCCCGGCGAGGCGCTGGCGGATTTGACGCGGGCTGAACCCGGCATCCACGAGCACGCGGGTTTCGTCGGTCTCAAGATAGGCACAATTGCCGCCTGAACCGCTGCCGAGAATGGTGAATTTAACGGCCACAAATGGACGTTAGTGGCGGGGAAGCGAAGCGGCAATTGTTTTTCGGCACACCCCATTTGATGGTGCCGTGAAATTTCCTGAAATTGTGCTAGATTATTCTGCAATTCGCATTGTTTTTTGACGCGAAAATTGCAAGTTGTGTCTGTATAAGTCATTATATGCAAGACGGCATGCCTGTTAAATTTACCAGGCGATTGTTTGGCGGACGGCTTATTACCATCTCGTGCGCGGTGGGATTTCTCCCATTGGCAGCCTGCGCCCAGAGTCCCGGCAGACAGGTTTTACATGGCCATGTGCCTAAAGCCGTGGAGAGTTTTCATTTGCAATCAACCAGCCGCCTTTCCGCCACGAAGCATTTGAACCTGGCAATCGGGCTGCCGTTGCGGAACCAGGAAGCGCTGGACAATCTGCTCCAGCAAATCTACGACCCGGCCAGCCCGAATTTTCGCCAGTATCTGACACCCGAACAGTTCAGGGAAAGGTTTGGCCCGACGGAACAAGATTATCAGACGCTCATCGCTTTTGCTGAGAAGAACGGCTTGACGGTGACGGGCACGCATCCGAATCGCACGTTGTTGGACGTGAGCGGGTCGGTGGCGGACATCGAACGGATTTTTCATGTGACGATGCGTGTTTATCAGCACCCGAAAGAAGCCCGCACGTTTTATGCTCCGGATGTCGAGCCGTCGCTCGACCTGGCCATTCCGATTCTGCATATCAGCGGTTTGGATAACTTTATCCGACCACGACCCATGAATCTTCGGGCGATTCCATTGGACCACCTGATAAGGACAGCCTCGGCTACCGGCTCGGGGCCGTCCGGCCTTTACATGGGAAATGATTTCCGGGCCGCCTATGCTCCGGGGGTTTCACTCAACGGCTCGGGGCAAGTGGTCGGGTTGCTGGAGTTGGACGGTTATTATACCAGTGACATCACCAATTATGAGCATCAGGCCGGGCTGACGAATGTGCCATTACAGAACGTGTATATTGACTCCTATAGCGGGAACGCCGGCGCAAACAACGATGAGGTGGCGCTGGACATCGAAATGGCCATTGCGATGGCGCCGGGACTTGCCATAGTGATCGTTTACGAAGAGCAAAATGGCGGCAACGTTGTTGACATGTTGAATCGCATGGCTACGGATAATCTGGCCAAACAAATCAGTTCTTCCTGGCTTGTCGGCGACAACGCCAGTTTCGACACGGTATACAAACAATTCGCCACGCAGGGGCAGTCTTTTTTTCAGGCTTCCGGCGATGACGGCGCGTATTATTCAGGAATTGCCCAATGGGCGGATGACACGAACATCACGCTCGTCGGCGGAACCACTTTGTCCACGAGCGGGCCCGGCGGCTCGTGGTTGTCGGAAACCGTTTGGAATTGGTATAGCACCGGGCAAGGCACGAGCGGCAGCGGCGGGGGAATCAATTTCAACAACATCCCAATTCCAAGCTGGCAACAGGGCATCATCAACATGACGATCAACAAAGGCTCCACGACGCTGCGAAATGTTCCCGACGTCGCCCTGACCGCGGATAACATCTATGTGGTACACGACAACGGCCAATCAGGAGAAGATTATGGTGGCACCAGTTGCGCCGCGCCGCTCTGGGCGGGATTTACCGCGCTGATCAATCAGCAGGCGGTTGCCGCCGGCAGACCGACTGTCGGCTTTATTAATCCCGCCGTCTATGCCATTGGCAAAAGCGCCAATTTCACCGTCGATTTCCACGACATCACGACCGGCAACAATACAAACCTGGTCAGCCACACCAATTTCCTTGCCGTCGCCGGCTACGACCTTTGCACTGGCTGGGGCACGCCGAACGGAATGAATTTGATCACCGCTCTTGCCACGCCCGACGCGCTGGGAATTTTGCCGGGAACAGGTTTTACGTCCAGTGGGCCGGTTGGCGGCCCGTTCAACGTGACCAGCCAGAATTTTTCCCTCACCAATTCCGGCGGAACTTCACTGGACTGGTCGCTCGCTGGCATTCCTGCCTGGCTGAATGCTTCTCCGACCGGTGGCACATTGACGCCCAACGGCGCAACCAACGTGACAGTGAGCCTGAATTCCACCGCCAGCAACCTGCTTGCGGGAATTTATGCGACCAATCTGGTTTTCACGAACATGACCAGCGGCATCGCCCAAAGCCGCCAGTTCACGTTACTGGTGGGGCCGCTGGTTCAGAATGGCGGCTTTGAAACCGGCGATTTTACCGGCTGGACTTTATCCGGAGACACCCGCTACATCCTGGTTGCCTCCGGTGATTATATTCCCGCCCACTCGGGCAATTACTGTGCGGAACTGGGCACGTATCAAGATTTTGTTTTCCTTTCCCAGACACTGTCAACCATCACCGGGCAGCCCTATTTGCTTTCTTTCTGGTTGAACAGCCCTGATGGTTTGATTGTCAATGAATTCTTTGTGACGTGGAACGGGCAAACAAACTTCGATGAAGTTAATCTGCCTGTAATCGGCTGGACAAATATGCAGTTTATTGTCACCGCCACCGGACCCAACAGCATCCTCCAATTCGGATTCCGAGACGACCGGACTTATTTAGGCCTCGACGATGTCACCGTGCAGCTTGTTCCTGTACCAGTGTTCCAATCGGTGACGAAAACGAATGGCACGCTCAACTTTACCTGGAATGCCCTGACCGGACTTGTGTATCAAGTGCAATACAAGACCAATTTGCTCCAAACCAACTGGATTAATCTGGGCGCCGTCATCATCGCAACCAATTCCACAGCGACCGCAACCAATGTCATTGGACCCGACCCACGACGATTTTATCGTCTCCAGTTGTTGTACTGAAATACCGCCGCTCTTGCCCCGTCGCGCCAATGAAGTAGCATGACCGCGTGGCCGATTTGCTCCAGCGCATTGAACAATCCATCCAGAACCGCAAATTGCTCAAACGCGGTCAGGCTATCCTGGTTGCTGTGTCCGGCGGACTGGATTCGAAGACGCTGTTGCATGTCATTCATGCGCTTTCGGCGCGGCACAGGTGGAAATTGACCGTCGCGCATTTTAATCATCAACTCCGTGGACGCAGCAGCAACGCCGACGAACAACTCGTTCGCAAGACGGCCATGGCGTTGAAACTGCCCATTGTCGTCGAGCGCGCAAATGTCAGGAAGTTTGCTCAAAAATCAGGGTTATCCATCGAGATGGCCGCGCGAAAATTGCGCCATGAATTTTTTGTTCGCGTGGCAAAAGAGCGCGGCATCCACGTTGTCGCGCTGGCGCATCACGCCGACGATCAAGTGGAGCTGTTCTTTCTGCGCGTCCTGCGCGGCACAGGCGGTGAGGGTATGACTGGAATGAAATGGCGTTCGCCATCGCCGGTGAACAGAAAAATTTCACTTGTTCGTCCGCTGCTCGATTTGACGAAAGATGAACTGCACGGTTTCGCGCAACGGAACAAAATCCATTTCCGTGAGGACAAGACGAACACGTTGCTCAATGCGCCACGCAATCGCATTCGCAATGAATTGCTGCCATTGCTTCGCCGAAAGTATCAACCGGCATTGGCGAAAGCGGTTTTGCGGCTGATGGAAATCGTCGGTGTAGAAGCAGAGGCAATTGGAGAAACAGCGCAACAATGGTTGAAAGAAACTGGCAGGGACGGCCCGCCGGGCCGTCCGGCGGATCCCGCAATGCGGCGCGGCGTCCCTGCCTTTGAAAAATTGCCGATTGCAGTTCAGCGGCGCGTTTTGCAGTTGCAATTGGCTTCGCTCGGCATTGCGCCGGATTTTGATTTGGTCGAGGGATTACGGCGTTCGGCTGATTTGCCCATCAGTGTCAGCTCAAAATTTTCGGTTTTGCGCGATGCGACAGGCAGGGTGATTTTGAGGTCGCGACCGTCGGCTGAATTCAGATCGAACAAACTGGCGGTGAATTTGGCGGGCAGGGCGGGGGAGGTGGGGTTTGATGGACTGCGCATCCGCTGGCATTTGAACACAGGCAGGAGGTTTTCGTTACCGGGCGGGCAAAAGGCGCGTGAATTTTTTGACGCGGACAAGGTTGGAAATGAAATCACACTGCGTCATTGGCGCGCAGGCGACCGTTTCCAGCCGATGGGTTTCAAGTTGGCGGCAAAACTTCAGGATTTGTTCACGAACGCAAAAATTCCGCGCGCGCAGCGGCACGATTTGATTGTGGCCGAAACTGCGGGCGGTGAAATTTTCTGGGTTGAAGGTTTGCGGATGGCGGAGAATTTCAAACTGACGCCACGGACGAGGCGGCGATTCATCTGGCGCTGGCATCGTTGTCCCAATGAACAACACTGAAAGTCCTTTACACGAATATTTCAACCGTCTAGACTTAAACGATTAAGTTGACGTGAATAATATTATGGAAGTGAAGGCGAAGACGATCGAACAGTTCAAGTTGCACGCGCGGGACACGGGTTCAGCGGACGTGCAGGTTGCGCTGTTGACGGAGCGGATCAATCATTTGACCGGGCATTTGCAGAACAATAAAAAAGATCACAGCTCGCGCCGCGGGTTGCTGATGATGGTCGGCCAGCGCCGACGTCTGCTCGAATACTTGCAGAACAAAGATTTGAATCGTTATCAAGCGGTCACAAAAAAATTAAAACTGCGCCACTAGGTTTTTACAGAGGTGCGGCTTTTTTAACGATCGCCTTTCACATCCGGATTTGAGCCGGGAACGCGAACGGCCCAATTCTCAAACCAAACACATCGCGAAGAAAAGTTCCATTGCCCCTGGGAAATTTCATTCAGTCCCGCCCTTCCGCGGAGGAGCGGGGTTCAATGAAGTTCCTCCGGTGGCGGTGGGAATATTGAAATATGTCAGAGAAAATCACCGCCCAGGTGGGCGACAGGCAGATTATCATCGAAACCGGGAAAATTGCCAAACAGGCGGACGGCGCTGTAACCGTCCAACTCGGCGAAACCATCGTTGTCGTGGCCGCAGTTGCCGCGACCAAGGCCAAGGAAGGCCAAGACTATTTTCCATTGACCGTTGACTACCGCGAAAAGGCGGCGGCGGCGGGCAAGTTTCCCGGCGGCTACTTCAAACGCGAAGGCCGTCCGACGGAGAAGGAAATTCTTACGTCGCGGCTGACGGATCGTCCTATTCGTCCACTCTTTCCAAAAGGTTTGTATAACGAAGTGCAGGTGCAGAGTATTGTTTTGAGCGCGGACGGCGAAAACGACCCGGACATGCTCGCGCTCGTGGGTGCATCGGCGGCGCTGATGATCAGCGACATTCCGTGGGCCGGGCCGCTCGGCGCCGTGCGCGTTGGTCGCGTCAAAGGCCAATTCATCGCCAATCCGAAGCATTCAGAAATGAAGGAGAGCGATCTCGACCTCGTTTATGTCGGCAACGAAAACGACATCGTGATGTATGAAGGTTCGGCCAGGGAAATCAGCGAAGCCGATTTCAATGCCGCGCTGAAATTCGGCCAGGAATGTTGCCAGCCACTCATTACCGCCCAAAAGGAACTGGTTGCGAAGGCCGGTAAAAAGAAACGCGAATTCACGCTCAATATCGTTCCTGGCGAAATTCTTCAGGAAGCGAAGAAACTCGCAGGTACCCGTTTTGTGCCTGCGCTGCTCACGCCCGGCAAACTGGCGCGCGAAGATGCGTGCATGGCGATTCAGAACGAAGTCGGCGCGAAACTTGTCGAAAAATTCGGTGCGGAAAAGGTGACCGGGTTCGTCGTCAAGGACGCTTTTTATTACATTCAAAAAGAGGCCGTTCGCGGTTTAATATTGAAGGACGGCAAACGACTGGACGGTCGCGCATTTGACGTTGTGCGTCCGATTTTGAGCGAAGTTGGAATTTTGCCGCGCGCGCACGGCTCGGCGTTGTTCAGCCGCGGCGAAACACAGACGCTTACGCTGGCCACGCTCGGCACCGGCGACGACACGCAGGAATTTGATTCTTACACCGGTGGCGACACGGAGAAAAAGTTCATTCTGCACTACAACTTTCCGAACTTTTCAGTCGGCGAAACCGGCCGCATTGCCGGGCCGGGCCGGCGTGAAATCGGCCACGGCGCGCTCGCGGAACGTTCCCTTGAACCGATGATGCCGCTCGAAAATTATCCATATTCCATCCGCGTCACGAGCGAGATCATGGAGTCGAACGGCTCGACCTCGATGGCCACGGTTTGTGGCGGTTCACTGGCATTGATGGACGCGGGTGTGCCGCTGATTCGCCCCGTCGCGGGCGTCAGTATCGGAATTTGCACGGAATGCGGCGCCGACAACAAAATCACGCAATACAAATTGCTCACCGACATCATCGGTTGGGAGGACGCGTTCTGTGACATGGATTGCAAAATCGCCGGCACGGAAAAGGGTATTACCGGTTTCCAACTTGACCTCAAACTGCGCGGCATTCCGCATCAATTAATGGCGGAAGCCGTTGAAAAAGCGCATGTTGCCCGGTTGTTCATTCTTGGTGAAATGGCCAAAACACTGGCCGAACCGCGCAAGGAAATCAGCAAATACGCGCCACGCATCGAAACACTCAAGATCAATCCGGAAAAAATCGGCGCCATCATCGGCCCCGGCGGCAAGAACATCAAAAAACTCGTCGAGGAATCCGGTTGTGAAATTGACATCGAAGACGACGGCACCGTAAACATCTTCTCCGTGTCGCCCGAGGGCATGAAGATTGCCCGTGATGCGATTATGGACATGACCGCCGAAGCCGAAGTCGGGAAAATTTACCGGGGCAAGGTCGTCACGATCAAGGAATTCGGCGCGTTCGTTGAATTCCTGCCCGGCAAGGACGGCCTTGTTCACATTAGCGAGCTGGCCAATTTTCGCGTCAAGAAAACCGAGGACATTGTCAAAATCGGTGACGAAATCCATGTCAAATGCCTCGGCGTGGACGACAAAGGCCGCGTGCGTCTTTCGCGCAGGGCCGCCATGGAGGAACGCGACAAGGAAATGGCGGAGAAACCAGCAGCCGCAAATTGAATTCAGTTAGTACGGTCGGAAATTCACGTTCTGAAAATAGGTAGGGCTGGCTCTCCGAGCCAGCCGCGGCGCTTTCGGAGAAAGCGCCTTACCTTTTTAGAGCCGCTTCGCCAATTCCACCTGGCTCTTCGCAAACATATCCTTGTGCAGCGAATTGCCGTGCGCATCAATCGTCACCACCGCCGGAAAATCCTCCACTTCAAATTCCCAAATCGCCTCCGGCGCTCCGAACTTTTCCATCATGTAAACGTTGCGCACCTTCTTGATGCACTCGGCCAGCACCTGTGCCGCGCCGCCGACCGCATGCAGATACACACAACCGAATTCCTTGCACGCTGCGAGTGTCTTGTCGCCCATGCCGCCCTTGCCGATGATGCCCCGAATGCCGAAGTCACGGATGATTTTCGCCTGATACGGCTCTTCGCGGATGGAAGTCGTCGGACCGGCGGCGGTGGCCTTCCAATTGCCCTGCTTGTCCTTCATCATGACCGGACCGCAATGGTAAAGAATCCCGTCGCGCAACTTCACGCCCGGCGGCAGTTTGCCGCCCTCATGCAAATACTTGTGGACTGCGTCGCGCCCGGTAAACACCACACCGGAGATCAAAACCTCGTCGCCGACTTTCAGCGCCCGGATTTTTTCTTCGGTGAAGGGAAAGGAAAGTTTGATCATGGCATTCTCCTCCCGTGCTTAGTAAAGCCACGTTTGAATTTTCCCCTCCGCATCCAGCGTCACGCCTTGACGCCGATAGGCCCAGCACATGTAACTGACGCTGACGAAAAACGACGCGGGCAGACGGTTCGCCGCACAGATTTTCACGCCCAGCAGCGTCGTCTTGCCGCCAAAACCCATCGGGCCGATGCCGAGTTCGTTTGCTATTTTCAAAATGTCCTGCTCCAGCTTATCCAACTCCGGATTCGAATTACTGTCGTCGAGTTTGCGGAGGAATTGCGTCTTGCTCAACTCGTAGCCCGTGGCGCGGTCGCCGCCGATGCACACGCCGAGGATGCCCGGGCTGCAACCCTTTCCCTGCGCCTGCAACACCGCATCGAGAATCGCCTTGCGACAGCCGTCGAGGTCGCGGTTCGCCCGGAGCTTTTCGTCAGGCAGCAAGTATTGCGCGCCAACGTTTTCGCAGCCGCCGCCCTTGAACACCAGTCGCACGCCCACTTCGGGCGAACGATGCTGATGAAAATTAAATGTTGGTGCGCCCGGCCCGACGTTAGTTCCGTCGTTCTTGCCAGTAAGCGAATCCACCGAGTTCTGACGGAGAAAACCTTTCTTTGTCGCCAGCTTCACGGCTTCCTTGGCAGTTTCTTCAAAAGAGATCTGGTCGAAGTCAACCGGACAATCCACATAAAACAAAATGCTGCCGGTGTCCTGACAAATCGGCTGCGATTTCTGTTTCGCCAGTTCAATGTTGCGCTCGATGATTTTGAGCGCGTTTGCGGCAATCGTGCCTTTCTTCTCGTGTTCCAATGAATTGAGAATCGCCTTTTGCACGTCATCGGGAATTTCCGCCGAGGTGCGCCGGATCAATTCGAGCAGTGAATTCTGCAATTCGCTCATAAAACAGAATCAAACGTATGGCCTTCGCACGCCAGCGTCAACCACATGGGAATTAAAGTGGCACAGGCCTCTGGCCTGTTTCGTTGTGTTTGCAGGCGGGACGCCCGCGCTATTTTCAAAATCCAAGCCGACACTTGACCGCTACGGTTTTGAAGGTTCAATTAGCGCATGCGCGCGATGATTCTCAAGACGCCGCGGCAGCCGCTGCGAGCTGCTGACATACCCGTGCCGAAGCCCGGGGCGACGCAGGTTTTGGTGAAGGTCGCCGCCTGCGCCGTCTGCCGCACGGATTTGCACATCCTGGATGGCGAATTGCCCAGCCCCAAGCTGCCGCTCGTGCCCGGACACGAAATTGTCGGCGTCATCGTCGAAAAAGGCGAGGGCGTTCAACGATTCAGAACCGGCGATCGCGTGGGCATTCCGTGGCTGGACTGGACGTGCGGCGAGTGTGAATTTTGCCGCAGCGAACGCGAAAATCTTTGCGACCGCGCGCGTTTCACCGGCTATACACTGGATGGTGGCTACGCGGAATTTGCCGTCGCCGACGAACGGTTTTGCTTTCCGATTCCGGATGCCTATTCAGACGCCGAGGCCGCTCCTCTGCTTTGCGCTGGTCTTATCGGCTATCGTTCACTCACCAAAACCGGGAAAGCAAAACACCTCGGCATCTATGGTTTTGGCGCGGCGGCGCACATCGTCGCGCAGGTCGCAAAATTTCAAGGCCGTGAAATTTTCGCCTTCACGCGGCGTGGCGATTCGGAGGCGCAGGCATTTGCCAAATCGCTGGGCGCAGTCTGGGCAGGCGACTCCGAAACTTTGCCGCCGGAACAATTGGACGCGGCCATCATTTTCGCGCCTGTCGGATCGCTCGTGCCGCTGGCGTTGAGGGCCGTTGCCAGGGGTGGCACGGTCGTTTGCGCCGGCATTCACATGAGCGACATTCCGTCGTTTCCGTATGATTTGCTCTGGCAGGAACGAATGCTTTGTTCCGTGGCCAATCTCACGCGCCGCGATGGCGCGGAATTCTTCACTCTGGCACCACAGGTGCCGGTGCGGACGACGGTGCAATTGTTTTCCCTTGCCGAGGCCAATGAAGCGTTGACGCGTTTGCGCTCCGGCAAACTTCGGGGTGCCGCCGTATTGGTGCCATGAATTGAAAGCCGATGAAAAGTGACATTCGAGTGGACGCGCTTCGCAGTCCGTATAAAAAAATCATAAGTTCCTCTCGACAGAAAATCACACATTGCTAGTTTCACCGTGGTTATGGAACAAGCCAAACGTATCGGTATTTTGACGGCAGGCGGCGACAGCCCCGGCCTTAACGCCGCCATTCGCGGCGTCGGCAAAACCGCACTCGGTTTTTACGGGATGGAAATTGTAGGTTTCCGCGATGGCTTTCGGGGCCTTGTCGAAAATCGGCGGTTGCGACTCGATAAAAGCATGCTTTCGGGAATTCTTACTGTCGGCGGCACCATTCTTGGGACGAGCCGTGACAAACCGCATCGCATGAAGATTGACGGTCACGCGCGTGACATGACCAGCGTCATTGTAAAAAATTATGCCAAATTCGGCCTTGATGCGCTGGTGTGTCTTGGTGGTGGTGGCACGCAAAAAAGCGGGCTGCGCCTTGCGGAAGCCGGACTCAACATCATCACGCTGCCCAAGACCATTGACAACGACGTGGCGATGACGGATTCGTCTTTTGGTTTTGCGACCGCCCTGGACATTGCCACGGATGCCATTGATCGCCTGCACAGCACGGCACACAGTCATCATCGCATCATCGTCGCTGAAATCATGGGGCATCGCGCGGGCTGGCTGGCGTTGGGCGCGGGCATCGCGGGCGGCGCGGACGTGATTCTCATTCCTGAAATTCCCTATCACGTTGAAAAAATTGCCGAAGCCATTCGCCGTCGCAGCCAGCATGGAACGAATTTCAGCATCGTCGCCGTGGCTGAGGGCGCGAAGGGCGTGGATGACGCGCGTGCCTTCGCTGCCGCCGAAAGTCGCAAAGACAAGGCGCGGAGCCAGCATGAACGCAATGAGGCCAAACTCGAACTGGCCGCTCTCGAAGCGAAGCACGCCGGTAACACGCTGCGGCTGGCCGGGCAACTCGAGGAGCTCACCCATCTTGAATCGCGCGTCACGATCCTGGGTTACGTGCAACGCGGCGGCACGCCGTCGGCGGCGGATCGTTTGCTCGCCACGCGGCTCGGCAGCGCATGCGCCGACTTGATTCATGAAGGCGTTTTCGGAGTGATGGTGGCCGCGCGCGGCGATGGCACGGAACCCGTGCCGTTGGAAAAGGTCGCCGGCAAACGCAAAACCGTTCCTCCGAACCATCCGTGGGTGGAAACCGCCCGGCGCTTGGGAACATGTCTGGGAGATTGATTTTTATTGTGGCGTGGCCGGAAACAAAAACTGGACTGTGCGCTGCGGAAATCGTATTTTTCCCCGGATGACTCAAACGAAAAACCCGACCAAATCAATCGTTAGAGCTCCTTTTGGCAAAACGGCCGAAGGCGAGCCGGTGGAAATTTACACATTGCGCAACAAGAACGGCATGGAGGTGCGCATCATGACCTATGGCGGCATTGTCGTCTCGCTTACCGCGCTCGACCGCAATGGCAAATACGCCGACGTGGTTCTTGGCTACGATAATCTGGCTGATTACCTGAAATACAATTATTACTTTGGCGCGCTGATCGGGCGTTACGCAAACCGCATTGGAGGCGCGCAGTTTGTTCTTGAAGGGAAAACCCATAAACTGACGAAGAACAACGGACAACATTGTCTGCACGGCGGCTTCAAAGGATTCGACAAGGTTGTATGGCAGGCAAAAGCCATGGAGACCGACAAAGGTCCAGCCCTTGAACTCACCTATTTGAGCAGGGATGGCGAGGAGGGGTTTCCCGGGAATCTTTACGTGAAAGCGATTTACACATTAACCAATGAGAATGAATTGAAATTGGATTTTACAGCCACGACCGACACGCCCACTGTTTGCAATCTCACGCACCATTCCTACTTCAATCTTGCGGGCGAAGGTGATGTGTTGAATCACGAACTTCACATCAACGCAAATCATTTTACACCGGCGGATGCAACGCAAATCGCGACTGGGGAATTAAAGCCTGTGGACGGCACACCTTTTGACTTTCGCAAACCCGTGAAAATCGGGGCGCGCATAAACCACGACGATCCGCAGCTCAAGTTTGGCAAGGGTTATGATCATAACTGGGTGATTAACAAACAGCCCTGTGAACTTGGTTTGGTGGCGCGCGTTTGGGAACCAACCACGGGCCGCGTCATGGAAGTGTTGAGCACAAAACCCGGGGCGCAATTTTACAGCGGCAACAACCTCGACGGGCACAGGGGAAAAGGTGACAGGATTCATCGGCCCCGTGCCGCTTTTTGCATTGAGCCGGGACATTTTCTTGATTCCCCAAACAAGCCGCATTTCCCATCAGCCGTGTTGAGACCAGGGCAGGTTTATCAAAACACGATTATTTACCGTTTTTCGGCGGAATAATTTCGACGGCGGTGCGGAGCGGATGCATGATTTGTCACCGGATTGTTTCCCTGCCGTCGTTGTCATGAGACAATAAAAAGTTAAGATGGAAGCGTTGTGAATAAGTTTTTCTTGCGGCGATTGGGGATTGTCAGTTAAAAGCCGTTAGTTTCGAGTCACATCATATGGCTGACGTGCTGGCTCTGTGATGCAGGCCGTTAAAGCGATATGAATCAGAAGGGTCACAGCGCATCTACCGGGATGGCCTGCTTGGATAGGGGTGATTCTCCAAAACTACGTCTCAAGTTCTGTAATCGATATTTCAACCGTTTCTTTCCCATGAAAAAGACACTGGCGATTCTCGCGGCATCCTGTTTGTTGATTGACCTGACCCAGGCGCAAACGACAGCCACCACCACAACGGGCAGGCCATCTTCCGTTGTCGGCTACCGGATTGGCGAACAGGGAGCCGATTCCCGGGTCTGGCAAAAGATCGTCCGGACAGTGAACGCCCAAGGCCGTACCGTCCTGCAAACCAATCAAGCCTATGTGGAACTGGCCACGGGGTTGAACTACTGGAAGAACGGCCAATGGGTGGAATCGAAGGAAGAGATAGACATATTGCCCAATGGCACAGCAGCGGCAACTCAAGGCCGGCATCAGGCCTATTTCCCCGGGGACATCTATCAAGGTGAAATCCGCCTGGTGACACCGGACGGGAAAACGCTGCAAAGCCGGCCACTGGGATTGAGTTATGATGACGGTGTCAAATCCGTGCTGATTGCGGAACTCAAGGATTCGGTCGGGCAGTTGGTGGGTTCCAATCAAGTCATCTATCCCGACGCCTTCACGGGGGTTGAAGCCGATTTGCGTTACACCTATACGAAAGCCGGGTTTGAGCAGGACATCATCCTGCGGGAACAACCGCCGACGCCGGAATCCTATGGCCTTAACCCCGCAACAGCACGGTTGCAGGTGTTGACGGAATTTTTCAATCCACCGCAACCGGCGGTGACAACAATGGTGTTGCCGAAGCAGGCGGGAATCACCTTGAGTGACGAGAACCTGGACTTTGGGACAATGAAAATGATGCCGGGCTGGGCTTTCCTGTTGAGGTCGGATACACATGAAGGAGGCGCATCGGTGAGCAAGTCCTGGGTGAAGTTGGAAGGCCGGCAATTTTTGGTGGAGGAAGTGCCGGTGACATCCATCGCCGGTGAACTCAATGCCTTGCCGCAACCGGCCGTCCAGACGAGTTCGAGGACAATACCGCAGACCATATCGAAGACATTGGTTTTACCGCCGCAACGGCTGGCCAAGGCGACCACCAACACCATGTTCTTGACCAAGGCTTCCTCCCCCTCCCGGGGTTTGGTGCTGGATTATGTAACCATGACTACCCAAACCGGGTGGACGTTTCAAGGCGACACGACCTATTACATCAGCGGAGCAGTGAATCTGTATGGAACCAACACCTTTGAAGGCGGAGCGGTGCTCAAATACGCCAGCAATGCTTCGTTGGCAATAACGATTAGCGCATTTAGGCCGACGATCAACTGGCAGGCGAGCGCGTATCGGCCGGTGATTTTTACCGCTGTGGATGACAATTCAGTGGGTGAATCATTTGGATCGGGCAATCCTTCAGGTTATTATGCCAACCCCGTTTTGCAGATTATTGAATCCGGCACTATACAGACGATCTCTTATTTCCGCATTGCCTATGCCCGGCAAGCGGTTTCACTGAGTTGTAATAATTCCTGTTACTTTTACAACGGCCAGATTGTTAATTGTCAAAACGGATTTACGGCCTTTGCTAATGCTGTTTACCTGAGAAACGTGTTGTTTAGCAGTGTGCAGACGAATTTCAACAACCTGTTTTCGTGTTCCCTCGATGTTCAGAATTCAACGTTCAGTTCCAGTTCCTACCTCACGGCGGTTAACGAGGGCTATCAGTCATTCAATCCGTGTTTTACGAATTGCCTTTTTGTCAATGTGTCAAACCTGACCAACAACCCCACAGTCCCGTGGCTGACCTATCAAATTTCCGGCAGTGATAACGGGTTTTACAACAGCCCGAATTTTGGTTCCTCAACAGTCACCAACAACTTCTATCCGTTTCAAGCAGTAGGTGCTGGCAATTATTATCTTACCAATGGTTGCGCTTTTACCAACGCCGGCACAACGAACATTGACCTGACCCTGCTGGCTGACCTTAAGAAAAAGACCACCCATCCGCCCATTGTGAGTGGTTATTCCAACGTGACGATTACCTCAAACGTCACGTTGGGACCGCAAGCCCCAAGAGACACGAATGCTGCACCGGACTTGGGCTATCACTACGACCCGATTGATTATATCACAGAAAGGTATTTCATTACCAATGCAACTCTAACGATCAACAACGGCACGGTGATTGCCTGCTACAATGATTTGGCGGGGATTTGGTTGCAGGATGGCAGTTCAGTGGTTTCCGTGGGCACGCCGCTCACTCCCAACCGGTTTGTATGGTATCTTGCGGTTCAAGAGCAACCCATATCCATCGGGCCTGACAGCCTCTGGGATAGCTGGAATATAAATTCCTATCACTATGGAAGCGTGGGGCCAAACGGCACGTTTCAATTCAGCCAATTTGTGACTCCGGCGGGCGGAGAGTATCAATTCTACAACTCCAGCGGTTGGGCTTTTAACAGTCTGCTGGTTCAAAATTGCGAACTGTGGAACGGGCAGAATATCTTTGATGGTGCGGATTCGACTACGGCCAACATCCAGAACACCCTGTTCGCCCGTTCAAGTATCTCTGCTGGTTCTGTTAACGAAATAAATTATAGTTTGTCATTTTCCAACAGCCTGTTTTGGAACACGCCGGTAACACTTCAGTCCTACTCTAACTCCAACATATGGTTTTTATTTAACAACGATTTCGACAGCTGCACTATTTCTGAACCTGGTAGGAGGGGTGTAAAACTGATGACCATCAACGGTTACAACGCTTATCTCAATTGCAGCGGGCAGCTTTATCCGACCAATGCGAATGACATCGTGCTGACCAACTCGTTGGCCTACCAATCCGGGCCTTTGGGTGGTTTCTATCAGCCGACGAACAGCCCGCTCATCCATGCCGGCAGCACGACGGCAGACCAGGTCGGCCTGTATCACTACACCGTCATGACCAATCAGGTTATTGAAAGCACTAACACCGTCAGCATCGGCTACCACTACATAGCCGTGGATCAATATGGCAATCCACTCGACTCAAATAGCAATGGCATACCGGATTACATCGAAGATGCTAATGGAAATGGATTGGTTGACAATGGTGAAACCAATTGGGCGCTGGCGATTTTGACGCAACCGCAAAGTCAGGCGGTGATTCAGGGGAGCAACGCGACCTTCAGCGTGACGGCAGCGGGTATAACTCCATTGAGTTACCAGTGGTATTTCAACGGAATGAATGTACTGGGTGGAGCGACCAACACATCGTTGACACTGACCAACGTTCAGACAACAAATGCGGGCAATTACGCGGTGGTGGTGACCAACGCTTTTGGTTCGGCAACCAGTTCCAATGCTGTGCTGACGGTGCCGATACCGCCAACAGTTTCGATCACCAATCCAGCCGACAACACAATCATTATTGCCAGTCAGACCAACGTGACATTGACGGCTACCGCCAGTGATTTTGCAGGAACCATTATTCAGGTTCAATTTTTTGAAGGGGCGACCAATAGTCTGGGCATTGTAACCAATCCGCCCTACAGTCTGGTTTGGAGCAATGCGCAGGCCGGGAGCTATGGCCTTACGGCTGTGGCGGATGACAACTACGGTCTTTCCGCCACTTCTTCAGTGGTGAACATTACCATCAGCTCCCTGTTTGCCAGCAACAATGTTCGTCTCTGGCTGAAAGCGAATGTAATTACCGGACTTACCAACAATGCTCCCGTCAGCACGTGGCCTGACAGCAGTGGTTGGAATAACAGTGC
Source organism: Verrucomicrobiota bacterium (assembly GCA_049517655.1). GTDB lineage: Bacteria > Verrucomicrobiota > Verrucomicrobiia > Limisphaerales > UBA11358 > UBA11358. Next base: position 684,369 of record JBEKRQ010000001.1, on the reverse strand, counting down.
CACCCAGAGTTATACATACTCTCAGCCACTCTATGTCACCAACGCACTCAACGGCTTGCCGGTGGTGCGATTTAATCCAACCAACAACAACCCGTATCCTAGTGATCAGTATTTCACTTTGCCGAACTTTTTGAACGGAACGACGCAAGCAGAGGCGTTTGTGGTGTTGAAGGCGAATGTAGCACCGGGTCAAGGCAACGGGCCTCTTTGGACCTTGGGTACAGGCGGGATGTGGGATTCGGAATTGGGATATCCGAACGGCAGCGGGAACATCGTGGATGATTTCGGGAGCACTTCGTACTGTACAGTAGGCATTCCGGCGCAGCCGTTGTATCAGTATCATCTGTATGAGGTAGCCGGGCAGAGCAACTACTGGGCGGCATGGATCAATGGGGAGTTGCAGTACAGCACCACCACCAACATCTATGGCTATAACCCTTATCCCACGTTAGGGGAGGGGTTCTTTGGAAATCCTTGCTTTGCCGGGGACATCGCTGAGGTGCTGGTGTTTGACCGAACCCTGACGGCGGGGGAACGGCTGGCAGTCAATGAGTATTTGGATGCCAAGTATGCGGTGGTGACCGCGCCGACGCCGCCGACCAACCTGACGGCGACGGCAATTTCGTCCACGCAGATTGGGTTGACTTGGCAGGAGACATGGAATGGCGGCGCGGGTGTGGCAATCAGCCTTGAGCGGGCGACAAACAGCGAAGGAGTTTTTACGGTGGTGGCGGAGGTGTCGGGGGTGACGTCGTATGTGGACACGAATCTGGCGGCGGGGACGACGTATTACTATCGGGCTAAAGCGAGCAACTGGGTTGGGGAATCGGGTTATTCGGCCGAGACCAATGCGACGACGCTGATGCCGCCAATGATCATAACAGAACCAACCAATCAAATAGTGTTTCAAGGAAGTAACGCGACGTTCACTGTGACTGCCATTGGCACAATGTCCTTGAGTTATCAGTGGTATTTCAACTCTGCTGCGCTGGAATCTGCGACCAACGCGACACTGACACTTAACAACATCCAAACCACCGATGCCGGCAACTATTACGTCGTGATTACCAATGCTGTGGGCAGTGTCACCAGTTCCAATGCGACCCTTACGATCCCCACAGCTCTCTCGGGTTCCCTGACAAATTATATGTTCGAATTCAACATGACGTATTACATAGGAACACCCGTCCAATTATACGGTGTCACGACGATCGAAGGTGGAGCGGTGATTAAATACGCCGGTCAACCGGCGGCGCAAATGACGTTGAACGGGCCATTGGTCTGTTTGACCGGCCCCTCCGACATGGCTGTCTTGACCTCCAAGGACGACAATTCAGCGGGCGTAACCATCGAGGGAAGCACTGGCAATCCAAGCAATACCAATAGCGGGACGTATCTTTCAGACGAAAGCGGGCAGACCAACGATTATAGATTTTTGCGGCTGGCATATGCGGGCACCGGCATTTCCGGTTCAGGCACGGTGAGCGTCCGGGACAGCCAATTTGTGCAGTGCAGGGCGGCGATTGACAACAGTGCTGGAGGGACAGTGACACTGATGAACAATCTCTTTTATTACTCCGCCATCGCCAACTTTGCCACCAACCTTCAGTCCACGCTCGCCCTGTCCAACAATCTGGTGTTTGGAACCACCGTCAACCTGCCTCAACCCTCGAACACCGTCTGGTATGCCTTTAACAACGACTTCGACACTTGCACCATTACCAATTCCACATTGACCAATGGTTACAACGCCTATCTCAACTGCAACGGCCGGTTATATCCGACCAATGCCAATGACGTGGTGACCAATGCAACCCTGGCCTATCAGACCAGTTGGCTGGGTGGTTTCTATCAACCGCCCGATAGTCCGCTCATCCATGCTGGCAGCACGACGGCGGATCAGGTTGGCCTGTATCACTACACCGTCACGACCAATCAGGTCATTGAAGGCACCAACACCGTGAGCATCGGCTACCACTACGTGGCTGTGGATGCCTATGGCAATCCTCTTGATTACGATGGCGATGGCATCCCCGATTATCTGGAAGACAGTAATGGTGACGGAGTTTACAACACTGGCGATCTTAGTGATTGGCAGGCCTACGACTCGGCCAACGGATTGACCGCCGGAAATGGGCTGATGGTGTTCACGCCGTTGAAATAGGGAATAAAAAATGAATTTATGCCAAACTGGAGATAATTCCATGAAACTAATTTATAATTTCTTACATTACAATGTTCGGATAACTGTGGCGTTTCTGGTTTGCTTTGCCTGTTGCCGGGTATTTGCATTGAATACTGAGTGGGTGGAACAATCCAAGTCATACAGTTATTGGGTGTCGTTGGGAAGTCTCGGACTGGGGGCCGGTGCCACCATCACTCGAACTTTGGAAAGTGACGATTTTCCATTCACGCTTATTCCCGGTAATTATGAAGTGATAGTGAACAGTGCTTCTTTTGATGACAAGGGCACGATTGGAAGCGTTTCCTCAACAGGCCCGAGTTTCTCCTGCCCAAGTAAACACTGGGGGAATCAAATTATTAATCAGAAACTGCCAGCAAGTGATATATCCATTTGTCCCAATGGCAAACGCCTGCAAGTTACGATCACTGCAACCGATGACGATGGTTGTGGAAACCATATTGGCTGGCCGTTTAGTGGCCCCCCTGTTTATATTACTTGGCGGGCTAAATGCGGCGGTTGCAGTGGTAATAGCTGCGCCGCTGGTTCTGTAGAAGCCGGTCTTAATAGCCTTCATTTCAGAATGGGACTCGGCAAGTATGCATATCAGCAAAATGCCGGGCAACTGGTCATCGAAGACAACTATCCGGGCTTGTCTTTGGCCAAGCCTGACGGCATTCAGGCATATTTAGGCGCATCCGTCGAGCGGATCAATGACGGTGCCACAGGCGTGTTGCGGCAGGTACGCACTTCGCAACTGCTTGCCGATGTCATTGTCAGCAACGATTTCTGCTATTCGGTTAACTTCTACACGGCATCCAATTTCAGCCTGAATAAAATTAACGGTCTCTATCCGCCCACCGGCCAGCCCTTTAACGCAGTCACCGTGCAAAATCCCGATGCTTCCACCAACACCTATAACCGATTGCGCATCAATACCACGGGCCAGCTGGGTGATCATCAATATGATTACACTTGGGTTGCGAACGCACAATACTGGGAATTGATCACCGGTGACGGACTACGCAAAGAAACACGGTCGCAGTTTTGGGATGGCAGCCAGACGATCCTCACCGAAACAAACGTCGTATTGAATGCAGATGACACTGTGGCCTTTAAGCAGGTCGAAACGTATCAGGTATTTCCGTGGGACGAAACGAATCTCATCCAACGGATCGTGAATCCGGACGGGCTTGGAGCGCAGACCAATACATGGAGCTATTACACCAACGCTGCCGTGGATGGCGGCAACTACGGACAATTGAAGCAAATCACAACGCCGTCCGGCTATTGGGAGCTTTATCAGTATGATTCCGGGTCCCGCCGGGTGAAGACAGTGGCACAATTTAAGGATGCGCCTGTGGGCGCTCCGGAATCCCAATGCCGTGTGACAATTAATGGTTACACTACCGGCACTAGCGGTGTCACAGCGCAGTCAACAACGGTGGAGACTTTGCTGGGTCAGGAAACAGCCCGTTCCTACCGTGTGGATTTTCCGGGAGGCGTAAGCAACTTCGTGTGCCAGACACCGGGCGCCGTGATTGGCGCATTGAACAATCTCGTCACAGTCAATACTTCGTTCACCGATGGCAATTTTGAAAGTTATCCCGCTTGGACGAAAAACCCCGACGGCACGGTGAGTGTTTATCAGTATGCCACCAATGCGACCGGCTTGACGACCACCGTTTGGTCGGGGGTGCCCGATGCCACGGGCACCAACGTCGTGGATGGCACCAAGGCCGTGACCGTGGTGGATTTGGGGGGCAACTCGATCTCCAACGCGACCTACGACATCGCCTCTGGATTGTTGCTGTCCTCCGCAGTAACCCTCCAGACGGATGATTTGGGCCGGCCCACACTGGTTCAATACAACGACGGCACGACCGAGACGACCCAATACGGCTGTTGTGGGCTGGACAACACCATTGACCGCGACGGCGTGTTCACCCAATACCTCTACGACCCCGCCAAACGCCAAATCGGTTATGCAAGGTATGTCAATGGCACCGGCAACAACCCCATCACCTTCACCAATGCCCTCGACGCCGCCGGTCATGTCCTCGCATCTGTCAGGGTGGGCTCCGATGACTCATCGGTAATTCTTGGGCAGTCATCCTATGACCTGGCCGGTGAACTCATTGCACAGACCAACGCCCTAGACGGCGTCACCACTTACAGCCGGACGAATGCCCCAACGGGCGGAACTATCCGCACCAGCGTTTATCCCAATGGCGGCACGCGCATTGACACTTATTATGCCGACGGCTCGCTCAAGAGTGTTACTGGCATTGCCGTGCACGGAAAAGCCTACAGCTACGGCGTGGAATATAATTCCGGCGCTTATTGGACCTACACCGTGGAAACCAATCTCGATGTCAATGGCAACCTCACTTCCGAATGGACAAAGACCTATACCGATATGGCGGGCCGCACCGTCAAAACACTTTATGCTGATAATCACTACAGCCAGTCCTTCTACAACTCAAAAGGCCAGCTCACCAATACGATTGATCCTGACAACGTTTCAACCCTTTATGCCTACAGCACCAAAGGCGAGCTCGCCTATACCGCCATTGACATGGATCGCAATGGCACAATTGATTTTGGCGGCACTGACCGCATCACTTGGACCACTAACGACGTGACAACCGTCAACGGTGTGAATGTTCGACGCAGCCGCACATACGTCTGGGATCAAAACGGCGTGGATCAATCTGTGTTAATTAGTGAAATTCGTGTCTCCACCGACGACTTAACCAACTGGCAGACCGTTTATCGCGACGCCGGCACGCCGGTGACGGCCACCAGTCAGACCAGCTATTCGGGCAACAGCCGTTCGACCATCACCACCGCCCCGGACGGCTCCTACACCATCAGCGCCTACTCCTATGGCCGGCTGACCCAAGTGCAAAGATTTGATTCTTCCTCCGTACTCCTTGCTTCTTCATCCTACGGCTACGACCCGCAGGGCCGACAAAACACCGTCACCGATGCTCGTAATGGCACGACTACTTACGGTTTTAATAACGCCGATCTGGTGACGAGCGTAGCTGCGCCATTGTCCCAGACTACAACTACGCTTTATGATAACATGATGCGGCCATATAGTGTCATCCAGCCTGATGGGACGACCGTCAATAGTGTTTATCTGCTCACCGGCGAACTGGGATTGCAATACGGCTCACGCACCTATCCGGTGGGCTATGGTTACGATTACGCCGGGCGGCTGCAAACCATGACCAACTGGTCGAGTTATCCAAACACCGGCGCTCGCCTGACGACTTGGAATTACAATGGCCAGCGAGGCTGGCTCACGAGCAAGGCCTATGACGGCGGCGCAGCCGGGCCGGGCTACACCTACACCTCGGCTGGACGATTGGCCTCACGCACCTGGGCACGTGGTATAACGACGACGTACGGTTACGATAACGCAGGCGGTCTGGCGACAATTGTTTATTCCGGTGGCACAACATCAAACGTCACCAACACCTACGACCGTTTGGGTCGTCTCATTCAAGTCGGAGGGGCGAGTTCCACCGAGTCCCTGACATATAATTCAGCGAATCAGCTTTTGAGCGAAACCGTCAACGGAGTCACGGTGACCAACAATTACGACTCCTATTTGCGCCGCACCAACCTTTCCCTGCTTAATCCTTCATCCGTGCTCCTTGCTTCTGCTTCCTATGCTTACGACACCGCCTCCCGTCTCCAGACCGTTTCGACTTTGGACATTGGACTTGGGACTTTGGACTCGGCGACTTATTCCTATCTTGCCAATTCTCCGCTGGTGGGGCAGATTACATTCCAGCAAAGCGGCACAACTCGCATGACCACAACCAAGTCATACGATAATCTGAATCGCCTCACGCAAATTTCGACTTTGGACGTTGGACTTCGGACTTTGGACTCTCACACCTACAATTACAACAACGCCAACCAAAGGACACGAACCACGTTAGCTGACGGTTCATACTGGATTTACAATTACGACTCACTTGGCCAAGTCACTTCCGGCAAGAAATACTGGTCAGACGGGACCCCCGTGGCGGGGCAGCAGTTTGAATACAACTTTGACAACATTGGCAATCGGACGCAGACAAAAGCTGGTGGCGACCAAGGTGGCGCAGGCCTCCGGCCTGCATCATATTCCGTGAACACATTGAATCAAATTACCAGCCGTGATTATCCGGGGATGAACGATGTTATCGGCGTAGCCATCGCAACAAATGCGGTCACTGTAAATGGGCAAATCGCTTATAGAAAAGTTGAATACTTCCAGAGCGCAATGGGCACGAATAATTCTTCCGCGCCGGCGTGGCTCGGCGTCACAGTGGCGAGTGGTAACAATACCAATACCGGCAACATCTTCATCACAAAGACACCAGAAACATTTGGCTACGATGCCGACGGGAACCTGACGAATGATGGGCGATGGATGCTGACATGGGATGCTGAAAATCGGCTGACAAAGGCTGAAAGTTTGACCAACACACCGACCGCCTCTGAACGGAAAGTAACATGGGAATATGACGGCAAAGGAAGAAGGATTCGCCAGACGACGTATGATGGCAGTTCTGGCAGCTATTTGGTGACAGAAGATTTGAAGTTTGTAAGCGATGGTTGGCGACATATTGCGGAGTTGAACGCGACAAACAATGCGTTGGTTCGTTCTTATACTTGGGGACTCGACTTGAGCGGGAGCATGGACGGTGCTGGAGGTGTTGGTGGGTTGTTGATGATGAACAGCGCAGTCAATGGAGAGCATTTCTATGCGTATGATGGAAATGGAAACGTAGCCGCGTTAGTAAAGGCGAGTGATGGAACGGTATCGGCGAATTACGAATATGAAACGTTTGGAAAACCGATTCGAGCCACCGGCTTAATGGCTAAAGAGAATCCGTTCAGATTTTCGACGAAGCGAATGAATGACACAACTGATCTGATTCTCTATGAAATGCGTCCATATTCTCCATCATTCGGGCGGTTCTTGGGCAAAGACCCACTTGGAGACGAAGCATTTTTGCGGGAGCAAACTAAAGGAAAAGGTTGGCGTGCTCAAAAACATTTGGTTGAACATGGAAATCTTCCAAGCTACTTATTCGCGAAAAACTCGCCCATAGACCAGATTGATCCAAGAGGTTTGAAACAAATCTGGGGCAATTGGTGTGGATCTGATTGGACAGGGGGTCAAAACATAGCCTCAACAGATTACGATTGGGAAAACGATCCATCGCCCGCTGTAAAGGATGGTCTGGATAATTGCTGTCGAAAACATGATGCCTGCTTTGCAAATTGGGATCTTGATAACCACAAAAAGCTGGCCGGTAAAGTCGATACTGACAGGTGTGACGATCTGCTGTGTGATTGTGCGCGCGCCAATGCCAATCTTTCCAATGAAAGGGCGAACGCTGAGATACAGTGCGCTATGTGTTCAAGAAGAAATGCTGAAGACGGAAAAGGACGGTTCTGCTGCAAAATTACGATAATTAGCTTTTAAGAGCCGTGATCACCTTAACATTATAAATTATTTATGCGATATACGTTACTTGTATTATTGACAAGCTTGTTGTTTCGAGCTGACGCAGTTGGACAGACACGCCAGAATGTTGAACGACAAACACGCGATTATTATTCTCAATGGATTGGTGTGCCAGCGCCCGAATTTTCTTGTCCGTTGAGAGATAGGAGTGATGATGGTCCGGAATTGCGATTGCAGGATTATAAAGGGAAACGATTGCTGTTAGTTGCGTTTGATACTGGCGATTTCGTTGACGGCCCACGAAACGAAAAGACTTTAATACAGCAATTGACCGTCCTGCATAATTTGAGACAACAATACAGCACCAATGTTGCCGTGATCGGCTTTACCTACGGCCCGATGTTTTTTACGCCCGATATCAATCCTCCAACTGCAATTAAAGACTTAACTGACTTCCCCGTTGTTAATAATAATAAACTCAGGCACGCTCCGTTACCAGAACCATATAACCTGCTCCAGCGTTGGCCGAGCTTACTTGCGATTGACAAGCATGGAGTTGTCATTGGCATATATTCGCCTCCACTTGTAGAGAGTAATATGGTGCATGCCTGTGCCATTGATAATTGGACTAACAATGTCCGTTTACCTCCTCGTGAGGTTCCGTCGGAGGTAGTCACAAATTGGTCATGCCGAAATTATTGGGTTGTATTTGCATATGCGAAGGACCTGAATTCGGGCAGTAAATTTCAAAAAGGGTTTGGCCGAATGAAACGGGTGTACTTGGCCGATGAAGTGCCAGTAGACGAAGTATCGGGTCTAAAGACGCTGGAAGGCATGAAGCTTAGAAGAGATGTGAAGGCTGGCGACACAATTAGAAAAAGCGACTTCGGGGAACAATAAGTAAACCGAATTACCTTTAACCAGAACGGCACAACCCGAATGACAACAACCAAGTCATACGATTACCTAAACCGTCTTACACGGATTTCGACTTTGGACAGTGGACTGAGGACTTTGGACTCTCACACCTACAATTACAACAACGCCAACCAACGGACGCGCGCCACGCTGGCCGACGGCAGTTACTGGCTGTATCAATACGACTCGCTCGGACAGGTCATCAGCGCCAACAAGTATTGGAGCGATGAAACACCCGTCGCTGGCCAGCACTTTGATTACACGTTTGACAATATCGGCAATCGCACACAGATCCAGGCTGGCGGGGACCAGAACGGCGGCTATTTGCGCACGGCGAACTACACAAACAACACCCTCAATCAAATCACCACCCGGGACGTGCCGGGTTATGTGGACATCAAGGGCGTGAGCTTTGCCACGAACACGGTGACGGTCAACGGCCAGACGGCGTATCGGAAGGTGGAGTATTTCCGGGATGAACTGGGCGTCAACAACAGTTCATCAGCCTTGTGGACAAATCTCATCGTGGCGGCAACGGGACAGACAAGTGTGACGGGGAATGTATTTGTTGCGCAGACGCCGGAGCAGTTCAGCTACGATGCGGACGGAAATCTGACCAATGACGGACGGTTCACATACACGTGGGATGCTGAAAACCGGCTGATTAACCTCACGAGTCTTACCAATGCTCCAGCCGGTTCAAAAGTAAAATTGGATTTTGCTTATGATGCCAAAGGCCGGAGAATTCAAAAAATTGTCTCGACGTGGAACGGCTCGGCTTATGTTCCACAGTCCACCAACAAGTTTGTGTACGACGGATGGAACTTGACTGCCGAGGTTGCTCCGAACAATTCGCTCGTCCGCAGCTATATTTGGGGTAATGATCTTTCTGGATCGCCCCAAGGAGTGGGCGGCGTGGGCGGGTTGCTGGAAGTCAGTCGTTACGGCTTCACAACGACGAATTGTTTTGTGGCGTATGATGGAAACGGGAATGTAATGGCGTTAATTAATGCCGCCGATGGTACAGCGACGGCACAGTATGATTATGATTCATTCCTCGGTGTTGTTCGCGCAACTGGGCCGATGGCGTTTACCAATGTCATGCTTGGTTCGACAAAGTATTACGATTGGGAATCGGGACTTTATTATTATGGCCACAGGTATTACAAACCCTCCACAGGGACGTGGCCAAATAGGGACCCCATCGAGGAGTTAAGTTTTCTTCGCAGCTATGTGAAGTTGTTAAGCCCGAAGGACAGATATGCAATGAGTGTCCGTTCGCCATCCGGTAACGAATCCGTTTTTATCCAAAATGACCCAGAGGATAAATTCGATGTACTCGGTCTGTGTCCGGCGGGAACGTGCGATAAATGGACTATAAACGTTACTATGGTGACCGGCGGGGGTAGTGCCGTTGTGATTCTCGACGTATGGGCGACATTAACAGCCGATCCCAAGTGCTGTATATATCCCGAAAGCGAAAACTACCGCTATTTAGGCTATGGATTGGGTGGAGGCGGCGCGTTGTCGTATACCTATGGGGGAAGCGACACCTTTACCACAGGATGTATCCCGTGGTCAGCGCACAATGGAATCGGCAATGTGACGGAATACGGTTTCGGATTATATCGGGTGTTTGAGGTTATTGATTTCGTAACACCGAGGGCTTCTTTTAGGACAAGCCATCTTGTGCCGGGTTTTAGTGCCGGTTTCCTTTGGACCGCTGGATATTGGTGGGTGATAAATTGAAAATGAGCGACGAACCACTCACACCCAATAGGAAGGCGTTACGAGCCTTGGAGTTTTTCATTGTTTTAGGTCTGTCGCTCATAATGTTGTGGAGCATTGTAGCCGCATTTATCGAGGATCAGGTAGCACGTAAGCGTTGGTTGGAGCAGTATGATATAATACTGGGTCCGATAGCCATTCTCGAATGTTGCCTTCTGTTGATATGGATGTGTCTCGGCGGACAAAACTCAAAACTCTGGAACTGGTTTCCACCGTTTTGTTTGTTTCCAAAAGTTTTATCGGTAAGATGGGCGGTAATCATTTTAATGATTTTGGGGACTCTTATAGGAGTGATTTCGTCAAAATGAAATTAATTTTTCGCTTATAGTTGACAAACCATACTTAAGAAGCGTGCCAAAATGATTGCCGGACAGCAGTTTGATTACACGTTTGACAATATTGGCAACAGGACTACTGCAAAATTTGGTGGCGATGCCAGTGGCGGAAACCTACGGACGATTCCCTACAATGCCAATTCCCTCAATCAATATACAAACATCGTAACCCCGGGTTATAAGTCCATCTTGGGCGTAGCCATTGCCACAAACACTGTTACCGTCAACAGCAACACGGCACTTCGCAAAGTGGAGTATTTTGAAAGTGAAATAACCATTACAAACACTTTAGGGCCGACCTGGCAAAGCGTAAGTATCAATGCTGGCGGTAACAGCGCCACTGGCAACATTCTGTTCCCTCCATACAATCAAACTCCTCTTTATGATTCGGATGGCAATTTAACGAATGATGGATTATGGAGTTATACTTGGGACGCGGAGAATAGGTTAATATCAATAACCAGCCAGACAAACGTTGCCAGTGCAGCCAAGCAAAAGATTGATTACCAGTATGATGCCAAGTTCCGGCGGATACAGAAGATAGTTTCATCGTGGAATGGTTCAAATTACGTTCCTCAATCCACCAACAAATTCGTGTATGACGGATGGAATCTCATCGCTGTTCTCGACGGGAACAATAATCTACTGCAAAGCTTTACTTGGGGGACGGATTTGAGTGGCAGCTTGCAAGGAGCCGGTGGGGTGGGTGGTCTCATTTCGATGACGATATATGCGGGGACGAATGCGGGAACGTATTTCTATGCCTATGACGGCAACGGAAATGTCATGGCGTTGGTCAATGCGGCCAACGGGATGATTGTTGCGCAATATGAATACGATCCGTTCCTGCAGGTAATCCGTGCAACTGGTCCGTTATCTAAAATTAACCCATTTTTGGGGGCTACAAAATTTTATGACTGGGAAACGAGCCTTTACTACTATGGTTATCGCTATTACGAACCAGCCGTTGGAAGATTTTTGAATCAAGATCCGTTTGGTGAGCTTGGATTTGAAGTTGTAGCGAACAGACCAAGACCGCCTCCCGAAAAATTGAGCGAGTTTATGCTGGCTGCTTTGGATGCAGTTCGGAAATTTATCCACAGTTCTCCAAACATTGCTGGCCTAGAAAATGCCAGTATAATTCAAACTGGTCTCATCTATGTTTTCGTGCTCAATAATCCGGTGAGCCAATATGATCCTCTGGGTTTGGATTGCCCAGCGTGTGACGGTATTGGCCCGATACCTAATCCAATCACTAGTGATGGTGGTTTGAGGTGCTGCGCCCAGCATGATCAATGCTTTGATCAAAATAATTGTTCTGCTTCCTCTTGGGCGTCAACACTTTATAAACTAGACCAGCTAGCGCACGGTATCCCTGTCACATTTACTCCATGCGAGATATGCAATTTAAGCGTGTTGGCGTGTATGGTTAACCAACCTAGTACAGGTCCAAAGTATTACTGCCGCAAACAACATCGGTTCATCAACATAGGCAACTCTCGAACTGACGATTTTCCTGATCTTTCGGCTGCGAAGTGCGCTTGTTGTAATTAGAAAGGCTCAAATGAAAATTAAACACATAAGTATTCTAACAAGCATTGTTTTATTGATGATGTTTGTTTTATATGGCTGTACCTCACGGTACAGGCATATCAATTCAATGGTCAAGAGGTTAACTGTTCCTGAAAAGACCTTTTTAGCAATTACAAATGGGACGTCTCTTGATATGGTAAGAAATACATTTGGAATTGCGGCTAGTCACTCATTCACAGTCGCGGAAACAGGTGGGAACTATACGTTAATTAGCTGCTTTGTGCGAAATGCTGACGGTCCTAGTTTTTGGCTTCTATTCCGAGATAAAATGCTGTTTAAGATAATCAAGCCATTCTCATTTCCAGAATTAATAGAAACTTATCCATATCGAGGAACTACTGCAACACGGGCTAAATCATGGGATATTGATGATCCGGCGATTAACGGGAGTATCACGAAAATAATTGATGCTTCGGCGTTGACTCGTGATGAAATAGTCAATGATTTAAAACCGTATAGCGGGGCGGGAATGGAGCCGCTCAACATACTGCCCGCTTTTTTACTTTCGGGTTATTTATGGCGGGGGCTGCCGCAGCTTGAGAAGGGCTATGAAATTAATGAGGAATTATCCAAGCGTTATGATGGTTGCCGTGCTAATCTCGGCATGAACACAGAAGACATTGAGAAGCTTTATGGAAAGCCGCTTCGGATTTTCACCACAAAGAACGGAGAAACCGCACGAATTTATGGAGATACTCGCTACCTCGACATTAATTCGTTAATAGCTTTTACCGGTATGGCTGTTGTTAGTGATTCGAAAGGGCACGTTACAGCCATTTACAGCAATGGATTTTTCAACGACGAATGGAAGAAATAAAAATCTCAATACAGTTGACCCCGATGGCGACACGACTCTCTACCAATATGATGGAAAGGCCAACTTGGCCTATACGGTGGCGTCCATGACGAAAAATGCAACCAGCATCGATTGGAACAACGACCGCATCACCTGCACCACCAACGACGTGACCACCAATAACAACGCCAATGTCCGCCGCACACGCACCTATGTCTGGAACCAAAACGGCGTGGATCAATCCGCGTTAATCAGTGAAATCCGTGTCTCAACCGACGGCTTAACCAACTGGCAGACCGTTTATCGCGACGCCGGCACGCCGGTGACGACCACCAACCAGACCAGTTATTCGGGCAACAGCCGCTCAACCATCACCACCGCCCCGGACGGCTCCTACACCATCAGCGCCTACTCCTATGGCCGGCCCATTTCCACCACACGCTATGACTCCAACGGCAACCCGATTGGCGGTGCCACCTACGGTTACGACCCGCAAGGCCGACAAAACACCGTCACCGATGCTCGTAATGGCACGACCACTTACGGTTTTAATAACGCCGATCTGGTGACGAGCGTAACCGCGCCATTGTCCCAGACCACAACCACCACTTACAACAACATGCTACAAGCTGTCAGCGTAACGCAGCCCGATAACATGACCGTCAACAGCGTTTATCTGCCCACAGGTGAGCTTGGTTTGCAATACGGTTCGCGCACCTATCCGGTCGGTTACGGATACGATTACGCCGGACGATTAAAGACCATGACAAACTGGAGCAATTTCAGCAGCGGCAGCGGTGCGCGCGTGACGACGTGGAATTATGACGGTTATCGCGGTTTCCTGACGAACAAAACATTTCCGGACAGCAGTAAATTGGGTTATGTAAATACATCGGCAAATCGACTGGCATCGCGGACTTGGGCGAGAGGAATCACAACCACCTATGCTTATGACAATGCTGGCGGTTTGGCCACAATTGTTTATTCCGGCGGCGCAACATCGAACGTCACCAACACCTACGACCGTTTGGGCCGTCTCATCCAAGTCGGAGGGGCGAGTTCCACCGAGTCCCTGACATATAATTCAGCGAATCAGCTTTTAAGCGAATCGTATTCCGGCGGCACCTTGAATGGCCTTACCGTGACCAACAATTACGACGCGTATTTGCGCCGCACGAATCTGGCTTTACTTAGTCCTTCATCCGTGCTCCTTGCTTCTGCTTCGTATGACTACGACACCGCCTCCCGTCTCCAGACCGTTTCGACTTTGGACATTGGACTTGGGACTTTGGACTCGGCGACTTATTCCTATCTTGCCAACTCGCCGTTGGTAGGCCAGATTGCCTTTAAGCAGAGCGGCACAACTCGCATGACCACAACCAAGTCATACGATAATCTGAATCGCCTCACGCAAATTTCGACTTTGGACAGTGGACTGAGGACTTTGGACTCTCACACCTACAACTACAACCCCGCCAATCAGCGCACCAAGGACACCCTGGCCGACGGTTCCTACTGGATTTATCAATACGACTCGCTGGGCCAAGTGACCGGCGGCAATAAGTATTGGTCTGACGGGACACCCGTCGCTGGCCAGCAGTTTGATTACACGTTTGACAATATCGGCAATCGCATACAGACCCAAGCCGGCGGAGACCAGAACGGCGGCTATTTGCGCACGGCGAACTATACGAACAACACACTCAATCAAATCACCAGCCGGGATGTGCCGGGTTATGTGGACATCAAAGGCGTGAGCTTTGCCACGAACACGGTAACGGTGAATGGCCAGACGGCATATCGGAAGGTGGAATATTTCAGGAAGGAACTGGGCGTAGATAATAGTTCGTTGGCACTTTGGACAAACATCATCGTAGCGGCAACGGGGCAAACGAGTGTGACAGGTAATGTTCTTTTGGCAAAGTCTCCTCAAGCGTTCGTGTATGACGCGGATGGCAACTTAACCAGTGATGGACTGTGGACAAATACTTGGGACGCAGAGAATCGTTTGATTGCCACTCAAAACCTGACGAATGTTCCTTCGGCTGGGCGCATGAAAGAAGAGTGGAGCTATCTGCCTGATGGAAGATGGAATCAAAGAATCGTTTCAAGCTGGAACGGAAGTTCTTATGTGCCGCAATACACGAATCGGTTTGTGTGGGATGGGAAAGTGTTGCTGGCGATTCTCGACCAGACGAACGGTTTGGTAATGTCATTCATGCGAGGACTTGACTTGAGTGGCTCAATGCAAGGCGCGGGTGGCGTTGGTGGATTATTGGCGGTGAGTTTCAAGACTAACGGCACACATTTCGCAGCGTTCGATGGAAATGGAAACGTCTCTGCTTTGGTCAATGCCGCTGATGGCACCACGAGTGCAAACTATGAGTATGACCCATTCGGTCAAACCATTCGTATCACTGGAGCAGTTGGAAAATTGAATCCAATCCGTTTCAGCACTCAATTTGCAGATGATGTGACTCAAAGAATTAAGTATCTGCATCGTGAATACACGCCAAGCACCGGCACATGGTCAAATCACGACCCCATCAATGAGATCGGCTTCCAAACTCTGAATCGCAGTCGTCGAAGCTTTGACCGCAACCAAGAGAAGAACCTTTATTGTTTTATCGCCAACGATCCCATTAAAAACATTGATTTATATGCTCTTGCATGCGGGTTTTTCGTGGTTTCTCCAAAGCAGGTGCCAATTTATGGGTCAGATGCAGATAAGCGTGGTGTAACTCCGGGCACACCTGTTGATGGTTTTAGTGTTCGATTTGTGCCTGATAAAAACTGTTGCACATGTGCCAAAAATAACATTCACCTAGTGCAAACAATTTCATTTAAACATAACTACGTTCCATGGTGGAGTGATCCGACATTCGACGAACAGACTGGCAGTGGGAATTTAGAAATCACTGATGCCCCTTGGAGTGGGTGGCTATTCGGAACTGCATTTAAACTTAAGGATTGTGCGTATTGTAGTGACGGCAAGGCTCTTGGCTGTGTTTCGTTTACATGGGCATATGATTCTTTTAACTCGAATCCTACATTGAATCCGTCAGGGCCCAGTCAAGCCCAAGACCCATGACTCATGGTTTAATGGTATGCAAAAAATAACCAATATTCTATTCACTTTAGCTTTTACGGTTGGTTGCTTTGGACTGTGGTTGATGCTTGTTTTGTTCCAGAGTATCTATCCGCTTCACTTGACAAGTAACTTCCCGGGTTGCACTCAATTTTTTCTAGCGAACAAATTCCTATTTTTAGTAATTCCAATCCCGTTTTGGTTGTTCTCGGCATTCGTGGCTTTTAGGAAACGGCCCACAAGTGAAATCAACGTGCTGTATCTAGGAATTTTGGCTGTCATATACTCTTTTCTATTTTTTTGTGTTATTTCTGTTATTGCATTTCCTTGTATTCCAATGATTAAATAAATGTGGCTAAAATAAGTTGCCAAACCCTTCCTAAGAAAGCGTGCCGAAATGATTGCCGGGCAGGAATTCGGTTACAGCTTTGATAATATCGGGAACCGAACACAAACGTTGTCGGGTGGAGATCAAAATGGTGGCAACCAACGAAGCTCCAGTTATATAGCCAACAACCTAAATCAATACACGCAAAGAACAGTTCCCAATTACGTGGATGTAATTGGTGTGGCGATTGCAACCAATACGTTGACTGTTAATGGCATTAATCCTTATCGCAGGATTGAATACTTCCGGGCGGAATTGTCAGTGACCAATCAAAACAATCCGGTCTGGCAAAATGTGCAAGTCAATATGAACGGAAGTTCTGCTGCGAATGGGAATCTGTTAATTGCGCCACAAACGAATTCATTCACCTATGATTTAGACGGTAATCAAACCAGCGGCGGATTATGGACGAACATTTGGAATGGAGAGAATTATCTCGTTTCGATTGCATCCATTTCCACTGTGCCGGATGCCGCCAAACAGAAGGTGGATTTTACCTACGATTGGCAGGGTCGGAGAATTCAAAAGATTGTTTCGACATGGAATGGCTCGACTTATGTTCCACAGTCCACCAACAAGTTTGTATATGACGGATGGAATCTTGTAGCTATTCTGAATCCTGACTCCTCACTCCTGACTTCTTTCCAGTGGGGCACAGATTTAAGTGGGAGTATACAGGGTGCAGGCGGAGTGGGTGGACTCATTTCCATGACCGTCTATTCGGAGACGAATGCGGGGACGTATTTCTATTGTTTTGATGGCAATGGAAATGTAGTGGCACTTGTAAACGCGGCCAATGGGACGATTGCAGCGCAGTATGAGTATGGCCCCTTTGGCGAACCCATACGCGCGACCGGCCCGCTTGCCAAACTAAATCCGTTTCTCTTCTCCACGAAATTCTACGACTGGGAAACTGGTCTCTATTATTATGGTTATCGTTATTATGACCCGATTACAGGTAGATGGCCAGATAGAGACCCGTTGGGAGAACAAGGCGGTTTTAATCTTTATGCGTTTGCACGCAACAATCCTATTACGAAAGTCGATCCGTTGGGTCTTTATAACTGGGGTACGCCAGGGCCGTTCTTGACGACAACAGAGACGCAACCCGTGAATGGTCACACTGTAACACGTCACACTCCGGGCAAGTGGTTTTATAAGCTACCTGGGGATGGTGACCCTTGCTGTGAAAAACCGGCTTATCATCAGATGACTCGGACTGATTCTGTTGGTAATTATTTCCTAGGTGGAAGCATTAATATGAGTGTGAGTTTGTCTTTCACAGGGGGCTCCTACAAAAATTTGATTCTTTTGTGGGATACGTGTTATCTTCACGATGACACAGTTGGAATAAGGGTGCAATGCAACAATAGTACTACTTGTGGCCTTCCTGTATGGTTGTACATCGATCAGTTAGCAGAAGTTTACGTAACCTTTGCGCAAATAAGCTATCTATCCTGCGAAGGAGGCAAGTGGAAAACTAAATTAGATTCAGCTGGAAGAATTTATCGGGGAAGCATTACGGGATGGAAATGGTAAAATTAAGACGAGTCATTAAGCAATCAGCTTTTGCGCTTCTCGCATTAGTGCTTTTGTTTAGCATATTGGAACGAGTGCGAGAAGTTTTTGCGTGCCAATATACATTGGCAGCGCTTAAGGCTAATGTAATGAGTTATCGTTTGGAACATAACGGGCTCTATCCTACTAACATTATTGCGGTCGCAACAGCTAGTTATCGGTTTCAGATTCCTAACACCACTTCAATGGTGAATATTTTAAGTTGTCCTGGTGTAAGAAAACGGTCATTAACAGTAACAAATACTGCTATCGAAAGTGACTATGTTTACATTAATTGGACTCCCTTTTTTGGGACAAATGCGGTTCCAGATGGATATCCATTAATGTATGATCGACATCTGTCGAACCATGCTGGTTTTGGAATAAATATTTTGCCCGTCAATGGCGTAATTTTCTGGGACCTTCGCGCTCGATGGCTCAAAGATTTTGCCGCAAAGCATCCCGAGTATCATGTGCCACTGCCCGAATGAAATGGTGAGTCAGATTGTCTTTACCAACAGTGGAGCACAGCGCATGACGACAACGAAACGATACGATAATCTGAATCGCCTCACGCAAATTTCAACTTTGGACAGTGGACTGAGGACTTTGGACTCTCACACCTACAATTACAACAACGCCAACCAGAGAACTCGCGCCAATCTCGCTGACGGTTCATACTGGATTTACAATTACGACTCACTCGGTCAAGTCACCTCCGGCAAGAAATACTGGTCAGATGGAACACCTGTGGCAGGACAACAATTTGAGTATGCGTTTGACACCATTGGCAATCGGACGCAGACAAAAGCTGGTGGCGACCAAGGTGGCGCAGGCCTCCGGCCTGCATCATATTCCGTGAACACATTGAATCAAATTACCAGCCGTGATGTGCCCAGCTACGTTGATATTATGGGCGTCAGCATTGCAACAAACACCGTCACAGTGAATAATCAAACCGCTTATAGAAAAATCGAATACTTCAGGAAAGAGTTGAGCGCAGATAACAGTTCAATGGCGTTGTGGACAAATATCATTGTGGCAGCGACGGGGCAAACGAGTGTGACTGGAAATGTTCTAATGGCACAATCACCTCAAACCTTCACCTATGACGCGGATGGCAACTTAACCAGTGATGGACTGTGGACAAACACGTGGAACGCGGAGAACCGGCTGATTGCAACTGAGTGTCGAACCAACGTGCCAACGGCAGGGCGCATGAAAGAAGAGTGGACGTATTTGCCGGATGGAAGATGGAATCAAAGAATCGTTTCAAGCTGGAACGGAAGTTCTTATGTGCCGCAATACACGAATCGGTTTGTGTGGGATGGGAAAGTGTTGCTGGCGATTCTCGACCAGACGAATGGCTTGGTGATGTCATTCATGCGAGGACTTGACTTGAGTGGCTCAATGCAAGGCGCGGGTGGCGTTGGTGGATTATTGGCGGTGAGTTTCAAGACTAACGGCACACATTTCGCAGCGTTCGATGGAAATGGAAACGTCTCTGCTTTGGTCAATGCTGCTGATGGAACTGTGTCCGCGAATTATGACTACGATCCTTTTGGTCAGGCAATTCGTATCACGGGAACGGTAGGCAAGTTGAACCCAATCCGATTCAGCACACAATTTGCAGATGATGTGACTCAAAGAATTAAGTATCTCCACCGCGAATACGTACCGAGCACGGGAACATGGCCCAATAGAGACCCGTTTATGGAAAAGGAGGGGGAAATCTTTACACGTTTGTTAGAAACGATTCGTTGAACAAGAGAGATAACTTGGGATTGCAACTCGATGGGATCAATGAGGTTACTGGTGTGCCTCAATCTGAAATGGGCACAGCTTTGGCTGACACTTCTATGCCAAGTTTACCTGTTAGTCCCAATTCAGGGCCTTGCATAGGGTTATTTTTGGCGCACTTTGCATCAGACGTTACTCACTTTACAACAACAGTCAGATATGCAGAGGGGCATAATCCTAATGACCCCAACCCCCATGCACCGCCGCCGACTTTAAGAAATCATGAGTTCAGACATGTAGAATATCTGAAAAATTATCTCGATAGTGTAGATAACCTGTTGGCTTCTATTCGGGCTACGAAATGCGTGTGTTGGTCGTGCTTTCTAGCAAAGAAAAACTACTTTGATTCAATGAATTGGTATTATTTTGAAGAAATGCGAGCAAATAATTATCAGTTTGATTGCAGCCAATACGGACAGTGGTGTGATGCCGCTCAAGATGCTCAAAAACTCGCCTCCACTTATGCGACAATGGCAAGTAAGGCAAAGGCAGATTATCAAAAGGCGTGTCAATAAACTCTAAGCTCGAACAATGAAACCAAATACATATATATTAAATTTAGCTGTCATACTCATTGCTTTTACTTTGTATGGGTGTCGCGACAAATCTCCTATGACTGTTGGTATCGGAGGTAGACCATACACTCTCAAACCATTAACCGATGCTACGCCGATTGACTTATCAGGAGTTGAATTCATCGGCTACTGTTCAAAAGAAAATCGCCAGAAGATTGCAAAAAGTCTAGGCCGTATTCCCATTCCGAAGTTACTCGTAAAAAAAGTGTGGGTTGTTTGGGCTGAGAAACAATTAGCGGCCCGGGTGGAAGTGGGTAATAACTACATTTATCTAGTTCAGACTGATAACGGTGAGTGGGATATAAAGGGTGGTCTTGAAATGGTTCCTGCTCTGTCACTTCCGAATGGTTGACAAACCATTCTTAAAAGGCGTGCCGCAATACACCAACCGGTTTGTGTATGACGGGTGGAATTTGATTGCCGAGGTAGGGACGAGCGGCTCGCTCATCCGTAGCTACGTTTGGGGATTAGACCTTTCCGGCTCGCAACAAGGCGCGGGCGGAGTGGGCGGATTGTTGGAGATCAGTTACTACGGTCCACAAACCACTAACTGCTTTGTTGCGTATGATGGCAACGGGAATATTGCTGCGCTTGTCAACGCCGGCGACGGAACCGTGGTGGCAAATTACGAGTATGGCCCCTTCGGGGAACCGATTCGCATCACTGGGTTGATGGCTAAAGTCAATCCCTTCCGGTTCTCGACCAAATATCAGGACGATGAATCCGATTTGCTTTACTACGGCTACAGGTATTACAAGCCGTCCACGGGAACATGGCCAAATAGAGACCCAATGGATGAACTCGGTGGGGCCAACCTTTACGCATTCGTTGGGAATGCCCCTTTAACTTATTATGATTGGTTGGGACTGTGTTCCAAACTGAATTGTCATAATTTTTCAGAAAAATTGCAGACCCAAGACTATGCGCTACTGGGGCTAACATTGACTCTGGAGGCATCTTGGCAAAAATGTTCTTGCTGCGGTTGCAGTGGCGATGCTATAGATGCGGGTGTAAGTTTCTCTTGGCAAGTTGGCATAGGGTTTGGCTGGAGACAGACGATTGGTGGTTACACATTGGGACTTGACATTGTAGGCCCACAAGTTGGAGATGCTACTGAATTGCATTATGTGAAGGAATGTGGTGAGGAAAAAGGCGCGGTGCATTTTGATAAGTCAACAGGTGCATTTTTAAGCGGAGAGATAGGAGGCGGGATTGGAATTGTTGGTTTGTCTGGGTCATATGGTGGGCACTATTACGCCGAATACGGAATAGAAGCGGATAGCACCGGCGCAGACGCCTATATTACGTTTGGTTACGACGTAACTGCCAAAGGGACTTTATATGTTGGTGCAGTTAACTATACGTTTACACATTACTTTTCGGAAGGTGGCACTCCACATAAAACCCCTAGACTAAGTTGGTAATTATAAATTATAGGAGCTTTGACGCATGAACGCAAAAACTCCAGCAATTGTCTTTTTGGTGCTTGGCATCATATTTATCGTATTTAGCAAGCTGATCCTTGTCGGTTTTAAGTGGCTAGAAAAGAAGATTTGGAATGAAGAGAGGCGCAAGCAATTTCCGGCGTATGGGAGTAAGAGTAGAGACTACAAGCCGTGGATGGTTGTGGTTTTAGGTGTTTCATGGATTGCTTGTGCCATTTTCTTTTGGTTCACTTCAAGGTGATGAGAGCCATGCCGCCTAACAAGATTAGACGAGAAGTCAGACACCCGGCGCAATGATGCGTCGAGTGATATAGTCTGACAAAATTACACGCTATGTTACCAAGACCACCAGAATACCTCGTCAAGAAGTTGATCCCAATCCTCAGCAAGATCATCGGCATTTCATGCATAGTCAGCGGTGCTATATTTCTGCCGATAGGTTGCATATTACTATTTTTGCACAAAGAAAACACCACGCTTATCGGTGCGGTGTTTATTGGTGGTTCGATCATAAGCATCGCGCTGGGATTTATTGTGGTCAGGTTTGTGCCGCGATTCATGCTTGGCACAAGCCAAAGTTTGCGTGATAATTGAACTCGACACGCCAACCATAGCCCTCGTGATGGTTGACAAACCATTCTTAAAAAGGCGTGCCTGAAACCTCTTTAGCGCCGAGACAGCCGGGGTTATTTGAACTTTACACGCCAACCATAGCACGCGTGATGCCATGAAAACGAACGTTGGCACAGGTTAGGCTTCCCAAGCCCGCCACTAGATGGTCGCCCCAAGTGTTGTTGTTCGCTTCGCGAATCGTGGTCTCGGTTACGAACGCTTCTGAAATCGAAGCAAAGCTCACCTACATCAGACTGAACAGCCAAACGCCTTGCCCACCTCATAGCGCTGTCCCGGTTAACCAAGGGTGTTGTAGGAGGCTTTTTCACTCTCAACAACCCGGATCGCCTTCGGTAATGGCTGCGACCGTCCCAACTATGTGGGATAAAGATTTCAGCGATGAGGCAATTTAACAAGTTAAAAATTATCCTGCGCGTCGGACGGCACGCGATTGGCCAACCGTCCGTGTCAGAAGTCGTTTACCGATACGGTCATTACGGATTAGCCAGCCGGAAGTACAAATTGCCCATCGGCGGAGTGATGGTCACGCTGTTGGTGCGGCTTCTGTTGCAAATGCACTGAATGAAGTTATGCTTTGCGTTCACAGGATCGGGATGGTCATTGCCTGTTCTGGTCCGCCTACGCGCTCTGCGTTCCGGCGCGACAAGCCGAATGAGCCACGGGCAGCCTGTCCCGCCGTAGCTTCTGAGCAAAGGCGGAACTCACTTTGTCTTGGGGGCGAGGAGAGAGGGTTTTGCGCCTGCCGTCCCTCGGTTGCTGATGCTCCGCTGCCCGACGGCGCGAGCACACGCGGGCGCGTTTCGTCCGGAGCAGTCCTGCTCTCCCGGGGCAAAGGCGAAGAGAGCAGTCCCGCTCCTTCAAAACGAAACGCGAAAAATGAACACGACAGAAAACCACATCGTTGGCCCAAGGGCGGAATGAGATGACAATTACGGTTCAGCAAAAGCCAAATTCCAGGTTGCAGCACTTAGCTATTTAGCTCATAGTACCTTGTGAATCCGGGTTTCAACTCGCCGAAAAACTAGAAAGAAACCACTATGAAAATCGCACAAACAAACCAAAACGAGATGGAACGGGAACCCCGCATCGGACATGAGCGTGGACATTCAAGTCTTGCCGGAATGGTTATGAAAACGTGTTGTTCCCTAGCCGCCTTGTTGGCGGTCCTGTCACTTGGCGCAATCGCAGGTCAGGTCGCTGGGCCGACGTTTCTGACCAACGGCGACTTGACCATCAGTTATACCGGAACTCCTGGCAACCAATATGCGGCGGAATGGGCGGACAGTTTGATTCCGCCGGTGACGTGGACACCGCTGCTGACCAACACGGCTGATTCGAATGGACTGGTGAGCTTCACGAACACTCCGGCGGGTTCGCAGACATTCTATCGGGTCCACGACGTGACCACAATGATTCCTCTCGTCTATGCTGTTGAGAACACGGGCACGAATTGCGCGCCGCCGCCTTTACCGATTTTTGGCCCGTTCGTTCCATTTCTGCCCGACCCGTTCATGTGGGCCGATGGGAGCGGCCGCTCCACCAACTTCGCAGACTGGAAATGCCGACGTGCTGAGATCACAGCTCAGATCGAAAATTATGAGATTGGACCCAAGCCGGCTGTTGATATTCCATCACAAATTACTGCCAGCTACTCCGGTGGCACCACTGCTGGCAGTAGTGGCACACTCACAGTGTATGTAACTGTGGGTACAAACACGCTCACGCTGACTTCTCCAATCATCATCCCATCGGGGGCGATCGCCCCCTACCCGGTATGCATCGGTATGGATAGTCCTTATGGTGCTCTCAATGCTAGCGACTTTACCAGTCGCGGTATTGCAGGAGTCATATACAGCGAAAGTCAGGTATCGCCTTATGGCAACCCGCAAAATACTGACCCCTACCACACGCTTTACGGGCCTGGCCTTAATGTTGATAATACGGGACAATACAGTGCATGGGCTTGGGGAGTCAGCCGTATAATTGATGGTTTGACACTGGTTACGAATACTCTCCCCATAGATCTAAATCACATATGCGTCACCGGTTGCTCCTATGCTGGCAAATTGGCACTCTTTGCCGGGGCATTTGACGAGCGTGTCGCGCTTACCGTTGCCCAGGAGTCGGGTGGCGGTGGCGCCACGTCGTGGCGATACTCGCATAGCGACCCTTCTAACGTGGAAGATATAGATAATACAGATTATAATTGGTTTGCGAATCAAATGCAGCAATTTTCCGGCGCCAATGTTTCGTACCTGCCAGAGGATCATCATGAGTTAATGGCAATGTGTGCGCCCCGCGCGTTGTTCGTTACGGCAAACCCGGATTATTCATGGCTGTCAAATCCGTCGTGCTACGTCTGTAGTAGGGCTGTGCAGCAGATATATAATACTCTTGGCATACCCGATAGGTTCGGCTTTTCCATTGTCGGGGGACATTCGCACTGCGCATTTCCGAGCAGCCAGGACTCAGAGCTTGGTTACTTTTTGGATAAGTTCATGCTTGGTCAAACGAACTTGAGTACAATTGTCGCAACCTACCCTACTAACTACACTTCCATCAACTACGCTCGCTGGTATGCGCGGTGGGGAAACTAGGTAATGCAACATTTGAACTTTACACGCCAACCATAGCACGCGTGATGCCATGAAAACGAACGTTGGCACAGCTTTTCGATTACGAACGCTTCTCAAATCGAAGCAAAGCTCACCTACATCAGACTGAACAGTCAAACGCCTTGCCCACCTCGTAGCGCTGTCCCGGTTAACACAAGGGTGTTGTAGGAGGCTTTTTCACTCTCAACAACCCGGATCGCCTTCGGTAATGGCTGCGACCGTCCCAACTATGTGCGATAAAGATTTCAGCGATGAGGCAATTTAACAAGTTAAAAATTATCCTGCGCGTCGGACGGCACGCGATTGGCCAACCGTCCGTGTCAGAAGTCGTTTACCGATACGGTCATTACGGATTAGCCAGCCGGAAGTACAAATTGCCCATCGGCGGAGTGATGGTCACGCTGTTGGTGCTGTTGGCGGTGTTGATCGTCCCGCCATAACCGAGCCAGTTCGATGTGCTCGGATTGTTGTTGGTCTGGAGCGTGTAACCCCGAAAGCTTTCGGGGCTTCTCTTCAAGAGCGAAACTCGCTGGCCCGCCGGGTCGAAGCCTTAGCGAAGCTGGCCTGCCGGGTCGAAGCCTTAGCGAAGCTGGCCTGCCGGGTCGAAGCCTTAGCGAAGACTGGTGCCCCGGCCAGGACTTGAACCTGGAACCAATTGATTAAGAGTCAACTGCTCTGCCAATTGAGCTACCGAGGCTGTAATTAACGGCGCGTAACATCTCTGCAACTTGCGCGTTTGTCAATAATTCACCGAAGCAACCCGTGCCGAAACACCTGGATTTACACATGACGAGCGCGAAAAATCTTGCTGAAATGCGTACTCAACGGCTAATCAGAACCTATGCCGCCGTCAACTAATGCGCCACGCGGGACTCAAATCCCGCTTTGCGTGGATTTGGACGGGACGCTCATCAAGACCGATCTACTTTGGGAATCGCTCGCGCGGCTGCTCCGGCGGAATCCATTTTCACTGTTCGTCGTCCTGTTTTGGTGGATGCGCGGACGCGCCTTTTTGAAACGGCAACTCGCCCGGCGCGTCTCGATTGATCCGGCAACCCTGCCTTACAACAAGCTGTTTCTCGCCTTTTTACGCGAACAAAAAGAGGCCGGGCGAAAATTGGTTCTTGCCACAGCCTTCGACCAAAAGGGGGCAATCCTCGTGGCCGATCACGTCGGACTTTTCGACGAGGTACTCGGCAGCGACGGCAAAACCAATCTTCGCGGTAAAAATAAACTCAAGGCGCTCACGAAAAAGTTTGGCGAACGTGGTTTCGACTATGCCGGAAATTCGTCCGCCGACCTCGCCGTTTGGCGCGGCGCGCGCGAAGTCATTGTCGTCAACTCAAGCCGCTGGCTTGCGGGTCGGGCGGCCAAATGTGCAAGACTGGGTCCGACTTTTAATGTCGGTTATCCGGCATTCACCACGCTGAAACGGTTTCTCAACGAACTTTTCCTGCGCAGCGGTTATCTCGCTGCCATTGGCGCGGGACTTTTGATGACCGCGGCGTTTCCAAAAATCGGCATGGCCGGTTTCGCCTGGATTGCGCCCGGGTTGATGCTCGCCATCGCGCAAGGCAAAAGCCGCGGTGACGCTTTTAGCATCGGTTACGCCGCGGGGTTGGCGCACTTTCTCTCATCGCTTTACTGGCTGTTGCTGATTCCAGCTACCGGCTTTCCGATTCTTGGCTGGGTTTCATTGGGTGCGTACGTCGCGCTTTACCCTGCAGTCTGGGTCTGGCTGATGTCGGATTTTGAATTGCGAATTTCAAATTTCGAATCATGGAGCCAGCGCACGTTATGGGCGCTCACAGGCGCGGCGGTTTGGGTCGCCCTTGAAATGGTTCGCTCGCGATTGTTCGGCGGTTTTCCGTGGAATTTGATTGGCGTTTCGCAATTTCAACTGACGCCGCTTATTCAAATCGCGTCGGTGACGGGCGTATATGGCGTTTCGTTTTTGGTTGTATGGGTTTCGTTGTCGCTGTTGTCGGCTGTGAAAACGATCTTTCGCCGGCCAACGATGCGGTTCGCATGGCTGGCTGACTTTATTCTGCCATTGTTCGTCATCACCGCCATTTTCGCTTTTGGAAGCGTGCGGCTACGCGAACAAAACCCGCCAACTTCAACGCTCCACGTCACTTTGGTTCAACCAAGCATCCCGCAAACGCTGATTTGGAATCCAACTCAAGACGAAAAGCGATTTCGACAGTTGCTGCAATTGACGGAAAAGGCGCTGGCCAAAAACGAAAATCAGGGATCGGAGGGACGAGTTATACGAGTCCTCAGCCCTTCAAATCAGGTTGACGAACAGAATGGGACTCGCATAGCTCGTCCCTCCCAAAAAACCGATTTGTTGATATGGCCGGAATCCGCCGTGCCGGAATTTGAGAGGACAGGTTTTATCGCCATCACAAATCTGGTCCGGGCACACCATATCTGGTTGATTTTTAATGCCGAGGACGCCGTCTGGCGGCCAGACGCGAAGAACAAGGACGACTACGATGATTTCAACGCCGCGTTTTTATTTGATCCAGACGGAAACTGTGCAGGCATTTATCACAAACAAAAGCTGGCCATATTCGGCGAATATATTCCACTCGTGAAGTGGCTGCCGTTCGTCAAATATCTCACGCCCATCACCGGCAGTTTTACGCCCGGTGACAAGCCGGTGACGTTTGAAATGGAGCGCCGGTCTCCGACCCGGCACGAACCGGGTACCGATTTACCAAACGCCGGATCGGAGACCGGCGCTCCAGACCGCGTCAAAACTTCCCCGCTCATTTGTTTCGAGGATGCTTTCCCGCAGCTCGCGCGGAAATGCGTCCGTGATGGCACGGATTTTTTGGTGAATTTGACAAATGACGGCTGGTTTGGCCGCAGCGCGGAGCAATGGCAGCACATGGCGAACGCGGTTTTTCGCGCGGTCGAAAACGGCGTGCCGCTCGTCCGCTGCGCCAACAACGGCCTGACATGCTGGATTGATTCCGGTGGCCGTGTTCGGGAAATGTTCAAGGACAAGGCCGGCAGTGTTTACGGCGTCGGCTCCATGACGATTGAACTGCCACTGTCACAGTCTGTCGAGAATCGCACGGCGACGTTTTACAATCGTCACGGTGATTTGTTTGGTTGGGCATGTGTGGCTGTCGCGGTTCTCGTTTTATTCCGGTCGAAAAAAAACGCTTGAATTGCGGGCAAAAGCGGCCGATATAGGCAGGAAAGACTATGAAATCCAGCGGCACAGTCAGCGCAGTGTTGCATCACAAGGGATCGAAGATTTGGTCGGTCCCGGCGGAAGCCACCGTCTTCGATGCCATCAAAATCATGGCGGACAAAAACATCGGCGCGTTGCTCGTCATGTCGGGCGGGAAACTGGTGGGAGTTTTTTCGGAGCGCGATTACACGCGCAAAGTTGCGCTCCAGGGAAAATTCTCCAAGGAAACCCGCGTGCGGGAGATTATTTCCAGTGAGGTCATTTCCGTCGGGCTGAATCATTCCATCGAGGAATGCATGAAGCTGATGACCAAACACCGCGTGAGGCATCTGCCGGTGGTGGAAGGCGAAAAAGTCGTCGGCCTGGTCTCCATCGGCGACCTGGTGAACTGGATCATCTCCACCCAGAACGCGACGATTGACCAAATGGCGCAATACATCTCCGGCGGGTATCCGACCTAAAATCTTTCCCGGCGTTTCTTCGACGCGGCGTGAGATTCTACGGCTTGGCGGGCGGAGAATTTGTGGCCGCCTTGACCCCGGGTTGCGGTGCTTTGGGTTTGGCGTCGCTTGTCTTGACCCGTTTGGCGACGAAGTCTTCTTCGGCCATGTTACCGACATTGCGATGGAACTTGATTTCATTGCCGGAAACCTTACCGGTGTATTCGATGCGAAGTTCGTTGTCGCCAAACTTGAGCGGTTCAACGAAGAAGATTCCGTTCGTGCTGACCGTGCCTTCGGTGATGACCACTTCGTTCGTTCCCATTGCCCGTTCCCCAATGGCCGTGCCCGTGAGGTTGGTCCCTGCAACCTTGAAGTCGAAAGTGTATTTTTGCAGCCCGATTTGGCTGTCGAATTCTCCCTTCCATTTCCCGGCGACGGTATCTTCAGCACATGCAGTTCCAACAAAAGCCAGTGTGAGCGCCGCCAGCGCGATTGTTTTGACAATTTTTTTCATGGATGGTTATGGTTTAAATTGGATTGCGACAAGAAAACCAGAAGCGGGCAGGGGAGGGAAGGAAATTTGAGTAACAGGTAGGGCTCGCTCTCCGAGCGAGCCGCCATGGGGAAGCGGAACTTCCATCGGCGCGATGCGGAGATCGCGCCCTACCGAGGACAGCCGCACTCCGGCGTTTCAACAGCGAGGGTGGAATACGGAGAAGAATTGGCTTCCCAAGCCCGCCACTAGATGGATGCCCCAATTCGCATTGTTCGCTTGCGCGAAACGTGGTCAGGGGCGTGTTCCGATGCGGACGATGAAGTGGCGCGGACGGGTTTTGCCAAAATCACCGCTTGACGCCGGGCGGCTCCGGAATAGCATCACCGATGTCGTTGTTGGCAAACCCAAAACCCGAAAGGATATTGCTATGGATACCACGACTCCGGCACAAACTCCGCCGCCGGCAACCGCCGGTGAAGACAAAACCGTCGCCATCGTCGCCTACCTCACATTGATTGGCTTCATTGTCGCGATCATCATTCACAGCAACAAAAAGACGAAGCTGGGCGCGTTTCATCTCCGGCAAATGCTCGGGTTTATCCTGACGTGGGTCGCCGTTGTGGTCTGTCAATTCATTCTTATCTTCATCCCGATCCTCGGCTGGCTGGCCATTTTGGTTTTATGGTGTTCACTGCTGGTGCTTTGGGTTTTGGGATTAATCGCCGCGATCAACGGCCAGATGACTCCCATGCCGGTGGTCGGACCGCTCTATCAAAAATGGTTCGGCACCACCTTTGATTGATAGGAAGCCCGGCGACACACCTTCCGTGCGCCAGCCGCGTATCGACCCGGCTTGCCACCTTATCCGCGGTTGGTCTGACCGCAACCTAGGCTTTGCGCCGACGGAGGAACGCCGCCAACGCTGTCCCGCCCATGCCGATCAGGGCGAGTGCGGAAGGTTCGGGAACATCAGTAATATCACTTGACACCAGCAAGGTTCCGGGCGCCATTGCAGGACCTCCGGTGGGAAGCATCAGCAACACTCCCAAATCCTGCAATGTTCCCGTTTCCTGAATGCTCGCCACCGTAGGGACGACGGTCGAACCTGGATAATAGGTGAGCACATCGTTGTAGTCGGACTCGAAATAGAGGTACCCCGCCTGCACCCAGAGCGCGTCGCTCAACACAGCTTGGCCTGTGCTCGGCACTCCTTCAAACATGAGGACCGCCTGGTTCGGCAAGTTGGCTACCTGCGCGAACGCTGGCAGGTACTCCGAATTTGGCGGCCCGTTTTCCGGGAGGAAGATATCAAGACTGATCGGAGTGTAGATGACTTCGTCCGATGATATCGGGGTTATGGCATGAGCCGGGGTGGCCATAAGACTGGTTGCCAAGGCGGCGGCCAGCACGCACAATGCTTTGTTCTTCATGATGGTTTCCTTAATTATCTGGTGGTTGTTTAGTTTTTAAACTTGACTTGAATAAACAAATTTCTGACTTCAAGTTTTCCCAACAAAGGCATCTTATCAAGGCCGTCTTCTTATGGAATGGATAAAACTATGATTCTCATAGAGAATTCTCCACTAGCAAAACAGCACTTTCCCCTTGTAAACATTGGTAAATTTAATGATTGATACCATGTCCGATAATCCTTGGTGCTATGCACGTTGCCGTCGCGCAGCAGGACTCGCTCCACATCGCCAAACTGATTGAAGCAAAACAGCGGGTGATAAGTCCTGACACTCCTTGAAGGCGAAAAGCTCCGAGGGTTCGACCTCTGCCACCCATTTCAACGACGCAGCCTGGTTTCCGCCTGGGCCGTGGGCCGTGGGATAATCGAAGTCGGCCTTGAAGAAACCCCGATTCACTATCTTGGATTTGCCCGTTTCCATGCGACGGGGAGTATTTCACGCCATCAGCGGTCTGACAAGGAGAGTGGTTGTCTGAGCAAATGCGTGACAATTCGGGCAATTGCGGCTTAACTTGGCCGTGGCCTTTGTGCCGCTTTAATTCGACAATCGACAATCGTAAATCGTAAATCGCCATGCGCTCTGACATCATCAAAAAAGGTTTTGAACGCGCGCCGCACCGCGCGCTGCTTCGCGCCACCGGTTCCATCGAGTCCGAAGCCGACTGGGACAAGCCGTTCATCGCCATCTGCAACAGTTACACCGATTGCATCCCCGGCCATGCCCACCTCAACGAGGTCGGCGCCCTCGTCAAACACCTTGTGCGCGAGGCCGGTGGCGTGCCATTCATCTTCAACACCATCGGCGTGGACGACGGCATCGCCATGGGCCACCCCGGTATGAAGTATTCTCTGCCGTCGCGCGAACTCATCGCCGACTGCGTCGAGACCATGCTCAAGGCGCATTGCTTCGACGGCATGGTTTGCATCCCGAACTGCGACAAGATTGTTCCCGGCATGTTGATGGCCGCCATGCGCGTCAACATCCCGACGGTGTTCGTCAGCGGCGGTCCGATGGCCGCTGGCATTGCCGAACAAAAGGCCGCGCATGAGGACCTCGCGTCCTATCTTCAGCCTGCAACCGAAAAATCCGACTTGATTTCCGTTTTCAAGGGCGTGGGCGAATTCAAAGCCGGCAAAATCACCGAGGAGCAATTGAAGAAACTCGAACAAACCGCGTGTCCGACGTGCGGTTCCTGTTCGGGAATGTTCACGGCAAATTCGATGAACTGCCTTTGCGAAGCGCTTGGCATGGCGTTGCCCGGCAATGGCACCATTCTTGCCGTTTCCAAGGAGCGTGAGGCGCTCTACGACCGCGCTGCCCGCGCGATTCTCAAGCTCATCGAGCATGATCTGAAACCGCGCGACATCGCCACGCTGGAAGCATTTGATAACTCCATCATGCTCGACGTCGCAATGGGCGGCTCAACAAACACGGTTCTCCACACCCTCGCCATCGCGCGCGAAGCCGGCATTCCGTATGACATCAAACGCATTGACGACATCTCACGCCGCATTCCGTGCCTGTGCAAGGTTTCGCCGTCATCGGCCTACCACGTGCAGGACGTGCATCGCGCCGGCGGCATCCACACCATCCTCGGCGAACTCAAACGTATGGGCGTGCTCAACACGTCATGCAAGACCGTCACCGGCAAAACGCTCGGCGCGAACATTGATGAATGGGACGTGCGTTCCGAGAAGTGCACTGCGTGGGCGAAGGCTGTCCGCGTCTCCGGTGCGTCGGCGATTGTCGTGGATCCGAACGACAAAATGGGCACCGCCGCACGCACCGCGAGCGGCAATCTTGCGCCGAAACCGATGATGTTTTTTCCCGCCGATCCGCTCGCCATCACGTTCTGGCGCGAGGCTGCCGCATGGAACGCCGATGACATCGAAGCCCAACTGGCTTTGTATGACAGGAAAGTGGTGGTGAAGATGCCCGGAGGCGTCGTTCTCAAAGGGCACGAACAACTTCGTTCGGCCATCGAACAGCAACTTCAGGAATCGAAGGGGCTGATCCTGGCCGAACTCGGCGAGTTCCGCAAATTGCCGGTCCTGTTGTTCTGGCGCTACGAGAAGGGTGGCGCCCGCGCGCCGTTTGCGATGGTGCGCGCCAGGAAGGTGCGTAACTGGGTCATCACCCGCGCCGAGTTTGACACCGACCCGAAACACCTCGCCAAGATTCAGCCCAGTGGCCTGATGCCTTACGACCCGGCGTTCATGTTTGACGCGCAGGATTGCATCCGCACGAAGGAAACCGCCTACACGAAAGACGGCGGACTCGCGATTCTCTACGGCCAACTCGCACCCGAGGGCAGTGTGGTAAAAACAGCCGGCATCAGCGATGAGTTCAAGAAAAGCTGCGGCCAGGGCTTCGTTTTTGAAGGCCCCTGTGTAATCTTTGAAAGCCAGGATGACGCCTGTGCCGGCATTCTCGCCGGCAAGGTCAAGGCCGGCGACGTGGTCATCATCCGCAACGAAGGCCCGCGCGGCGGACCGGGCATGCAGGAAATGTTGTCACCGACGAGCTATATTGCCGGCATGGGCTTGGGCGACAAAATCGCGCTCATCACCGATGGCCGGTTTAGCGGCGGCACGGCGGGCGCGTGCATCGGCCACGTTTCACCCGAGGCTGCCGAGGGCGGTCCAATTGGTTTGCTCAAGGCCGGAGATCGCATCCGCATTGATTTCCCGAACCGGAAGATGGACATCCTCATTCCCGAGGCTGAACTTGCCGAACGGAGGAAGACTTGGCAGCCGGTGAAGCACGACTTGGGGGGCTGGCTGGCGCGTTACCGGAAGCTCGTCACCAACGCGAGCCGGGGTGGCGTGTTGCAGGCTTAGCAGATATGGAGCGCCGGTCTCCGCTCCGGCGTGTTTCTGATTTGGTGGGGCGAGTGTCTTCGTGAGCCGAAAATTTTGGAGTGCGCGGACATGTCCGCGCTTTCAAAGCGGCGACATGTCGCCGCAGTCCAAAGACTCAAACCGGATCATCATGAGCCTCAGCAGCACCGAAACTTTCGAACTGTTCCTCCTGTGAAGTTTTTGAATTGAAAACTGCGGTCAGGTTGGCGACAGTGCGGCTGGGTGGAGAGATGGCCGAGTGGCTGAAGGCACACGCCTGGAAAGCGTGCATACTCCAAAAGGGTATCGAGGGTTCGAATCCCTCTCTCTCCGCCAAAATTTTTCGAGGAAAAATTTTGGCGAGATCTCGCCCGTCAAAATTATAAAACAATTTTGACAAGGCGGATCCGCCAACAGATGACATGATCTATCACGTTTATATTCTTCTTAATGAGACTAAAACACGGACCTACACCGGTGTTACAGACGATGTCGAAAAACGTTTGGGCGAGCATAATGCGGGTAGAGTTAAATCCTCGAGCCTATATCGTCCCTATAAGGTGATTTATACTGAATCATTTGAAACATTGAGTGAAGCCCGGCAGAAAGAGAAATTTTATAAATCGGCAACGGGCCGGCGAAGATTGAAAGAAATTTTTTAAGTAAACCCGGCAAGCCGCCAGTTTCAATATCACTTCAATGAACGCACTCTATTTTTTACCAAACAACGCCTTATCCACTGAAAAGCGGCCTCCACCTGCAATCAAAAGTGCTGCGTAACCTGCTGAATAGATAAACGCCAGTTCGCCCGCTCCATTCACCGTCTTGTGAATCATGAGAAACGCAACGCCAAGGTCTATCACCAACGTCAGCGCGGCAAAGCGCGTCAACAACCCAAAAGCCAGCAATAATGCGCCCGCAGTTTCCGCAAAAACTACAAGGGCCAGACTCGGCGTTTGGCCGATGCCCAACGGATCGGGGAATTTCAACGCCATGTCGCTGAAATGAGTGAGCTTGTCCAGACCGTGATTGAAGAACATCGCCAACCCAAGCCAAAGTCGAAGGGTGAGCAATCCAAGGCTGGTGAGTGCGGAATCATTCCCGGGGGCAAAGATTTTTTTAATCATGATTTCCTCCGATGGATTCAGACATGTTGCACAAGTTCTTTTGCATCAAAACGAACTTTGGGCAGTTTTGAGTATTTGTCGTCGGGCGAACGATAGCCCAGCGCGCACTGCGCCACCGTTGCGTAACCGCTATCGCTCAAGCCGAGCAGGCGGTCATATTCGGCGGGCACAAAACCTTCCATTGGGCAGGCGTCCACGCCGAGAGTGGCGGCGCAGGTCAGCAGATTGCCGAGCGCGATGTAGGTTTGCCGCGCCGACCATTCGAAAACAACCTTACTGCGCGGGCCGTTGACAATATCGCCGAGCATCATGCCGCGATAAGCGTTGAGCGACCCGGCTGGAATTTTGCGAACTTGACTGGTGTGTTGAATCAAATGATCCACATCCGCTTCAGTCACTTTCGTCCGCGCGGTGAACACAACGAGGTGCGAAGCGTCCACAACCTGCCGCTGATTCCAGGAATGCGGCAGCAACTCGGCGCGTCTGGCCGGATCGGTCAGGACAATGAAACGATACGGTTGCAAACCGTAGGAACTGGGCGAAAGCACAAGCGCGCGTTCCAGGGTTTTCCAGACTTCAATCGGGATTTTTTTATTGGGATCGAAGACTTTTGTCGCGTAGCGCCATTCAAGCGCACCCAGAAGTTGTTGCGTGTTTAAACTGCTCATGGTTCGAATCCAGTTGGTTTAGTTTGAGAGTGACACAAGTCCGTATAAAAGTAAATTGTCATCTGTTTTATCAAAGGCTTATTCGGCATGAAAAAACACGGTCGCATCGTCGTCATTGCCAAATTTAGCCGGCCCAACAGTTCCGAACGCTCCAGCGCTTTTCTTTTTGCTCCAGTTGCAGTAATATCCAGTTTGTGACAAAACCGTTGCAGCTTCGCGTCCGCCGCGCGACGACAGATGATCTTCAAGGTCTCAAAGTGCTGTGGAAATCCATGCTTTTGCCCGCCAGGAAGTTGGGGAGACGGCCAACTGAATTTCTGGTCGCTGAAACTGACGACGGCAAGCTTCTTGGTGCAATCGGCATACAAATCGTCCGGCGACACGCGCGATTGCACAGCGAAGGTTTCTTTGACTTTGCCCTCGCCGACCATGCACGGCATTTATTTTGGGAGCGCATTCTGAAGCTTGCCTCAAATCACGGCGTTTTCCGGCTCTGGATACAGGACGCTGCTCCGTTTTGGACCCGGTCAGGTTTTCGGTCCGCCAGTGTGGAAAAGCTCTCCCGTTTGCCTGAAGAATGGAATCAGGACAGCGGCAAATGGTTCACTCTGCAACTCAAGGACGAAGAAGTTATCGCCAACGCGCTTGATAAGGATTTAGCCGCCTTCATGTCCGATGAAAAAAAGAGTGCCGCCCGTCTTCGTGAGCAAGCCCAAACACTAAAAACCATCATTACCATTATCGGCTTCTCAATTGGAATTGTGTGCTTTTGTGTCGTGATTTATCTCATCGTTCACCGCAACCCATTTTCCCCGGCTCGGTGACGGCAATGTGAATTCATCCGCGTGGTAGGAACTCCGCACCACTGGTCCGCTCGCGGCGTGAACAAAACCCATTTCCCCGGCGCAAACCTTGTATTCCGCAAATTTTTCCGGGCGGACAAATTCAACGACTGGCAAATGCTTCAGCGTCGGCTGCAAATACTGGCCGAGTGTCAACATATCGCAATTCGCCGCGCGCAAATCACGCATCGCTGTGAAAATTTCCTCTTCAGTTTCGCCCAGACCGAGCATCAAGCCGGATTTTGTATAAATCGAACCGCCGCGCTTCGCCTTCACTTTACACAGGACGCTCAATGAACGGTCATAAGTCGCACGCGAACGCACCGCCGGCGTCAGCCGTCGAATGGTTTCCAGATTGTGATTGAAAATGTGCGGATTGGCCGCGAGTACGGTGTCAATGGATTCGTCACTGTCATTGAAGTCCGGCACGAGCACTTCGATGATGATGCCCGGGTTCAATGCGCGCACAGCTTCAATGGTCCGGCGAAAATGCTCCGCGCCGCCGTCTGCCAAATCGTCGCGTGCCACTGCCGTAATGACGATATGCCGCAGCCGCAGCCGGCACGTGGCTTCGGCGACGCGCATCGGCTCATCCACTTCGAGTGGCAGCGGCTTGGCCGTCGTCACCGCGCAAAAGCCGCAGGCGCGCGTGCAGCGGTCTCCGGCAATCATAAACGTCGCCGTGCCTTTGCTCCAGCACTCCCAATGGTTCGGGCATTTTGCGCTTTCGCAGACCGTGTGCAGCTTCAATTCGTCCAGCAGGTTGTGCGTGCGCGCGTAGCTGTCTGACGTTGGCAGTTTGATGCGCAACCAGTCCGGCAAACGCGGTCGTGGTTTTAATTCAATCGTTGTCATTTAATTATTTGGCCACAGATGGAACACAGATTAAAAATATTTTGTCCGCAGATTACACAGATTTTCGCTGATTGAACCTGCCTCATCCTAATCTGCGCGAATTCGCGAAATCTGCGGATGCTTTCTTATCTGTGGCCAAGTTTTTTCCAAAATTTCGTCAATTGTCTCGGCTCAAAATCCGCCAGCACTTTTCCATCCACGTCAATCACCGGCACGAGTTCCTGACCGGACAGCTTGACCATTTCTTTGTATGCCCCAGAGTCCGCGATGACATCCAACTTTTCATATTGAATGTCGTGATCATCGAGCCAGTGCATGACTCTTTGACACCATGGGCAATACGGTTTGATGAATAATCGGATTTTCATGAAATCAAAACTGCCGTGCAAATTTGTCCTTTCGGTAAGGGGCAGGTTGCGCTCGGCGGGCGCTAACCTTTGATTTGCGCCTTGTATTTGGCCGGCGACAGCAGCCCTTTCAGCTCGGCGGGATTGCTCAATTTGATTTTGAAAAACCAGCCGCTGTCATACGGTTCGCTGTTCACTGACGCCGGATCGTCCACGATGGGTCTGTTCGTCTCGATGATTACGCCGCTTACCGGCGAGCAAATGTCGCTCGCCGTCTTCGCCGATTCCACCACAGCGCAGTCGTCGCCTCTTTTTACATTTTCGCCAACATCGGGCAACTCGACAAAAACAATGTCGGTCAGTTCATGCTGCGCATGGTCGGTGATGCCGACAGTGGCGGTGTCGCCGTTCACCCGCACCCATTCGTGTGATTTCGTGTATTTCAAATCCGAAGGAATGCTGCTCATAAATTGCGACTCATTTCACCACCAAGACACAAAGACGCAAAGAAGATTTTTTGACACTCATCGCGCCAATCATCGCAAATCAAAAAACAATTCGCGATGATTCGTGAAATTCGCGTTTCATTTTTTGTAAATCGATTTTGACATCCGATACCCTCAACAATGACGGATTCCACAATCATCCCCGTAGCTTCACGGGGCATAAAAAACCAAATCAACGTTCAGGCAAGCTTGATTTGAGGGATGCGTCAAAGACGTTTTACGACCTCTTGTGCCAAAAGCTCATACGCGGCCGCACCAGCGCTGTATTTGTCGTAGTGAATGATCGGTTTGCCGAAACTCGGTGCTTCGGCCAGGCGCGTGCTGCGTGGGATCACCGTCTCAAACACGCGTGCGCCGAGCAGATTGCGGACTTCGCTGACGACTTCGTTGGAAAGTTTTGTCCGGCCGTCGAACATCGTCATCACGACGCCTAAAATGTCGAGGCGCGGATTGACGCCTGCGTCGCGCAACTGGTTGAGCACGCGGTTCATCATGGAAATGCCTTCGAGCGAGTAATACTCGCATTGCAGCGGCACCAGCAAACCGTCACTCGCGGCAAGGGCGTTCAGGGTGAGAATGCCCAATGACGGAGGGCAATCCATCAAGACCACGTCGAATCGTTGCGATTCCAGCACCGGCTGCAATATGTCGGCAACACGTAGCAGATGGTTTTCCATTCGTGCCAGTTCAAGATCGGCGGCGCACAAATCCGCCTCGGCCGGCACGACTTCAAGCCGCTCGAAGGCGGTGTTTTTGATTTTATCGAGCAGGCTGCCTTCGCCGAGCAGCACGCGATAAGCGCTGGCGCCTTCGGTCTTTTCCAGACCGAGGCCGCTCGTGGCGTTGGCCTGCGGGTCGAGATCGAAAAGGAGCACGCGCCGGCCAAGAGCGGCGAGGCAGGCGGCGAGATTAACGGCGGTGGTAGTTTTCCCAACGCCGCCTTTTTGATTGGCGACCGCGATGATTTTGGTTGGCACCTGCCCGATTTAATGAAAAGCGCGGCGGGGTTTCAAGTTCGCAAGCGTAAAACTTCCTTGAAGAATTGCGCAGGACTTAGTTGCCCGGCGGTGAATAGCTCACCAGCTGCGCGCCCGGTAAAATTTGACCGAAAGAAGAAGGGGTTGACTGGAAATTGAACACGGGATTGGCGCTGTTGTCGGCTATCAACATTTGATTCACCGGTTGTGGCAGGGCGGCGGGTGTCGCGGACGTAAATGAAGAAATGGTTTGTGGCGTTGGCTCCCACGACACTTGTGATGTGGATTCCGGTCGTTCCGCAAAAATAACCCCGGCTACCAGCAATAAACAAAGGGCGAAGGCATAAGCGCCTGCAAACACAGGTTTCATTTCAAAAGCTTGCGGTAATTTCAACAGCCATGGGATTGGGCCGAACAAATGTTCCAACAGGCCGGTTGGAGTTTTGGCTTCACCGGAACGAATGCGTGCAATCACCTGGCTTGAAAAGCCATCGAAATATCGCGGGGGCGGCATTTCATGGCGCTTCAACGCCAGCAAATGGCGCAGCGACTCGAAGTTGGGCTCATTTTCATTCATGTTGTCATGTTGGTTTCAAATAATCGGACAACCAAGCCTGCAATTGCTGTCGCGCATAAAAAAGCCGCGAGCGCACTGTACCAATGTTGCAGTTCATAACTTTTGCGATTTCATCGTGTGACAACCCCTGCACATCATGCAGGACAACAACCAATCTGTGAGATTCAGACAATTTAAGGAGGGCCGCGTTCAATTTTTCCTGCAATTCCGCCAAACCGGCCTCGCGGCGCGGTGTTTTGTCCGAAATCAAGGCCATTAAATCCGGGTCGTGCTCGGCATTTAAATCCAAGTTATTCAAGCTCAAATGGATGCGGTCTTTACGTCGTTTGAGGAAGTTAATCGTTTTGTTAACCGCAATCCGGTAAAGCCAGGTGTAAAAACTGGAGTCGCCTTTGAATGATTTCAATGCCTGAAACGCCTTGATGAACGATTCCTGCGCAAGGTCATTAGCGTCCTCGTGATTGGCCGTCATGTGATAAATCGTCGCGTAAATGCGTTCCTGATAACATCGCATGAGTTGGTCGTAAGCCTCCAAATCCCCCTCACGCGCCTGCCGCACCAACGCCTTTTCATCCACAGGCACAATTGCCCCCGAATCGTTACGTGCGGCTGGTTCGGTCATAATCATCGGTTACCTGACACAAACAGCAAGCGCGTCGGTTTGTTGCGCCAAAAAATCGGCCAATCTCAACAAACCGGTGTGCCCATTCGACTCCGGCAAAATGCGCAATGTCCTGCGGGCCTGGTCCAAATAATGACTAATGACCTCCCGTGACGGCTCGAATGTTTCGTATTTGATGAGCAATTCGTTGACCGCAGAAAAATTCTCCGGCTGCCACTCTCTGACCAAATTCCCCAACCGTGCCCTGTCGGTGGCATTGGCGCGCTCCCATGCCAGCAAAACCGGCCATGTCAATTTGCCCTTTGCCAAATCCGTGCCAAGCGATTTGCCCGCGGTCTCTTCCGAGCCGAACAAATCCACGCAGTCGTCGTAAACCTGATACGCCGTGCCAAACGCCGTGCCGAATTGTCGCAGTGCCGCCCGCCGTCCCGCCGCCGCTCCGCTCAAAAGCGCCGCCAAATCACATGAAAGCATGAATAACTCCGCAGTTTTCATTTCAATCACCCGGAAATATTCGCGCCGCGAAGTTTCAAAATCATGATGATGCTGTGTCTGTAAAATTTCGCCCGAGCAAACAGTGTTTGTTGCCATTGCCACAGCGCGGCAGACTTCCGGTGTCGGAAATCTCGTTGCTAATTTCAGCGCCTGCGCGAACAAACAGTCGCCGAATAGCACTGCGATTTCGTTGCCCCAATTTGCCGCGAGCGTGGGACGTCCTTGGCGGATTTCGGCTTCGTCCAGCACATCGTCATGCACGAGTGTGGCCAGATGCACCATCTCAATGATAACCGCCGCGTTGACGTGCGCATCAGTGGCTTTGCCGATGGCATTGGCCGCCAGCGCGACCATGGCCGGACGCAGACGCTTGCCGCTGCCATTCAACGTGTATTGCGCGTAAGGAATGATTTGTGGATTAAAATCGTTGACCTGCTCAAACAATCGTTGTGTCACGACATGGAGAAAAGGCTCCACTGGTTCCATGAGATGTTTCCAGGAACGATTCGGGTTGGCTTTAGGCGAGTCAGCTACATTTACCCCCGCAGCCTTTGGTTCCACAGCCAGCATTCGCCGGGCAATCTACGGGTGCCAAACCATTTAGTCAAACTACCTGTGTTCAGCACGAAAATAACCGGCAGACCGGACGGACCTATAACCTGAAATTCCACCTGACCGTGGAATACTTCTCCACCGCCAGTCTGTGAGTTTCCTGTTTCGGGAAGTCGTGTAATTCTTCACTTGCGTTCCAGGCTTTGTTGAGCGCGTTTTTCAATTGGTCCGCCGGTATTTTTAAATTCACCAGAAACTCGCCGTGAGCACGGTTTCGGCGGTAATCGGGCTGTTTTGAGGGCATCTGTAAAAGTTCGCCGATAAGCGCAAGGTGAAAGTTTAGTAGAAATGTCCCGTGAAAGAGCAGAAAATTTTTCCGGCGGCGTTGCGAGTTGCCGGAAAATTTACGCCCGCTAACAACGAGGTCGGTGTGGCCGCCGATGGAAAGGTTGAAGGTTGAAGGTTGAAGGTTGAAGGTTCTGAACAACGACTCAATCGCGGCGCGGTTTCGGCGCATGATAAATTGGTTTGCCGCGCTGATATTGCGGAGCGGGCCGTCGCTGGTGATGCGCAAGACGAGCGTGTAATTGAAACAGCCCGGACCTTGCAATACCGTGCCGCCGCCGGAACAGCGTCGCAGAATGGGAATGCCCCGTTTCTCACAGGCGGCCACGTTCACTTCGTTCGTAATTTTGTTCGCGTAGCCAACGACGACGAAATGTTCGCGCGGTTCCCAAAAGCGCAGCACCTCTTCGCCTTCACCGTTTTCACACCAATCCAGCAGCGCCTCGTCGCACGCAAGATTTTCAGCAGGCGAGGGGAGTGTCAAATCGAGCAATTTCATTTGGCGGCGAGTGCTGATTTCACTGGCATAAACCCTCTGCTGTCGCTCTAATTCCTTTCGCTTTCTTTTCCGTGATGTGTGAAGGTGAATAGCACAGTGAACGTTAAGAAAAAAGAAATTTACAGTTTGCATTCCGCCACTGACGCGCAAACCGGTGGTGGCAGGGGTGACAAGTGGACGGAGTCGTTGCAGTCCGTTTTTGAACTGGCTCTGGAGAATCAGGGTCCGGAACGGACGGCGCAATTACTGGAGAAACTCGGCCATCGCCTGCGCGCGTCGCAGCACGGGTTGCCGCATGGTTTTAACACTCCTTACATCAATACGATTCCGCCGGAGCAACAAGCGCCATTTCCGGGCGACCGCGACATCGAACGCCGCATCAAAAGCTACATTCGCTGGAACGCGATGGCGATGGTGGTCAGGGCCAACTCCATTACAAATGTTGGCGGCCACATTTCGACTTATGCCTCGGCGGCGACGCTCTACGAAGTGGCGTTCAATCATTTTCTGCGCGGGCGAACGGCCCAGCCGCTGCGCGCAGGAGCTGGGTTCCCCGGTGATATGGTTTATTTTCAAGGCCACGCCGCGCCTGGCGTGTATGCGCGCGCGTTTCTCGAGCGCCGGCTCGATGAACGGCATTTGCAAAATTTCCGGCAGGAACTCGCCGAGGGCGGCGGGCTGTCGTCGTATCCGCACCCGTATTTGATGCCGGATTTCTGGCAATTCCCGACGGTCTCAATGGGACTCGGCCCGATCCTGTCGTTGTATCAGGCACGGTTCAATCGCTATCTCCAGGCGTGCGGTTTGGTGAAATGGACGAAGGAACCGAAGGTCTGGTGTTTTGTTGGAGATGGCGAGACCGATGAGCCGGAGACGCTCGGTTCGCTCACGCTCGCTTCGCGCGAGAACCTCGACAATTTGATCTGGGTCGTCAATTGCAACTTGCAGCGGCTTGACGGTCCGGTGCGCGGCAATGGAAAAATCATTCAGGAACTTGAGACCGCGTTTTTGGGCGCTGGTTGGAATGTCATCAAGGTCATTTGGGGTTCGGACTGGGATCCGTTGCTCGCCGCCGATAAATCGGGACGGCTCCTGAAACGCATGGAAGAAGCCGTGGATGGCGATTACCAGAAGTATTCCGTCGAACCCGGCAGTTACACACGCAGACATTTTTTCAGCAAATATCCCGAATTGCTCAAACTGGTGAATCACCTCACAGACGAGCAGATTCACAAATTGCTGCGCGGCGGGCATGATCCACGCAAGGTTTACGCCGCCTACAAAGTCGCGTTTGAACACAAAGGCCAGCCAACGGTCATTCTGGCAAAAACGGTCAAGGGCTACGGTCTTGGCGAAGGGGGCGAAGGCCGCAACATCACGCATCAGCAAAAAAAACTGAACGAAAAAGAGCTTCGTGAATTCCGTGCGAGGTTCAACATCCCTGTCAGCGACGATGTGATTGCCGAAACGCCGTTTTATCGTCCGTCTGCCGACAGCGCAGAAACGAAATATCTGCTCAAGCGGCGGAAAGCGCTCGGTGGTTTTTTGCCCGCGCGCAAAGTCACCCCCGCGCCACTCGACGTGCCGAAACTCGATTTCTTTGCCGAATTTCTCAGAGGCTCGGACATAAAAGCCTCCACGACGACGGCCTTCGTGCGATTTATGGGTATTCTGCTGCGGCACAAAGGCGTTGGTAAAAATCTCGTGCCGATCATTCCCGATGAAGCCCGCACATTCGGACTCGATGCGCTGTTCAGGGACATCGGTATCTATTCGTCAAAAGGCCAGCTTTACGATCCTGTGGACAGCGAGTCGTTGCTTTATTATCACGAGGCAAAGGATGGCCGGATTCTCGAAGAAGGCATTACCGAAGCCGGTTCGATGTCGTCGTTCATTGCGGCGGGCACGAGCTATGCGACACATGGCGTGCCGATGATTCCATTTTACATTTACTATTCAATGTTTGGTCCGCAACGTGTCGGCGATTTGTTCTGGCTTGCGGGCGACATCCGGGCCAAGGGCTTTTTGCTTGGCGCAACGGCGGGCCGCACAACGCTCAATGGCGAGGGACTTCAACATCAGGATGGCCACAGTTTGTTGCACGCCGGCACGATCCCGACGTGTCTGCCTTACGACCCGGCGTTCGCTTACGAGCTCGCTGTCATTGTTGCCGACGGATTGCGCCGGATGTATGCCGAAGGAGAGGAGATTTTTTATTACCTCTCGCTCTACAATGAAAATTATGCCATGCCGCCGATGCCTCCTGGGGTTGAAGACGGAATTTTGAAAGGGCTGTATAAATTCAAGCCCGGTGCGAAAGGCAGAAAGCGCAAAGCTCACATTTTCGGCAGTGGGCCAATTATCAATTCGGCACTGAAAGCGCAGCAAATTCTAGCCGAACGTTACGATGTTTCCGCCGACGTGTGGAGTGCCACGAGTTACAAACTCCTTCGCACCGATGCCATTCGCTGCAAACGTTGGAACATGTTGCATCCAACGCAGCCCTCAAAAAAATGCCACATTGAAACACTGCTGGCAAAAGAGCAGGGCGTATTCGTCGCTGTGTCCGACAATATTCGCACCGTGCCTGATCAAATCGCGCCATGGGTTCCGGGTGGTTTGATGACGCTCGGCACGGACGGCTTTGGCCGCAGCGATACGCGGGCACGCCTGCGCCGGTTCTTTGAAGTTGACGCCGAATCCACCGTCATCGCCACGCTTTACGCATTGGCTGAAAAAGGACTCGTCAAACCGCACCTTGTCGAAA
Organism: Verrucomicrobiota bacterium; assembly: GCA_049517655.1. Taxonomy (GTDB): domain Bacteria; phylum Verrucomicrobiota; class Verrucomicrobiia; order Limisphaerales; family UBA11358; genus UBA11358. Next base: position 639,539 of record JBEKRQ010000001.1, on the reverse strand, counting down.
AAGCCATCAAAGACCTGGGTGTTGATCCTGAAAAGTTGCAGCCGCAGATTGTTTAGGCTTTTCCAATCGGCATTCTACTTCACTGTCATTCCCCCCTTGCTAATGTAAAAAATTATTTCTGGAAAGTTGAGGTTTTTTTCGCCAAGCTGCCCCGCCTGTGAATTTATGGACGTGACGCTTCCCAAATTGGGTGAAGGTGCCGATTCCGGTGTCGTGATCAATGTCTTCGTGAAAGAAGGCGATCAAATTGCGAAAGGTCAGGCGATTCTGGAATTGGAAAACGAAAAGGCTGTGGCTTCAATTCCCTCCATGGCTGCGGGCGCCGTCGCAAAAATTTATGTCAAGCCCGGCGATAAAATCAGCGTTGGCCAGCGCATTCTTACGTTAAGCGAAAGCGGCAAACCGGCTATCGCGCCCGCGCCTGTGGCAAAAAGCCCTCTGACTCAAGCGGTGCCGGAACCTAAAGCAGCCATTGAAGAAGAAGCCGCTGAAGTCAGGGAACCCGTTTCGGGTCCGATTGTCCCGCCGGTCGCACCGCCGTCGGTTCGCAAACTCGCGCGCGAACTCGGCATTGATTTGAACAAAGTGCGCGGCAGCGAGATGGGCGGACGCATCGTCATCGGCGACATCCGGGCTTACATTGCGCGTTTGCAAAAGGCATCAGGGACGGCTGCTCCAGCTTCCGGAACTGTTGCTGTGCCCATAAAACAGGCCGCCGAGCGGATTGATTTCTCGAAGTGGGGACCGGTCGTCAGAAAACCGCTGACGCCATTGCGCCAAGTTATCGCGCGGCGAATGCTGGAAAATTGGAATGCGATTCCACACGTCACGCAGTTTGACGCCGCCGACTTCACGCAACTGAATACGCTGCGCAACAAATTCGCGCCGACTTACGAGAAGAAAGGCGTGCGGCTGACACTCACACCATTCATAGTCAAGGCGCTGGTGGAGACGCTGAAGAAGCATCCCATTTTCAATTCCAGCCTCGACGAGGCAGCCAATGAGGTTGTCATCAAGGAGTATTTCCACATTGGCATCGCCGTGGATACGGAGCATGGTTTGATTGTTCCGGTCGTGCGTGACGCGGACAAGAAAAGCATGCTTGAACTGGCAAAGGAATTGGAACAACTCGCGCAAAAGGCGCGCGACCGCAAAGTAACCGCCGAGGAGATGAAAGGCGGCACGTTCACCATTTCGAATCAGGGCACGATTGGCGGCGCGCATTTCACGCCCATCATCAATAAACCGGAGGTCGCCATCCTCGGCCTCGGACGTGGCGCAATGAAGCCGGTCGTGCGTGACGGCAAAGTCGAAGTCCGCATGATGACGCCGCTGGGATTGTCCTACGACCATCGCGTGATTGACGGTGGCAGCGCCGCGCGGTTCATCGTGGACCTCGTGGCCGCGTTGCAGGATTTCAAGGAAGCGGCGGTGAAAATCTGAATGACAATGAACTCAATCAAAACTGAAATCGTTGTCGTTGGGGCAGGGCCGGGTGGTTACACCGCGGCGTTTTACGCCGCCGACCTTGGCAGGAAAGTCATCCTCGTCGAGCGCGAAAAGCGGCTGGGCGGCGTTTGCCTGAATCGCGGCTGCATTCCGTCAAAAGCGCTGCTTTACGCAACTCATCAGATTTCCGCCGCGCGCGAGTCGGAGCATCGGGGCATCACGTTCACTCCGCCGACGGTGGATTTACCCAAGCTCCGGGCGTGGAAAGAATCCATTCTGGAGAAGCTTGGCGATGGCGTTGCCACGCTGGCCAAAATGCGCGGCGTTCAAGTGATTCAAGGGCGCGGCTATTTTGAAGATTCAAAAACGTTGCGGGTTGAAACAGAAAAAGGCCAGCAATTCATTCGATTTGAGAAGGCGATTCTTGCCGTCGGTTCACTTGCGGCGATGCCAAAAGCTTTTGATCTCGGCAATCCGCGAGTGATGACTTCGACTGAAGCATTGGAAATAGAGGAAATTCCTGAAAATCTGCTTGTCGTAGGCGGCGGTTACATCGGCATGGAACTCGGCACGGTCTATGCCGCGCTCGGCAGTAAAATTGTGCTGGTGGAAGCGTTGGATAATGTTCTAACCGGCGCGGACGCCGATCTGGCACGTCCCGTCGTGGCGACGGCGGGAAGAATGTTCAAGGAAATCCGGCTTGGGGCTAAAGTCACCAAGATGACCACCGCCAGCAAACAGATCAAAGTCGAGATGGAATGCGGCGGGCAAAAGTTGGAGGAACTTTACGACCGCGTGCTCGTGGCTGTCGGTCGTGTGCCGAACAGCGCCGATATTGGCTTGGAAAACACAAAGGTTACGCTCGACGAAAAAGGTTTTGTCAAAGTCAACCATCACCAGCAGACCGGCGACCAGAACATTTACGCCACCGGCGACATCGCAGGTGGGATTTTGCTGGCGCACAAGGCACACAAAGAGGCGCGCATCGCCGTCGAGAACATCAACGGTGAAAACGTCACCTTTGAAAACATCGTCATTCCGGCGGTGGTGTTCACCGATCCGGAACTGGCGTGGTGCGGATTGACGGAGGCCGAGGCGAGGGAACGCGGCGTCAAATATGAAGTGTCGAAGTTTCCGTGGTCGGCATCGGGCCGTGCGATGTCATTTGATCGCACGGACGGGATGACAAAAATGTTAATTGATCCTGAAACTGACCGCGTGCTGGGTGTGGGCATCACTGGAACTGGCGCGGGCGAATTGATTTCCGAAGCCGTGCTGGCAATGGAAATGGGCGCGACGGCGGAGGACATCGCACTGACCGTGCATCCGCATCCGACGCTGTCCGAGACGCTGATGGAATGCGCTGAGGCGTTTTACGGCCACGCAACGCACACGGTGTCGAAGAAGCGCAAATAATTTTCGTGATTGGAAAACGGGCGGCGGTGGAATAGAATTTCCAGCGGTTCAAGCTGGTTCGGGGCGTAGCGTAGTTTGGTATGCGCGCTTGCTTGGGGTGCAAGAGGTCGTGAGTTCAAATCTCACCGCCCCGACCATTTTCATGCTGTCTTTGTGATGTTGAGAGTTGGTTGTTCGATGTTTTAATTTTCTTCAAATTTCCAACGCAGGCCTTATGCTTCGTTCATGCGCACTGTTTCCGTCCAACTTGGCAATCGCAGCTACTCCATCAAAATTGGCGCAGGCTTGCTCGATCGGCTCGGCAGTGGATGCGCGCGTTTGAAGCTCGGCGCTCGCTGCGCCATCATCACGGACACGGACGTCGGCAGACGATTTGCCAAACCCGCTTTCAACTCGCTGGCTCGTGCGGGCTTCTCTCCGGCACTGATTGTTGTTCCGGCAGGCGAGACGTCCAAGAGTTTGAGGACGGTCCAATCCTGTTACGACCAGCTCGCTGTGCATCGGATTGAGCGAAAATCCTTCGTCGTCGCGCTTGGCGGCGGAGTGGTTGGCGATTTGGCGGGTTTTGTTGCGGCAACTTATTTGCGCGGCATCGCGTTTGTCCAGGTGCCGACGACATTGCTCGCGCAGGTGGACAGCTCTGTCGGCGGCAAAGTCGGTGTCAATTTGAAAGCCGGCAAGAATCTTGTTGGAGCATTTTACCAGCCGCGATTGGTGCTTTGCGATTTGGACGCGTTGAAAACACTGCCGGACCGCGAATTCCGCACGGGCCTCGCCGAAGTCATCAAGTATGGCATCATCTACGATGCGAAATTGTTCGCGCAACTTGAACGCGATTTGCCGAAACTGCTCAAGCGCGAACCCAAATCCCTCGCTTCTATTATTGCGCGCTGTTGCGAGATCAAGGCCGAAGTTGTCAGCAAGGACGAAACGGAAGGCGGGCTGCGCGCGATTCTGAATTTCGGCCATACGATCGGCCACGCGATTGAGGCGGTTTTGAATTATGGCGGGTTCCTGCACGGCGAGGCGATTTCGATTGGCCAGGTCACCGCGGCAAAAATTTCAAACCGCGTGTTCAATTTGCCCAAACGGGATGTTCGACGAATCGAGAATTTGTTTCAGCGTGCAGGCTTGCCGACCCGGATCAAACTGAATTCTGTGCAGCGCAAGAAGCTTTTCGCGGTCATGCGACTCGACAAAAAAGTCAGCGACGGCGAGATCAAATTTGTCCTCGCAAAACGAATTGGAGAAGTTTTGTGGGGACGGCGGGTGCCGGAGGTGTTTGTTCGGGAAGCCTTGGATTCCTGATTTGCAAAGCCGGCACAGTGGGGTATTTTCCCCGTTCATGGTTCTGGTCATAGACAATTACGATTCGTTCACCTACAACCTCGTGCAATATCTCGGCGAGTTGAATGTCGAGTTGCAGGTGCGGCGGAATGATGAAATCACGCTCGACGCGATTCGCGCGCTGAAACCGGAGCGCATTCTTGTGTCTCCCGGCCCGTGCTCACCGCGCGAATCGGGTTTCTCCAATGACGTTATTCGCACATTCGGCCAGCACATTCCGATTTTCGGCGTTTGTCTCGGACACCAGTGCATCGGCCACGTGTTTGGCGCGGAAGTCGTGGTCAATTACCGGATGATGCACGGTAAAACATCGCTGATTAAGCACAACGGAAAGGATTTGTTCAAAGGAATGGCAAATCCGTTTTTGGCAACGCGGTATCATTCACTCGTCATCAAACGCGACACGCTGCCCGCCTGCCTCGAAATCACCGCCGAGACCGACGAAGGCGAAATCATGGGTGTGAGGCACAAGGAACTTCCAGTTTGGGGCGTGCAGTTTCATCCCGAAAGCATTCTTACGGAGAACGGACGACAGATTATGAAAAACTTTCTCAAGTTGAAGTAACCGCGCCGCGCGTTATACTCCCTTGTCGCCATGCAGATTCATTTGTTGAAATCGAAAATCCACCGCGCAACCGTCACCGGTGGCAATGTTGAATACGAAGGCAGCCTCACCATCGCGGCCGATCTGATGAAAGCCGCCGGTCTGCGTCCCTACGAACGCATCATGTGCAGCAACGCGGCCAATGGAAACCGGTTTGAAACCTACGTCATCACCGGCAAGCGCGGTTCGGGACAAATCGTGCTCAACGGCGCCGCCGCGCTCCTCGGCAAAAAAGGCGATCTGCTCACGATTATGAGTTTTGCCGCCGTCGGCAAAAAGAAGGCGGAGAAGTGGAAACCGTGCGTCATCGTGCTTGGCAAAGGCAACAAAATTATCAGCAAACGCGGGATTTAGGTCATCCGCGTGGAATTCTTCTTATGAAGGGAGGGCCGGCATGTTGCCGGCCCATTTGATTTTTATTCTAGGGACGGCGACACGCCATCCCTCCCTCGCCGTTCAGAATTTCTTGGCAACTTCGGCCCAGTTAATCACATTCCAAATCGCCTTCAGATAATCGGCGCGCTTGTTCTGGTATTTGAGATAGTAAGCGTGTTCCCAAACATCCACGCCGAGCAGCGGTTTGCCTTCGCAACCGGCAATGGCCTTGCCCATGAGCGGATTATCCTGGTTCGCCGTCGAAACGATTTCCAGTTTGCCGCCGTTGGAAACCAGCCATGCCCAGCCGCTGCCGAAACGGCCAAGTCCCGCCGCCTCAAACTTTGACTGAAACTCGGCAAAAGAGCCGAACGTGGCCTTAATAACGTCGGCGAGCTTGCCGGTGGGCGCGCCACCGGCCTTGGGCGCGAGAATTTTCCAGAAGAACGAATGGTTCCAATGGCCGCCGCCGTTGTTGCGCACCGGACCGCGAATGTTGTCCGGCACGGACGCGAGATTGCCAATAAGCGCTTCGAGCGATTTGGATTCCATCGCGGCGTTGCCGGCGATGGCCTTGTTGAGGTTGTCCACGTAAGCCTTGTGATGACGGTCGTGATGGATTTCCATCGTCAGCGCGTCAATATACGGTTCCAAGGCTTCCTTGGGATAGGGCAGGGGAGGTAGTTCATGTGCCATAATTTTTAATCCTTTCCTTTCGTTTTACTAATTCTTGAAAGCAAGGTGCGCTACTGTCGGAGGAAAATCAAGTGCGCGATGAAAACAAATCTTCCCGTTGTTCTTGTTTTGGAATTTCACGCATCACAACACCATAATGTTTGGAAATTAGATTCACAAAAAATTGGCCTGTATTTAGCAGATAATTTGTCTTTGCTTTTGCTTGCCTCGATTTCCTGTGAAACTCCAATTTATGTACGAGATCATGGCGAAGCTTGTCTAGCGATGCCAATCGCTCTCTTGAGTATTTGAAACCTTTTAGAATGCCTCGTGTATGTTTCGGCTTTACATGTTTGAAAAGTATGTCGCATTTGAACAGCAACGACTCACGTTCAAGTTGGGCAAGATAGTTTTCAAGAAGCTTTTTTTGCACAATGCTGATATCATTGTTCAGTCTGATTTCAGAAAAAGCGACCTGCCTTTTTTCTATCAGCGGGATCCAAGCGTTGGAATCAATCGAAATAGAAATGCTGCACAATTTGTAGATAGTTGCATCCAAAATGGCGTGTGCGTAAATAATTGTTGCTGCATCGACGGCTGCTTTTGCAGGTTCGGAAATAATTTCATGCATGAGTTTGCTCAACTTATATTCTACCTTTTGCTTATCGGTTGGCTTAGTCAAAGCAGCAAACTCTTCAGCTTGTTTTGCCATAGTCATTGAAGAATGTGCCAATCCAAGATACGTCATCGACTGCAATGCGCCGACCGCTACGCCTCCGTGTTGCAAGTTGATTTGAGGAACAACAAATTCAAGCCAGAGCTTTTTCTCTTCATTGGTTCTGTAGTTTTTGGCGTTCATAGCTTGTCCGCCAGTTCCACAAAATTCTTCAACAATTGCAAACCGACCTTCTGGCTTTTCTCCGGGTGAAATTGCGTGGCGAAAACGTTGTCGCGCCAGACGGATGACGCGAATTTGTCGCCGTAATCCGTCCGTGTGGCGATGATGCCCGCATCCACAGGTTGCGGATAAAAGCTGTGGACGAAATAAACGTAGCTGCCGTTCGCCACGCCGCGGAACATCGGGCAGTCCGGCTTCACAATTTCAAGCTGGTTCCAGCCAATCTGTGGAATTTTCAGCCCATGCTTTTCCGAGAAGCGGACGACCTTGCCTTTGAAAATGCCCAGCCCGACGGCGCAGGAATTGAATTCCTCGCTCTTCTCAAACAACGCCTGGTAGCCGACGCAGATACCGAGGAACGGTTTGCCGGACTTGATGAAGCCGCGCACGGCTTCAAGCAGTTCCTGTTTGCGCAGCGCGTTGATGCAATCGTCGAACGCGCCGACGCCGGGCAGCACCATCGCCCGTGCATCGCCGATTTCGTCCGGCTTTTGCACGATGCGCACGTCCGCACCGACTTTGAGCAGCGCCTTGTGGACGCTGCGCAGGTTGCCGGAGCCATAATCAAGCAGAGCAATCACAGGGATAATTTAGCCACAGATCGGCATAGCTTGCCACGCCGAAATGTATGAAGGCGGGATGAAACACAAATTTTCTTTCGGAGGGCGGAGTTCCACGACGCCCATATTTCAGGGACTCGCAGAGCTCATCCCTCCGAATTCCTTTTCGGTTTTCAACCGCAACTGGCCGCACGCGGCGTCGATGTCGTGGCCTTTTTCATGGCGGAGTGTGGCAATGACTTTTTGTTTCTCCAACACCGCCAGGAATGTCTCGCAGACATCTTTGGCTGGCCGTTTCCACGGCAAACCTTCGACCTTGTTGTAAGGGATCAAGTTCACCTTCGCGAACAGTCTGCGCGCGAGCGCGGCAAGCGGTTTGGCTTGGTCGGGCGAATCATTCACGCCGGCAATCAAAATGTATTCAAACGAGATCATCCGGCCTTTTCGCCCCTGATAATACTCACACGCGGCAACGAGTTCCTTCAGTGGATGTTTGCGATTCACGGGCATGATTTTGTTTCGGACTTCGTCCGTCGCTCCGTGAAGCGAAACTGCAAGACGGAATTGTTCCGGTTCGCCGGCGAGTTTGCGGATTTGCGGGGCAAGGCCGCAGGTTGAAATTGTAATTTTGCGCGCACCAATGCCGCCGCCCCACGGCGCGTTCAGAATCCGCAGTGCTTTGAGCAAATTGTCGTAATTTGCCAGCGGCTCGCCCATGCCCATTACAACCAAGTTGTCCACCAGTCTTGAGTCCACAGTCTTCAGTCTCGAATGAGCGCTGCCCCCCGACTCACGACTGAGGACTGTGGACTGTGGACCAAGTCTTTCGACTGATATGACCTGTTCAACAATTTCATTTGGCGCGAGGTTGCGTTTCCAGCCGTCGAGGCCGCTGGCGCAGAATTTGCAACCGTAGGCGCAGCCAACCTGCGTTGAAATGCAAAGCGTGTGGCGGTCGCTCGCGTCGCCGTATAGCGCCGGATTGGCCGGAATCAAAACACTTTCGATGAATTGATTATCACCCAGTCTCCAAAGAAATTTCTGCGTGGCGCCGCGTGAGCCCTGTTTGCGAACAAGTTCCAATATTTGAAGCGAAAAGTTTTCAGCGAGCTTTTCACGAAGTGTTTTGGGCAGGTTCGCCATCGCATCCCAACTCGTGACGCGGCGGGTGTAAAGCCATTCAAGCAATTGCGTGACGCGATAAACCGGCTGATGCCACTCTGCGAACTGAATTTCCAGTTCATCGCGGGTCAGGGATTTGACATCGGTCGGCACGGTTCAATACGTTAACAACTCTAATTTGCGCAGTCCCCTCTCCGTCAATTCCCACCGGTCGCGGCGTTGAACGACAAGATGGCGGCAGGGATTGGCTTCTTCTTCGGCTTCATTGACTGAAAGCAGTTGGAATCTGGCCTTGCCACGGATTTCTGAAGCGGCGCGCGGCATCAAGGCGAAGGCCACGCCGTTGTAATTCAGCGCGATTTCATAACCGGCTACTCCTTCCTTCTCGACGGTCGGGTTTCGGAGAACGAGCATTGGATAGCGTTTCAAATATGAGAAATTCGTTGCGCGCACCAGCACGCGGCAAAGCTCTGTCTGGCCGCGAATGAAATTCAACAGGCTGAAATCGCCTTTGGGATTGTGCTCGGCGAGCAGAATTTCGCGCGGGTCAAGACCGTTGAGATTCTGGCCGTTCCACTCGCCGTGATCGTTGCGTTCGCCGGGGGAACTTTTTTTAAACCAAGCTGCAAAGTCATCGTTGACGAGCACGTTCAATGCAAAATGCACATGCGCACGGTCTTTGGTGATGGTTTCACTGGTGTTCGACGTGCGGCCCATCGTGCCGATGACTTCGCCGGCTTTGACTTGCTGGCCGATTTTCAGACCGGGCTGGATTTCGCGCAAATGCGCGTAGAGTGAATAAATTTCAATGCCCTCAACAACGTGTCGCACGACGATGTAATTGCCGTAATTCGACAGCGATGGTTTCGTGTTGAAATAAACAACCGTGCCATCGGCGGTGGCCATCACGGGATCAGTCGGCTCGCCATGTTTATCACGCTGCAAACAGAGGATGTCGAGCCCCTCGTGCATTTGCCGGCCCTCAGTGCGCACGCAGCCGAAACTGCCGGTTGTCCACGGTTTGTCGAGCGCCGTCGGGGCAAAAAACTGTTCGCTGCCGCCGACCTCAAACAACGCGTGATTGGCGGTGGGAAATTGAAACGGTTGTTGTGCGAAAAGATTCGCGCAAAAAAACAAAATGGGGGTGGCGGGGAAAAAAATTGCGCGGCGGACGACGGGGGGGATCATTTTAGCGAACTTTTGTGGATTTCCTTGGCGACATTGTTAAGGCCGAGCACAAATTGATCGGCCTCCTCGCGCGAGCAGTCGGGCGTGAACAGCAGCACGCCGTTACTGATGCGATGGGTGATGAGTGGTGCAGTGAGCCAGCGGGCATTGCCTAGTTTGTTGCCCCATTGGCCAAAAATGGCGAAATGGCGCCCCGAGCTGGTGGCGGAATACTGTTCCAGAATCCACGTGGCCGTTTCGTCGAATCGAATTTCAATGGCAAAGCCACCGTACGCATCAAAAACTCTTGCCGCGACGACATTCACCTCTGTCAAAATCGGCTCTTGGGCGATGGTGACAAGGACGGGATCAGAACGCATGACTGAAACAGTTTGGCTCGTGCCCGCAGAATCCGGATTGACTTCGATATGAATGCGCACCGCACTGAAAGGTCCTTTCTGCCGGTTAGTTTGACAGCTGCAAAGCAGCACCAGCGCCGCCATCAACGTCAAATAGATGTTGAATCGCCTCGTCCAAACTTTCATAGTGCACACCACAAAATCGAAACACACAGCCGATGTAAAGACACTTATGAGCAAACAATCCAACAAAGTTGAAAATCGAAAACGCCGGAAGAGATACATCAAGCGTAAAAAAGCGGCGGCCAAAGCCAAAAAGATTGCCGCCCAAAAAGCGTCTTGAGCGGTAGTTCTCGTTCAATGGCAAAGGCCGCCCAATCGGCGGCCTTTCTCATTTTTGCGCATTTTTATAAATTTCCCCGGCACACAAACTTCTTCACAGCGCAGAATTTCCAGCGAAAATTTGGTGAATAATTCTTCGTTCAATTGCACGAACGGCCTGATTTCATTGGCGGATTTGCATTGTTCACAAGTTGTTCATGGGGCGTTTTTGGTGAACAAGCTGTGCATATCAATTCGTTGTCGGTTTGGCGATTTGAGTTATGATATTCGCAGTTCATTGAAAGAACGGAGCGGGCAGTGAGATTGAAAAATTGAATTGTTCGTTTCCAGGATAATCCCAGGCAACTGGGGAAAAGTCGGGTCAGGCTGGTTGACCCGGCTCCTCTGAAACCGGACTGAAAGGTTCGGTGGGGAGGCAGAATTCACCAGTTCCTCTGGCATGTTCGCACATGCCAAATGCGAATGAGGGACTTGGCGGCAAGGGACGATTAGAAGCCGTTCCGAGTTGAGTCAAGTAGTTCAGGCCGGTTTCGAGCCTGACCGAATCGCAGTTACCCAGAGGGTATCCGGTTGTTACTGCGCATCAGCACGGTGCGAGCGACTCTGGCGGATTCAATAAAATGAGACCGCCCAGCGAAATCCGCTGAAAGGCGGACAAAAGGAGCGCGCGCGCCGGGAAGGACACGGGGACTCGGCAGGTCCTGTGAAAACCTTCCAAGCGCCGGCGATGTTAAAAACGACACCGCTGGGCTGTGAGCGAAAAGCAACCTGAGAGTGAAGAGGCGAGACCCGTGGCATCGGGTGAACGCGCTGCCAAAAGCGGCGGCTGACCCAGTGCTAAACGGTCAAGAGGCGAAAGAAAGTCGCAGGCGTGTCTTGACCTGGTTTGCAAGCTGGTGGCGCAACCATCAGCCCAAGCGAGCTGAAAAGCCTCACTCGAAATCCAGCGGCCGCAAGGCGCTGGACGGCCCTGCTACGAGGCCGAAAACTCCGCTTGCCGTGGAGAATGGCGTCGGGAAGCCGGCAGCCCCCGTGAGGGTGCGCGCCTAATGTCGGCATGGGAAAGAGAGTGTGGCGGACTCCCATCCCCCATTTGTCCCTGCTTGGCCGAAAGGCCGGGCAGGGACTTATTGTTTTAAAATTCATGCAAAAAATGTGTTGCGCTGACGGGGCTTTGCCCGTAGTTAATAGGCGTCGAAGGTTTTGAGGGTCCCGCTTTACGGGACGACTTTCCAAGTTTCAAAATTCAGACTGGTTTCGGAATAAATTCCAGCCTTCGAGCACACAGCATATTTATGAGCGACGCAAATAATAACGGCGACAAATCGCCGGACTACGGTTCGGGCTACCTGGAGATTTCCGAAAAAGGCTTCGGCTTCCTGCGCACAGCAGTCAACCATTTTCATCCCAAGCCAACTGACATTTTTGTCACGCCTGACACCATCCGACGCAGCTTTTTGCGCGAGGGCAGTCACGTTTATGGGCCGACGCAGCCGCCGCATCGAGGCACCAGCCCGCAACTCAAGGCTGCCGAAAAAGTCAACGACATGCCATTTGAGGAATACGTCAAAGCCGTCCGCTTTGAAAACCTCACAACGATTGACCCGATTGAAAAGTTCAAGCTCGAAACCGATCCCGATTTGATCGAAACGCGCGTCATTGACCTCGTCACGCCGATTGGCAAAGGCACGCGCGGCATCATCGTTGCGTCGCCGCGCACGGGTAAGACAACCATCCTCAAGCAAATCTGCAACGCCATCACCACGAACCATCCCGAAGTCTTTGCGATGGTGCTGCTGATTGATGAGCGACCGGAGGAAGTCACCGATTTCCAGCGTTCGGTCAAGGCCGAGGTTGTCGCGTCATCAAACGACATGGATTTGGAAACGCACGTCCGGCTTTCGCGCTTCATGATTGAGCGTTGCCGGCGCATGGTCGAGTCTGGCAAGGACGTTTTTGTGCTGCTGGATTCGCTAACGCGCGTCGCCCGCGCGTATAACAGCGTGCATGGCGGCAGTGGCCGCACGATGACCGGCGGTGTGGACGCCCGCGCGCTGGAAATCCCGCGCAAGATGTTCGCCTCGGCGCGCAAAATTGAAGAAGGCGGCTCACTCACCATCATCGCCACCGCGCTCGTGGACACCGGGTCGCGCATGGACGAATTGATTTTCCAGGAATTCAAAGGCACCGGCAACATGGAGTTGATTCTCGACCGTAAACTGTCCGACCGGCGGTTGTTCCCGGCCATTGACATTCCCAGGAGCGGGACGCGCAAGGAGGAAAAACTTTTCCCGGCAAAATATCTCGAAGCGATCCGCAAATTGCGCCGCACGATGGTGGACTTGAACCCCGTCGAAGCGATGGAAACACTCACCGCCGCGCTCAAAAAACACAAGACCAACGACGAGTTGCTCGCGAAGTTGGAAAAGGGCAGTTGAGTTGAAACGCGGGCGGGCGTTCGGAACTGGCATGTTCGGATTTCTCAAAAAACGCCACCGTGACAGGATTCGAAGCCAGCCGTTCCCTCCAGAATGGCGCGACATTCTTACACGTCGTTATTCCATGTATTCCCGCCTCCCTCCGGCAGAGCGCTGGGAATTGGAGGGACACATTCACGTTTTCCTCGCGGAGAAACTCTTCGAAGGCTGTGGCGGGCAGGAAATCACCGATGAAGTGAGGGTGTTGATCGCGGCGCAGGCGTGCCTGTTGCTGCTGCACCGGGACACGGATTATTACCCCAGCCTGCGCAGCATCCTGGTCTATCCCTCCAGCTACATCGCCAGAACCTGGCGTCTGGAAAACGATGGGAGGACGATTACCGAAGGAGACCAGGCGCGGGGAGGAGAATCCTGGCCGCACGGGACGGTGGTCCTGGCATGGGATGGGGCAATCGCCGGGGCGCTGGAACTGGACAGGAACCGGAACCTGGTTCTTCACGAGTTTGCACACCAGCTCGATCAGGAGGACGGCATTGTTGACGGTGCTCCGCTCCTTGAAGGGGCAACCTTCTCGCAGATGCGCCACTGCTACCAAATGTGGGCCAGGGTTCTGAGCGCAGAATTTCAGCAACTCCGCCGTGCGGCTGAAGACGGCCGGGAGACGGTCCTGGACACGTATGGAGCCCAAAATCCCGCAGAGTTTTTCGCCGTGGCCACGGAGTGTTTTTTCGAGAAGCCCGGCCAACTGAAGGAACAGCATCCGGCGTTGTATGCCGAATTGAAAGAGTTCTACCGGCAGGACCCGTTGCTCTATGTTCCAGCAAGCCCTGAAAAAAATGAATATCCGGCATGAGAACAAATCTCAATTGAAGATGACGGCTGTAGAGTCACTGCGGTCGCGTCCGCCTTTGGAGCGAATGTTGCGCATCCATCAGGCACTTCAGTCCGGCAAATTCCCGAATGCCTCCACACTCGCGAGAGAGATCGAAGTCGCCACCAAGACAATTCATCGCGACATCGAGTTCATGCGCGATCGGCTTGGCCTGCCGGTTGAGTTCAACCCAGGCAAAAACGGCTATCATTACACCGAGGAAGTCAGCGCGTTCCCGAACATCCAGATTACCGAAGGCGAACTTTTTGCGCTGGTCGTCGCCGAAAAAGCGCTTCAGCAATATCGCGGCACGAGCTTCGAGAAACCGATTCTCAGCGCCATCCAGAAAATGGAGCAGTCGCTGCCCGACACCATCTCGCTCAACCTCGCCGACGTCGGGCAGGCCATTTCCTTCCGCACCCGCGCCGAGCCGATCTTGAATTTCGAAATTTTCGACACGCTGGCCCGGGCGGCCGCGCACCGGCAACAAATTGAACTGGCTTATCGCAAGCCGGGGCGAAAGGAAACCGAGCCGCGTTTCGTTGACCCGTATCATTTGGCGAACATCAACGGCGAATGGTATCTGTTCGCCTACGACCACGCGCGCAAGGACATCCGCACCTTCGTGCCCGCGCGCGTGCAATCCGTGAAGCTGACCGGCAAAACCTTCGAGCGCCCGCAAAAGTTCTCGCTCGAAAAACGTCTGCGCGACAGCTTCGGCGTCCACTCCGGCGAGGGCGAACATGAAGTGGTCATCCGCTTCAATGCCCGCGCCGCCGATTACGTCCGTGAAAAGAAATGGCACGAATCGCAGCAACTCCGCGAATTGAAGGGCGGGGGAGTGGAATTGAGAATGAAACTTTCCAGCCTCGCTGAAATCGAACGCTGGGTTTTGAGTTGGGGTGGGGATGCGATCGTCGCCAAACCACGCGAGCTGATTAAAGCAGTGCAACATTCGGCGAAACGAATTTTACGCACACGTGTCTGACAAGTTTATAACGATTAGGGCTTTAACCACGGATTGCACTACTGACATAACCTGCTATAATTAAATGAGCATTATGAGAAAAATCATCTGTCTGTTGTTTTGTGCGGTCATGGCACTTTGTTCCGTTGAAACGCTTTTTGCACAGGGCACGGCGTTCATGTATCAAGGCCGGTTCAACGACGGTGGCAGCCCGGCCAACGGAAATTACGATTTTCAATTCACGATATACAATGCATTGACAGGTGGAAGTGCGGTCAGTGGCGTGTTGACTAATTCCCCGACTGCGGTGAGCAATGGGCTGTTTGTTGTCACCCTGGACTTTGGCCCGGGCATTTTTACAGGTCCATCTCGCTGGTTGGAAATGGGGGTCAGGACTTACGGCGATACCAATGCGTTCACCGTGCTTGTCCCCCGCCAGCAGTTGACACCGACTCCGTATGCGATATTCGCCAACAGTGCGAGCAATCTGGTGGGCAGGTTGGCGGCGACACAGTTGCTCGGTACACTGCCCGCCAGCGCCTTTGCGGGTTACACCAACACGGTGGTGTTGACCAACGGCGGCAACCTGTTTTCTGGAAGTTTCAACGGTGCCTTTGGCGGCACGTTTAACGGCGCTTTCTATGGAAATGGCGGCGGCGTGACGAACGTGAACGTGACCAATTTAACCTCGGTTCTGGCCGATAATCAGTTGCCCGCCAATACCGCATTTGTGAACAGCAACCAAACTTTCAGCGGCGCCAATACTTTTACCAATTGGGGCAACAGTTTTATCGGCAGCTTTTTCGGCAATGGCCTCGTCGGCTGGATTCCCACCAATGGCACGACGGTGCAGGCAGCGATAGATAGGGGTTATCTTTTGACGAACTCGCAACTGGTGACGGTGACATTACCGGCCTCGCCCAACGTTGGCGACATCGTTCGTATTGCGGGGCCGGGGGCGAGCGGCTGGCGGGTCGCACAAAATGCCGGACAATCCATCATTGGAAATTTTTTGAGCTTTGTTAAATCACCGTGGACGCCCAGTGGCGCGTCCATCACGTTGAATTGGAATTCGATTGTTTCATCCGCCGATGGTAGCCGTCTGGCGGCAGTCGCCAGCGGCAGCGGCGGGGGAATCTTCACTTCGATTGATTCGGGGCTAACCTGGTCGGGACCGTATGGAAACAGCGGGGCGTCTTGGCGTTGCATCGCCTCGTCCGCAGACGGCACCAAATTGGTGGCGGCGGTTTCTGGTGGTGGAATTTACACGAATTCGGGCACAACTTGGCAGATAACCAGCGCGCCGACCGGCGTGAATTGGGTTTCGGTTGCTTCGTCCGCAGACGGCACCAAATTGGTGGCGGCGGCAACTGGTAGCGGCGTTTACCTTTCCAGCAATTCAGGTGGGACATGGACACAGCCACTTGGAAACTTGAATTGGATTTCCGTCGCCTCTTCGGCTGACGGCACCAAGATGATCGCGGCGATTTCGGGCGGGGCGATTTACGGTAATTCAAGTGGAAGCTGGGCGCCGCAATTCGGCACGCCTGCCAGTGGAAGTTGGTCCTCCGTGGCTTCCTCTGCGGACGGCAGCAAATTGGTTGCAGTCGCAACAAATAGCGGTGGAATTTACACATCGGTCAATTCAGGGACCAACTGGGCGCAAACCAGCGCTCCCACTGCAAACTGGACTTCGGTTGCGTCGTCATCCGACGGCAGCAAGCTCGCGGCAGTGGTCAATGGCGGTGGGATTTACACTTCAAGTAATTTTGGCGTCACGTGGGCGCAACAAAACAACGCGCCCACAAAGAACTGGAGTTCCATCGCCTCATCGGCGGATGGCAGCAGGCTGGCGGCAGCGGTCAACAGCACCTCGAACGGTGGAATTTATATTTCACAGGCTTCTTCACAAACCGCTACGACGACCGTGGGAACAACCGGTTACATCACCGGCGGTCAAGGCTCGGCGGTGGAATTGCAATACATCGGCAACGGCCAGTTCATGCCGGTCAGTTTCGCGGGAACAATTTGGGCTTATTGAAAAGGATCGCCGTGAAAACACGAGGATGGAAGATGGCGGATGGCGGATGGAACACGCGAAGCGTCTTGGACTGCGGCGGCCCTCCGCCGCTTTTACACCCCGCCGGGAGTTTGGCCCACCGCCAAAGCGCCAGAGGACTGGCGCACTCCAAAACCTGGCGGCTCAAATTGGCTGCCTTCTGCATTCTCACTTCTGCCTCCTGCCTTGGGGCTTGGGGGCAGTATTCGGTTGACTGGTATAAAATCGCCGGTGGCGGCGGGACGAGCACGGGCACGACATATCAAGTCACCGGCACGATTGGCCAGTCGGAGGCTGGCATAGACATGAGCGGCGGCTATTATTACTCGGTGATTGGCGGATTCTGGAGTCTCATCGCCGTCGTGCAAACGCCTAGCCTGCCAAACCTGACCATCACCTTTACCGGGCTGAACAGCGTGGTGGTTTCATGGCCGAATACCGGAAGTTGCACATTGCAGCAGAATTCCAATTTGGCCGGCGGGAGTTGGACGACCAGCGGCTATACTATCACGACCAGCAATGGCACGAACAGCATCAGCATCACCTCGCCGATGGGAAATCTGTTTTTCCGGTTGCGCAATCCATGAACCGGAGCCGGCGCCAGGTTCATTATTTTCGATTTACGATATACGATTTACGCGGCAGGCGTGGATCGCGGAGGGGTTTGTAAATTATAAATCCCATATCGTAAATTCAATCAGAGCCGACTGACGTCGGCTGCTACGGTTGTTGGTTCATCCACTCCAAAACCTGCGTCGCCGCGTCCACTGGCGCGGTTCCGAGGACGTTGTGGTCGGCGCGACCGATGATTTTGTAATTGCGCAGGGCAAAGCAGTTTTTCTTCAGCCAGTGCCGCACGAAAGGCCACGGCACGATGGGATCAAGAAATCCACTTAAGCCGAAAACGGGCACGTTGGTTTGCCGGGCAATGGGACATGGATCATTTTGCGCAATCAAGCGCAGGCGATGCTGGGCGGCCCGGCGATCCAGTTCCGTGCGGCGCGAGACAAATTCGTCAATTTTTTCCAATGTCTTCGGTGAACGGCGATAACGGAACCGCGCGATTTTGGCGTAGCTGAAGATGATCCAGACGAAGAACGCCGTTGAAATCCTGCAGGTCAATTTTTCCGCCAGCCGCACCACTCGGCGCATCGGATGTTTTACAAAACCGCCTGCCAGAACCACGCCTTGCATCCGAAATTTTCCGCGTGCCACCATTGTCCATACCACCTGCGACGCAAACGATTCGCCCAGCAGCCAACCGTGAGTGATGCCGTTTTGCGCCAACGCGGTTTCGATGGCCGCCGCATAGTCGTCCAGCGACCAAACGAGCGTGCGTGGGTAAGTGAATTCAACGAAACGGACTTTCCCGCCGACGGCTTCACGAAAACCTCCGATGAGCGTCCAATCGCCATGCAGGCCGGGCAAATAAATCAGCGTCGGTAACGACGCCCCGCCATGGATGCGGAGTTGAAGTTCTTCAGACACTTTATCCCGCTCTAAAGTTTGCAAAAAATTCCTTTGCCGTTTTGCATGTCGCGGCGCTCAATTCGTCAAGCGAACAGCCTTTGACCTGGGCGACGACTTCGGAAATTTCCTTCACGTAAGCCGGTTCACAGCGTTTGCCGCGATAAGGCACGGGCGCGAGATACGGGCAATCGGTTTCGAGCATGAATTTGTCCAACGGTGTGGCAGCGACGGTGTCGCGGACGTTCTGGCCGTTCTTAAACGTGACAATACCGGTAAAGCTGACAAGGGAACCGATTCCCAATACGCGGCGCATCCGGTCGGCGTTTTCGCCGAAGCAATGAAAAACGCCACGGACTTTTCCGGCGAACGGCTTGAGTTGCGCGAGCGTGTCGTCAAAGGCGTCGCGCTGGTGAATGATGCAGTTCAGTCCGGCTTCAGTGGCAATCTCCAAATGTTGGCGGAAAATTTCCGCCTGCTTTTGTTTGTAGTTCGCATCGTCGGCTTCGGTAAAATCCGTTTTTCCGCCCGGCAGATGGTGATAATCCAAGCCGGTTTCGCCGATGGCGACGACCTTGGGATGTTTCGTCAACTCACGCAGGGCAGGGCGCCAGTCATCAGGCGTGTCCGAAGCGTTGGCGGGATGCCAGCCGACAGCGGCATAAACGTCCGGAAATTTTTCCGCGATTTGAATCGCGCGCCGGCTGCTATCCAAATCCGTGCCGATGGAAATGATTTTGGCGATGCCGGCGTCTTGAGCGCGTACGATGACTTCCACCAAATCGTTCGCGTAATCAGGATAATCGAGATGCGCGTGGGTGTCGAAGAAATAGGCCATGCGGACTAAGGTTTACCCGGCGTGTTTGTCCCGGCGAGCTTTTGTTCGAGCGCCGTCAATTTTTCCTCAACCGGGAATTTACCGGGATAATCGGGCGATTCTTCGAGAAGCTGTTTGTAATTTTTAATGGCGTCGGCGTCACGGCCTGCGGTCAGAAGTTTTTCGCCGAGTGTGAGTCGAATGCGAATGCGTTGCTCTGACGATGGGTTGAGTTTCAAGGCGCTTTTATAAGTATCAATGGCTGAAGACGGTTTGCCTTGCGCCGCGTAAAGGTTGGCAAGTTTTTCGGTGAGCACGGCGCTGTTGGTTGTGGTGCCAATGCCTTCGAGATAATTCACCAATTGAACGACAGGGGTGCCGTGAGCGAGCGCCAAGTCAACGACGCGCAAGTGCGACCATTCAATGAGCGGGTTGTGTTGGCGCGCGAGTTCCACATGCGAAAGCTGAAGCGATTTGCCGAATGGACGGTAAAGCGGGTCGCCAACAACGGTCGTCTGCCAGGATAAAACCGGTTGTGCCGCCCATGCGGCTTCGCCGAACGTGAAGCCGCTTGCAAACGCCCGCATGAAAAACGCGACATTGGGTGTCATTGGAAGATAAGGCTCATTCACGCAGCCCATGGTGCAGGTCGCGCCCTTGTCGAGCAGCGGCCCGACCCAAAACTGGTTCGTGCTCCGCAACGTGGCCGCGCTGCTGGAATGCAAATGATACGCAAACGCGCCGGGCATGAATTCAACCTTGGGCAACGCAAACGGGCCGGAAACATTTTCGTCATACCAGCCGCAATAAATGGCGATCTGACTCATTGGAAAATCGGCGGGGAACGTGGCGGGGTTTTTGTCCACGGTTGTTTCAAAACCCAGTTGGCGGCAAAGTTCCGCCGCGCCTAGAATCCATTCATCGCCCCAATAATAACTGTTTGTTTTGTCGAATCCGCGCGTGTCGAAGTAGGCGCGGCCCCACAAGCCGTCGCGTTCGGCGGCGAGCGCCTTGTCCACCAGGCTGCGTGCAATGTCCACGCTGGGGCCGTCGAGCCGGGCGACCAGCAAAATGCCGTTGGTGGGATGGAGTAGCGCCATGTTCGTGGTCCCATAAACCCAGTTGGGCAGCGGTCCGGAAAGCGGAACGTTCATTTTCAGCAGCGGCAGCCAGGCCAGCTCGGAATCCACCGCCGCTTCGTTGCGCAACAATTCCGGACGGACGTTTTCCCGGACCGGTTCGCGCAGATTCGGGTCGGAGGCAATTTTCAGCGGAACGCCGTAGCAGAGGACCGCGTAACGAATATTGGATTCAACGACGCGATTTTCGACACGCTTCGGCTGGCCGTTAGTCGCGGCGTTGGTCACGGAGCCAAACTGCCAGAGCTTGTCCACGACCAGCCGGCTGGCCAGCGGGAATTGCAGCGCGTTGTCAAACTCGGCGCGCGTCATCTCCTCGGTGATGGGCAGGTCGAATCCGTAAACCTGCGTTTCCGGCACCTCCCGCATTTGGGCGTAATGATCCGCAACCAGTTTCGATCCTGGCATGCGTTTGTTATAAATCACAACCACCTCGTCACCGCCGGCGTAAAGCAAGGTCGGCACTGATGTGAAAAACAAAATCGCAGACAGAATCCAAATTGTTCTCATGCACTGAGTATTTGACCATCAACGAGTCAAATCGTTGTAAAAATTCAAGAATGACATGTGACTTTCAAACCGTCATACGCGAGTGCGACGCCATCCGGTAGCTCGGCTTGCGCTTTGTCGTGATCATAGTCGTGTGTCAAATGCGTGAAAAACGTCCTCCCCGCGCCAATGCGCCGCGCGGCGGCAAGCGCCTCATCGAGACACATGTGTGTCGGATGCGGTTTTGGCCGAAGCGCGTCGAGCACGGCGATTTCAACTCCACGCATCTTTTCAATCGTGTCGGACGGGATTTCCTTGCAGTCACTCAAATAGGCGAGGCGTTTTTTGCCGTTTTGCACAAAGAGATAACCGTTTGTTGTCATCGAACCGTGCGGCAATGGTAGGGGAATGATTGTCAAATCGCCCAGCGTGAATGTGCCGTCAATTACATGCGGTTCAGGATGGAAATAACCCTTGGGAATTGGTTGTCCATCAAACGCGTAAACAAAAACGCGTTTGAGCGCGGCCATCGTTTCCGCATTCGCATATATCGGCAACGCTCCGCCGCGCACGTCGCAAAATCGCCGGCAATCGTCCAACCCCATGATGTGGTCGGCGTGCGGATGGGTGAAAATCACCGCGTCGATCCAGCGGATATTTTCACGCAGCACCTGCATCCGGAATTCCGGCGTTGTGTCCACGACGAGCTTCACTTGATCGGTGGCAACGTAAATCGAAGGCCGCGTGCGGTGATTTTTTGGATTTGCCAAAAACTCCGGCGGATATTCCCTGCCGATAATCGGCACGCCCTGCGAAGTGCCGCTGCCAAGAAAAATGAGTGAAAATGCCATGTCAAAACGTCCACCCAAGTTAACGGGAGCAATGGCCGGATGCATCAAAAACTTTTCTTTTTTTGTCCGCTGAATTCTGATTGTATGTTTGTTCGCCGGAGTTCCGGCCAACTGTTTACAAATTATGGAATCACTCCCGACTGTTTTACTAAAACCTGGCGAGGCCGACCGTATCGTGGCCGGTCATCCGTGGATTTATCGAAGCGAAATTCTGCGGCTCACCGCACCCATTGACGACGGTGAAATTGTTCAGGTCAAAGACCATCGCCAGCGGTTTCTCGGCATTGGCTTTTTCAACTCAAAATCAAAAATCCATGTGCGCGTGCTTGCGCCGGAGCGCGTGGAGATAAATGAAACTTTTTTTGAGGAACGAATCCGCGCTGCGCTCGCCGTCCGGCAAAAACACCTGCCGAACGCAACATCGTTCCGCGTTGTCAACACCGAGAGCGATTTTTTGAGCGGCCTTGTTGTGGACAAATACGAGGATGTGCTTGTTGTGCAAATTTCCTCGCTTGGGATGGACAAGTGGAAGGATAAAATCGTCGTCGCGCTGCGGAAAATTTTTTCACCGCGGGCGATTGTCGAGCGCAGCGATGTCGCATCGCGCCAATTCGAAGGTTTGCCGGAGGCGAATGGAATTTTGTCCGGCGAACTCACTGGACCGATTTCCGTCAGACTCAACGGCCTTTTGTTTGAGGCCGATCTTCGCGCCGGGCACAAAACCGGTTTATATCTCGACCAGCAGGCAAATTATCAGGCGGTGTCGCAGTTCGCGAAAGGCGCGAAGGTTTTGGATTGCTTCAGCTATCTCGGCGGATTCGGTTTGCACGCGGCGCGCGCCGGCGCGGCGCGCGTTCACATGCTCGACCAAAGCATCGAGGCCATTGAAGCTTCCGGGCGGAATGCCGTGGCAAATGGCCTTGCGGAAAAATGTTCATTTGAGGCCGTGAATGTTTTCGACTGGCTCAAGGCCAACACCGCCGTCAAGCCGCACGAGCGCGTTATTCCGCGATTCGATTTAATCGTGCTCGATCCACCGTCGTTCACGCGCAACCGCGCCGCTGTGCCGGACGCGCTGCGCGGCTACAAGGAAATCCATCTGCGCGCGCTGAAACTGCTCAAACCCGGCGGTACGCTGGCGACGTTCTGCTGTTCGCATCACGTGGATACGGTGACGTTTCTGGACGTGATTCTCTCCGCCGCCTACGATACGCGCCACGTTTTACGCCGCGTTGCAACGTATTCCCAAAGCCCCGATCATCCGGTCATCCCGATGATTCCAGAAACGGAGTATTTGAAGGGATTTGCGTTTGAATTGGTGCGGTGAAAGGCGGAATGACATGAGCGCGTTCCCCGTCAGCCCGGAAAAGGAAGACCAACTCGCGCAACGCATGGCCGCGCTGGGCGTGCGCGAAGCTGACATCGAAGAAACCTTTGTCCGCTCCGGCGGCCACGGCGGGCAGAACGTCAACAAGACCTCCACCTGCGTCATGCTGCTCCACCGTCCCACCGGCTTGCAGGTGAAGTGTCAGGCCACGCGACAGCAGGGACTCAACCGTTTCCTCGCCCGCCGCCTCCTGCTCGACAAGATTGAAGCGCTGAAACGCGGCTACGTGACCGCCGAGCGCGCCCGCATTGAGAAAATCCGCCGCCAGAAACGCCGTCGCAGCCGCCGGGCGAAAAACCGAATGCTCGCCGACAAATCCCACCACGCCGACAAGAAGGCGTTACGACGGCCGGTGGCAATGGAGTAAACCAAACTTATCGTTGCCGATTCACACACCGGGCCGGTGGAAATACAATTCAAGATTTATTCATTTGTATGCTTGTGGTTCGGGAGAATGTGGTAACATCTCCGTTCATGAACATACTAATCGAAGACGCCGAAACACTGGAATATCTGGCCAATGATGGCCTGTGGACAAAAAACGCCGCCGAAGGCAAAAGCTTTGAGGCAACAGAAGTTGCATTTGACGTTGCAAAAAAAGAACCGATTCACAAGTTCAACATCGTCTACTACATCACCCAAACGGAACAATTCATCAACATGGACCACGGACGGGGCAAAGGCTCTGTAACCAGCCCGGCTTAGCGAACGCCCGCGCCTTGGCATCCGTAACTTCAGGGACGGCAACATGCCATGCCATCCCTCCTAAAGCTTCAACCCTTTTTGCCGATGGAGAACGCTTTGCCGATGAAATTGCCCAGCCCATAATAACTTTGCGCGTCGGGTGCGAATGACAGCGGCTTGACCTTCCTGATGTCCGCCATTTGGCCTTTGCCCATGACGCTTTCCTCGGCTTTCACGTCCACGATTTCGCCCACGAATTGCGTGTGCAGCCCGAGTTCGAACGTGTGGACCAGCCGGCATTCCACAATCAATGGAAACTCCTTCACATACGGCGCATCCACCAAGTCGCTTTTCACGGGTGTCAGGCCGCTCTCCGCGAATTTGTCCGCGTTCCGGCCGGAAACCAATCCGAAATAATCCGCCTGCTTAACGTAGTCCTCCGACGGGATGCTGATTGTGAACGCCTTCCGCGCAATGATGTTTCCGTGGGTATAGGTCGCTTTGCGCAGGGACACGGCCACGCAGGGTGGTTGTGAGCAACAAATGCCGCCCCATGCCGCGGTCATCACGTTGGGTTTGCCTTCCTTGTCGTAGGTGCCCACGACAAACACCGGCGTTGGATAAACAAGAGTTTTGGCTCCAAGAGACTGTTTCATACTTTGGTGAGGATAACACAATTTCGCAAGGTTTCAATCCTTAAACCGCGTTTCTGTTCCGGATGGGGACGCATCGCCGGAGCGTCCCTGCCAAAATTATTTCAATAATTCCCGCTGCCAGTTCATCAATTCCGGCGCATGTTGATCCCAATCGTGGGCCAGCTCGCTGAGCGTGGCGCGGCTGGCAATGAGTGTCGGGTCAATGCCAAGTTCATGGGCGCAGGTGTTGCGGCGTTTTTCCAATTCACAGTAACGGCGCATTTCCATCACCGTGGGGCGATGAGATTTGTGCCGTAAAATTTCCGGATACTTGTCCACAGAAAGCTGGAGCGCGATTTTGATGGCGTTGGCCAGACTGTCGCGGCGGCGCGGCGACATGCGCAGTGGTAAAATAGGTTCAATCGGCTGATGCG
Source organism: Verrucomicrobiota bacterium (assembly GCA_049517655.1). Lineage (GTDB taxonomy): Bacteria > Verrucomicrobiota > Verrucomicrobiia > Limisphaerales > UBA11358 > UBA11358. Next base: position 614,987 of record JBEKRQ010000001.1, on the reverse strand, counting down.
CGGCGGTGGCTGAAGCGATGTCCACGAGTTTTTCGTGATTCAAAATGAAAAATGGAGGGCGATTGGCGGCGATGGCTTCTTCTTCGCGCCAGTGCCAGAGTTCGCGCAAAATGGAGAGCGCGTGGCGGTTCAACGCGTGACTGCCCTTGACGCGCCAGACGAAATCGAGGTCGGCGGGTTGCAAACGCGCGGATTCGTCAATGAGCCGGCCACAGGATTCCCGATGCCAGGCGAGGCGGCCTTTGGTTTCGAGCGCGGATTTTAATTTATCGGCGATTGGCTTGAGATAATGCGTGTCGTTACGGGCATATTTTTCCATCCGCTCAGTGAGTGGGCGGCGCGCCCAATCGGCTTTCTGCGGACCTTTGTCCAGTTTCACGCCGAGAAATTTTTCGGCGAGCGAACTCAAGCTGAATTGCCGTTCACCCAAAAGCCGCGCCGCGAGCATCGTGTCGAAAATTGCCGACGGAACGAATTCGTGATGCTTCCGCAACAAGCGCAAATCGTAATCCGCCCCGTGCATGATGAGTTCGTGGGCGTTGAGCGCGTCGAGCAACGAGTCCAGATTCATTTTGGCAAGCGGGTCAATCAACTTGTCGCCGGCGACGGTGCTGATTTGAATGAGACAGATTTTTTCGGGATAAGCGTGCAGGCTATCAGCCTCGGTGTCGAGCGCGAGCCAGGTTGCAGATTTAATTGTGGGTAGAAATGCGGCGAGCTTTGCGTCGGTGTTAATCACGGCGGAATTTTTAACCACAAAGGCACAAAGATACAAAGTTTTTAAGATGGGGGGGGAACTGCTGGTCATCTGAAGTTGCGCCGCCTCGCCGAAAGTCTTTGCCAGATGCCTCCGCTTTCTCTAAAAATTCCATATGAATCTGGTCAGTGCATTTGCCGCTTCGGTCAAAAAGCAACCGGGAAAAATCGCCTTGTACTGGGGGGAAAGTGAATTCACCTATGCCAATCTCTTCGGACAATCGTGCGCAGTGGCGGCTGACCTTTCGTTAAAATTCGGTGTGAAGCCGGGTGACCGTGTGGGACTTTGGCTCAAAAACCGGCCGGAATTTGTGACGGCTGTGTTTGGCATTCTTGGCGCCGGCGCGGTGTTGGTGCCCATTAATAATTTTTTGAAGCCGGATGAAGTAAATTACATTCTGAGCGACGGCGGCATTGACGTGTTGATCACCGAGGAGGAACTTGCAGTCCATGGCCCTGCTCTGCTGGCCGCGCGGCCACAACTAAAAATTTTCAAGGCGGAGGATTTTCCGGCGGAACTCAAAACTCAAAACTCAAAATTCAAAACTTGTTCGCGCAGCGAACACGATTTGGCGGTTATCATTTACACTTCAGGAACGACAGGGCGACCGAAGGGCGCGATGCTGTCGCACGGCAACCTGCTGCACAACGTCGAGAGTTGCCGCATCGTGCTGGAAACGGTGAATTTGGACCGCGTGGCGGTGCTGCTGCCGCTGTTTCACAGCTACATGATTACAGTGGGTATGTTCCTGCCATTGCTGGTCGGCGGAACGATGGTGCTGGTGAAATCGCTGAACCAACCCCGGCAAATCCTTCGGGAATTGTGTGCGCGGCAGGCAACGATTTTACCGGCGATTCCGCATCTTTATCGCACATTGACTGCCTCGCCGATGCCCATCAAGTTGCCGTTCCGCGTTTGTATCAGCGGTTCCGCGCCATTGCCGGTGCAGGTGTTGAAGGATTTCGAGGCGAAGTTTGGCATTCCGCTCATCGAAGGCTACGGTTTGAGTGAGGCCAGCCCCGTGGTGGCAAAAAATCCGATTCACGGTGTGCGCAAAGCGGGTTCGATTGGCCTGCCGGTTCCACATGTCGAAATGGGCATTCAGGATGAATCAGGAAATTCGCTCGGCGTGAATGAAATCGGCGAGATTTGTGTGCGTGGCGGCAACGTGATGCTCGGTTACTGGAACAATCAGGAGGAAACGGCCAGGGCGATTCGCAACGGGTGGTTATTGACCGGCGATGTCGGCTATCGGGATGCCGACGGTTATTATTACATCACCGACCGCAAGAAAGACATGTTGCTCGTGAACGGGATCAACGTTTATCCGCGTGAGATTGAAGAAATCATTTGCCAATTCCCCGGTGTGAAAGAGGCGGCGGTTATCGGTGTGCCGGACATACGCAAGGGCGAACAGCCAATAGCCTTCGTTGCCGCAGACGATGGGCAAACCATTGAAGAAAAGGCGTTGTTGCAATTCGTCCGCGGCAGGCTGGCCGATTACAAGGTGCCCAAACACGTCGTTTTCATGCCCGCGTTGCCTCGGAACGCAGCTGGTAAAATCCTTAAAACCACCTTGCGCCAATACCCATTGGATTGAAGTTTTTGTAGAGCTAAGTAATTGAATTTCAGCCAGTTTTGATTTTTCCTTTTCCGAGTTGCACAAGCGGATAGCCGCCGGTAAACTTACCTGACCTTACGGCGCATGGTGTGCGGGAAGGTAAAGATTTATGGCTGAAGGATATTGTGTCAAGTGCAAGGCCAAGAAAGAGATTGCCAACGGCGTTGAAGAAGTGATGAAAAATGGCCGGAAGGCGATCAAAGGCAGGTGCCCGACCTGCGGCACGGTCATGTTCAAGATTTTAGGTGGCAAGGCGACCCCCGTGAACGCGTCAACGGTCAATCCGCCAGCTACGGGCTAGCAGGGCTGCTATGTCGCAACAACTCGCCCATGTCATCATCACGCCCTACTCGCTTTCCAAATCGCGCACGGGCGGGATTCTAGGTCGGCTGATTTCCCTCACGGGTTTGGACTTGGCGGCGATGCGCATGTTTGCGCCGAGTTCTGAACTGGTGAAGCAATATGCCGAAACCATCATTTCTGCACACGATTCGCAGGACCGGAAAATTCAGGAACTGCTCCGACAATACGTTTTCCATAACCTTTCACCTGATCCTAAAACAGGTCAGCGTCGGCGTGTGTTGATGATGTTGTTTCGCGGTGACGAGGCACTGCGCAAAATCCGTTCCATGGTTGGAAATCTCAGCCCGGACCGGCGCACCGGCGAGACCATCCGCGACACCTACGGTGATATGATTATGGATGACAACGGACAGGTTCGCTATTTCGAACCTGCAGTTCTTATTTCGTCGAATGCCGACGGGGCTGAAAAAGAATTGAAGCTATGGGCGCGTTATTCGAATTCCGACGGTGGGTTGTTGGAAAATGTCATCACTTATCCGCCACGCACAACCGCTGAACGCACACTGGTGCTCATCAAACCGGACAATTTCCGTTTCCCGACCGGCCGGCCTGGCAACGTCATTGATTTCTTTTCCCGCACGGGACTTTATATTGTCGGCGTCAAGGTTTTTTACATGAGTATGGCGCAGGCAATGGAATTTTACAGCCCAGTCCATGAAATGCTGCGCACCAAACTCAGTGACGGTATTGGCGAGCGCGCCAGGTTGTTGCTCGAAAAGGAGCTTGGTTTCAAAATTCCAGCCAGGGAACAAAAAGTCCTTGGCGACATTCTTGGCCCGCTTCACGGTGACAGCCGGTTTGAAAACATTGTTCGTTTCATGTGCGGTCGCACGCCATCCGAGTGCGCGTCGAACGAAGACAGGCGCAAGCCGGGCACCGAAAAATGCGTTGCACTGGTTTATGAAGGTGTGAACGCCGTCCGAAAAATCCGCGACGTGCTTGGGCCGACCGATCCGTCAAAGGCGCCGCCCGGCTCGATTCGCCGTGAATTCGGCTCCAATATCACGGTCAACGCCGCTCATGCAAGCGATTCGGTGAAAAATGCCAAACGGGAACTCGACATCGTCAACTTCAGCGAAAACAATTTCCGTCAAGTCATCGAAAGGTTTTGCGGAAAAATTTAATCGAGAAATTCCGGCGAAGTTTTCAATTCCCGGAGTCACTTTGTATCTGCGGGCAAAAACTTATAATCGTCCAATTCCAATTTGCCAACCCACCTAAATACGAATCCGCGCGGCGTTGAGTGATGAGAATTTTGCCGGCCCGGAAAATCAGCGCGGCGGCAATTTGATTTTTATCGCCCGACACTTTTGTAAATCCAGCCCAAACGTTCCATTTCGACGCGGTCAAAGAGATTGCGGCCGTCGAACAGGATTGGATGCGAGAGGGCTTTGCGGGCGCGTTCGAGGTCAAGTTTTTTAAACTCGTCCCATTCGGTTGCCACTACAAGCGCATCGCAACCTTCGGCCACGTCATTCATGTCGTCCACATACGTGACGTTCGATAAAATCGCCCTGGCTTTTCCCATCGCTTTCGGGTCGTGCACGCGCAAGATTGCGCCTTCCTTTTGCAGGCGCTGGCACAATGCAACTGCCGGCGACATGCGGATGTCGTCCGTATTTTGTTTGAAGGCCAGCCCCAACACGCCAATTTTTTTATCCTTGAGCACCCAAAGCGTGTCGATGATTTTTTTGACAAAGCGTTCCATTTGCTCCGTGTTGATGTGCTGGACTTCCTTGAGCAGGCGAAAGTCGTAGCCGATTTGTTCGGCGATTTTGATAAACGCGCTCAAATCCTTCGGGAAACAACTGCCGCCAAAACCGATGCCGGCGTTCAAAAACAGGCGGCCAATGCGTTCGTCCATGCCCATGCCAGCGGCGACTTCCTGAACGTTGGCGCCGGTCGCCTCGCACAACATGGCAATCGCATTGATGTAGGAAATTTTCAGCGCAAGAAATGAGTTCGATGCGTGCTTGATGAGTTCGGCGGAATTAATGTCCGTGACGACAATTGGCGCGTTGAATGGCGCGTAAATTTTCTTCATCACAGCAACAGGCCGTTGTGAGCGCACGCCGATGACAATGCGGTTTGGCTTCATCAGGTCGTGAACCGCGAAACCCTCGCGCAGAAATTCGGGGTTGCTGACCACGTCAAAATCCACCTTCGCCGGACAGTAACGTTTGATTGTCTCGGCGACTTTTTCACCGGTTTTGACCGGCACGGTGCTTTTGTCCACGACGATTTTGTATTCGGTCATTGCGGCGGCGATATCGCGCGCGACCCGTTCGATGAAGCTCAAATCCACCGAGCCGTCCGGCTGCGGTGGCGTGGGCACGGCAATGAAAATGACATCCGATTTCTGAACGCCCTCCGCGATGCTGGTTGTGAATGAAAGCCGTCTGGCAGCAACATTTTTTTTGACGAGTTCTTCCAAACCCGGCTCGTAGATTGGAATGCCACTTTCCTTCAACAGTTTGATTTTGGCGGCGTCATTGTCCACACAAAGAACGTGATGACCGACTTCGGCAAAACAAGCGCCGGTGACCAAACCAACGTAGCCGGTGCCATTAATCGTCAATTTCATGGCTTGGTGTTCAGATTAAACGAGGAGGGTGGGGCGGTTGAAGTCGAGGCTGGTTGCAACTTGGTTTTCAGTTCCACTGCGCGTAGTGCAGCTTCTGAACCGGATGAACTATTGGGACTGCTGCGAGCAACGTCTTCGTAAAGATTTTCCGCGTCGGCGAGTCTGCCTTGTCGCTCGTCAATTTGTGCCAGCGCAAATTTTGCGGCGCTGACCGCATTCGGGTCGGAAAAACCGCTGATGACCCGCCGATAAGCGCTGGTGGCCAAATCAGTTTTCCCTTGAGCGTCAAGGCTGGCCGCCACGCCGAGTGCGGCCTGCGCGCAAAAAACGCCGCCGGGATGTGTCTCGAGATATTTTTCAAATTGTGCCTGCGCCGTAGTGTATTTACCGGCCTCGAATAGTGCCGCCGCGCCTTGCATTGCCGCGCGCCCGCCGGCGCGTGTGCGTGGGAAATTCGCCGCGATCTTTAAATAGGCATCGGCCAGTTGGCTGGCATCAGAATCGGGCGGAGTGGAAGTAGCCAGTTCCGTCAGCGCCTGACCTGCGGCGATCTCCTTTTGATTTTGCTGCCAAAAATAGAATGCAATTAAAATACCGGTGGCAACGATAATGACAGCCCCGTAAATCAATCGGTTTGTGTTCGTCTCAATCCACGGCCACAGTTTGTAGAGGTAGGCCGTTGCAGTGTCTTGTGATTGCATAATGGGGGTGGAATCTCCCGTCCGAAGCTCAAAAACGCAAGCCTTAAATCAGCCGCAGAATGCAAAGAAATGACTTGAGTGCCGTGGCGTTGACCGGTTTCATTGGCGCCGGTGGAGAGATGGCCGAGTGGCTGAAGGCGGCGGTTTGCTAAACCGTTATACGGTCAAAAGCCGTATCGGGGGTTCGAATCCCCCTCTCTCCGCCAGCTTTCCCAAGGGAATTCTGATACAGGCGCACAACTAGGCACACACGCCAAAGTCTCTGCCGAGTCAATTACTGACTTAACCGGTAAAATTGTTGTGTGCCGGAGACAGGATTGGTCACGGCGTTCTGGCCGTTGACGATGGTCGGTGCCGGAGAATTGGTGCTCCAGACCACCGGTGAAACTAGGTTCGTGGTGGATTGCAACGTGACCCCGGGGGCATAGGTCGGCCACGTCAAAATCACATTTGTTGCGGAATGAATAATTGTCAATGGCGGCGGCGGCACCGTAAGACTGAATACCGTGCCTAGACCAGGACTACCACCACCAAATATCATTATCCCACACGTTGTCCCATACAGTGTATTGCCCGATAAAATCAATCCGGCCTGCGGATTAGTTCCGTCGCTGGGATAACCGGCGAAATTATGCAGGGTCGTAAAACCCGTGCCATCGGTGTTGAGGGCGAACACCGTGCCATTGCCAAAACTGCCACCACCCGCCGTCCCATACAGCGTGTTGCCCGATAAAATCAATCCGGCACAAGGGTAAGCTCCGTCGCTGTTGGTAGAATTTGAGAGAGCCGTGAAACTATACAGGTTCGTAAAACCCGTGCCATCGGTGTTGAGGGCGAACACCGTGCCATTGCCCGAAATGCCGCCATCAAGCGCCGTCCCATACAGCGTGTTGCCCGATAAAATCAATCCGGCATCCGGAAAAGCTCCGTCGCTGCCGCCAGTAAAACTATGCAGGGTCGTAAAACCCGTGCCATCGATGTTGAGGGCGAACACCGTGCCATTGCCCGAAATGCCGCCACGCACCGCCGTCCCATACAGCGTGTTGCCCGATAAAATCAAACCGGCACAAGGGTAGGCTCCGTCGCTGTTGGTAGAATTTGAGAGAGCCGTGAAACTATGCAGGGTCGTAAAACCCGTGCCATCGGTGTTGAGGGCGAACACCGTGCCATTGTCCGAATTGCCGCCTCTACTCGCTGTCCCATACAGCGTGTTGCCCGATAAAATCAATCCGGCATCCGGAAAAGCTCCGTCGCTGTTGATATTGGTATAAGGGTACTCTTCATAAGAACTTGCTGTGAAACTATGCAGGTTCGTAAAACCCGTGCCATCGGTGTTGACGGCGAACACCGTGCCATTGTCCGAACTGCCGCCTCCATACGCTGTTCCATACAGTGTGTTGCCTGATAAAATCAATCCGGCAAACGGGCAAGCTCCGTCGCTGTTGGTCCAACCAGAAGGGGAGGGGGAGGGGAAGGTATCAATCATTGCCGCGAAACTATGCAGGTTCGTAAAACCCGTGCCATCGGTGTTGACGGCGAACACCGTGCCAACGCAAAAACTGCCGCCATACGCCGCCGTCCCATACAGCGTGTTGCCCGATAAAGTCAATCCGGCATACGGATTAGCTCCGTCGCTGTTGGTCAGCCCCGACATTGCTGTGAAACTATGCAGGTTCGTGAAGGTCTGCGCCGCCGCCGGCATTGCCAGGAGTCCCGTGCAGGCCAGCACAAGGAATAGATTTTGAATGGGAGTTCTCATAAGGAGTTGGAATCTCATTTATTGCTTCAACCGGGAAAACAGATTCCCCACTGGCGGCGTGATAGTGATGCTATTCGTGCCATGCCGACCTGTTGGCTTTGAACCTTTCACAGAAGATGCTCAATCTACTCACAATTTCAAATCCCGTCAATCCAATTATTTCTGCGGAATTGACATCATGCCTGTTGTTCTCTAACCTCCCAACGCAAAGGCCCTGCGCTTTGCCCCGAATTCGCATTCGGGGATTTTTGTTGTTTTATTGTTGGTAGGGCGGTGTGTCCCCACACCGCCGCGCGGCGCAGTGAGGACACCGCGCCCTACCTGGAAAAAAATTATGGCAAACACGATTTTAGTCGGAGCCCAATGGGGCGACGAAGGCAAGGGCAAAATCATTGACGTGCTCACCGAGCAGGCCGATGTCGTTGTGCGTTACGCCGGCGGTAACAACGCCGGGCACACTGTTTTCATCGGCAAACAAAAATACATCCTGCACTTGGTGCCATCCGGCATTCTCCGCAAAAACAAGCTCTGTGTCATCGGCAACGGCGTTGTGGTTGATCCCGTCAACCTCGTGGAAGAAATTAAAGGTTTGCGCAAGCTCGGCATCCAGATTGGCGACAATCTCGTTGTCAGTGAAACCGCGCATGTCGTGTTTCCGTATCATCGCGAACTGGACGCGCAACGCGAAGTGCTCAAAGGCAAACACAAAATCGGCACGACCAAGCGCGGCATCGGTCCGGCCTACGGTGACAAGGCCGCGCGCGTTGGCCTGCGCATGAACGACTTGATTGACCCGGCGCGCCTCAAAGAAAAGCTTTCTGTGCGCATCAGGGAAAACAACGAAGTGCTCAAGGTGTTCGGAGCAAAACCGCTGTCGTTTAAAAAAGTTCACGACGAATACCTGGCTGCGGGCAAATATCTGAAGCCGTTTATCGCCAACACGGTGGTTCTGTTGCATGACGCCATGCGGCGTGGCAACGACATTTTGTTTGAAGGCGCGCAAGGCACATTTCTTGACATTGACCACGGCACGTATCCATTTGTGACCTCGTCAAATACAACGGCGGGGGGCGCGTGCACCGGTTCCGGCGTGCCGCCGCATCGTATGGACCGCGTCGTCGGCGTGATGAAGGCCTACACCACACGCGTGGGTGAAGGACCGTTGCCGACGGAGAACGCCGAAATCGCCGATATGCTGCACGCGATGGGCCGCGAATTCGGCGCGACGACCGGACGCGCGCGCCGCTGCGGCTGGTTCGATTCCGTGGCCACGCGCCATGCGACAATGGTCAACGGCATTGATGGCCTGGCCGTCACCAATATTGACGGTCTTGATACCATGGAAATCATCAAGGTTTGTGTCGCGTATCGGCACGGCAGAACGCGCTACGACTTTGTGCCGAACGACGCGCAAACGCTCGCGGAATGTGAGCCCGTCTATATCGAATTTGAAGGCTGGCGCACGCCGACCAACAAGGCGCGTTCATGGAAAGATTTGCCGGTGAAGGCGCGAAATTATCTTAAAGCCATTGCTGAATTGAGCGGCTCAAAATTATTCATTGCTTCTATCGGTCCGGCTCGAGACCAAACTATTTTTGTTTAATGGGGAGGGTCGCCGTGTCGGCGACCCAAATTGGGGACGGCGGCACGCCGTCCCTCCCAAGCAAATTTTGCAGATTGACGCAAATGCTTTTTGTTTATGAATCCACGTAATCGGCATAATCTGCGGAAAAATTGAGCGCATGAGCGCAACAACTCCACATCTGAATCCCGAAGCCAAAACCTTGCTGCCACAGCATGTCGCGATCATCATGGATGGCAACGGCCGCTGGGCGAAGCAGCGTGGCCTGCCACGCGTCGAAGGCCACCGGCAGGGGGCAGAGTCGGCGCGCACCGTCATCCGCACCGCCGGTGAACTCGGCATCAAATATCTCACGCTTTACGCGTTCTCAGCGGAAAATTGGAATCGCCCGAAGGACGAAGTGGACGCGCTGATGAAATATCTTGTCCACTATCTCAAAACCGAGACGCCGGAGCTGAATAAAAACAACGTCCGGCTGGAGGTCATCGGACAAATTCACCGGTTGCCGGAAAACGTGCAGGAACATCTCAAGAAATCCATCCAGACCCTTTCCAAAAACAACGGTCTGACGCTTGTCATGGCGTTGAGTTACAGCAGCCGGATTGAAATCGTGGATGCCGTCCGCCGCATCAGCGAGGAAGTCAAACGCGGCAAGCTCGAACCCGCCGACATCACCGAGCAGGTCATCTCGCAGCATCTTTGGACGCGAAACATTCCCGACCCGGATTTGCTGATTCGCACCAGCGGCGAGATGCGCGTGAGCAATTTTTTGCTCTGGCAAATCTCCTACGCCGAACTTGTCGTCACGCCGACGCTGTGGCCCGACTTCCGCAAGCCGCAATTCTTCGACGCGCTGGAGGAATACGCACGAAGGCACCGGCGGTTTGGGGGAGTATGAAAAGTGAGGATCAAACCCATTCAAAAGATTTTCTTGCTTTAAAACTGAAAGTGTGAAATACTGAAATTGTGACAAAGATCATCAACATCAACGGTCGCGGCACACTGACATTGCCGAAGGAATTGCGCCGCCGGTTTGGTGTCAGCGGCAACGGTCAAGTGGTCGCCGAGGAAACCGACGAAGGCATTCTGCTGCGCGCCGGAGTAACCTTTCCCATTGAAATTTATTCCGAAAAACGGCTGGCTGAATTTGACCGCCATAATGAACAGGCACTGGCTCGTTTCCGACTGAAGAAGAAATGAGAATATTCCTGGATGCCAACATCCTCTTTTCCGCCGCGCAACCACACAGCCGGATGCATGTGTTTCTGGAAGTGCTGTCCGGGCAAGCGGACTTTTTGACCAATGCCTACGCAGTGGAAGAAGCCCGGCGCAATCTGGAATTAAAATTTCCCGCCGGACTGAAAGTGTTGGAGCGACTGGCCAAACAATGTGAAATGGTTTCGCAATTGGTGACCGACTTGAAAGTCGAATTGCCGCTCAAGGACAAGCCGATTTTGGGCGGGGCAATTGCTGGTCGAGCCACACATTTACTAACCGGTGATGAACGGGACTTCGGGAAGTTTTGGGGCAAAATAGTTCAAGGAGTGAAAATTGTTTCACCCAAGATGCTGGCTGAAGAAGTGCTTTGACGTTCGCAAGCCGCAATTTTTCAATGCGCTTGAGGAATACGTCCAAAGACATCGAAGATTTGGCGGCGTGTAAAAAGGAGCGTCATTAAAATATTGACCGCTCCAAGGAAAGGTTTCAGGTTTCTATCAAACCGTTATGAACTCCACTTCCTTCTTCAAAATCAACCGAAAGACTTCGTTTGCAGTTCTCATATTGCTTGCCGGTCTGCAAATAGCGGTCGCTTTACCGGCGGAACAACAAGTCATCGTGAACGCCAACACCGCTTTCGCCTTCGATTTGATGGGGCAAGTCGCCAGGACACAACCAGACGCCAATGTTTTCCTCTCGCCCTACAGCGTTTCCAGCGTTTTGCAGATGGTTGAAAACGGCGCGATGGGCCAGACGAAAGAAGAAATGCAACAGGTATTGCATGACGCCGGTTTGCCTTCAACCGTTACCTTCCCGGCCTTCAAGGAACTGAATCAAAGCCTCGTTTCGCGCAAGGATGTGACGCTGGATCTCGCCAATGGCATCTGGTTCAAAGAGGGATTTCATTTAAAGCCTGCTTTCGTTGCCGATAATAAAAAATTCTTTCAGGCGGAATTGGCTGCGGTGGATTTTGGCAATCCAAAATCCGCCCAAACCATCAATAGTTGGGCCGAGAAGCAGACGCAGGGCAGAATCAAAGACATCGTGCAATATCCTTTTGATCCTTACATGAGGATCATTCTTGCCAATGCGATTTATTTCAAAGGTAAATGGGTCAAACCGTTTGACAAGCAGGAGACCAAGCCGCGCGATTTTCATTTATCTTCCGGCAAAGCAAAGCCCACCCCAATGATGGTGCAGAGTCGGGAATTCGAGTATCAGGAAACACCCGATTTTCAGGCTGTGCAATTGCCCTATGTGGGCGGGTTGCGGATGGAAGTTTTTTTGCCCGCCACAAATTCGAGTCCGCAAAAGCTGCTCGACAGTTTTAAGATCCGTGGGAATTGGCAAAACAACATCCAGCCGGGTTTCCATGATCGCAAAGGAACCTTGGTGTTGCCCAAATTCAAAATGGAATATGCCGTCGGGCTTAACGACCCATTGAAAGCCTTGGGGATGAAACGCGCCTTTGGCGATGACGCCGACTTTTCCGCCATGGCCGATGAACCGTTGTTCATCAGTGAAGTGAAACAGAAAAGTTTCGTGGAAGTGGATGAAAAAGGAACCGAAGCGTCGGCGGTGACGACGGTGACAATGGAAGGCATGGCGATTATGAAACCGGTTAAACCATTTGAGATGATTGTGGACCGGCCTTTCCTTTTCGTGATTGAAGACAGCCAGACCCAGTCCATTTTGTTCATGGGCACGATTTTTGATCCGGCGAAATAATCTGGCAGTTACAGCGTTTCACTTGTAAAAGAACCCTGTGACAGGCGAACGCAAGTTCCATTTGGGAGTGCTTGGCTCCGGCAAAGGCTCGAACTTTGTCGCGATTGCCGATGCATGCGCATCGGGGAAAATTTCAGCGGCGGTTGCCATCGTTTTGAGCGATGTCGAGAACGCCGGGATTCTGGCGCACGCGCGCGACCGGAAAATTCCGGCCAAATTCATTCCGCCCGGCAAGTTCCGCACGAAGCTCGACGAAGACGCCGAACGCGCTTACGTGAATGCATTGCATGAGGCGCAAGTGGACTTGATTGTGCTGGCGGGTTTCATGCGCGTCTTGAAAGGCGAATTTCTGCGCGCGTTTGAAGGGCGCATTGTCAACATTCATCCGTCCTTGTTGCCGTCGTTTCCGGGCTTGGAGGGGTGGAAGCAGGCGCTCGACCACGGCGTGAAGGTGACGGGCTGCACGGTGCATTTTGTTGACGCGGGCGTGGATTGCGGACCAATTATCGGCCAGCAGACCGTGCCGGTGTTGGATAACGACACGCCGGAGACGTTGCATCAGCGGATTCACGCTGTGGAGCATGAGCTTTATCCGAAATGCGTGGCGGCAATTGCGCGCGGGGAAATTGAAGTACGTGAGCGGCGGGTAATTTGGAAAAAGAACTGAACCACGAATGAACACTAATAAACAATAATTCTAAATTATTAGTGTCCATTCGTGCTAATTCGTGGTTGCCCCATGAAATTAGAAAAGAAGAAGTTGGTGTTTCCACGCCGGACTTGGCAGATTAACCCCGCTACACGCGTGAAGGAATCGGCGAAAAAGTATTTGCGTCCACGCGTCAAAAGTGATTTACGAAAGCAAGATGAGTAAGAAATTAAAATTTGGCCTGCCGAAAGGCAGTTTGCAGGAAGCCACCATCCAAAAGATGGCGAAGGCCGGCTTCAATATTTCTGTCAGCAGCCGCTCCTACGCGCCTTATGTGGATGACGACGAGCTGGAGATCCGCCTCATCCGCGCCCAGGAAATCAGCCGCTATGTCGAGCATGGCTATCTCGATTGCGGCATCACGGGCTACGATTGGATTGTCGAAAACGGTTCGAACGTGCATGAGGTCGGCGAGTTTCTTTTCAGCAAGGCGACACGGCAACCGGCGCGCTGGGTGTTGTGTGTTCCGGAGGGTTCGCCGGTCAGGTCGGTGAAGGATTTGAAAGGCAAACGCATCGCGACGGAAGTCGTCAACCTCACCAAAAAATATCTCCGCAAAAATGGCGTGAAGGCGGATGTGGAATTTTCGTGGGGCGCGACGGAAGTGAAGGCGCACGAATTGGTGGACGCCATTGTCGAGTTGACCGAGACAGGCTCATCGCTGCGCGCGAACAAACTGCGCATCGTGGACACGTTGCTGACCTCGACGCCGCGGCTCATCGCCAATCGCACGGCGTGGAAGGATCCGTGGAAACGTCGCAAGATTGAAACGCTCGCGTTGTTGCTCAAAGGCGCGCTCGAAGCAGAGACAAAAGTCGGTTTGAAAATGAACATCGCCCAAAAAAATCTGGCGAAGTTGCTCCAATCGCTGCCCGCGCTGCGGAACCCGACGATTTCCAGTTTGAGTCAGAAAGGCTGGGTCGCCGTCGAGACGATCATTGACGAATGCATCGTGCGTGAAATGATTCCGAAACTCAAAACCGCAGGCGCGGAAGGAATTATTGAATATCCGTTGAACAAAGTTGTATACTAAGCCGAAATCCTATGGGTTCAATCAAGAAACGCCGAAAGGCAAAAATCAATCGCCACAAGCGGCGCAAGAAGCTGCGCTTGCATCGTCACAAGAAGCGCACCTGGCAGCAATAGCCTGCCTCGCGCATTAATTCATCCACTCGCAGTCGGCCGTTTTTCAACAGCCGGGGCGTTGGTTTCCGCTTTTCGAGAGGCAGGGCTTTCGCTGAATGAAACGTCGTTTCGACAAACATTACACGCGAGACGAGGCTTGTGCGCTATTGCCACAAATCCGCCAGTGGCTGGAGCAGCTCAATCGTCTTCGCAAGGACCTAGAGCGGTTCGACAAACATCTGAGCGGTCTGACGGAGCAGGGGAACGACACCGGCGGTGAAACGGTCAACAACTGGATTCGCGCGCTCGCGGACATGCAGGGAATTCTTGCCGAGTTTCAACGTCGCCGGATTTTCATCAAGAACCTGGAACGCGGGCTGATTGATTTTCCCGCCATTATCGGTGGCAGGGAAGTTTTTCTTTGCTGGGAGCAGGACGAGGAAGGCATCGAATTCTGGCATGACCTTGAAACCGGTTACGGCGGGCGCGAGCGGCTGTGAATATTTTAATTCTGTAGCGTGCGTTGTCTCAACGCATTTGTCGGCTGAGACCCAGGCTTCGCCAGAGGCTGCGCCGAGGCGAGCAGCCGACATTATAATTCAATTGAACGAAATTAATTTCCATTTTGCACGCGCCTCATATGACGCGGGCTTCGCGCAAAACTTTTCAAATTGCATGCCTGCCGGGCGCGAACTACCTTTCGTGCGCTGATGGAAAAAGTCATTGTCATCGGTTCGGGTTGCGCGGGCTGGATGGCGGCGCTTTACACCGCGCGCGCCAATCTTCAACCGCTCGTCCTTACCGGCGGGCAGCCCGGCGGACTGCTCACCACCACCAGCATCGTGGAAAATTTCCCCGGCTTCCCCGAAGGCGTGGACGGCTACGAACTGATGACGCGGATGCAGAAACAGGCCGAACGCTTCGGCGCCCGCGCCAGCTTCGGCACGGTGGAAAAGGCGGATTTCTCCAAACGTCCCTTCACGCTTACCGTGGACGGCGAAAAAGTGAGGGCGGAAATGGTCATCATCGCCACCGGCGCGAGCCACAAACATCTCGGCGTGCATGGCGAAGATTTGCTGGAGACCAAAGGCGTGACTTATTGCGCGACCTGCGATGGCGCCTTGCCGGTTTTCCGCAACCAGCCGCTCGTCGTGGTCGGCGGCGGCGATTCCGCGTGCGAAGAGGCGCTTTATTTGACCCGGTTCGGCTCGGTCATTCATCTCGTGCACCGGCGCGACAAGTTGCGCGCATCCAAAATCATGGCTGAACGGGTCCACACTCATAAAACCATCAAACCGATTTGGGATTCTGTCGTGACGGAGGTCCTCGATGTGAAGCAGGACAAGGTGACCGGCGTGCGTCTGAAAAACTTGAAAACCGGCGCAGAATCCGTTTTGAACTGTGCGGGCGTTTTTGTCGCCATCGGGCACGGGCCGAACACTGGAATTTTCAAGGGGCAAATCGAAATGGACGCCAACGGCTACATCATTCAGAAACGCGGCGCGATGACGAGTGTGCCGGGTGTGTTTGCGGCGGGAGACTGCGCGGATCACGTCTATCGTCAGGCTGTCACGGCGGCGGGCGCGGGTTGCGCGGCGGCGATTGACGCCGAACGGTTTCTGGCAGCCCAAGACCAGTGAGCCGGACAAACGAAATCAACCAGCCTTTCCCAGGTAGGCTTTGAGAATTTGCTCCATTTCGGCGTTTACTGTTTCATCCAACCACTTGCGTTTATCATCGGCGTCGAACCAGGCGGCGGTGCGCCGGATGCCTTCCCGGAAAGGAATGATGGCTTGAAAACCAGGCACGAAAGTCTTGATTTTGCTGTTGTCGAAAACAGTGCTCCAGGTTTTGTCGCCCAGCAAATTTCCCGTCAGTTGGGGCGCCACGCGCACAATAAAATCGGACGGGATGTGCACGATGTTGGCCTCCACTCCCAGCGCTTCGGCGATGGTCTGATAAACCTGGTCCCACGTCAGCACTTCGTCCGAGGTGATGTGAAATGCCTGGCCGATGGCCTGCTGGTTGCCGATCAATCCCAGAAATCCCCGCCCGAAGTCCTCGGCGTGCGTCATCACCCATAACGATGAACCGTCGCCGTGGACGATGACGGGCCTGCCCTTTTTCAAACGGTCAGCCAGCGTGTAACAGCCGAACCCGCCAACGGCGACAGGAAAATAATGGTTGTATGTGTAGGTAGGCCGCACAATGGTCACCGGAAATTTTTCCTCGCGATAAGCGCGCATCAGGAGTTCCTCGCAGGCGATCTTATTGCGCGAATAATCCCAAAACGGATTATACAACGGCGTCGATTCCGTGATTACATGATGGGTCGGAGGTTTCTGATAAGCCGAAGCCGAACTGATGAAGATGAACTGCCGTGTCCGGCCTTTGAAGAGCGCTAGGTCGCGTTCGATGTGTTCCGGCGTGAAGGCTATCCAATCCACAACAGCGTCAAACTGCAAATCCCGCAGCGCGGTGCGGACATCGCCCAGCCGGTTGATGTCCACCGTCAGGTTGTGGCTGCCGGAAGGATTTTCCTGCCGTAACCCGCGATTGAGCAGATACAGTTCAAATCCCCTGTCCAGCGCCTGACGACTGACGGCCGTGCTGATGTTGCCCGTGCCGCCAATAAACAGAACTTTCATTGCGGGCTGATCCTAGCCTAGCAAAAAACTTAAACCACATTTTATTTAATCGCTCCGGCGGTTTTAGATGACTATTTTGCCGGCATTCGGACAAATGAAACCTTTGAAACTCGTTGAAACACTCCGGCGCGTGGAATGGCAACGGCCTCCAATTATCGCGTTGGTACTGGCAAATCTTGTGCCACTGGCGGGGGTGTTCGTGTTTCATTGGGAAGTCTTTCCCTTGCTGTTCCTCTTCTGGCTGGAGAACGTCGCCATCGGGGTTCTCAATGCGCTTAAGATGCTGCTCGCGTCATCTGGCGATTTGTCGCAAATGACAAACAATCCGGCGTTGCGGCAAAAACTGCTCAATGCACCGCCCGAACAACTAAAGGTGTTAACCAATCCGGCAGTGCAATGGGTGTTAAAACTGGCTCTGATCCCATTCTTTTGTTTCCACTACGGAATGTTCACAGCCGTCCATGGCGTGTTCATTGTCGCCCTTTTTGGCGGCGCCTCCCATCACGTGCCGGGCTTTCTCAATGTGAACATGGCCTTCCAAATCATCAGGGACAATCATCTCGAATGGGCGTTGGCCGGGCTGGTGACAAGCCATTTGATTTCCTTTGGATACAATTACCTCTGGCGCGGTGAATTCCGCCGGACCAACGTCATGGTGCAGATGATGCAACCCTACAGTCGCGTCGTAATGCTGCATCTGACGATTATTGCCGGTGGATTTGTAATGATGGCGTTGCACTCGCCGGCGGTGGGACTGGCGATTTTGGTTTGCCTGAAAATCATTTTTGACCTGCGCGGACACCAAGCCGAGCGTGAAAAATTTGCGACCCAGCAAACTGGTGGTTGACATGGGAAAAGATTTCTGGCGGCGCAAAATCAATGGTGCACTGCAAAAAAAGCTTTGATTTTGGCAATTCCGTTCTTGAATTCTTAATTGACGCTAGGGTGTGCGTGGCTAAACTTCCGGCTCGTTTTTAACCGTTTTTATTGAAGAAGGATTAAAAAATTATGGCAGTCAAAGTCGCAATCAACGGGTTCGGCCGCATTGGACGTCTGGTGTTCCGCGCGCTGGTCGAACAAGGCATGGTAGGCAGGGACATCGAGGTGGTCGCCGTCGGCGATATCGTTCCGGCGGACAACCTCGCGTATCTGCTCAAATATGATTCCATTCAGGGCCGTTTCAAGGGCACGGTCGGCTCGGAGAAATCCGCCACCGACAAGCCGGATGACGACGTGCTCATCGTCAACGGCAGGAAAATCAAGGTGGTGAGCGCCAAAACACCCGCCGAACTGCCGTGGAAGGCGCTGGGAGTTGACCTCGTGATCGAGTCCACCGGCTTGTTCACGGCCGTCGAGAAAGCCCAGGGCCATATTACCGCCGGTGCCAAGAAAGTCATTATTACCGCCCCGGCCAAGGGCGATTGCCTCACGGTCGTCATGGGCGTGAACGAGGGCAAATATGATCCGAAGCAGCATCATGTCATTTCCAACGCCAGTTGCACCACGAACTGCCTTGCGCCTGTCGTTTACGTGCTGCTCAAGGAAGGATTCGGCGTCGAGGAAGGTTTGATGACGACAATCCACAGTTACACGGCCACTCAAAAGACCGTGGACGGCCCGAGCAAGAAGGATTGGAAGGGCGGCCGCACGGCGGCGCAAAACCTGATTCCTTCGACGACCGGCGCGGCCAAGGCCGTGGGCTTGGTGCTGCCCGAAGTGAAAGGTAAATTGAGCGGCATGGCGTTCCGCGTGCCGACCGCGACGGTTTCGGCGGTTGACCTGACCGTTCGCACGGTCAAGGAGACGAGTTACGCGGAAATTTCCGCCGCGATGAAGAAGGCCAGCGAGACCTACCTGAAAGGCATTCTCGGCTACACTGAGGACGAGGTGGTCAGTTCGGATTTCATCCACTGCGAACTGTCCTCGATTTTCGATCAAGGCTCCGGCATGGAGTTGAACAAAAGGTTTTTCAAGCTGGTGAGCTGGTATGACAATGAGTGGGGTTACAGTTGCCGCGTCGGCGACTTGATCAAGCTGATGCTCAAGAAAGGGCTGTAAGCCGTAACAAAAATTGATTCTTAAATTGGGAGGGACGGCATTTTGCCGTCCCTTTCTTTTTTGGTAGGGATGCCGTCCCGCATTGCGGGATCCGCGGACATCCCGGCGGGATGTCCCTATGGTTTATTTTACTGTTTGTGGCGTTTCTTCAATCACTTTTCCCTTTTCCAACTTTTTGAGCTTGGGCGCGATGACAATCTGGCAGTAAGGCGCGTTGGAATTGTTGTCGTAGTATTCCTGATGATAATTTTCGGCCTCGTAAAATTTCGTAAACGGCACGATTTCGGTGACGATGGGGTGTTTGAAATTCTTTTGCGCCTGCGTCTTTGATTTCTCCGCCGCAAGCTTTTGCGCCTCATTGTGGTAGAGAATAATGGAGCGATATTGCGTGCCTTCGTCCGCGCCCTGGCGATTCAATGTGGTCGGATCGTGTGCCTGCCAGAACACGTCGAGCAGTTTTTTGTAGGAAATTTTTGCAGAATCAAACTCAATTTGCGTGACTTCGGCATGGCCGGTGTCGCCAGCGCAAACCTGCTCGTAAGTTGGATTTGCAGTGTGGCCGCCAGCGAAGCCGCTGGCGATTGAGATGACGCCGGGCAGGCGTTCGTAGACGGCGTCCATGCACCAAAAGCAACCGCCGCCGAATGTGGCGACCTCGATTCTGTTCGTTTCGGTTATGTTCATGGAATTGGCTGTGGAACTAGCAAACGCGGTGAAATTCAATGCCACCGCGGTCACCAGGAAATAAATTGCGGTTTTCACATAGTTTTTAACGTCTGCTGTTTTGCTGTCTAAAAACAAGAGACCTTACACCATTTCCCATTAATTTTCCTCCGGCAAATTGCGCTAGTTGGCAATCAAAGGCTGGTTCGATAAAAAAAGTGAAATGTAATCTTCGAGGATTCGTTCCGTTTCGTCCAAAGTAGGATTAATTGCAGGCGGCTTCGGCGCGGCGGTAACTATTGGGGGCGCGTTCTTCCTCACATTCGTGCCTGCAGACGAAATGGTTGCGGTTACACCATTGGTTTCTCCAAGTGGTGGTGGAAGACCGGGTTGATCGGCGTTCTCGACGGTCAGTTCATAAATTTTCATGTCCGCTGGTTTGCGTGCGAGACGTTCCTGATCGCGCGCCTTCTGGCGGGCATTGTCTTCTTCAAGTTCCTTCAAGCATTCGCGTTCGTTGAGTGAAACGGTTTTGTCGGCCTGCAGCTTTCGCATTTCGTCAATGTCCTGACGAATATAAATGAAATCCTGGTTTGTAGCCAGACGCGCCTCCGAGTGCAGACGCAATGGCGCGAGATATGGCTGCACAAGATTGAGTTTGTCATAGTCCGCGCTGTGAATCGTGTCCCATGGCAGGGCATTTTCAAGCGAGTCCTCGCCGATGGAGGTCGAATAACTCAATGGGTCCGGCAATACGATGTCCGGTGTAACGCCCTTCAACTGTGTGGAGGCGCCGCTGACGCGGTAGAATTTGCGAATGGTGATTTTGACGGTGCCCGGATCGTTCGTAGTGGATTCGTTGGCGGACCAAATGAAGAACGGGCGGAGTGGGTTTAAATTTTGCACCGTGCCTTTGCCATACGTTGAGGTGTCACCAACAATCAACGCCCGGCCATAATCCTGCAGCGCGCCGGCAACAATTTCAGACGCGGATGCGCTGAAACGATTGACGAGGACAACGAGGGGGCCACCGTAAAGTTCAGAAGGATCGTTATCTTCATCCTTTTTGACGCTACCGTTAGGAAGGCGGGCAAGCACAACCGGACCGTTTGTGATGAACAAGCCGGTGAAATGGACTGCTTCTTCAAGCGAGCCGCCGCCGTTGAGTCGCAGATCAATGATGATGCCCGCGACTTTTTCCTGCTCGAGTTTTTCGATCAGCTTTGAAGCATCGGCGGTGGTGCTTTTGGGCGTCGGATGCCCGCTACTGCCGGCTAGGTCAATCGTGGCGTAAAACGACGGCAGATCGATGACGCCCAGGCGGTTTGTGCCTCCGCGGCCATCGGGTATTTCAATGAGAAGCGCCTTGGCTTCCTGGTCTTCAAGCTTGATTTCGTCGCGGATCAAACTTACGACCCGCCGCGAACTCGGATCGTCCGCAGGAATGATCGTCAACTGCACTTCGGTGCCCTTCGGTCCGCGAATCAGTTGAACGGTCTTGGAAATTTCCATGTCCACCACATCCACGGGCGGTTGTTTGCCTTGCGCGACAGCAATAATGCGGTCGTTTTCCTTGAGCTGCTTGCTTTTAGCCGCCGGGCCGCCGGGAATAAGTGAAATAATGGTGCAATAACCGTCTTCGGAATGAAGTTGGGCTCCGATGCCGAAGAGCGACAAACTCATGTCGATGGAAAAATCCTGCGCATGGCTTGTGTTG
The DNA here is from genome assembly GCA_049517655.1 of Verrucomicrobiota bacterium. Taxonomy (GTDB): domain Bacteria; phylum Verrucomicrobiota; class Verrucomicrobiia; order Limisphaerales; family UBA11358; genus UBA11358. Next base: position 593,754 of record JBEKRQ010000001.1, on the reverse strand, counting down.
AAATAATCCGAGTGCGGATCGTAGGCATGCGTGAGTGCGTTGAGGTATTCTTGCAGGATGTCAGAGCCGTCCCAGTTGGTGTACATTCGTAGAATCCAGTGATAGTGGCGTGCGAGCTTTTCGGCTATTTCCGCGGAAGCGGATTTTGGAAGGGACACAATCACATTGCCATTGGTCTGCGAAACTTCACGCCTGAGCTTCTCCTGCAAATAATCGTAGAGCAGTCTTTGCCGCCAAAACTCCTGCGCCTCGGCGATGTTCTTTGGGTAAGGCGCCTTGTGCCGGTCCAAAAGGATGCGATCGTGGGAGTAAAACTGAAATTCATTCTCCTTCAGCAAGGGGTCCACATAAGCGACGTGCTGTTTCAGCCGCTCCAGAAAGCGCTGGAAAATTTCGCGTGCCGGCGTCAAGTCAGATGTGCCATGATAATTGATGGTTAGCGTGTCAAGATTCGTCCGGTACCGTGCAAAATCAGCAATGTCAGATTGCAAAAAATAAAGATGCTGCGGGTCGAGTGCTTCCAAATAACCGTCAAAAAATTTCTTCGACATTTCCTCATCGAGGGGATGCTGGGAGTAATGATATTCTTCCAACAAACGTGCTGTGACATAGGAAATGCGGGCGTCGTTCGGCCCGAATGGTGGAACTTCTTGCACCGACGGCGGGGCTTTTTTTACGGTAGTGCAGCCAACAATGAAAAGACAAAACAGGATTACGGGTGCGATGACACACGGGGCTGTTACTTTTGAGTGGCGCATTGTAATTGACACAACTTCGACCAATGTAGCTTGGATTTTTCAATCTGAAAACAAACTTTTGGTTTTCAATCGCCCGCTACGCTAAACGGGGCTGCATTTCGGGAATGATTTTGATAATGCAACTTCCGAGGCAAAATGTTCGGACGACTGCATTGTGAGCGGTTTTGTGTGTTGACAGCCTTCGCATTGCTGTTCCCGGTCGCAGGCGCAGGCAGTGAAAGGGTGTTTATGTTTTGAACATTGCTCCGGCTATGATGTCTATTTCACAAATATGAAACGCATTCCAATAGTGGGGTTTTTGCCGGTGATGGCCGGCATATTGACTGTGGTTGCCATGTCCTGTTTGATTACGTGGGGAAAAGACGCGCCTCCATTGCCTGAAATCAAAGTCCAAACCACGCCGGTTAACCGCGATGTCAAGCTGGGTGTCAGCTTCGCGCCGGTTGTCAAAGAGGCCGCGCCGAGTGTGGTGAATATTTACTCCACACACATTGTTCACATGCGGTCGTTCCCTAATCCATTTTTTAACGACCCGTTTTTCCGCCAATTTTTTGGGGATCGACCTGGCCCGAATGACAACCGCGAAATCACGAGGAGGGAACAAGTCCTCGGTTCAGGCGTCATTGTGTCGCCGAACGGCTACATTTTGACAGCCAATCACGTCGTGGACGGTGCGGACGAAATCAAGGTCGTCATCGGCGACAATGATAAAAAGTTCACCTGCAAAGTCGTCGGCACAGACCGGCAGACAGACGTGGCTGTGCTGAAAATTGACGCGAAGGATTTGCCCGCCATCACGCTCGGCGACAGCGACCAATTGGAAGTCGGCGACGTCGTTCTCGCCATTGGCAATCCCCTTGGTTTCAGCCGGACCGTGACGATGGGCATCATTAGCGCGCTGGGGCGTCATGGCTACGGCATTAATGGCCCCGGCGGATACGAAGATTTCATTCAGACCGATGCCGCCATCAATCACGGCAACTCCGGCGGCGCGCTTGTGGATGCCGAAGGCAGATTAATCGGCATTAACACCTGGATTGCTACCAGCAGCGGCGGCAGTGAAGGTATCGGCTTCGCAGTCCCCATCAATATAGCGCGATATGCCATGGAACGGCTCATCAGCGGCGGCAAGGTCACACGCGCCTTTCTCGGAGTTGGACTACAGGATATTGATGCCAGCCTGGCTAAATTCTTTAACCTACCAAGTCAAAACGGCGCATTGGTAACTGATGTTTCGACCAATACGCCCGCTGAAAAGGCCGGGATCAAATCCGGTGATGTTATTGTCGAATTCAACGGCAAGGAAGTTGCCGATCGCCACAGCCTTCAATTGACAGTTTCCGAATGTGCTCCGGGAAGCAAGGCTGTCGTCAAATTGATTCGTAATGGGCGCGTGCAAACTGTCAATGTCACGCTGGGCGAAAGGCCGAAGGATGAGGCTAGCGACCAAAACGAATCCAACAATTCCAATCCGGACAATGCAAAAGCCGATGCGCTTGACGGCGTGACGGTGTCGGATTTGAACTCGCAGTCACGGGAACAGATGAAGATTCCCGACGAAATCAAAGGCGCGCTTGTCACGGACGTTGATCAGGATTCGAATTCAGCCGAGGCCGGCTTGAAACAGGGCGATGTCATTGTGGAAATCAATCGTCAACCGGTGGTCAATGCAGACAACGCCGTCAAGCTTTGCAAACAGGCCAAGGGCGACCAGATTCTCCTGAAAGTATGGCATTACAGCGGCGGACTTTCCGGCTCGCGTTATCTTACCGTGGACAACACAAAGAAAGACTTGAAACAAAAATAATCGCGCCGGTTTTGACAAAATCCGGCAAACGGGCAAATTCTCTTGCAAACGGCCGTCTTGAATGATGGCCGCCGTTTATGCCCGTTCAATACAAAGATTACTACGAAACCCTCGGCGTGCCGCGGGGCGCGAATAACGACGAAATCAAAAAGGCTTTTCGCAAGCTTGCACGGCAATACCATCCCGATGTTGCCAAGGACAAAAAGAAGGCCGAGGAAAAATTCAAGGAAGTCAACGAGGCCTATGAAGTCTTGGGCGACCCGGCCAAGCGCAGGAAATACGACGAGCTGGGCGCCAACTGGAAGTCCGGGGCGGATTTTCGTCCGCCACCCGGGTGGGAAGGTTTTCCTGGAGGCCAGACTTTTCGTGGTCGTGGCGGAGGCGGCCAGGAGTATGAATTTCACTTTGGCGGCACCGGTTTCAGTGATTTCTTCGAGCAAATGTTCGGGTCGCGGATGCGCGGCAGCGACGGCGGCTTTAGCCGCCCCACAGGCTTCGAAGAGGAGGAATTTGTGGAACGCGGTCGCGATATCGAGGGCGACATCATGGTGACGCTTGAGGAAGCGATGCGCGGTTCGGTGCGCTCCGTCAATGTGCGCCACACCATCGGGCGGTCGGTTAAAACAGAAACACATCAGGTCAAAATTCCGCCCGGTGTGACTGAAGGCCAGAAATTGAGACTCGCAGGCCGCGGCGAAGCGGGCACGGGCGGGGGCGCTGCGGGCGATTTGTATTTGCGTGTGCGGCTGGCCAGGCATCCTGACTTCGAGGTCGAGGATCATAATTTGATTTATGAAGCCGAACTCGCGCCGTGGGAAGCTGTGCTCGGAACAAATCTTTCCGTGCCTACACTTGACGGTCGCGTGAATATTAAAATCCCTCCCGGCACCCAAAACGGACAAAAACTCCGCGTGCGCGGACGCGGCCTGCCGCAACGCGACGGCACGCACGGCGATTTGATTGTCGTCACGCAGATTGCCGTGCCGGAGAAGGTCACGGCTGCGGAGCAAAAATTGTGGGAACAACTTGCGCGTGAATCGCGATTTAATCCGCGAAATTAATCGCGGGCATTGACATTCGGAGACGAGTCTCCCGTTTCGTCCTTGTTCCGGAAAACTTTTGTGAAACCTGATGAGGAATGGCTGCTGGCCATGGCCGACCCCGAAGGGCCGCGAGGCAAATTGCCGGGACACCGGCTGGATGAGAAGGGCGTTTCGTCGCTCTGCCTGCTGGCGAATATGCACGGGGTTTTGCCCGCCGTGCTGCGACAGATTGAATGCTTGTTACGCAACGAACCGGCAAAATTGCTCGTGGATGAAAGAATCGTTTCAAAAGCGTTTCCGGCCATTGGTCTGGTGAAGAACCGGCTGGCGCAGCGCTCGGCGATGGCCATGTTCCTCGGCGCGGAAGCGCAGCGACTGGTTGGCGAGCTTGCCGCGACAGGCGCCGAAGCTATTGTGCTCAAAGGCGCGGATTTCGCCGTCCGCCTTTACGCTCAACCCGCGCTACGGACGTTCGGTGATATTGATTTGCTCGTTCGCATGGACGACTGGAAGGCCGTGAATGCGACCATGGCGCGGCTGGGATACGAATCACGTGAGAAACCAATGAAACACGCCGATGGTTACTCGGAACGCTCCTGGGAACATCCGGCGATGCCCGGAGCAATGGTCGAGCTTCACAACAATTTGGTGAATTCTCCAACCGTCCGGCACGGCGTGTCCGTGCGACTGGAAGATTTGCCGTTGGAACGCGGATCTGATGGACGGCCCCGTGCCACACCTGCGGGGTTGTTGATCATTGCGGCGGTGCATGGCGCGGCCAGCCATGGTTTCGAGAAAATTCAACATCTGTGCGACATCACGCAAGTGGTGAGAGGCCGGGCCGGGCCGGTTGACGAGGAATCACTGCGGGCGTGCGCGGCAAAAACAGGCGCCGGCCTGTCTCTGGCAACCGCGTTGGATTTGACGGCGCGGTCCTTGAACGAACCGGCCTGCGCGCATTTGCTGGCGCGGCTGGGATTGCGCTGGCCGCGTCGAATCGTCCGGCTGCTTATAACACCGGCGACGGTGGTGCAGTCGCAGGGAGCAGGGCGCCGTCGTGTAACATGGCGGCGGCGAATGTTGCGCCAGATGTTGAAGAGCCGCCGTTGAGCATGGAGAAACGGTAAATTTCCTTGAGCCTTCCTTCCTTAAGCGTGTCGGGAGGGTTGAGTGCCTGTCCATTAAGACTAACCCAGGCGTGCCCGTGCAGGCGTCGTTCACCGAAGCCGCGCGGTTCGTCCACCCCGAAGTGCAGGCAGAGATCGCCGCTGTTGGAATCAATAAACCGGAATAGGATGAGCGAGCGCAAATAACAGGTGTTGCGCGAACGCATGACCGGCAGGCGGAGCCAGCGGCGTGTGAGACGTGCGACACGCGGAAAACCGGAACCGTCGCGGGGTTGAGCGGCAACGCGCGCGAGAAACACGGGCAATTCCGTCCGAGCCAGTCGAGCCGGAGCGCGCAGGATGAAATGGCCGACGGCGAGCCACAACGGCAGTCCACTGCCGGACATGCGCACGGGCGGAGGCGTTTTCATGCGCGTGCCTTCCTGCCGCTGATGCGGCGGCGTTCCCGAAGCGAGTAAAACATCGAGGCAAAGCCGATGCGTTGCGCGAGTTGTTTCAGCAACAAACCGCGGCGGACCAGACCCTGTTCTCCGCAGGCGGCCACCGCTTGCGCGGCGAGGGGAAGCAGGCGAATCCAGGCGCCGGCTTCGCGCTTCATTGACCACGGCCAGCGGTCTGCGTGTTTCAGAATAAATTGTGCGTAACCAGCTCCGTAATTGCGTTGCTGTTTCCACAAGCCGCGCCAAGTGGCGCGATGCCGGTGAAGAACAAGCGCCGATGGCAAATAAAGTATACGTCCGCCAAAACGGACCGACATTCGCAAATGCAACTCGGCGGTCTCGTAACTTTTAAGTGTGGGATCGAATCCTCCGACGGAAAGAAGATTTTCCAGGCGGTAAGCAACATTGCCACCTGGTGCCCAAGGCATGGTTTCATGCCGCAAGTAGGTTTCCGCATCGAGTCCGCCGATCAAATCAATGAATCGTGCGGGGGGTGTTCGGGATTCCAGCCCGAGTGTTTTACCAGCGATGGCGAGGATTGAAGCGTCGGCGTTTTCGGCTTCAGCCAATATTGAACTCAACCAGCGACGCGATGGAACACCGTCGGCGTCAGTAAAGACAATCCATTTTCCGCGAGCATGTTGGATTCCGGCATTTCTCGCGCTGGAAATTCCGAGATTGCGCGGTAAACGCAGAACCGTCGCGCCTGCGCTCCTGGCAAGTTCGGCAGTGCGGTCACTCGAGCCGTCGTCCACGACGATGCATTCAAAATCGCCGCGCGACAGCGGTTGCGTGACCACGGCGCGGACAGCCTCGGTAACTGTGGACTCGGCGTTAAAAGCCGGAATGACGACGGAAATTCGCGGTGTCATGTCGTTTTCCTTTTCCGTTGTTTAAAAAATCCCGCCCAGAAATGCCGGGTCCAGAGCCGATAATAGTATTCGAACTCGGCTCGCTCCGCACTCATCAACCCGACCCTTCTCGCGAAAGCAATCACCGGCACCGCCAGATACAACAAACCAATTGTTAAATATACCATCGCGGAATGCAGCGCCGTCCATCGTAAATGACGCTGATGAAAGAGTGCATGGCCGGTGCCATGCCAGCGGGCCTGCCGCCAGAGAGCTTCATCACTGCAACGATGCTGATGGAACAACACGGCTTCCTCGATGAAATGGATTTTGTTTCCAAATCGCAAACGCAAACGAAAGCAGAAATCCATGTCTTCGCCGCTGGTCATGGATTCGTCCCAGGCACCGATCTCGATGGCATTTTTGCGCCGCACGGCAATGTTCATTCCCGCAGCGTAAGAATATCGCGGATGTTCGGCGGTGTTTTTGCGGGAGAAGATAACGCGGGCGCTCGAATAGCGTTCCGCGGCGGTGGCGGGTTTCCAGCCAAGGATTGGGCCGGTGGCAATAATCACATCAGGATCAGCAAATGCCGCCAGCAACGATGCCAGCCAACGGCGTGACGGAATCGTGTCGGAATCGGTGAAAACTACAATGTCTGCGCGCGCATGATGCAAACCCAGATTGCGCGCGGCCGATGGACCTCGAATCGGCTGATGCAAAACGGTGACGCCGCTGGAACGGGCAATTTCAATCGTGCGATCTGTCGAGCCGTTATCCACAACGATGATTTCAAACGGGCCGGCTCCGGCCTGGTTTTTCAACGCGGCAAGCAAATTGCCCAAGGTCGCTTCGCCATTGAGCACCGGAACAACGACGCTGGCGGTGAGTGAACTGTTCATGGCAATAACCCCCGCAATGCTTCTTCAAGACGCCCGGCAGTTGAAGAATCCGAAAACGCGTTGTTGCCCACCGTGACAAGCGCCGCGCGAAGCCGGCCAGCCATTGCAGCCGCGCAGGAAACGAGAAGCCGGGCGTCCGCTGCATCACTGGGAATTGCAATTTGGCGCAGCAAGCTGTTTAAGGCGCGAACCGAATCGAGTGGCTCGATGTTCAGCGTGGGACCATTTTCAGCCCGTTCAAGTTGCACCAGCCCGGTTGGAATTGCGGAATCAATCCATTGTCCCGGCCAGATCGCTTCCATTTTTACCATGCGCTTTTCCGTCCAACGCGAGTAACGCGGCCACTTTTCAATCTTTCTGATTTCGGGAAACCAATTTGCCAACGCGGGATGCAAATGAACGCGGCGGGACAAAGCGCGCGCCACGACGCTGCCGTTTTCTTTTTGAAGCAATACCTTGTCGTCTCCTAGAGTGCGCCATCCACGACGGAGCAATGCGCTGATAAACGTGGTTTTTCCAACGCCGGAAGGAGCGCATACAAGAACACAATTCGTTTTCCCCGGCGGAATGAGGGAGCCGGCATGAAGCGGAGTCCAACCTTGGCTTGTCCAGGCACGGGCCAGCAGTAATACCAACTGTTGTTCGACTTCTTCGACCACCGTCTCCCGGTCGGGATGATGAGGCACAATGATTTGCGCCTGTTTTTCTCCTTCGTCAAAGTCCATCCAAACGCCAACATTGCTAAACGAAATAAGATGAGTGCCGCAACGGTCCACGCGCAGCCGATACGAACGCAAATAAACGCCGACAGGTTCCGGGATATGAGCGGGCGGCAATCCTTGCTCGATTGTCACGAATACTTCCGTGGCGGGCGCCGGCCAGGGCGCGTCATATTGACTCAGCAATCCATCCAGAGCTGTTTGTAATGAACAGTCATCGAACGTCAGCGAAAGTTTCACCGGGCCGCACAAGTATGCGGCGGTGCATTGTTTCTGTGCGGTCACGGCGAGGCTCATTCAGCCAACGGCAAACCGGGGTCGAACGCGCTGACCATGATTCGCTGGAGCGGTTCGGGGTGCTTGCTCAGTGTGGGTGAAATCCAGGTTGCCATCGCGACTCCATTTGTTGCAGCGGCTGGAGTGTTCACGGGTTCAACCAGTCCTTCCGAGATCATCTGGTCAATTAAAGCGTTGATCTCCGGGATGCTTGCGTCGGCGGCGCCCCATTTCCGGCAAGCTCCATGCACTGCGTCCCGCGTCGTGCCAGTCTCGAACATCTGGGCGATGGCCCAGCCCGTCGGGTTGGTGGAAAAAAAGAATTTCGAGCGCAAGTCCAAGATCACTGCTCCGTCGTTCAGCACGGTGGAAACAACGTCGGGCCGCAACATCCAACAGCGATTGTCAATTGGTGATTGCATATTATCCCTCCGGCAATCATCGCCGGAACAAGAACAGGGATGATATTGTTCGGGCGGTGTGGCTTTGTCAATAAAAGGCCGGTGGTTTGTCGATAACCAGCATCGTCGTGCCTCCCAAAATCACGGACACGAAGAAAAATCCCGTTTTAATCCGCGAGATTGACGAAGTGGCGGGTTGCATTTACGTTTTTTCCATGGCCAACCACGGCGAAAAGAAAAAACGCAAGGCGGTGATTCTCGGCGTCGGACTGGATTCTGACGGCCATAAACGGTTTACCGCCGGGCCGAATTTTGCGCTCGTTGGCGGTACGGAGGAAACGCATGAGGTGATGACCGAGAAGGCCCTCAAGATCAACGAAAAGCTCAAGGCGCGTGGCAAGCAACTCGAAGAAGTCGGCTGTGATGAATTCGATGACATCGCCCAGGAAGTCGGATTGAAGCGGCATAATCCGCGTGCAAAGTGATGTTCACGTGCGTTTAAGCAAGCCCAGCTTTTCCATTGCCGCACGGGATTTTCCCGGTGTTTCATGCAGAATGGTTTTCCAGCCGCGAGCCGCGCCCGCCGACACGTTTTCCGGGCGGTCATCAATGTAAAAAATGTCCGCACCGTGTCGTCCGGCGAGTTTTTCCAGCGCTTCGTACATTTTGGCGTCGGGTTTCATGGCTTTGACCTCGTAAGAAAAGATGTAGCCGTCAAAGTCGCGGAAGAACGGAAAATTTCGCCGGATGTGCTCAATGGCAAGGTCGTTGGTGTTCGAGAAAACGTAGGTCGGAATTCCGCGTTGGCGCAGCCCGGCGTGAAGTTCAATCATCGGCGGAATCGGCGTGAAAATGTCCGCGAAAAATTCGCCGAACTCCCCGATTGTGCCGCGAAAGCCGGCGACTTTGCGGACTTCTTTAAAAAATTCCCGCCGCGTCAGCAGGCCGGATTCATAGTCAACCAGCAAATGAGATTGGAAGAAGAATCTTTTGACTTCGGCGGGCGACAACGTGCTGCGCGCGGCGATTCGAGTGACGGCGATGTTGTCATCAAAATCCACTAAAACCTTGCCCAAATCGAAAATGACGGCGGCATTCACAACATTTCTCTTCGGCCTTCAAGTGCGCGATTGAGCGTCAATTCGTCGGCGAATTCCAAGCCGCTGCCCGCCGGCAAACCGTAGGCGATGCGGGAAATTTTCAGTCCTTTGCGCGCCAGCCGCTTGGCGAGGTAATAACTCGTTGCGTCGCCTTCCACATCCGTGCCGAGTGCGATGATAATTTCCTTGATGGGCTCGTGCGCCAGACGTTTTTCCAATTCGGCGATGCGCAGGTCTTCCGGTTCGACGCCGTCGAGCGGGGAAATTTTTCCGCCGAGAACGTGAAATTTCCCGCGAAGCGCGCCGGATTTTTCGATGCTTAAAATATCCACCGCGCGTTCGACAACGCACACGAGCGACGAATCGCGTCGTGTATCGGCGCAAATAGGGCAGGGGGAATTCTCCGTCAGCGCGCCGCAAATTTCGCAGAACCGGATTTTCTCGCGGGCATGGAGGATCGCTTCGGCAAGCTGCTTCACCGCCGCTGAATCGGTTTGGACGAGATGCAAGGCGATGCGCTCGGCGGAACGCGGCCCGATGCCGGGCAGCTTATTCAGCGCGCTGATAAGCGATGTAATGGAATCAGGAAGGACCCACATTCAATATTATCCCAAGCCGGGCAGATTCAAACCGGCAGTGATTTTGCTCATTTCGGAATTATAAATTTCCTTTGCCTGGCCGAGCGCCTGGTTTGAGGCGGTCACAATCATATCTTCGAGCAATTGTGCGTCAGACGGATTGAGCGCCTGGGGATCCATTTTAACCGATGCAATGGTGCCGTCGCATTTGGCGGTGACTTTGACCGCGCCGCCGCCGCTGGTGGCTTCGACCGTGCGGGCCGCGAGCTGGGCCTGGACTTGTTCCATTTGCTGCTGCATTCGCGCAGCCTGTTTCATGAGTTTGCCGATGCCGGACATTTTTAAGAGGTTGAAAGTTGATGGTTGAGAGTTGAGAGAAAATCAGGTGCGGACTTCCACAATCTGGCCTTTGAAAATTTCCAGCGCCTTTTGAATCAACGGATCCTTCTTGAAATCTTCCTTGTTGAACGAACTTGGCGCGGATCTTTCATTTATTGAACCATGAGCAGCGGGCTTGGCTGCAGATGCGGCAGGGTTTTGTGCCGGGGCCGCCGACGCAGTTTCCGCCGGTTTTATCGTGCGACCAACCTGCGTTTCAGCCCTGACGAATTTGATTTGGGAATTGGAATGGCCGAGTTCGGCGAGTTTTGTCTGGAGTAACGCGTGATTACGCGCGTTGTCCATGAGGCCGAGGTGGTTCTCAAATTCGGGATCGAAGCCGATGGTTAAAACGTTTTTCTCAAACGAAACCGGATGCGCGTCCACAAGATAGCTGCGCGTGAATGAACTGACGCGGCCAACGGCTTCAATGAGTTTGCCCCAAAGCCCGGTCAAGTCGGCGGAGGATGGCGGTCCCCCGGCGGGAGACATGGAGACCGCGTTCTCTGCCACGGCTGATTTCATCCGGGATGGAGATGGCGTGGAATGTGTTCCTGCTGGAGGTGTCGAAGACACAGGTTGGAAGCCTGCGCCACCGCCGCCGCGCAATTGGTTGAGTTGCTTCAAGACCAAATCAAGGCTGATGACGTTGCGGGCTTCAATGGCTTTGAGCAGCGTGACTTCAATCAGGATTTTCCTGGACGTGGCGTCGCGAAGTCGGATTTCGGAGTCAGTCAGCACTTCAAGAATCCGCGTAAGCGATTCAGTAGTGGCTAGGGCGGACTGTTCCTTGAGCGCCGCGACTTCGGCCTCGGAAACTTCGAGCAGATTCAAGTCGCCATGTGAGACCCGGAAAATGAGCAGGTTGCGAAAATGATTCAGCAAATCAGTGAGCAAGCGGCCGAGGTCCTTGCCGTTTTGCGCGAGTTCGTTCAGCAAGCCGAGCGTGGTTTGAATTTCACCGGCGAGAATGGCCTTGACCAGTCCCAGAACCTGGTTTTGGGCCGCGAGCCCGAACATGGAGAGGACGTCGGCTTCCTCGATTTTGTCGCCACAAAAACTGATGAGTTGGTCGAGAGTGGATTCCGCATCGCGCATTCCGCCGTCCGCGCCGCGTGCGATGGCGTAAAGGGTGGGGTCGTCAATCTTCACCTTTTCCAGTCCCGCGATGTGCGCGAGTCGCTTGACAATGAGCGCGGCTGGAATCCGGCGCAAATCGAAACGCTGGCAGCGCGAAAGGATCGTCGGCAAGACTTTTTCCGGATCCGTCGTGGCGAACATGAACTTCACGTGCGCGGGCGGCTCTTCAAGCGTTTTGAGCAGCGCATTGAACGCCGCCGTTGAGAGCATGTGAACTTCGTCAATGATGTAGATTTTGAACGCCGAATTTGCCGGCGCGTATCTGCAGGTTTCGCGAAGCTCGCGCACCTGCTCGACGCCGTTATTGCTCGCGCCGTCGATTTCCAGCACATCGAGCGAACGGCCTTCAGCGATTTCGGTGCAGCGCGGGTCTTTGTCGTCAAAGTTCACCTTTGGTCCGCCGGTGCAGTTCAAACATTTGGCGAAGATGCGGGCGATGGTGGTTTTGCCGGTGCCGCGCGGGCCGCAAAAAAGATAAGCATGCGCGATGCGTTTTTGCTCAATGGCGTTGGCCAGTGTCTGCGTGACGTGTTCCTGGCCGACAACATCGGCGAACCGCTGTGGTCGGTATTTTCGCGCTATGACTTGATAACTCATGCGAAAGCAAATGAAGAATGAAGAATGAAGAATGAAGAAGCGAGGATGTTTTGCCCCTGGCGGACTGGTTTTGTTTCTTCATTCATCATTCTGCCTTCATCGTTAGAAAGATGCCAGGGTGACCACGGCAGATGTCGAGCAAATTACCGTTGCTGCCTTCCGGCCCTGGCGGGGTTCATCAGTCCACATTCCATGGGCCCTGGCACTGAAATGATGTGGCAGGCCAACGATGGCTTCAAGGAGAAACGGTTCGCGCAAGACTCATTTCCCCTCCAGACACAAGGCCGCAGCGGCAAGCACGGCTATGTTAGGCTTTTGGGTTCGAGTAATCACCACTTTCTTCAAGCTGTTCTGGAAATGAAACGCGCACAGTTTTTTACGCATCCGCTTTTCAAAATACGGATACGCCTTGCTGATCGAACCGCCCAGCACGATGATTTCTGGGTCGTAGGCGTAAAGCAAAGCCATGATAACATTGGCGAAATCGTCACCGAAGGCGGCGAGCATCGCCCGGGCCTTGCGATCGCCCTTTTCCGCGCGCCCATGGAGCATCGCCCCGGTGAGGCCAAACTCGCGCTGGAAGAACCGGCCGCTGCAATAATACTCGAAATCCTTTCCCTTGTAGGCAATCGCACCGATTTCGCCCGCGCCGCCGTTGCTGCCGGAATAAAGTTTGCCGTTGATGACGACGCCCGCGCCAAGTCCGGTGCCAACAATCAAGCCAACCAGATTTTGATAACCGCGTCCCGCGCCAAAATACAATTCACCGAGCGCGAAACAATTGGCGTCGTTATCAATGTAAACAGGAACATGAAAACGCCGCTCCAGTATTTTTTGTAGTGGCACCGCGCGCCACGACGGAATGTTGTTGACCGAATAAACGATTCCATTGTTCACCAAGCTCGGCGCACCGATGCCGATGCCGCGCACACCCGGCTGCAAAACCGCCGCGATGATTTCGCAAACTTCATCAACGACCACCTCCTGTTTTGCCCGGGAAGAAATCGCCCGTGTATGCAACGCGGCAATCCTGCCGTTTTGAATCAAACCGGCGCGAACATTTGTGCCGCCAAGATCCACGCCAACCAATAGAGTTTTTTTCGCTGCGCGCATGGACTATTGCTTCAGGTTTCCGCGCAATAAGTCAAGCTTTTGGAAATTTACGGCGCTCCGAAAAAATCAAAGGCGGGACAACATTTTTGATTCGCACCGGGACATGGTTCGGGTTAAACTGCCGGCGAATCACTGGAAAGTGACCGCCCGCATGGAATGGATGGAACAATTGCTGTCCGTAAACTGGTTCCGATTAACCGGCTGCGCGCTTGGCGCTTACTTTCTCGGCTGTTTTGCCGCTGGTTATTACCTCGTCCGCGCCCGCACCGGCAAAGATATCCGCGAAATCGGCAGTGGCAGCGTTGGCGCTCGCAACGTCGGACGTGTTCTGGGGAAATCCGGTTTTGCCATGACGCTGCTCTGCGATTCCGGCAAAGGCGCGCTGGCGGTCTGGCTCGCGCAAGAATGGACAAATAACGGCGATGCCGCTTTGCTGGCGATGCTCGCCGTCGTCTTCGGGCATATTTGGCCCATCCAGCTTCGTTTTTGCGGTGGCAAGGGCGTGGCGACGTCGCTGGGCGCGTTGCTTGTTTTTGATTATCGGGTTGCCCTGATGCTTTCCCTGCTGTTTTTGGCCGGATATTTATTAACCCGCAAAACAGTTTTGCCCGGGATGTTTGCCTTCGCTTGTTTGCCGCTGGTTGGTTGGTTTTTTGAATACGGCGATTTCACCGTGGCGTTGCTGGCGGTTTTGTCAGCAGCGATTTTGTTTGCGCACCGAAGGAATCTGGTTGATGAATTTGCCGCGTTGGGCGCGCGCCATGCCGCCGCGCCGGAAGTGGAACAACCCAAATTATGAATGCGCAGGAACCGTTGATATTCAAATTCGCGACGGAAGATTGGGAATTCGAGCAAATTCACCGGCTCAATTACAAAACGTTCGTCGGGGAAATTCCGCAACACCAGCCGTCGCCCGCGCAACGGCTGGTTGACAAATTTCACTCCGGGAACACCTATCTCATCTGCCTGAAAAACCGAAAACTTGTCGGCATGCTGGCCGTGCGCGGCAACCGGCCGTTCTCGCTCGACCAGAAATTGGCGAACCTCGATTCGTATTTGCCGCCCGGAAGAAGCATTTGTGAAATCCGCCTGCTGGCCATCGAGAAAAAATTCCGCGGCGCGCAGGTCTTGCAGGGCATTCTCGCGCTGCTCTGGCAGCACGGCGTTGAGAAAGGCTACGACCTCGCGATCATTTCCGGCACAACGCGGCAATTCAAACTTTACCAGCACCTCGGATTTGTCCCGTTCGGACCGCCTGTCGGCAGCGGTGACGCGCAGTTTCAACCGATGTATGTCACGCTCGAAACGTTTGAAGTCACCGCGCGGGAATTTTTGCGTTCGTCGCCTGCGCGCTCATTCCACCCAAGCGCGGTAAACTTCCTTCCCGGCCCGGTCGCGGTGCGCCGTGAAGTCCGCCGTGCGTTCGAGCAGGCGCCAGAGTCGCACCGCGGCGAAAGTTTTAAAAAGGATTTTCAAGCGACAAAACAAATTCTTTGCGAATTGGTTCGCGCAAAAAATGCCGGGCTTTTAATGGGGTCTGGCACTTTGGCGAACGATGCAGTCGCGGGACAACTTTCCCTGCTCAAGGGGCACGGTTTGGTCCTGAGCAACGGTGAATTCGGCGCCCGGCTTGTCGATCACGCGCGGCGATTCAACCTGGATTTTGACGCGCTGGAGTTTTCGTGGGGCAAACCGCTGGATTTGGCCGCGGTGAAGCGAAAACTTTCCGGCAAGATTGCCTGGCTCTGGTGTACGCACTGCGAAACCTCCACGGGCATTTTGACTGATCTCGACGCGCTTAAAACATTATGCGCGGAGAACGGAACAAAGTTGTGCCTCGATTGTGTCAGCACCATTGGCACCATGCCTGTGGATTTGACCGGCGTTTATCTGGCATCCTGTTCCAGTGGCAAGGGCTTGCGCGCGTATCCTGGCATCGCCATGGTTTTTTATAGCCACGAAACCGCTTCTGCACCGGACAAATTGCCGCGTTATCTTGATCTCGGTTTTTACGCCCGGCACAGCGGCACGCCGTTCACGTTTTCGTCCAATTTGCTTCACGCGTTGCATGCTGCGGTAAACCGCGTGAATTGGGAAAGACGGTTCACCGAAACAACTGAATTGTCAGCGTGGCTGCGTGAGCGATTGGTTGAAATGGGTTTCAATCTGGTTGGCAGCGGCGCGTTATTGTCGCCGGCGGTCATCACGATCTCACTGCCGCCGGAAATGAATTCGCAGAAGATTGGCGAAGCCATGCAGGAAGCGGGTTATCTTTTGAGTTATAACAGCGAATATCTGCGCTGCAAAAATTGGATTCAGATTTGCTTTATGGGCGAGTGCGCAAAAGAAAAAGCTGTTGCGCTCGCCAACGCGCTCAACCGTGTCTGTTTTCAGCGTCGCCCGGTTTCAGCCACGCCACAACCTGTTGTCCATTGAGAGCGGTTCATGCGCCGCTTTTCATCGGCCAGCCTGCCGCCACCATTCCCTTGTAACCTCCGACGAGCGAGTGGACGTTGCGATAACCCATTTTTTGCGCCGCGTCGCAGGTGAGCGCCGACCGAAATCCGCCGCCGCAATACATGATGATTTCCGTGTTCGGATCGGGAAACATTTTTTCCAAGTCACGCTCCAAAATGCCCTTGCCCAAGTGCAACGCCTCAGCGGCGTGACCCTTTTGCCACTCATGATCCTCACGCACGTCCATGAGCACGGCGCCCGGATTTTTGGCGAGCCGTTCGCGCGCTTGTTCGATGGTGATTTCGTGAACGCGCGTTTTGGCGTCATGAACCAACTTGAGAAAGCCGGGTGAATGATCCATGCGCGTAATTTAATTCGCGCTTCGAAACGGTCAAATAAATTTCATTGGCAATCCCGTCGCGCATTGGCTTACTCGCCGCGTGCCGCAACCAAAACATAACGTCGCCATTGCCGGAAGCCTGCTATTCGTGGTTTTTCTATGGGGCGGCAACAACGCGGGGACCAAGTGGCTGGTCGCCGCGTGGCCGCCAATCTGGACCGGCGGCATCCGCTTTCTCTTCGCCGGGCTGCTGTTGCTGGCGGTATTGCGTTTTACTTCGTGGCTCGGCGAATACCGCCCGTTGACATCCGGGTTGCGCCGGCAATTGTGGCTACGCGGCGGTTTAAGCCTCGCGGTGTATATTGTTCTCTTCAACTGGGCCTTGCGTCTGACTGCGGCCTCGCATGTGGCGTTGTATATTGGCGCGTCCCCGGTGTGGACTTTGCTGTGGGAAGAGCGACCGCGGCAAACCTGGGCCAGCGCACGGCGTTACGGAGCAGCGTTGCTCGCGCTGGCCGGCGTGCTGGTTTTGTTCTGGCCGGCTTTGCAAACGGTAAAGCTGGACCTGCTCGGAGAATTTTTCGGGCTGGCAGCGAGCATCTTGTGGGCGAATTTCAGTCATCAAGTCCGCATTCTCAGCGCGGATTTGAGCGGAGCGGAAGTCGCGGCGCATACCATGTGGATGTCTGGATTTTTGCTGATGCCATTCGGGCTGGGCGAGATTGTCGCCCGCGGCATCACTATCAACGCCGGATGTCTGGGTGTGCTGGCGTTCTGCGTTTTGTTCGGCAGCGTGATTTCCTATGCGCTTTGGAACAACGCGCTGGGCCATTGGCGCACGAGCCGGGTCGTGCTGTTTAACAATCTCATTCCGTTGAGCACAATGGCTTGGGCGCATTTCTTTCTGCGCGAGCCGGTCACACCCACGTTTTGGGCGGCAATGATTTTGATCGTCGCTGGCGTGCTGCTGGGGCAGGCAAACTGGTCGAAATTGTCCGGAACACCGGAAAGCTTTTAATAAATCAAAAACTGATTGGCGGAACGCCGGCCTGCGATTACAGCGACACAATCATCACCGAAACATGAATTGACCTGCGCATCACTACACGTTTAACTATCGCCATGAAATCGTTTACACTGCTCGCATTATTGCTCACAGGAATGTTGGCCACCGGCTGCGCCTCAAAAAAAGCGGTGCATGCCAAAGCTTCTCCCGCCGGGGCCGCATCAAAAACAATCGTCAACCCGGACGCCTCGCTCACAGCCAGGGTGGCCGCATATAATGCCACCGGACGTTTTGTTGTTCTTAGCTTTACAGTCGGTCAAATGCCGGGGATGGATCAGACCCTTTTCCTGTATCGTGCCGGTCTGAAGGTTGGGGAAGTTAAAACCACCGGCCCGCAGCGCGACAACAATGTTGTGGCCGACCTGATCACCGGCGAAGCGCAAGTTGGCGACGAAGTACGCGATCAATAACTTTCTGTCGGAGGGATGAGCTATGCGAGTCCCAAATTCCAGATGGTTGCAAATTGTGGGGTTCGTGTAACTCGCCCCTCCGGGAAATTCAATCTTCTTTCTTTTGCGATTTCTCGGTGAATGGTTTCACCGTCTTGGGGAGTGCGTTTTTCTGGTATGGCGAGTGGAGATTGAAATAAATCCCGCACAGCGGGCGTTCTTCGTCGCTTTGGCTCAAAATGATTGTCACGTGCCTGTCCAGCGCGATGCCGTGGCGCAACCCTTCGCCGCGATTTTCATAGGCCTTGATCGCCTTCGCCATCAGCGAATCAAGCGACACCTCGAAATCCTCCGGCGTCTTGTCAATGCACACGATGTATTTATCGTACGCTTTGACCGCTGCGGCGATTTCACGTTTGAATGTTTCGACCGTCACAAGTTCAAATCTAAAAAATCCTCGCTGAAATTGAAATGCAATTTTCAGACCGGTTTCAATTAGTTACTTTGGCAGAGTCGGGCTCGCCTTGCGGCGCCGAAATGGAATGAAGGCGGATGAGCCGTCCCTACCGGTTAAACTTTTGCCTTGGCCCGAACAATGCCGTGCCGATTCTCACCATCGTCGCCCCCTCCTCAATTGCCACTTCAAAATCGTCGCTCATCCCCATGCTCAAATGGGGCAGGGAAGCCCCGAGAATCTGTTCGCACTGCGCCTTCAATTCACGCAACCGGAGAAAATGAGGCCGCGACTTTTCCGCTTCCGCCGACCACGGCGGCACAGTCATCAAACCACGAACTTCGATTCGCGGTAGTGCGTTGAGTTCCTTGAGTTCCGCCAGCAAACATTCCGGGCGGTAACCAAACTTGCTTGCTTCACCCGCGACGTTCACTTCAATCAGAACCGGCATCGTCCTGGCCGCCTGCGCGGCGCGCCGGGCGATTTCCTGCGCGAGTGGCAGACTGTCCACGCTCTGTATCATCTCAAACAACTCCACTGCGTCGCGGCATTTGTTCGACTGTAAATGCCCGATGAAATGCCAGCGCAATTTGCCGGGGCATAAAGGTATTTTCGCCTTCGCCTCCTGCACCTTGTTCTCGCCAAAAACAACCTGACCGAGCCGCGCCGCCGCCTGCACCATTTCCGGCGGCTGACTTTTCGTTACTGCCAGCAAAGTCACGCCCTCCGGCGCGCGCCCGGCGTGTTCACATGCATGGCGAATGCGCTGGCGGAGCGTTTCTAAATTGGCGGCCAAATCCATGTGCTAATCGTAAATTGTAAATCGTGAATCGTAAACAAAATGGTAGGGACGCGCGGCCCGCGCGTCCGCTTCAACGGACGGTTTGGCGAGCCGTCCCTACCTTAAACGCTCGTGCGTCCAAAGACTTCGCGGACTGAATCAAAAACTGCGCGAATCATTTTACGCACCTGCACCGGCGTCGTGCAAAAGGGCGGCATCAGCACGATGACATTGCCGACGGGCCGCGTCAGCACGCCGCGCCGCGCCATCGCTTCGCAAACGCGAGTGCCAGTGCGCTCACACAAATCAAATGCCTCTCGCGTGCGCCAATCGCGAACCAGTTCGATGCCGGCAATCAAGCCAACCTGACGGACATCGCCGACGTTCGGCAGCAACCAGAGCGTTTGTAATTCGCCGCGCAGTTTTTTTTCGAGGTTTTGCCGCGCGCGAATGGATTTTTCACTTTGCAAAATCTGCAAACTCGCCAGAGCCGCTGCTGCGCCGAGTTGATTGGCCGTGTAACTGTGGCCGTGAAAGAAAGTTTTAAATTCTTCGTATTCGCCCAGAAAGGCGTCGAAAACTTTTTGCGTTGTCAACGTTGCCGCCATCGGCAGGTAACCGCCGGTCAGGCCCTTGGCCAAACAGAGAAAATCCGGCCCGACGTTTTCTTGCTGGCAGGCGAATAAAATTGGCGATTGGGCGATTCCCGTCCTTCCAAAACCCGTCATCACTTCATCCGCGATGAGCAATGCGCCATGGCTGCGGGCGATTTGAGTGACGCGATCCAGCCAGCCACCCGGTTGCGCAATCATTCCCGCCGCGCCCTGGATCAAGGGTTCGAAGACGAACGCTGCATAAGGATTTCCTTTTCGTTTTTGAGTCGCAATTTTTTTTTCAACAACCTCAACACATTCCCGGTTGCATTTGCGATATTCGCGCGCGTCGGCGCGTTCCGGTTTGGCGCGGTTGAACGGACAACGATAGCAATACGGCGACATGACCTTGTCCGTCTTGAACAGCAAACCGAAATAACTTTTATGAAACAAATCAACGTGACCGAGCGCGACCGCACCGACAGTGTCGCCGTGATACGCGCCTTCGAGTGAGAGAAATTTCGGCTCTGCGGCTCGCGAGGACGCTCGCCCCACCGGTTTGGCGCGCGCGCGGCGGGTGAATTCGTAGGCGAGCTTGAGCGCGACTTCGAGCGCGGTCGAACCATCATCGGAAAAAAATACTTTCCCCAGGTAGGGCGCGCTGTCCCCAGCGCGCCGTTTCGTGCGGGGCCAACCATGCGGCGCGGTGAGGACAGCGCGCCCTACCAGTTTTGAGTTTGCGAGTTCGACGAGCCTTTCGGCCAGCAAACTCGCCGGCTCATTGGCCAGACCCAGCGCCGAGCTGTGAGCGATTTTTTTTAGCTGGCATTGGATCGCCGAGTTGATTTTTGGATTTTGATGGCCGTGCAGGTTCGTCCAAATCGAAGAATTGGCATCGAGATATTCGTGTCCATGAACGTCGCGTAATATTGCGCCTTTCCCTTCCACGATGACAATCGGCTCACGCCGCAGCCAATCGCGCATTTGCGTGAAGGGATGCCAGACGAACTGGTGATCAAGTTTGGCGAGCTTGTTCATTTGCGATTGCGGATTGACTGCAATGCCGCGACAAGTTGTGAAATATCGTCTGGCGTGTGAGTCGCGGTCAGGGTCAGGCGCAAGCGCGCCTGGCCACGGGCCACGGTCGGATAACGAATCGCCGGAACAAAAATGCCCTGCTCGCGCAACGCAGCGGAAATTGCAACCGCCCGGGCCTCGTCACCGATTAGAACCGGGATGATGGCGCTGGGAATTTCCGATTCCCGATTTCCGATTTCCGATTTGAGTTCACCAACCCGCGTCCAGAGTAATTTTCGTCGCGTTTCTCCTTCAGGCGATTGAATAAGGTGGACCCCGGCTGTGGCTGCGGCGGCGGCAGCCGGAACGGGCGCGGTGGAAAAAATGAAACTGCGGGCGCGATTGACAAGGAAATCAATCAGCATCCGTGAGCCACAGATGAACCCGCCGCTCGCACCCAGCGCCTTGCCGAGCGTGCCCATCTGGATTTCAATCCGGTCGCTGACGCCGAATTCTTCCGCGAGCCCGCGGCGGGTTTTCCCGTAAAGCCCGGTGGCGTGCGCTTCATCCACCATGAGCCACACGCCGTATTTTTCCTTGAGCGCGGCGATTTCGCGCAGCGGCGCGGCGTCGCCGTCCATCGAAAAAATGGATTCGGTAACGACAAGAACCCGGGTGTTTGTCACGCGTTGTTTCTTCACCCATTTGAGAATTTTTTCGAGGCCGTTCAAGTTGTTGTGGGCGAACACGCGGATTTTTGCGCCGGAAAGCCGCGCAGCGTCCACAACGCAGGCATGAACAAGTTTATCGAGAATGATGATGTCGTCTTTACCAAGCAACGCGCAGATGGTTCCAAGGGCCGCAGCGTAACCGGAAGAAAAGCCAAGCGCAGCTTCGGCGTTTTTAAAGGCAGCAAGCGTTTCTTCGAGTTCATGGTGTGGTGCGAGTGAGCCGCAAATCAGCCGCGACGCGCCGGAGCCGGCGCCAAATTTTTCCACAGCCCTGATGGCCGCCTCTTTGAGCAACGGATTGTTGGCAAGGCCCAGATAGTCGTTTGAGGAAAAATTCAAAAGGGTTTGGCCGCCAATTTGGATGCGCGTGCCCTGGGATGAATCCACGCGGCGCGTTTCACGATGCAATCCTTGCGCGCGCAAGGCATCGAGGCGCTCACTCAATTCGCGGTTGAAGCTTGTCACAGTGTTTGCGGCAAAATGGCCCAGCGTCCGTCAATCATGCTGGCGCTCACCGGGCCTGTGTGGGCGAGCACGGCTTCGTGGGTATCATTGATTCTTGAAGCGGGTATTGCAATCAAATCGGCAAAGGCATTTTCGGAAAGTTCACCAACTTGTCCAGCCAAGCCAAGAGCGCGCGCGCCGTTGATTGTGGCCATACGAAGGATTTCCGATGGTGAAAGTTTTGGATCATTAGCTGCCAGCAGGCGCATTTCGTCGAACATGTTCAGTTCGGGTTCTTGTTTTCCAATTTTGCGCACGGTCGCAAGACTGTCCGTGCCGAGGCAAACATTGACAACAGCATTGGCGAGTTGTTTGCGCGGAAATGGCGGATGACGGAAATAATCGTGGCTGCGCGGACAGTGGACGACGTGAACGCCGCGTTTGCCAAGCAATGTGGCATCACCGCGCGCGAGCAGATTGACATGAACGGCAATCAGGTTTTCGCGGAGGATTTTATTGCGGGCAAGGTGTTTGACCGGCGAACCGAGGCCGCAATCGGAATTGTCGCGTTCGTTGCGTTTGAGCCAGTCAAACATTTCACCCCTTGCGTGCATGAACATCTCGAATTCCTGCTCAGATTCGGAGACGTGGGTCATAACACGAAGGTTTTTCTCCCGTGCCACTTCAGCCGTCAGCCGCAGCAATTCCGGCAAGGCGGAGTAGGGCGCGTGAGGCGAAAGCGAGGCGGAGCAGCGAGTGTGTGCAAGAGAATCGATTTTTTCAACGGTTCCCAAAAGAATTTCCCTCGGATTCCGCCGGGCGCGGATACCGGTCATTTCGATAAATGAGGAAACACGCAACGGCGTGGCGTCCCAAACCTCCGGCAACAAGTCGGGCGCAACTTCGATGTCGGCGACCGTCGTGGCGCCGTTGCGCAGCAGCATGTGTGCGCCGCGCAACCAGGAACGCGCATAGTCGGAAAAATTCCACTCCGCCTTGGCGGCGGTGATGAGTGCAATCCAACCGGTAAACGTTTTGGGCGGCGGCAACTTGCCGGCCATGTCGGTATAATCGAGATGGCAGTGGGCGTTGACGAGGCCGGGGAGGAGAATGACCTCGCCGAGGTCAATAACTTTCCCGCCGGGCAACGATTGGAAATCGGGCCAAGAGCCAACGGCGGAAATGCGGTTCCCTATGACGACCACCGCGCCATTTTCGATGGGCGGCTGTGAAAGCGGAAGAATCGTTCGGGCGCGAAGAATCATCAAAGATCAGATTCCTGACTGCGAAGTTTGGTGCGCGCAGCGATTTTATGTTTTTTTGCCTTCCGCTTGCTGTGGCGTTTGCGGATTTGTTGTTCGATCTTTTTGGTTACCCGGTCAATGGCCGCATAAAGGTCTCTTTCGCGGTCCTCGGCAAACAAGTCCGGGCCGCGCATGTCCAGACGAATGGAGCAACTGAACTGTTTTTCCGGAACGCGGGTATGATCGTGTTCGAGCGTGATGCGCGCATCAACAGCCCGTTTGTCATAGTGATCGAGTTTTTCCAACCTGGCGAGAATATGATCTTCGATGGTTTTGGTAAGTGTGACGTTATGCGTCGAAAGAATCAATTTCATGCATTCAAGATGCAATCAAACGGCCATAAAATCCAGATTTTCCTTGAATTTGGAGGATGAAGCGAATTTCGTGCCAATTTTACTTGTGCCGGGATGAATCTGGGTTAAACTGAATTAGTAAAATGGTTCAGAGCTTACAACTGTCCGCTCGTCTTACGCAATCGTTGTTGCTGGCGCCGCAGTTGCAGCAGTCGCTTGCGTTGCTTCATGCGCCGACCCTTGAACTTAAGGCCTTGGTGGAGCACGAGTTGCAGCAAAACCCCGTGCTTGAAGAAGTTTCATCGCCGGACCCTGATTTGGACGACAAATTGGCCGGTGATGAAGACGAAGCTCCTGCTGATAATGCGGAGCGCTCGGAAGACACTGTGGCTGATTCCGCGTCGGGGGTGGTTGGTGAAACTCCCGCGGACGCTTTCCAGGCTGAGTTTGACAGGCTTGTTCAACTCGATCAGGAATGGCGCGATCATTTTGCGCAGACTAACGCTCCGGTTCGCCAATCCGTTGAAGAGGAGGAAAAGCGCCAGTATATGTTCAACTCGCTGACGGCGGGCACGTCGTTCATGCAAATGTTGATGGACCAGGCGCGTGAAGCGGATTTGACCGGGGAACAACACGACATCGCCGAATTGATCATCGGTAACATTGATGATTACGGCTATCTCAAGGCGACAGTCGAGGAATTATCGGCTTCCACAAACTTGCCGGAAGAAAAGATTTCGGAGGTGTTGAAAGTCATTCAAACCTTTGATCCGCCGGGGGTGGGCGCGCACAACTTGCGGGAATGTCTTCTGCTCCAGCTGGAACGCGCCGGACGGCAGGACTCCCTTGAATACAGCATCGTGCGCGATTACATGGACGCGCTGGGCAAAAGGCGCATCCCTGAAATCGCGCACGGCACCGGGCGTACCGTCGAAGAAGTACAGGAATCACTCGGCCGCATCGGGCGTTTGGAGCCGCAACCGGGTCGCGCGTTTTCGCCGGACACGAACCAATACATTTCCACGGAAGTGTTCGTGCAAAAGGTTGGCAACGATTTTGTCGTGACGACCAACAACGAGCACATTCCGCATCTGCACATCAGCAACGTTTACAAAGACCTCATGTCTCAGGGCGAAAACTCGGCGGAAGTCAAAAATTACATTCGCGAAAAAATCCGCGCAGGCAAGTTTCTCATCAAGAGCCTGCATCAGCGGCAACAGACAATTTTGAACATTGCCAGGGAAATCGTCAAACGCCAGCGTAAGTTCATGGAAAACGGTGTGGCTTATTTGAAGCCGATGACGATGGCGCAAGTCGCCGCAGTCGTGGGCGTTCATGAAACCACCGTCAGCCGCGCCGTTTCCGGCAAATACATGCAAACGCCGCAGGGTGTGTTTGAGATGAAATTTTTCTTCACCGCCGGCCTGCAAACCACCAGCGGGAAAGACGTATCCAACGCGAGTGTCAAAGACATGGTTGCCGATATTTTCAAGGGCGAAGACCCAACCAAGCCGTTGTCGGATCAGGAAGTCGTGAAAATGCTCGCCGACAAAGGCATTGTCATCGCTCGCCGGACCGTTGCCAAATACCGCGCCGAACTCAACATTCTGCCGTCAAACTTGCGCAAGGTTTATTGAGTCACTGTTTGCCCGCCGATTCCAATTCAGCCTTCGTTTGTGCCTGTAATTTGTCCAGTTCAGGTCTCAACTCACTTTTTGTTGCCAGAGACATCCGGTCAATGAACAAAATGCCGTTGAGATGGTCCACTTCGTGTTGAACGACGCGTGCCAGCAGTCCACCACAGCGAAATTCAATCGCTTTACCCTTTGGGTTGAGAGTCTTCACATCCACGGATTCTGGCCGCGTGATTTCCGCGTAAATTTCAGGAAAACTTAGACAACCTTCGCTGCCGGCGATCGGTTCGCCGAAGGGTTTGATTTCGGGATTAATCAGGACAAGCGGCATGATGTCGTTCACGTCGGCGGGTTTGCCTTTGAGTTCGAGGGTGGACGGACGGTCTTTGACCTCGCGCACGTCAATCACTGTGAGTTGCAAGGCTTTCCCGATTTGTTGCGCTGCCAGGCCGACGCCTTTGTTCACATGCATTGTTTCAACCATGTCAGCGACAAGGCTTTTGATTTCGGGCGTGATTTTTTCGATTCGCGCGCCTTTTTGTCGAAGGGCTGGATGGCCGTATTTGATTACGGGCAGAATCATGACGGTCAACTCGGCGTTATACCGAGTATCTGCAAAATCCGCTCCAATTCCTCATCGCTGAAGAAGGAAATTTCCACCGCCCCTTTGCCCTGCGCATAACGAAGCTGCACTTTCGTGGCAAAGACTTCGCGCAGGCGGGCCTCCAAATCCGCGATGTGCGGGTCGGTGTTTGCTGGAGCGCCCGTTTCCGGCCTGATTCCAAGCTTGCGTGAACCCCGCGCCAGCAGCCTGGCGACCAAGCCTTCCGTTTGGCGGACGTTCAAGCCTTCCTTGATGACGCGCTCAGCGGCAAGTTGTTGCTTCTTCTCATCCGCCAATCCCAAAATGACTTTTGCGTGGCCGACGGAAAGCCTGCCTTCGCGAATGAATTTCTGAACCGCCGCGGGCAATTTCAACAGGCGCAATGCGTTGGCAACGACAGCGCGGCTTTTGGCGACTTTGGTGGCGATTTCCTCCTGGGTAAGCTGAAATTGCCCGACGAGCTGTGCGTACCCATGCGCTTCCTCAATGGGATTGAGATTTTCACGTTGAAGATTTTCGATGAGCGCCAGTTCGAGCACCGCGCGGTCATCGGCTTGGCGAACAATGACCGGAACTTCCGGCAAATTTAAAAGTTGCGCTGCGCGCCAGCGTCGTTCGCCCGCAATCAATTCAAAATTGCCGTTGCGCTCGCGCACAATCAGCGGTTGCACGATGCCCTGCTCACGAATTGAATCGGCCAGTTCTTGCAACGCCGCCGCGGAAAAATCCTTGCGCGGCTGCAACGGACAGGGGCGGATGCGATTCAGAGGCACACCCTGCACGCGTTCGCGCGCATCCGGCGCGGCGACCGGGGTTGGAGCGGAAGACTGAGCGGGCGCAGGCGCGAGTGGAGTCAAAACCGAACTGCCGCCCAACAACGCACTGAGGCCGCGTCCCAAAGCAGGTTTCGCCATGCGCGCAGAGTGTCGCAGGGCGGGGGAGTTGTCAACGCGAAGCATCGAGCATGGCAGCGGGTCAGTTTGACGGAAACTGGTCTCGCTCAAGCGAGGGCGTCAGCCAGCACCTCCGCCATGTGCCGGATTTTGACCTGCGCCAGATGCTGGATTTGCTGGCGACAACTCGTGCCGGAGGCCACGACAATCGTTCCGTAGGGCTGATTTTTGATTTTATGAATGAGCGGCTCCGCCACCTTCACGGAAAGTTCATACTTCGATTCCAGCATCCCGAACGCACCCGCCATGCCGCAGCAACCCGCGTCGAGCAATGTCACCGTCCGTTTCGGCAGCCGCTCGGCCAATCGGCGCATGAGATCGGGATTGGTCAGCGCCCTGGCATGACAATGCGGGTGAATGATTATGCGCTCGGGCTTGTCGTTGAATTGCAGCGCGCCGGGTTCCCAATTCAGGAAATTTTCAACAAATTCCTCGAATAAAAAGCAACGCCGCGCGACGCGTTCCGCGTCCGGCAATTTCAGCTCCCGATAATCGTCCACGAACATTGAATAACATGAGGGTTCAAGAAAAATAATCGGCGTGTTGGTCGTGTCTTCGTTCAGCAGGGCGAGGTTGTGCCGGCCCAGCCGCGCGGCTTCATCCAGATTGCCCTGGCTGAAGGCAGGCCGTCCGCAACATTTACGCTTGGTTGGCAATACGACTTCAAAGCCCGCGGCTTCGAGCACTTTGACGGCGGCCATGCCGATGCGGGGTTCGTGATAGCGCACGAATGTGTCGTCCCAGAGCATCACCCGGCTGTGGCGCGCAGTCGCGGAAGCCTGGCGTTTGGCAAACCAGTGATCGAACCGCACACGTGCGAAACGCGGCAATGGCCGTTGGGGGGTAATGCCAAAAAACCGCCTCAGAATCCGGCGCAGCGATCCAAATTTCAAAAGCTCATTGGCCACGCGCGGCATGGTGCAACCCAGTTGGCCCAGGCGATCCACCGAACTGAACAACCGTTCGCGCAGGGTCAATCCGTCGCGATGAATGCGCGCATGAAGCAATTCCGCCTTGAGCAGGGCCAGGTTCACATTGGAAGGGCATTCCGTGGTGCAGGCTTTGCACGACAAACAGTTGCTCAAGGCCGTTTCCAATTCCACTGAACGCAGCGGATCGCCGTTGATGCCGCGCAACTCCAGCACCGCGCGAATGGCATTGGCGCGTCCGCGCGTGGACATGATTTCCTCGCCGGTGGCGATGAACGTGGGGCACATGGTGGGCGTTTGCTTGATGCAAGCACCGCAGCCGTTGCATTGTTCCAGGTTGCCTGTGAATGAACCATCCTTGCCGGCAAATGCGAGTATGGGCTCAAACGGAAGTTTCAGCGAATACCCCGCGCCGAGGCGCAGATTACTGTCAATTTTATAGCGGCCATCCGAAATAATTTTCCCGGGATTGAACAAATTATACGGGTCGAATGACTGCTTGATTTGGCGCATGAGATGATAAATCTCCTCGCCAACCTGCTCCCTGAAATACTCGGTGCGCGCAATGCCGATGCCATGTTCGCCGGACAACGTTCCTTTGAACTGCAAAACCAGCGCGGCCACTTCGTCGGCAATTTGCCGGTATTTTTTCAAATCCTCCGCGCGATGCAAATCCAGCACCGGTCGCACGTGCAGCAACCCCGCCGACACATGCCCGTAATAGGAAGCCTGCACGCCCACGCGTTGCATCAATTTTTGCAAACCGGCGACGTATTTCGGCAAATCCAGTGGCTTTACCGCCGTGTCCTCGATGCCTGTCACGGGTTTGAGGTTGCCTTTGCAGCCGGTCAACAGTGACAAACCCGCCTTGCGCATCGCCCACACGAGGTCGGCCTCGGCCTGCGTATGCAAAATCAATTTGCGCATGCCCAGGCGGCGCCTGGCTAGCAGCGCCAGCCGTTCACGAACGTCCTCGAAAAATTCAACGATTAAAATGGATTCACATGGCTTGGCGTCGAGTTCGAGCAAATCACACACGGGTTGAAACTCGCGCCGGCCTCGCGTCTGGCCGAACAACAAACTGTCAATATGTTCAATCGCTGCCGGTTTCAGATCGAGCAGTTGTTCCGCAGCCTGCATCGCCTCGGTCACGGATGCGAAAAACAGCAAACCCACCCCGCGCTCGTCGGGCAGCCGGACGATTTTCAATTCGGCGGAGATAATGCCCGCCAGCGTGCCTTCACTCCCGACCAATAGGTGGAGCAGATTATCCGGCTCGCTCACCGCCCGCATCAGCGCGTATCCCGGCCAGCGCTTTAACAGCCCAGGCGGAAAACGCTCGGCGATTTGCAGCGCGTTGAATGAAGTGATGCTTTCAATCAGGTCGCGTTGTCGCGGCAGGGTCTTGAGACCGGGACCGACCCTTCTCACCCGCCCGTCGCTGAGCACAATTTCGAGTTCGCTGACGTGTCCTGCCGTTGTGCCATAGACCGGCGTGTGGGAACCGGACGAATCGCTGGCAATCATGCCACCCAGGGTCGCGCGCGAACTCGTCGCCACGTCCGGACCGAAACGAAATCCGTGCGGGTGGAGAAAGTCGTTCAACTGATCCAACACAACGCCGGCGCCGACGCGGACGCTCTTGCGTTCCAAATCCAGGTTGAAAATGCTCCGGTTGTGGCGCGCGAAATCAACCACCAACCCGTCGCCAATGGCGCCGCCCGAAAGACCCGTTCCCGCGCCACGCGGAATCACCGACACACCCGTCTGCATTGCCGCCTGAATGATGTCACTGGCCTGGCGCGCATCTTTGGGAAATGCCACAGCCATCGGCTCGATCTGATGGATCGAGGCATCCGTGGCGTAAAGCTGGCGGGTAAGATTATCAAAGGCGACATCGCAATTTGCCGCGTGCAATGCGGCCAATTGTTGAGTAGGCGTCATACAACTGTGAATAAAACTATCGTCGCAACGGTGAATTGACAATGCCATTAACTCAAACCCAACAAGCGGGAATTCTAAAAGCGCGTGGAAAAGTTGACCGCAGGTTGCGCGGAGGGGCATGGATTAATTTCAAACCAAATGCCGCGCCTGACGTTTGGGCGAGGCAATTCGCTTTTTACCTGTGGTAATTTTCATTCGACCCGGCGCGTTTTTATTGTTAGCCTGCATACACCATGACTATGACACCCGAGGATATTTTACTGGAAGCAGAGGACAGGATGATCAAGACCGAGCAGGTGGTCGTGAACGAATTTGCCGGCGTGCGCACCGGCAGGGCGTCCGCGGCGCTCGTCGAAAATATCATTGTCGATGTTTATGGCTCGCAGATGCGCATCCGCGAACTGGCCGGCATCACGACGCCAGAACCGCGCCAGCTGGTCATCCAGCCGTGGGATGCGAACTCGGCGCAGCCGATTGAAAAGGCGATTCAAAAGGCCAACCTCGGTTTGAACCCGGCGGTGCAGGGCAAAATCATCCGCATCACGTTTCCCGAACTAAGCCAGGAACGGCGGCAGGAGTTTGTGAAGATCACCAAGAAAATGGCCGAAGACGGGCGCGTGGCGGTTCGTCACGTGCGGCGCGACGCGATGGAGCAGTTAAAAAAGCACGCGCACGACAGTGGCATCACCGAGGATCAGGAAAAGCAGGCCGAAAAGGATTTGCAGAAGCTGACCGACCAATACATCGCCAAGATTGACCAGCACGTCGTTCACAAGGAAAAGGAAATTATGACGGTGTAATCCGCGCAACGCGATTATTGGCGTGCTGTCGTGTTGGTGGGGGATTGTTCAAACCGAATCACCGTCTCGCCAGGTTTGGCATAACCCAGTTTTTCGCGGGTCAGGCGTTCGAGGGTTTTTGGATCGTTGCGAATGGCGTCAATCTCGGCTTTGAGCCGCCTGGAATTCGCCTCTTCCTTTTGGAGCTGGGTTTGCAACCGCAGAATGTCCGCGCGCATCCGCTCGTTTTGATGAATGAGCGGCAGATAATACATCCCAATCAGCAGCACAAAAGCCGTGACGACGAGGGCGACGACAATTTGTGTCAGTCTGCTCCAGATGCCGAGGTTGACGTTCATCGAGCCGAGTTAAGCACGGACATCGCGCAGGTGAAAGTGGATTCTGGATTGTGGATGGCGAATTTTGAGTGACGAATGATTCGACATCCGTGATTCCTAATTCGTAATTTCTCCCTATGCCCGATGACACAATCGCTGCAATTGCCACCCCGCTGGGCGAAGGCGGGCTGGCCGTCGTGCGCATTTCCGGCCCGCAGACGCTCGCTGTCGCCGATAAAAGTTTTCTGCCGGTTGGGAAAAATTCACTGAAACCGTCCGCCGCGGCGTCACACACGATTCATTATGGTAAAATTATTTACAATGGCCGGACCGTTGACGAAGTGTTGCTGGCCGTCCTACGCGCGCCGCACACCTACACCTGCGAAGACACCGTGGAAATCACCTGTCACGGCGGCATTTTGCCGGCGAAACTGGTGCTCGACACGATTTTGGAAAATGGCGCGCGATTGGCCGAACCCGGCGAGTTCACCCGCCGTGCCTTTCTCAACGGACGGCTCGACCTCGCCCAGGCCGAAGCCGTCGCCGACCTGATTCATTCACGGACGGAACTCGCGCTTGCCGCCGCCAATGAACAACTCGCCGGCAAGCTGTCGCAGCGCATCAATGAATTGCGCGACGAGATGATGAAGACGCTCGCCCACGTCGAAGCGCACATTGATTTTCCCGATGAAGACATTACGCCGGACACACGGGAACAGCTCACCAAACAGCTCGAAAATGGCGTGAAGTTCATGGACGAACTGCTGCGCACAGCCAATGAAGGGCAGATTTTGCGGCGCGGCATTCGCGCTGCAATTGTCGGGCGTCCGAACGTGGGCAAATCGAGTTTGCTGAATCAATTACTTGGCCACGACCGCGCCATCGTCTCGCCGATTCCCGGCACAACGCGCGACACGATTGAAGAAACGGCGAACATCCGCGGTATTCCTGTTGTGTTCATTGACAC
Organism: Verrucomicrobiota bacterium; assembly: GCA_049517655.1. GTDB lineage: Bacteria > Verrucomicrobiota > Verrucomicrobiia > Limisphaerales > UBA11358 > UBA11358. The sequence goes on along the minus strand of JBEKRQ010000001.1, from coordinate 562,507 downwards.
CGCCGGTCTGCGCGAGGCGCGCGACGAAATCGAACAGGAAGGCGTGCGGCGCAGCCGCGAATCATTGGCCAAGGCTGAATTCATTTTGCATGTGCTCGACGCGAGTGAGCCACTGACGGCTGCCGATAAAAAGTGTCTCGACGAGTTTACCGGCAAGAAACGGATTCTTGTTTGGAATAAAATTGATTTGCCGAGAAAATTAAAGTTCGAGGTAGGGCGCGATGCTCGCCTGGGCGAAGCCTCGCGAAGACCGGTCCCTATCGCGCCGCGGCGGGCTGCGGAGAGCCCGCCCTACCAAATCGACGTTTGCTGCTTAGACGGGCAGGGGATTGAAGCGTTGAAGGACGCAATCAAGGAACTGGTGTGGTCGGGCGAAATCAAGGCCAGCATGCTTCAGGTGATGATTAACTCGCGGCATCAGGACGCGCTAAACCGCTCGCGAGCGGCCACCCTGCAGACACTGGAAGCAATGCACGCAAATGCGACGCTCGAATTGGTGGCGATGGATTTGCGGATTGCAGTCAATGCCGTCGGAGAAATCGTGGGCAAAACGGCGACGGAAGATCTGCTCGACTCAATTTTCAGACAGTTTTGTATTGGGAAATAAAGTGCTCCGAAGGAGCAATGGAAATTAGCCGGGGACAACGTCCCCGGTTGCCGTGGATAATGAATCACGTCCCGGAGGGACGACGGAAAAGGTGTGCGTATTGTTTCCACCGTCCCTTCAGGACGGAATTTATTTTGGATGATGAACCCCGGCACGGTGTGCCGGGCTAATTTCCTGTGTCGCTTCGCGACTGGTTGCCGCGGACATAAAATGTCGGCAAAACGGCCACGGATGACCTGCTCGACTCTATCTTCAGCCAGTTTTGTATTGGGAAATAGTTGATCACGCAAAGCCGCAAAGGACGCGAAGAACAAAAAATCAATCTTACGTTCTAATTTCAAATGTCTTCATGTATGCAGTCAATTGTCATTATCGCAGTTGTCACCAGTGTCGCATTATCTTGGCTATACAATTTGCGGAGGTGTTTTACCAATTCAAGGATGTGCTTATCTTCCGGCACTATCAGATACTGAATGTCGTCTGGATGAACTGTAAGCTTGTATTTTTGTTTGAGGGACGTGTGCAGCCTGGCAAGCTTTTCTTTGTCAGTATAGTCTTTTCGGGGTAAAAAGACTTGTTCATTTGGCACAAGACGCGGCACATATCTCCATTCTCGTTCGTCATAGAAATGAATATCCGGTTTCATTTTACCATCTCTCCACGCGTTTCCACGAAATGGTTTCAAAAAAGCAGCTGACAATTTCAAATCATAATTAGCAGCTTCGTCTCTTTCACCAACTGCTGCCCACATTCGATTTGATAGAGCTTTAAATAATTGCGTTTCTTTATATATGTATAATACAGGTGTGATACCGTTCTTTATTCCCCATGCTTTTTTCAAGCCGATGCCAAAGTTGCCATACGTCTCAAGATGCTTACGGATCAGTGATAGTGGTAAATCGCAAAAACAAATCATAGGAGATGCATGTGTAGGCGACATGCTGGATGAGGCAGTTTTATCGTGGAGTGGGCCAAAGGAATATTCAGGGCAATAATGTGGATAAAAACCGGATGTTAGAATATCCACGATGCTATCTAATGACTTTGTAAAGTGGAAAAGGACATTTGAGCTTATATTTTCAGACATAACCCGTGATTAGTTTATTGTACATTCACCATACTTCCACTGGCCCCCGCGGCACAGGAATTTTTTCTTCCTGACCGGCGGTTTCCTTCATGAACGACGCTACCATCGGCGCCGGACGGAAACGCGGCTGCAATTCACCGTTTGCATCAAGGAATTGCGCGCGCCAGCGGATATAATTTTCCAGCACATCGTGGAATTCGGCCTTGGTGGAAATTTTCACGACATGTTTGTTGAATTCGCGCGCCGGGCCAAATCGTTTGGCATACCACGGCGCGATTTTACGGAACATCCGGCAGCCATGTGCCTCGCCAAAAACTTCAATCATCAAATCCAGATGCCGGCACATCACGCGCACGCGCTCGGCAAAGGTGGGTTCGGGAAGGAGATCACCATTTTCGGTAGGGCTGACCTGCTGGTCAGCCTGGATGCGCGGCAGCGCGTCCCTACCAGATTGGCGCGCATTTGGATGAACGGCGGACTGCGGACCGGGCTTCGCAAGGCTTCGCCCAGGCGAGGAGCCCGCCCTACCTAAATAATGCAATGTATGCTGGAAAATCCACGGATTGTAAAACGCGCCGCGTCCGATGCTCACGCCCGCGCAGCCGGTTTCGTCGAGCATCTTCTTTGCGGCTTGCGGCGTGACGATATCGCCATTGCCGATGACAGGAATGGTTTTCACGGCCTGCACGACCACGCGAATGCCAGCGAGATTCACAGTGCCGACGAAACCTTGTTCGCGTGTCCGGCCATGAATAAAAATCGCGGCTATGCCCGCGTCTTCAAGTGCACGAGCCAAATCCGGCGCAGTGATGTTCTGGTCATCCCAACCGAGCCGCATTTTGGCGGTGACGGGAATTTTTACGGCGTTGACCATGCCACGGACGAGCGCGGCGGTTTTGGCCAGTTCGGTCATCATGGTCGAGCCGCCGCCGACGTTGCAGACCTTGCGAACGGGACAACCCATATTAATGTCAATGGATGCGATACCGAGCGATTCAAGCAAAATCGCGGCATCGCGCATTTCTTCGGGCACAGAACCGAAGAGCTGGACGGCGAGCGGTGAATCCGCCGGACAGGTTTCGATGAGTTTGAAGGCGCTTTTATTTTTTTCCAAGAGCGAGCGGGCATTGACCAAATCGGTGGTGCAAAGGCCGACTCCGCCGATTTCGCGCACGATGAGCCGGAAGGGCAGGTTGGTGTAACCTGCCAGCGGCGAGAGGAACAGATTGGATTGGAGCGTCAGCGAACCAATGCGCATGGACGGCATTATAGCCGAATTAGCTCGTTGCGGAAGCGACAATGGCATGTTAGTTTAATAGTTAAAGCAAAAGACATGTTCGACGAAGATCAAAAAAAAGAAAACGGCCGCGGACCCAAAAAGGCGCCGGACGGTTTCAGATTCCCGCCTACGGCATGGATCACGTGGATTGTCATCCTCGGCAGCTTTATAGCGTTGATGCTGGTGCAACACCGCCTCGGCACGCCGGACGCCGTCTTGTCTCAGTATGATTTTTTTCAAAAATTCCAGTCCAACATGATTGTATCCGCGACGATCAATTTCAATCCACAGACAGCCCCGCTTACGGAAATCAGCGGCACCTATTACAAAACCGGCAAGGACGGAAGCGTCATCAAGGACAAAGACGGCAAGTCCATCGTAGCGCCCTTTGTCGTCAAAAACGCCTTTTTCACCCCGGAAAAGCAGGATCAACTGTTTGCATCGGACAAAATCAGCGCAAACATCCCGAACTCGATGCTTTGGTCGATCGGCTACCAACTGTTGTTTTTTGTCGGGATTGGCGTGTTGCTCTGGTTTTTCTTCATCCGCCAAATCAAGATGGCCGGCAAAGGCGCGTTGAGTTTTGGCAGGAGCAAGGCGCGACTGCTTGCCAAAGAACGCAATAGAATCACATTCAAGGAAGTGGCGGGCGTGGAGGAAGCCATTGAGGAGGTTTCCGAACTTGTCGAGTTTTTGAAGGACCCCAAAAAATTCCAGCGGCTCGGCGGGCGCATTCCCAAGGGCGTGCTAATGGTCGGGGCGCCCGGCACGGGTAAAACGCTTCTGGCCAAGGCCATCGCCGGCGAGGCAGACGCAAGCTTTTTCAGCATTAGCGGTTCGGATTTCGTGGAAATGTTTGTCGGCGTCGGCGCCAGCCGCGTGCGCGACATGTTCGAACAGGCGCGCAAAAATGTGCCGTGCCTGATTTTCATTGATGAAATTGACGCGGTCGGCCGCTCGCGCGGCCACGGTCTCGGCGGCGGCAACGACGAACGCGAGCAAACGCTCAACGCGTTGCTCGTCGAGATGGACGGCTTCGACACACAGGAAGGCATCATCATCATCGCCGCGACGAATCGTCCCGACGTGCTTGACCCGGCGTTGTTGCGTCCGGGTCGTTTCGACCGGCAGGTCGTTGTCAACCTGCCCGACGTGCGGGGGCGCGAGGCGATTTTGAAAGTTCACGCCAAAAACGTGAAGCTCGCGCCGGAGGCGGATTTGTCCATCATCGCCCGGGGAACGCCGGGTTATTCCGGCGCGGATCTGGCGAATTTGTTGAACGAGGCCGCCTTGCTCGCCGCGCGATTGAATAAAAAATCCGTGGGCATGGAGGAATTGGAGGAGGCGCGCGACAAAGTCCGCTGGGGCCGCGAGCGCCGCAGCCTCGCGATGACCGATGAGGAAAAGAAGCACACCGCATGGCATGAGGCGGGACATGCGCTTGTGAACATGATGCTGGAGCACACGCATCCGTTGCACAAGGTCACCATCATCCCGCGCGGCCAGTCGCTGGGTTCGACGATGCAATTGCCGGAGAAGGACGTTTTGAGCCGTCGGCGCAAGGAAATGCTTGATGACATTGCCGTGACAATGGCCGGGCGCATCGCCGAGGAAATTGTTTCGGGTGACATTTCAACAGGCGCCGCGATGGATATTCAGCAGGCGACGGCCATGGCGCGTGCGATGGTTTGCCAGTATGGCATGAGTGACAAGCTTGGCATGGTGCAATATGGCAATGATGACGAATATGTTTTTCTCGGCCGTGAAATGACGCGCACCAAGGTCTATAGCGAAGACACCGCCCACGAAATTGACGAGGAAATCAAACGCATCATTGCCGGCGGCTACACAGTCGCGCAGAACATCATTTTGAACAATCGCGACAAACTGGAGTTGCTCGCGTCTTCGCTCCTCGAATACGAAACACTGGATCGCGTGCAGGTCGAGGAAATCATCAAGACAGGCAAGTTCACGCCGCCGCCGCCCAAGCCTCAAAGCGGAACCATTTTGAGCGCGCCTGCGGGGACCCCGTTGCCTGAAACCCCGCCGAAACCTGTGCCGCCGAAATTGCCCGGCCTTGGCACGCCATCACCCGCGCCGGCTTAAGTGATTTGCAGACTCATCCGGGGTCACGGCATCTTGTGCCCTGCCCGCGAGCAACAGGGCAAGCCGCATGACGTCATGGACGGTTTTCAAGATTCTTCAAATCCTCGGCTAAAAACCGCGCTACATCCTTGAAACGGGCGACGTTGTCAGGGCTTACTGCCATGAGTGTTTGGTGCGCTTCGAGGCTTGTGCGGGCGATTTGCTCGAGCGTCGGATTGATGGAGTCCGGCATGCGCGTCTGGACCCCGTCAGGCAGTTGCAATGCACCGGTCGTTATTTTGAAAAGAGGCAACGCACCCAGGTTTTCAAGCAGCTCCATGATGCGCGAGTTTGGATTCAACAGTTCGATGCCCCGTTTGTCTGCCGCATTGGCCTGACCCATCTTCAATCCAAACCCGGCCAGCACGCCGAGAAACGTGCTGTCCATAAGCACGCACTCCGACAGATCAATGACAAAATGGCCATAGCCCTTTTGGTTGAGTTCGCTCACCAACGTTTTGAAGTCGGGGCCGAACGTGAAATTGGCGCGGCCTGTAATTTTCACGCAGGCGGAATTTTTACCCATCAAAACCAACATTTTCGCCGGCGGCGTTGTCACTTTCCCAACAGTTTCTTTTTGCATGTTCAGGCCGCAGCCGCTTGCGGGGTGATGATTTGCACCAGGGTTTGCTGCAACACCAGCGCTTCTTCAAGGCCGCTGGACACCAGTCGCTGGTTGCAACGCAATAGCAAATCCATCGCCAGTATCAGCTCGGCTTCGGAATAACGTTTCACTTGTGGCAGCGCTTTGTAAAGCACATACGGGTTCAGCGCCAGTGGATTGTATTTTTTGTCCGCAGGCAGCTTGTCTGCCGGCACGTGTGCGAGTTGCGCCTTGAAGCGATTGTAATCCATCTCCGGCTTGATCCATCCTTCGCGCAACATTTCCTTCAGCAACAGCATCGCGCGAATTTTCGCAATCAAACCGTAGAGTAAACCGATTTCCGATTTTTTCGGGTCGAATTTAATTTCCCATAATTCCTCGTCCAGCCTTTGCAACAAACGGGGCAAATCACGATCACCCAAGGCATCACCGAGCGCGAAGGCGCGTGCCGTTTTGTTTTGGGTGCAAATGGTGGAAACATCCACGGCTTCAATTTTTCTTCGCTCGCCGATAAACAGACACAGCTTTTCGATCTCGTTGTCGAGTTGTCGCGGGTTGGGCCCGATGCAACTGACGAGTTCGGACAGCGCTTCCTCGGAAATGTCCTTTTTGCGTGCACCGACAGCCATCCGAGCCGCGACTTCCGCGCGTTCAGCCCAATCGCGGTCATCCGCGGACCATCCGGAAAAATTTTCGACCAGGCCGGTTTTATCGAGCAATTTGAAAAACGTCTTGCGCTTGTCCACCTTGCCCGCACTGATGAGCAGCCGTATCCCGCTGTTGCGGGACCAGTCAAAACTGTTCAGTTCATCAGCCAGATCATTTAAAGTTTCCGTGACAGCCTGAGTCCCGGCGAGCCGTGATTCATCGCCCAGAAAGTTGCAATCGCGCAGCCACACGACTTTACCCGACCCAAAAAAGGGGAGGGTTTGCAGGGCTTCGCGCAAGCGGGCAATGGCATTGAGCGCTTCGCCGCTGTTGGAAACGCCGGCCTCGATGATTTCGTGATCCATGCTGCCGCCAACTTCGTCGCACCATTGCTGGTGGAGCTGTTTGGCGCGCCGCTTTACTGCGAACTCATCATCGCCACAAATGAGAGCCAGCGACGGTGTTTTGGCGGGGAACATTTTATTCGACTTCGCTGCCGCCGGTTTCATTGATCCGGTTCAGCACTTCGCTCATGTCCTCGACCTGCTCGAAAAGAGAAGTGGTCACAAAAATCGGTTTTTTCTGCGCGGCGGCAATGGCAAGACAATCGCTGGGGCGGGCGTCGAGTTCGACAATTTTCCGCGCCACTTCGTTTTGCTGCTGCAAAATCAACCGTGCAAAGTAGGTCGAATTTTTCAAATCCGTGATGACGACGCGTTCCACAGTAATGCCAAAACCCTGAAACATCCGATTGATGAGGTCGTGGGTGAGCGGGCGCTCTTTGGGCGTCTGGCGGAGGAACATCCCGATGACCGCGCCTATTTGCGGCTCGACGTTGATGACAAAAACCTTTTCGTCATTCCCGACAAACAGCGCGCACCCGCTGTTGGCGGGAAGAATTCCCCGAATCTGGACCGGTACGACATCCTGCTTCATCCCTTGAATTTATGACGTAATGCCAGAAAAACAAGTCCTACTTGAACCTTGAAATTGCAACTCAATGAGTTTGACCGCATGAACAGGGCAGGGGTGGTGACGATATTTACTGCGCCGGGTCATAATTCAGATACGGACCGAGCCATTTCTCAGCTTCCTGTAATGTCATCCTTTTGCGGCGATGATAATCCAGCATCTGATCACGTCCGAGTTTGCCGACGGCGAAATATTTTGATTTCGGATGGGCGAAATAGAGACCGCTCACGCTGCTGCCGGGCCACATGGCAAAGCTTTCGTTGAGTTTCATACCTGCGCGCCCCTCCACGTCGAGCAGTTGCCAGAGTGTTGCCTTCTCCGTGTGATCGGGGCAGGCAGGATAACCGGCGGCAGGGCGGATGCCACGGTATTTTTCCCCGATCAAATCCGCGTTGGTCATGTCTTTTTTTTGGCCGTAACCCCATTCATCACGGACGCGCTTGTGCAAAAATTCGGCAAAGGCTTCAGCCAAGCGGTCGGCGAGCGCCCCGGCCATGATGGCGTTGTAGTCGTCGTGTTCGGCCTTGAATTTCTTAACCAACTCGTCCAGACCGTGCCCACTCGTGACTGCAAACGCGCCGATGTAATCCTGTAGTGGCGCTCTGTGAGCGGCGCTGGAATTTTTGCGGCGGTCACAGACCGCCGCTGCAGTCTTCGGCGCGACAAAATCTGCCAGACACCAGTTCGGCGTGCCATCTGTCTTTTTGATTTGCTGGCGAAGGAAATGAAAGGTAGCCAGAACCTTTTTGCGCGATTCATCCGTATAGAGTTCCACATCATCACCGACCCGGTTGGCCGGGAAAAAACCATAAACGCCACGGGCTGTTAGCAGTCTGCCGTTGTCAATTTTTCCCAGAAGCTTTTGTGCGTCGGCAAAAAGTTTGCGCGCCTGTTTGCCGTATGTTTCGTGTTTGAAAATTGCCGGATAACGTCCGCGTAATTCCCAAACGTGAAAAAATGGCGACCAATCAATGAATTTGGCCAAATCGCCAAGCGGGACTCTTTCAAGAGCCCGCACGCCCGTGAATTCAGGCTTTGGCAAATCGTCGTAGTTCAACTTCGGCGCGTTGGCGCGGGCTTCTTCCAAGCTAGCCAGCTTTTGCCACTCGATGGTGTGTTTGAGGTGTTTTTCGACCGCGCCTTTGCGCCATTCGCCTCCGATGACTTCGGTTTTCCCTTTTTGCTTCACCAATTCCGCGAATTTGATCAACCGTTCGGTGGCGTCGGGGCGGCGGTTGAGCAGCACGTCTTCGACAAGTTCGAGCAGGTCCTTTGGAACTTCGTCATAAACGGCAAGCAGACCCGCGTTGACGATGCCCATGTCGAGGCCGGCATGAATCGCGTGATACAGAAACGCGCTGTGCATGGCTTCGCGCACAGCGTTGTTGCCGCGAAACGAAACAGAAACGTTGCTGATGTCACCGCTGACTTTTGCAAGAGGCAGGTTTTCCTTGATCCATTTTGTCGCGCGAATGAAATCAACGGCGTAGTTGGCATGTTCCTCCATGCCGGTGCCGACGGTAAGCACATTTGGATCGAAAATGATGTCCTGCGGCGGGAAGCCGACCTTCCGCGTAAGCAAATCGTAGGCGCGTTTGCAAACTTCGATTCGGCGCTCAAATGTGTCAGCCCGGCCGCGTTCGTCAAAAGTCTTCACGACCATGGCCGCGCCGTAATACCGCACAAGTTTCGCCTGATGCAGGAATTTTTCCTCACCTTCCTTGAGGCTGATTGAATTGACGATGCTTTTGCCTTGAAGGCATTTCAACCCGGCCTCGATGATTTCCCATTTCGAGGAATTTACTATTACCGGTACTTTACAGACGGGGGCGAGGAGGTTGAGAAAGCTCGTCATGGCAGCAACTCCGTCGATCATGCCTTCGTCCACGCAGACATCAATGACCTGCGCACCGTTCTTGACCTGCTGGCGGGCGATGACCAGTGCGTCTTCATAATCACCGGCTTTGATGAGCTGCGCAAATTCCGGCGAGCTGGCGACGTTTGTGCTCTCGCCGATGTTGATGAAATTGGAATCGGGCCGGAGCGTCAGCGCGTTCAGTCCGCTCAATCGCAAAAATGGTTCAATTTTTGGCGGAACACGAGGCGGCAAATTTTTGACCGCCCCGGCGATTGCCTTGATATGCGCGGGCGTCGTGCCGCAACAGCCACCCACAATATTTAGCCAGCCGTTCTGCGCCCATTCCTTGAGTTGTGGGGCGAGCGTTTCCGGTGTTTCCGGAAAACCGGTCGGCAACGACGGATTCGGCAAACCGGCGTTCGGATATGCGCTGATGTAAATCGGCGTGATACCGGAGAGTTCTTCGATGAGTGGACGCATCTCTTTCGGGCCGAACGCGCAATTTACACCGACGGAGAGCAGGGGAACGTGTGAGATGGAATTCCAAAACGCCTCGACGGTTTGACCGGTTGCACCGCGATTTGCGCCAGCTTTAATGTATGTGACTGATGCCATGATCGGAACCTGCCGAGCGCCCTCGTCAAAAAGTTTTTGAATCGCAAAAAATGCAGCCTTCGCGTTGAGCGTATCGAAAATGGTTTCGACGAGCAGAATGTCCACGCCGCCGTCGAGCAAACCGCGGATTTGCTCGCTGTAAGCAACAACGAGTCCATCATAGGAACAGCCGCGCGCGGCAGGATTGTTTATATCCGTCGAAATCGAAGACATTTTCGGCGTCGGTCCGATGGCGCCCGCAACGAAACAAACACGGCCGGGTTGTGCCTTTTCAATTTTGTCCACTGCACGTCGCGCGCATTCCGCACCCGCCTTCGAGAGTTCGTAAGCCAGCGATTCCAGTCCGTAATCCACAAGCGAAATCGCCTGCGAATTGAATGTGTTCGTCTCAATGATGTCCGCATCCGCTTCGAGATACCGGCGATGGATGTCCTCAACAACGTGCGGCTGTGTGATGTTGAGCAGGTCGTTGCAGCCTTTGAGGTCTCTGCCGCGCCAATTTTTGAACCGTTCACCGCGAAACACCGCCTCATCCAGCTTGCGTTGCTGGATCATCGTGCCCATTGCGCCGTCGAGGATGACGATGCGCTCGCGCAAAAGGCGTTGGAGATGTTCAATTTTGTCCGGCATTGGTTCAAGGCAAACTAACCGGTCGAAAAATAACAAAAAGCCCTTCCTGAAGCAAATAATAAATCAACGTATCTTGATATGATGATATAAGACTAAGGAAAACTTTACTGACAAATTCCTAGCCAGAATGTTACGAACGTGTTAGGGCTAAGCCCTATATGGCGGTGGTACTTGTCCAGGATGTGGAAATGATACCTGTGGATGTCAAGTTGACCAAGTTGATTGAGTCCGTTGGTTACGTAGAGGCCTCCCGCCAACTTATCATAAAATTTTATCACACGTCCACGCATGGCTTGGCATCCACAGGCATCATTTTTTGTTTCAACAATGTTCCACATTTTCGTTTTCAAGGGCTGTTGAATGCTGCACGCAAAGACGCCTACTATGAAACTTTCATTAAAGATCATTTTTTGGCCAAAGATATCACGCTTGAGATCGCACTTCCGCCGCCGACCTGAGCTTTCATTGATGCAACGGCTGCTTCTGTTGAGTTCGCCGACCGTTTTTGAAACATTTAAACGCGAGACTTGATCTGTCCAATCGCCCATTGCGCGTGCCCGGCAATCAACGGCTCGGAATCTTGAGCGGCTTTGCGTAAAGCGGGCAGGGCGGAGTCGTCTCCCACGTTGCCCAAGGCGACGCAGACATTTCGCAACAGGCCACGACGTTTCGTCCGCAAAATCGGCGTGGCGGCAAAATGCGATTTGAATCCGGCTTCGTCGAGTTGAAGCAATTCAATCAAATCCGGCGCGGCCAACTCCGGACGCATGTGAGCCTTCATCAATTTGCCTTCGCGTGTGAAGCGATTCCATGGACACACAGCCAGACAATCATCACAACCGAAAATACGATTGCCAATGGCCGGGCGCAGTTCAATGGGAATTGGACCTCTTAATTCGATGGTGAGATAGGAGATGCAGCGGCGGGCGTCGAGTTGGAACGGCGCGGTGATGGCATCGGTTGGGCATGCTTCAATGCAGCGCGTGCAAGAGCCGCAGTGGTTTTTCTCCGGGACATTTGGTTCAAGTTCCAGCGTGGTGATAATTTCACCGACCAAAATCCAGTTCCCAAACTGGCGGCTGATGAGATTGGTATGCTTGCCGACAAATCCCAGCCCGGCGCGTTGCGCGAAGTCGCGTTCCAACAACGGCCCGGTGTCCACATACCAAAGCGAGCGGGTTCCATCGCCGCCGATTTGATTCACAAATCGCGTCAAGGTTTTCAGCCGTTCGCCGAGCACTTCGTGGTAATCGGCAAATTGCGCATAACGCGCTACAACTCCTGACTTTGGACTTTGGACTTTGGACTTTGGACTTTCAGAATGGTAGCTCGCGGCGAGGACGATGACGCTTTTGGCACCGGGCAGAACTTTTTGTGGATCAAGCCGCTTCGGCGCATTGTGCGCGAGCCAGCTCATTTCACCATGTTGCCCGGCGGCGATCCAACTTTGAAATGGCCCCCCGCTTGCAGGCGCATCGGCGGTCGTGAAGCGGCAGTCGTCGAATCCCAATTCCAAAGCTTGCCGTCGGATTTTTTCTTTCATGGCGTTGTCTCAAATTGCATTAAATTAAAAGGTGGCACGGGCCTCTGGCCTGCATGATTGCCGGTTTTGGCAGGCGGGACACCTGCGCTACTTTCTCAGAGGGGACATGACCGCTTTCATCGCCGTTGGGAGGCCGCGAACCGAAACTGATGAATCACCTGCTGGGTAACTTCGCGAACGGCACGCAATTCGGTGTTCAGCAACACATCAGCCTGGCGGTAAAACGGCGCGCGCGCGGCAAGTAATTCACTGATTTTTTCCTTTGGGTTGGGCGCGTTCAACAATGGACGATGCGTCTGATTGCGCACGCGTTCCCAGATTTTTTCCGGCGAAGCCCACAGACACACGACCAGCGCGTGCGTCTTGAGACTCACAAGATTTTGTTGATTCACCGGCAAACCGCCTCCGGTGGAAATGACCGTTCGCTTGTATGCAGTCAATTCAGCGACAATCTGCTCTTCCAGTTTGCGGAAAGCCGGTTCGCCGTCCCTGGCAAAAATATCCGTGATTGTCCGGCCCGTGCGCGATTGAATCATTTCATCCGTGTCAAGGTAATCGAAATGCAACTGCTCGGCCACCAGCCGGCCAACGGAGGTTTTGCCCGCGCCCATGAAACCAATGAGCGCGATGTTGACGATGCGGCGGTCGCTGTGCATGACAACAAAGTGGCATAGACTTCCAGTCTGTGAAATCCAAAATACGGGCTGGAAGCCTGTGCCACATTTCCGGTAATGTTCTAATTTGAGGAGCGCGGCATTTATGCCGCTTCATTGTCTCTTGCCATTTGTGCGCCGAAGCGGGCCGAAGCCCGCGCTCCAGAGGCAAATTAGGACACAACCACATTTCCCAGCCGCTCGACACTTCAACCGACATTGCTTAAATTCCCCGCGTGAATTTGCCGCCGCTTATACTGGCTTCCGCCTCACCCAGGCGCGCGGAATTGTTGCGGCAGTTGAAGTCCAATTTCCGAATCGTTCCCGGCGATGCGAAGGAAATTTTTGATGAACAATTGTCGCCTTGGGAACTCTGCCAGCTCAACGCGCATCGCAAGGCGCGTGCCGTGGCCAAAAAAAATCCCGATTCGCTTGTGTTGGGAGCGGACACATTGGTGTTTCTCGACGGTAAAATCATGGGCAAGCCCGCCGACATTTCCGACGCGCAGCGGATGTTGACACAACTGCAAGGCCGGACGCATCAGGTCGTCACCGGCGTCAGCCTGATTCATCTCCGCGCATATCGCGAACGCATGTTCGCCGTGAGCACAGACGTGACGTTCCATCCACTTGACGCGGAACAGGTCAGTGATTATCTGGCGAAAATAAATCCACTGGACAAGGCGGGCGCTTATGCCGTTCAGGAACACAGTGAGAAAATCATCGCTGAAATTTCCGGCTCCTACAGCAACGTGATGGGGCTGCCGGTGGAACAGTTGCGGCTGGAATTAAGCGCGTGGGTGGCTTAACTCCTGCCACAAATACGCGCTCGACCGCCAGCCGTTCTTAAAACGACTCATTTGCAAGTCCAAACGTCGAGGCTGTATAAATTGGCATGGGCGGCAACGCCCGGTTGCCTTGTTTGGTCAGTAATGCATCCAATTTGGCCAAAGACTGATTGGCAACCCTTTGGTAGTTGGCAATGGTCGGCGCCAGATCATTGTCTGCGCCCGATACTGACGCGGTTTGTATGCTGGTTCTTGGGGGCGAAGTAACATTTGGTTGCTGCCGTAATATCGCGACGGTCACGCAGACCAACAGCAATACGGCAATGGCCGGCAAAGCCACACGCCAGTTCAACCGGGCTAAATACGCCGCCAAGATTTCCCTAATGGAAACCGGTTTTACCGCCCGTAATCTGCCGGCCACTTTTCGGTGGAAGCTTTCGGACGCCTGAATATCAAGATTTTCCTGTTCTGCCAGTCTTTCGGTCACGTTTGAAATTTCCGCCAGATAACGGCGACAACCTTCGCAGGTTTCCAGATGTGCCCGAAGCTGCCGCGCCTGCGATGCATCCAGCACGTTCAACGACAGCCAAACAATGAGTTTTCGGTTTTGGGCACAAGGTTTCATAACCTACCACCTTTCGTTTTAAAATCGGACCGTTGGGCGCTGAAGGCATTCATTCCACGCAGCTTGTCCAAGGCATTAAATAGACGGGATTTGACCGTCCCCACCGAGCAACCCAGCGCGACGGCAATGCCCTCCAATGAATCATCCACATAAAATCGCAGATAGATGACCTGCTGGTGTTTGGCCGGCAATGCCTGGATGCATTGTCGCACGAGAACAGACTGCTCGCGTAGTTCGGCTGCCTGATCCGGCAAGGCTGCGTGGTCGGTCAGATTGGTTTGTTTCTCAAATTCATCCTGATCCCGGCCGCCGGGTGTGGAAGCAGGCAGGGGACGATTTTTCCGAAGGGCGTTGCGGTAACGATTCAACAGAATCGCGCAAAGCCAGGTGAAAAACTGGCAACGCCCGTTGTAGCGATGCAAACATTTCCACGCTTCCACCAGCGTGTCCTGCGCCAAATCTTCGGCCAGCGTGAGGTTGCCACACAGCGCGACGGCCTGCCGCAACAGCCGGGTTCCGTGGACGCGGCAAATCTCACCGAACGCTTCGGCGTCGCCTGCCCGGGCCTGATCGAGCAGACTCCGCGTGTCTGGAGTTTCGATTTCCACAAAAGTCGGATTCAGGCCAGCCACATCTCGATCCTAACCGAAAAACCCGGGTAATTCCATCCGACCATGGGCCGGGTCATTTGTCTATCGCTTTTCCAGCATCCGGCCCGGTGATTTGGAATGCCGGTCCTTGCTTCTCCACGAAGATCATCACGAAGGGGGCGTCAGCTCCGGCATAGGCGGACTTGAGTTTAAATCCCCGGTCCACGCTTTTGAAGATGAACCGTTGGAAAGCAAACGGACCATTCCCGAACGGATCCATCACACTCTTTAAGCCGGATTCGCCGTGCAGTTTGTATTCCACAGCGGCATGAACCATTGCAAGTTGCGCCTGGGCCTTGAATTCTCTCGGTCGTGTTTCCCAACCAATGGCGGATTCAGAGATGAATGGGTTTGGAGATTTGTGACAGTCTGCGAAGAATTGTTTCGCCTGGATTTCATACTCCGGTTCAGGCAGCATCATAAGTTCGGTAAGGCGCGGATATAGTGGCGCTACCTCACGGAGCAGCCTGATGACTCCTTCGCTGGTTCCACCGGATACTGCGACAAGTCGCGGCCAAAAATTGGTGTTGACACCCCAGCCCAACGCCATTTCGTGGAGATTTGCCATCACTTTGGCGTCATCGTTTGGATTAGCTTTCTGTAATTCCAGCAGTTTGCGTATCAACCAATCCTTGTCTGCGCTTTTTTCCATCGGAATGCAGGTTGCAATCGTGTGCCGGGGCGGAGCCGAATCGAACCCATCCACCAATTGCTTCAAGATCTCCGGTGAGAATTCGCCGAAGTATTGCGCCACGGTGCTGTACTCGATGGCTTCAATGGCATCTTGAACCAAAGCACCGATTAAAATAGGGTCAATGCCGGAATTCCTGCCCAGCACGAACGCCGCGAGCAAATCGTCGCGCGCGTCGTCTTGCCGGCCATGTTGCAAATCCCACACCGCGCGCAACTGCGCTATTTGACAGACCACCTTGGCGCGGCCCAGATGGGGAAGCATAATGTTTGGGCCGTCGCTAAAATCAATGCCCCAATCGCAGGGCACAGTGGCGTGCGCTGCTCGGCGCACCAATTCGAATTGATTGTCATGGTTGGCAACGATTTGGCCGAACCGTTCCGGGAGCTTTTGTTCCTTCCCTTGTTTCGTCGACAGATAATTCCTGTCCGCATCGGACATCGGCTCCCACGGCATTAAAAGAGCCCGATAATACAGCAACGCCGGATTGATATCTGTGCGGTATGGTTCAGCGCGTGAAACGAACACGGTTCCAGTCAAAATCAGCAAGGAAAGGCAGGTGAATTTTGTAGTTTTCATAATAGTTTTCTGATTTGAATCTACCCGTTAATAACGGGAGCACGGTAAAAGGTTCATTCTTTGTGTCTTTTTTTCGACTGTTCTGGAATGAGTTCAGGCTTGGCTCAATTCCTGCCACAACAACGCGCTCATCGTCTGGCCTTTGGCAAAGCAATCGAGATCAAATTTTTCATTCGGCGAATGGGCATTGTCGTCCGGCAGGGCGAGGCCGAGCAACAAGGTGTTTGCACCGAGGATTCTCCTAAAATCGTTCACGATGGGAATCGAGCCGCCTTCGCGCATCAATACCGGTTCGCGGTGAAACGCCTGGCGCAGCGCGCTCAATGCCGCCTGTGCCTGCGCGCTTCTGGGCGAAACCCAATACGCCTCCGCGCCGTGACCGGATTCGATTTCCATTCGAACCGTCGTCGGACAAATTTTCTTGAGATAATTGCAAACGACCTTGCGGATTCGTTCCGGTCTTTGGTTCGGCACGAGGCGGCAGGTGATTTTGGCGCGCGCCCATGCCGGCACGATGGTCTTGCTGCCTTCACCCTGATACCCACTGGTTAAGCCATTGATTTCAAACGTTGGCCGCGCGCTGCGTTGTTCAGTGGCCGTAAAACCGAGTTCGCCAAATAATTTTGGAACGCCAAGTAATTTTTCAAGCTCACGATCCCCGAGCGGCAAACGCTTGAATTGTTTTCGTTCATAAGCCGAAAGCGGTGCGACGTCGTCATAAAAACCGGGAATGACGATACGCCCATTTTTGTCGCGAAGTTTTCCCAGCAACTGGCTCAATGCCATCGCCGGATTGTCCACCGCGCCGCCGAAAATGCCGGAGTGCAAATCGCGCGACGGGCCGTGCAACGTGATTTCAAACGCAATGATGCCGCGCAATGAGTAAGTAAGCGCAGGATGCTTTGGGCTGGGCATTCCGGTGTCGGATATGACAACCGCGTCGCATTTTAAATCATTGCGATGCGACTTGAGAAATTTCGCGAGGCTCACGCTGCCGACTTCTTCTTCGCCCTCAATGACGAAGGTCAGGTCGCAGGGCAGGGGAGTGCCGGTTTTTAAATAAGCCTCGGCGGCTTTCAAATGTGCGAAGAGCTGGCCTTTGTTGTCCGTCGCGCCTCGGGCGAAGAGCGAACGCCCCTGGATGCGCGGTCTGAATGGCGGCGATTTCCACGAATCGAGCGGCTCCGGCGGTTGCACGTCGTAATGGCCGTAAATCATAAATTGCGGGCGGTGCGAGTTCGTTTTCGCTCGCGGCTTGCCTCGACGAAGCGCAGCGGAGGCGGGCGTTTTGGCGAGCACGATGGGATGGCCGGCAGTCGGGCAAACTTGCGCCTGAAGGCCGATTTTGCGGCAATGATTGGCAAGCCACACCGCGCAGGCGCGCATGTCCTTTTTATGTTGCACTTGGGCAGATACGCTGGGAAAGCGCAGGAACTCGCACAATTCGGCGACAAAGCGGTCCTGGTTGCGTTTTAGATAATCGAGCACAATTCGCATGGCGACTAGCTAATCCGTGAATGCCCCGATTGCCAAGCAGAACCGTTCGAGAAAGAACGCGATTTATCTGGTCTTGTTGAGCGTTTCGGCGCAAACTGGGTTTTATGAGAAAAACCAAGCTTACGCGCCGCTTCAGCCTGAAACCATTGGAAACCGGTCAGCTCTGGCGCGTGGCCGAACTGAATCTCCGGGTTGGACTCATTGGCAAATGGCTGGTGCATTATAAACTGGCCAAGCCCGACGCCGTCAGAATTCCCAATTCCGTCACCGGCAGGGCGACCATGGAAAAATATCTAAAAAAGAACAAGGCGATCTTGATTCAAGAATAAGCCAAAATCGGCTGGCCGCTTTCTCACCGGTAAATTTCTTTTTTTAACCGCATTGTGATGTCCGCGCTGATCGCCACTCTGGCGGCCGATTTCATATTGGCCGATGAGGATTAGCGGGCCGGATTCATTCTGGCGATTTGCTGGAGAAGTTCATTGGCTTGTGCGCGGATTTTGGCTTCAACCGTGGGCAGAAGCAGTGTGGCCAGCGTCTGGCGCGCAGCTTCAGGTTCCTTATTTCTCGCCTGCACGTCCGCCAGCGACAGCAGATAATAGGGATTTTCAGGTTCCAGTTGGACGGCAAGTTGCAGGTGTTGTTCCGCCAGAGCGATATTTCCGCCCTGCGCCAATTCAAGAATGCCAAACAACTCGTGCGACGGCCCGAAATCCGGCATCAGCGTGGTGGATTTGATGAGTTCATCGTGAATTTCTGCCGCCGTGTTCTTTGGAAGCGAACCTCGCCCGCCTTGGGCGTCAATGGCCAGTTTGAATTTCTCCAAAGCGTAGAAATAATGCGCGATGTAACTGCCCGAACCGAGCCGGAGCGCTTCTTTCAACTCGTGCAAGGCATTATCGGGTTGTTTGCGCTGGATGGCGAGCAGGCCAAGGCCTTCGTAGGGCAGGGGACTGGCAGGCGCGAGTTTCTGTGCGTCGGCAAAATATTTTTCAGCAGCGTCAGGGCGGTCAATGCGGAGCAATTCGTCACCGAGGCAAAAATAAACTTCCACCGGCGTGAGGTTCCACGTACTGATGGCTTTGGGCAGGGCAACATTTTCCGAAAAGGCGACTTGAATCGGCGCGAACCGGCCGCGCGCCAGATAACGGCGCAATTCGGATTCCACCACCGGCAGCGGCGTTTGCAGTGCGTTGGTGAATGCCTGCACGGGGGCCTGTCCCTCGCGCAGGAGCACGGTGTATTTTCCGAAGCGCGATTTGTAATCGGGATTGTCACCGGCCACGAGGAAATGCGCGAGCAGCCACGATTCGGCATAAAACATTCCCTGATGTTCGCGTTCGTTGTATTGCGGTGAATCATGGGTGACGGCGAACAGTTCGGTCAGCGGCATAAGCGGTTGCTTTGCCAGCAGCCGCAGGTGATGTTCAATCGGCCGGCCGATGAGTGCTGCGTAGCCGGTCGTGGCGAAGGTGGAATAAACCTCGGCCATGCCTTCCTTGAGCCAAAGCGGCCAGATGCGGTCGTTGCGCCGGAACAGCAGATGAGTGTATTCGTGGAAAACAACCGACATATCCATCGAAGCCGCGCCAGCTTGCGGCAAAGAAAGCACAATGAGGTTTTCGCCGTTGCCGTGCTGGAAGAAACCGCTGAGATTTTCAGGCTGGCCGTTGTAAAGCGGCAGGAACGGTTTCATGGATTCGTGGTCGGGAAACACCATGACCACGATCGGCGGCGAGGCGACTGCCTGCGCCCCGGCCAGTTGCGAGTAAGTCTCGCAAAATTCCTCCAGTTGACCGGCGACCCTGAAGACTTTCTCCGGCGCGCCGCAACTGTAGATGTTGAAATGCGCGGTGCGCGTCCCGAACCATTGCCGTTGCGCGAGCGGAACGTCGGGCGATTGGGCGTGGACTGGGAAAATTCCCGGAGCCAGCAGCACGGTCAGAATCCAAAACAATGAACGGTTCATGGATAATCTGACTTTAAGCGACTGCCGACAGAATGTCACTTGCGATAATTGCGGAAGGACGTGAGAGAAGTCGAATTCTATCGCGAACCACGCCAATCACGTGAAAGAAGTTGGCCGCTAAAAGGCGCAAGGAGACGGCAAATGATTCTCCCTCTCCGCCAACGGAGTTGGGGGAGAGGGCCGGGGTGAGGTGGCAAGTTGAACTAATTTTCCAAGATCGGCGGGATGAAGTTTGTGTTTTACGCTCGCCCTCACCTTTTTCCTCTCCCCCAGGAGAGGAAATCACCATTGACCGGTTTTGGTTTTGCGGCTGACCATCTAGCAAATCCAGTCGCGCAGATTTTCAAGGGGACGGCGAACGATTCTCCTTTTACCTAGGGAGAAAGTCGGATTGGGAAGAGGAAATGTGAATAACTTTTCAAAGAAAAGATTTAAGAATTGACTCAATTTTCGGCCACATAAAAGTGCCAAAAATAAATGTCGGCGTTGTAATGAGAATAAATGTTGAATATTTCCGCCAAAATTGAACTTTCTTTTCACCTAGTCCTATTGCTATGGAAACTCTAGGAGTAAAGGAAAAAGCAAGGCAGTAAGCTAATCCCCCAAAAACGAGCACAAAAAACCAGCCAGGAAATTCGCGTTTTATCGGTTGAGGGGCATAACCGTAAGTTTTGGCCAGCAAAAGTTGTATAGCTTTGCCTTGATTTTCAGTCGATAGATTAGTGGCATTAAGTAGTTGACTTGCTTCTTGGCTATACTTGTGAACTTGGGTGTTTTCAGCTTGCTGCTCAATTAACATTAAGCTGAAAAGGCACACCATAAACCAAATGAACCAATGTGCGACTCCAAGGCTTACAATTTTTACCCAAATCGATTGCCATCTCGGTGGGCGAACAGAATTTTGCCAATTTTTCAGAACCATCAATGTCTCTTGGACAAATTGGTTTCGGTTTGGAGCAACCTCAACTTCGAGTGATGCGTTCCGCCCTGTAAGTTTAACTTTGCAGGAATGCTCGCCACTTTCTAGAACAGCATAAAGTCCATTTGGTTCTTTATCTTGTAGATCTGATTCGCGGAAGGCCGTAACAAAATCTGGCACTTTTACAGCTGAACCATTTCTTAAATATAAAAAACATTCTTTTCGTTCCTGAAAATCATGTGTTTTTTCGAGATAGCTTCTAATATTTTCACGAAGCCTTTCATCAGTCACATTTTTGTTAAATGATTGCGCACGTTCTTCTTGGAATTTTTCTTCGACAGACTGATCTAACATTTTATTTCGCTTTTCCCTGAAACGGCTCCACTCCTCTTTAAGAATCTTGTCTAAAGCTTCTAGGTGAGCTCGGTCAATTAAGAACGGCCCGTCAATGTGCGACTCTGTGGAATGGATAAACTCAGCCATAACTTTATCATTTAGTTTTTATACCTGCTTCTTTGCAATCTGTTCGTCCTAGATTTCCTTCACCGTCAGGGCACGGAGGGTTTTTGGCGTGTTTCGGAGGGACGAGTTATACGAGTCCCTGACTTCTCTGCAGGCTTTTCTAATTTGGGGCTCGTGGAACTCGCCCCTCCGATTGCACTAACGGCTTTCTTTGCCATGCGGCGAGTGTGCGCGCGAATTTTATCAGCGTCAATTCTGCGTTCCGTTCGTGTTAATTCGTGTCCTTCGTGGTTAAATTTCCTTTTCTTCACCTGCTTTCCGGTTATCTTCTCCGACCTGTTGAATTCGTAATCTGAAATTCGACATTCGAGATTTATAAATGGACGCAGCGCACATTCGCAATTTCAGCATCATCGCCCATATTGATCATGGGAAGACGACGCTTTCTGACCGGTTGCTGCATCGCACCGGCACGATTTCGACGCGCGATATGGAGGATCAGTTGCTCGACTCGATGGACCTCGAGAAGGAGCGCGGCATCACCATCAAGGCGCATCCGGTCACAATGCTTTACAAGGCCAATAACGGCGAGACGTATGAGCTCAATCTCATTGATACGCCGGGGCACGTGGATTTTTCCTATGAAGTGTCCCGCAGCTTGAGCGCGTGCGAAGGTGCGTTGCTCGTGGTGGACGCGGCTCAGGGCGTCGAGGCGCAGACGGTTGCCAATGTTCATCTGGCGATGAAACAAAATCTCACCATCATCCCGGTCATCAATAAAATAGACCTGCCGCACGCGAACGTCCCGCAAGCCAGGCAACAGCTTGAGGATATTCTGGCCATTCCCGGCGACACCGCGATTTTGGCCAGCGCCAAGGAAGGGATTGGCATTGACGAAATTTTGGAGGCGATTGTCGCGCGCATCCCGCCGCCGAAGCCGACGGGCGCGCCGTCGTTGCAGGCGCTTGGCTTCGATTCCTATTTTGATACTTACAAAGGCGTGGTCACGCACGTCCGCGTGTTCAACGGCGAGTTAAGAGCCGGACAGCAGGTGAAACTGTTTCATTCAGGCAAAAATGTGGAGGTGAAGGAAGTCGGTAGTTTCAATCCAAAGCCGTATGTGCGCGAAAAGCTCGAAGTGGGCGAGACCGGCTACATCACGGCCAACATCAAAAGCCCGCAGGAAGTGAAAATGGGCGACACCATCACCGACGCGCGGAATCCATCGCCGGTGCTGGCGGGGTTCAAGGAAATCCATCCGATGGTGTTCAGCGGGATTTATCCGATTAACACGGCGGATTACGAACATCTCAAGGCGAATCTCGCAAAGCTGCAGTTGAACGACTCGGCGTTTGTGTATCAGGCGGAAACTTCAGTGGCGCTGGGTTTTGGTTTTCGTTGCGGGTTTCTCGGTTTGTTGCATCTGGAAATCGTGCAGGAGCGGTTGCGGCGCGAATACAACATGGACATCATCGCGACGTATCCCAGCGTCATCTACAAGGTGACGCTCACGGACGGCACGGTGAAGGACGTGGACAACCCGGTGTTTTTGCCCGAGCCGAATTACATCCGGAAAATCGAGGAGCCGATGGTCAAAGCCTTCGTGATTTGCCCGAACGAAAACATCGGCGACATGATGGCATTGATTTCCGAAAAGCGCGGTGTGCTCGACCACACGGAAACACTCGATACGCGCCGCGTCATGCTGACGGCATTGGTCCCGCTGAACGAAATTTTGATTGATTTCCATGACCGCATTAAAAGCATCACGCGCGGTTACGGTTCGATGGATTACGAGCGCGCGGGTGTGCGGGAGTCAGACATGGTGAAGCTCGACATACTCGTGAACAGCGAGTCGGTGGACGCATTTTCCTGCATTGTGCATCGCGACAAGGCGGAGGGCAGGGGACGCGCCCTCGCCGCCAAGCTCAAGGAAGTTATTCCCCGCCAGCAATACGCCGTGGCGATTCAGGCGGCCATCGGCGGCAAAATCATCGCGCGCGAAACCGTGAGCGCATTGCGCAAGGACGTGACGGCGAAATGTTACGGCGGCGACATCACGCGCAAACGCAAGTTGCTTGAAAAGCAAAAGGAAGGTAAAAAGCGCATGAAATCGTTCGGTTCGGTGAACATTCCGCAGGAGGCATTCATCGAAGTGCTGAAGGCATGAAAAACTATGAAAAAGAACGGCGCAACAACCAGTGAGAGGAAAATTAAGATGACGATAATAGCTGCTTTATTAGTGATGCTTGTTGATATAGCTAGCGTGATTATGGCAGCGCGTTTTTTCTATATTGTTTTCCCAAAATTACTTCATGTTGGCGATAAACTTAATCAAATAGGAGTTAATGCTTTGATCGGATTTGAAAGAGACACTGTTCTGTTAATGGTTCCCGCCTTTTCACTGATGTTATTTGCAAATTTAGGTTTGATATTCCTTTTGCAAAGGGAATTAAAACTGAACACGAATAAATCAAAATCAGTCAGAGCAGAGGGTGTTTTATGATAATCCGCTGGCTTTTTTCAAAGACGGTTCGCGAGGCGTGCGCGATGCGTAAACATGTCCGCCACTGGATGTCCGCGCAACGCGACCTGCTTTCACCGCAGGCGATTGCCGCGGTAACGATCGCAATGAACGAGGTGCGAATGGCGATTGAGGAGGGCGCGAACAATGGCAAAATCCGGATTAAGATGGAGGAGCTTGAATTTGCCGCCAACAAATGGCTCAAGCCGTATCCCAATGCCATGTGGCGCGAGAACGTCGAGGTATTGCTCGTGGCGGTGGCGGTCGCGATGGGGATTCGCACGTTCTTCCTGCAACCATTCAAAATCCCCACCGGCTCAATGCAGCCGACACTTTACGGCGTTACGTCACAAAATTTGTCCGGCAATGCCAATTACAAAATTCCGACTGGCTGGGAGCGCGTCAAGGAGTGGTTCGAAGGTGTCTCGTATGTTCATGTCGTCGCCGAATCGGATGGTGTAATTGATCGGATTAGTCCAATGGAGCGGTTTTTGATTTTCAACATCGAACAGACGTTTTGGATAGACAATGTGCCGCACACGATTTGGTTTCCACCGGATTTTGGTGAAGCTCCGCCTGGGGAAGAACCGCTGGCCTATCGGGCAGGATGGGGGAGGGGACATTTGTACCACAAGGGCGATGAAGTCGTGAATCTCCGCGTCAGCGCCGGCGACCATTTATTTGTGAATCGGCTCACTTATAATTTCCGCCTGCCGAGGCGCGGTGAAATCATCGTCTTTGAAACCGAAGGAATCACCGAAGAAATGCGTGATCGCTTCCGCATTCCGGCAGATGAATTTTACATCAAACGGCTTGTAGGGCTTGGCGGCGACACATTGTCCATCAAACAGGATTACGAAGTTGAAAACGTGCCCAGATTTAGCACAGAGGTTCCCGTGGGACATCTGGTCGTGGACGGGCAACCACTGTCGGCCTCAACTCCTCACTTCGAAAATTTGTATGGGTTTGCGGGAGTTCATCCGGGACAAAAAAAACTGGGATATCAGGAAAATCATTACTTCGGTCATGCCATGTTGGAAGCATTGGCTCCCGGAAACAACTTTCCAGTGGAAACAAACCGTTATTTTGCCATGGGCGACAATACTTTCAACAGCCTCGACTCACGTTACTGGGGAAGTTTCCCATGTGATTATGTCATCGGTAAATCCTCTTTTGTCTATTGGCCCATCACAAAACGGTTTGGATGGGGAAATCAATAAGCTGACGCCGCGAAAATGAATGCCGCAACCAACGAGACGGTTTTAATCACCGGCGCTTCATCGGGTATTGGCCTGGAATTGGCAAAGTGTTTCGCGGCGGATGGTTGCCGGTTGGTACTTGTAGCCCGCAACACAAAGGCGCTCCAGTCTCTCGCCGCGGAATTGCAACAAACGCATAAAATCGAAACACTTGTTCTAACCGCCGATCTTTCCCTGCCGGAAACTCCGGCGCGCATTTTCAAAGAATTGCAGGGCAGGGGAATCATGGTGGACGTTTTGGTCAACAACGCCGGATTCGGCGCCCTCGGCGCTTTTGCCGAACTGCCACTTCAGTGGCAACTCGAAATGCTTCAGGTGAATATCGCCGCGTTGACGGAACTTACCGGCTTGTTTCTTCCTGGCATGCTCCAGCGTCGGCGCGGTGGAATACTTAATGTCAGTTCAGTCGCGGGTTTTGAGCCCGGTCCCGGCATGGCGATTTATCACGCGACAAAGGCCTACGTGCTTTCATTTACGGAGGCGCTTGCCGAGGAAACCACCGGCACAAACGTGACCGTCACGGCATTGTGTCCCGGTCCGACTACGACCAACTTCGGCAATGTCGCAAATTCTCAAAAAAAGCGGCGGCTAAAAAAGATACCCAAGATGTCCGCCGAAAAAGTCGCGCAATGCGGCCATCACGCTTTCCGCAAGAGCAGGGTCTTGGCGATCCCAGGCTTGTGTAATCGCCTCTTGGTTTTTTTGGTTAAAATCCTGCCGCGCCGGTATGTGAGAAAAACCGCCAAATTATTCAACAGCACAAAGAATCCAACTGTAACATAAAAATCACAAAGGGAAGGCTTCAAGGGTGGCGTCCAGGAGCAAGCGGAAGTCAAGCTGTCGCCGACGCCACGGCTCTGTCACATCACGTGGCAACCAGCACGGGTTTCCCGTTCCTTTGCGTTCTAGCGGTGCGCGCCGCAGGATGCTTCGCATGGGAGGACGCCTGGCGCGAAAACACCCTCAAAGGAATTCCGGCGTCACGACAAAAGTCCGCCAGTCCCTTGAAAGAATCACAATGACCGAGGAAGAACGTGCGAACACGACCAGTTATGTCAGGACACTGAAACCAGGCACCGTCATGCGAGCAAATCATTAGGGATTCTTCATTCATAAAACGATGGGAGATTGCGCGGCGCAGCACGGGCAGGGGAATGAGTTGGCCAAAATCCCAAGTCCGGAGGCCAAACGCCGCGCAAAGATTTAAAACCCGATACCATGAGACTCACACCCGTCACGAAAAGCATCAACAGTGCCAAGACGACCCAGGAAAGAAACGCGGACTACTCCACCCACACGAGTCTGAAACCAAGCATTGTCATGCGACTAAATGATCATGCCCTCCTCAATGTTGTATCTTGGATGAATTAATGATGCACAATGTTTGTTATATTCAATTGATGCATCTTTGAGTTTTGCGATGAAAATTGGCAGATTATGCGTTTGGACGCTGTCAGAGCTGTATTAGAATGATGCAGTCACGGTCCAGGGGTGGAATATCTCCGGGTTGTGTCTGAGGACGACGGAGCCTCTGGTTGCAGACTCGGAATTCACTCGCGGGTCAGGTGTATACTTCGCACTTGGGCTTTTGTGACTCTCTGGATGGCCTCACGGAGTTTTGCCGCTGTGCCGGCATACCTTTTGCACGTGTATACATCAAGGCCGTTCTTCGGCGCGGAGCGTTCTGCGGCGCGCGCCGCAAGAGCGCAGAGGCAAGGGAAACCCGCGCTGGCTGCATCGTGACGTGATAGAGCTGCGGCGTCGGCGACAGTTTGACTTCCGCCTTGACCCTTGATGCCACCCTCGAAGCCTTCCCTCCCTCCTTTGCCTGTTCCACTGTGGCCTAATGTAATCTTACTGGACAGTTGCGCGAATTTTTTGTTGACGGCTTCAAACATTGTTTTTCGTCAATTTTGTAACTGCCCTCGAAGCCTTTTCCTGATGGCATTGTTCCTGCTAAATTTCAGGTGTGATGGTGTTTTTTTGACCAATCTCTTGTTTTATGCGAGGGAAAATACTAGTTGTAGAGGATGATAAAGACGAACTTGAAATGACCCGTTCGGTTCTAGAAACGGCAGGTTTTACAGTTGGTACGGCTACCAATGGCTTGGACGCTCTCAAAAAAACCCGTTTAATATCGCCGGATTTGATTGTACTGGACTTAAAGTTGCCTGGCATAAATGGGTTTGATGTTTGCGAAACTTTGCGAAAAGATTCCCTGACAGCTTCTATGCCGATTGTCATGGTGACGGGCTGGGGCAGCCAGTTTGCCCGGTTGGCCGGGTTTGATTCTGGCGTCGACGAATTCCTCACGAAGCCTTTCAAAGAGGAAGAACTTGTTTCAAAAGTGGACAAGTTGCTGCAAGCTCGTGGGTCTTCTAAAGCTAGTCAGCGGGGTTGAAATCCGGTGCCGGCGGTTTTTTCACGACCGAAGCTCCCCTCCCCTGTTTGTAACCGCCTCGAAGTCACCGGGGATGTCAACCGTGAACTGGAATTGAAGTGTCCACTCTCAAAGCCTTTCCCTTGTGGTGTAATCTTACTGGACAGTAGTGTAAATTTTTGTTGACACGCATGCTTCAAACATTGTTTTTCGCCAATTTTGTAACTGCCCTCGAGCTTTCCCCTGATGGCATTGTTTCTGCTGTATTTCTGGTGAGTTTTTTAACCAATCTCTTATTTTTTGTGCGAGGGAAAATACTTGTTGTAGAGGATAACGCAGACCAGCTTGAAATAATTCGTTTGGTTCTGGAAAAGGAAGGTTTTGCGATTGGCACGGCTGCCAATGGCGGTGACGCTCTCGTAAAAACCCGTTCGATATTGCCCGACTTGATTATACTGGACTTAATGTTGCCCGACATAAACGGGTTCGATATTTGCCAAACTTTGCGAAAAGATCCCCGAACGGCTTCCGTGCCAATTATCATGCTGACGGGCTTGAGCGGCGAGCTTGACCGGGTGGCCGCATTGGAGTCAGGCTGCAACGAATTCCTCAAGAAGCCTTTGAAAGTGGAAAAACTTATTTCAGTAGTGGACAAGTTTCTGCGGTCTCGTAGGTCCAGTTTGGCTGGTCAGCCGGGTTGAAATCCGGTGTCGGTGATTTCCTCACAACGGTGAGCTACGAACTATTCGCAAGACGTTCGCAGTGAAGATTCTTGAGACGTGTGAGCCGAAACGCATTGCCCGCCCCCATCCGGGCCAAGAACTCTCCTCAAGGCATGATGGCCATTTTGCTCTCGAATCAGCTCTCACCAAGTTTGGACTATTTCACAAAGACCATGCGTTACTATGATAAAAAATCATGCCCGCGATGATCAGCACGGCGGTGGCCGCGGCAGCCAGCAACAGCATTGACGCTCGCTCCATCTGCGGCACGGCAGTGATTCTTTGGGAACCTGTTACAATCATCGGCAAGGTAGGTCTTACCCTGGTCTGCATGCCCTGCAACATCAGTTTTGTGCCCGTCGTTTTGGTTGATTTTGGGACAACGATTGTCTTCCAACAGCTTGGACACTCAATCTGCATCCCAGCCGTATCTGGATCGCATATAATATGTTGATGGCATATCGGGCAGGCAAACTTGAATTCTTGGATTGTATTCATGCCTCCGGATGCAGAAGATTCCGTGCCAAAGCTGAAGGAAACTTGATGTTTGCAACTTTTTACCCCGCCAGACGCGCACTTTGGCCGATTGTTGGAGTTCAAGCTTTCATTTAGTCCGCGAATAAACTGAGGTTTGACTGGCATTTATGCAAATCGTCCTTTGTCACCGTGATGCTACTACTTATCGAGAAGCTTCTTCCCGTTGTTAAAAAACCATATTTTTGCCTGAACCTTGCTTCCTTGTAACTCCTTGTAAATCAACAAAACTCCATAAAGGCCTCAAAATCAATAAAAACCTGTGTCTTTTCGCAAGTTCTTTACAATTAAAATGTTACCTGTTTTTTGTTGAATTTTTATGCAACAACATTTGACGAACAGCATGGTATCTCCTAAAGTTTACCATTACGATGAAATTCAAATCGGCCATGTGTGCACTGGCCGCGTTGGGGGTGGTTTATAGCGCTTCAGGAATGGATCGGTGGACAGCCCTCTCAATGCTTGAAACCGGTGACAACGACAGTGCGATAGGTTCCTACGGGGAAATATCGCGTTTTCAAATTCGCGCGGAGATTTGGCCAGGTGGCAATCCACAAAATCCGAGAGCCGCGTTGGCTGCCGCCCGAGACATCATGCAAGCGCGTGTGGAACGATTCGAGAAAATCCACGGACGCCAGCCAACCGACTTCGAATTTTACGTTTTGTGGAATGCACCTGCAAAAGTGGATCATCCAGACACCTGTGTGGCCAAGCGGGCCCAACGCTTCGTCAATCTCATTCAACGCGACGAATTTCACCCACAAGTGAGCATTTCTTCAAAAAAAGCCTTGAACGCTTCCTAGAATCTTTGAGCCGATTCATAGGCTCTCAAATATTCACACACGGTCTGCTCCCATGGGAAATCGGCCTTCATGGCATTGTGGCGAAACCGCCGCAACAAATCGGGTTGTTGGTAAAGCGCCAGCGCCTTGCGAATCGCTTTTGCAAGAGCGCGGGTTGAATATTCCTGGAACTTAATCCCGTTGGCATCCTTTGTGTCTTCTGTGAAATCAACCACGCTGTCGTCGAGGCCGCCGGTGGCGCGCACGATGGGAATCGCGCCATAACGAAGGCTATACATTTGATTTAAACCGCTTGGCTCATAACGCGACGGCATCACATAAAAGTCGCTTGCCGCCTCAATGCGGTGCGCCAAGCCTTCATCGTAACTCACCCGCGCCACGACTTTGGATGGGAAGCGCCGTGCGAGTTTGTGATAACCGCGTTCGTATGCCGGTGAACCGCTCCCAAGCAAAACGAATTGCATGTCTGTGCTCAACATTTCTTCGAGCGCGCCGAGTTGGATGTCCACGCCTTTCTGTTCCGCGAGGCGTGAAATTGTGCCAAACAACGGCACATCTGCCGCCACCGGCAGGCCTAATTCCTTTTGCAAAGCAAGTTTGTTGAGTTTTTTTCCCGCCGGTTGCCTGACAGAATAAGGGTGCGGCAGAAACGGATCGTGCGCCGGATCCCACTCGTCGTAATCCACACCGTTAAGAATTCCGAACAGACGATCCTGTCGCTTGCGCAACACATCATCCAGTCCGAAGCCAAATTCCTCAGTGGTGATTTCGCGCGCGTAACGGCGACTGACCGTTGTGATGACATCGGCCAGGACTATTCCGGCCTTTAAGCAATTCAGTTGACCGTAAAATTCCGAGATTTCGACTGTAAAAAACGATGCCGGCAAATTTGTCAGGGCGAATGCCGATGCCGGGAATATCCCCTGATACGCAAGGTTGTGAATCGTCAGGCACGTCGGCGGCGGATTCCCCCACCCTTCCGCCTGATGCTGGTGCAACATCAACGCCGGCACCAGCGCGGTTTGCCAGTCATGAATGTGGACGATGTCCGGTCGCCACGGCAGATAACGCGCCAGATTCGCGACGCACTTTGAAAAGAAAATAAATCGTTCGGCGTTGTCGCCGTAGCTGACATCGTCTTCCTGATACAACGCGGCGCGGTAATAAAATTCCGGCCGATGAATGAAGTAAACCGTCAGTCCCTTTTCAATTTCCAGTAACCATAATTCCGCCTGAACGCGACGCTGACCCAATGGCAAATCAAACTGCCAGTCCACGCGCCGCATTCCGGGGAATTGCTCGCGGACGTCGAGATACAGCGGCATGACAATTCGCGCCTCGTGACCCGCACGCGCCAGCGCCTTGCCCAGCGCGCCCACCATGTCAGCCAGCCCGCCAGTTTTGGAGAACGGATGAACTTCGCTGCCGGCCAGTAGAATTTTCATAAAGCATCGCCACAAAAAGGCGCAAAAGACGCAAAAACATTTTTGTGCATTTTGTGCATTCTTGTGGTAATAAAATTTGTGCCTTAAGCGGAGATTTTGTCCGTTTTCAGATAAGGTTGCAGCGGTTTGGGAATGAGCACGCTGCCGTCCGGCTGTTGATGCGTTTCAATCAGCGCGACAAACAGTCGCGCCAGCGCCGTGCCGCTGCCATTGAGAATGTGCGGAAATTTATTTTCGCCCGATTCCGTTTTGAACCGCATATTCATCCGGCGCGCCTGGAAATCCTCGCAATTCGAGCAGCTCGAAACTTCGAGATAACTCCCCTGCCCCGGCGCCCAGACTTCGATGTCGTAAGTCTTGGCGCTGCCGAACCCCATGTCGCCCGTGCACAGCAAAAGCACGCGATAATGCAAGCCGAGCAATTGCAGCACGCGCTCGGCGTCCGCGACCATTGTTTCCAATTCGTCGTAACCGTGTTCCGGCTTGACGATTTTGATCAACTCGACCTTGTCGAATTGATGCACGCGAATCATCCCGCGCGTGCCGACACCCGCCGCGCCCGCTTCACCGCGAAAACATGGCGTGTAGGCGCAGTAACGGATCGGGAGCTGGCGCTCGGCTAATATTTCCTCCCGATGAATGTTTGCGACCGGCGTCTCGGCGGTCGGAACCAAATACAATTTGCCGAGCTTTTCTTTGTCGTCGCCCTCGGCCACGCCGTAATACTGGTCTTTGAATTTAGGGAATTGCCCCACGCCTTCGAGACAGTGCGGTCCGACCATGAACGGCGGCGACACCTCCGCGTAACCGTGCTCATGAATGTGCAGGTCGAGCAAAAATTGAATCAGCGCCCGTTCCAGCCGCGCCCCCCAATTCGTGTAGAGAATAAAACCGCTGCCGGAAAGTTTCGCCGCGCGCGCGAAATCCGCGAGCTTGAGCAACTCGCAAAGTTCAATGTGCGACTTCGGTTTGAAGGTGAAAGTCGCCTTCCCACCATAAACCCGAACCACAGGGT
Organism: Verrucomicrobiota bacterium; assembly: GCA_049517655.1. Lineage (GTDB taxonomy): Bacteria > Verrucomicrobiota > Verrucomicrobiia > Limisphaerales > UBA11358 > UBA11358. Next base: position 531,004 of record JBEKRQ010000001.1, on the reverse strand, counting down.
TATCTTCCGCGCTTTTGCCAACTTTGACCGATTCGTGCGGCAGATTCGGCAGTCGCAACATGAGCGCATCGCGCGCTGATTCTGCCTCCGCTGCTTGTTTGTCCAGCGCAGCGATACGGTCACCTAACCCGCGCATCTCCGCCTTCTTCGCTTCGGCCTCGGCGGTTTTCTTCCGCGCCATGAGCACACCAATTTCCTTCGACACGCGATTGCGCTGCGCCTTAAGCGATTCGACCTCCGCCAGAATTTTTCGGCGTTGCTCATCAAGCTTGAGCAACTCATCAATGTGAGTTTCATCCCCTGCCCCGCGCGTGGCGAGACGTTGACGCACAAAATCGGGTTTTTCGCGGATCAATTTGATGTCGAGCACAGGCGCATTATAGAAGTGGGTGCATTCGGGGCAAGGCGGAAGGCCAACGGGCAATCCGCAGCCTATGCCTTCTCAAAACCGATTTGTCAGTGTTGCAGGCATTGGCGGTTAATGTTAAGCTGGCATTCCATCAGTTGAGAAAGCGCAACAAAAATGCACAGGGCGCGCCCGAGATGACCCCCCTGGACGAATTGGCTGCCTTGCGCCGCCGCGTGGTCGGATTGGAAATAGCGGAGGCGCAGTACAAGTCGGCGGAGGAGGTGCTGCGAAAGTCAGCGGAAGAAATCAAGGATCTCTATAACAAGGCTCCGTGTGGCTATCATTCACTGGACAAGAACGGCGTCCTCGTCCGCATCAATGACACCGAACTGGCCTGGCTCGGTTACACACGGGACGAAATCATCGGCAAAAAGCTTACCGAAATCATAACCCCGGAAAGCCGGAAGACATTTCAAGCGACTTTTCCGATATTGCGACAACGCGGCTGGGTCAAGGATCTGGAGCTTGAGCTGGTCCGCAAAGACGGTTCGGTTATGCCGGTGCTGATCAGTGCCAGTGCCATCCTGGATGAAAAGGGCGATTATCTAATGAGCCGCTCCACAGTATATGATATTACCGAGCGAAAGCAGGCGGAGAAAGCGCTGCGCGAGTCGCGCGAATTGTATTGGGCTCTATTTACCGGCTGCCCGCAGGGTATTTTGATGGCAGACATTCAAACACATCGTTTTTTATACGCCAACCCTGCTATTTGCCGGATGCTGGGGTACACGGAGGCGGAATTGCTTCAACTGAGGGTGGCAGACATTCATCCGGCGGAGGCGCTGGCGCAAGTGGAAGCCGACTTTGCCGCGATGGTGCGGGATGAAAAGATCTCGGTCGAGGCGACCCCTTGCCGTCGCAAGGATAGTGCGGTGTTGTTCACCGATATTACCGCCGCGCGCCTCCATGTTGCCGGGCAGGAAGATGTAGTGGTAGGCTTTTTCGCTGACGTTACTGAGCGTAAACGCACGGAGGAGGCGCGCGAACAGTCTGTCTCCCTTTTGCGAGCAACGCTGGAGTCCACAGCCGATGGAATTCTTGTAGTAGACAGCCATGGCAAAATCGTGGGGTTTAACAAACGGTTCACACAATTGTGGCATATACCCGAAACGATTATCACGTCCCGAAGTATCCAGCAGGTGCGGGCATTTATTCTGGATCAACTTAAGGATCCTGAAGGGTTTCTCGCCAAGGTAAATCAGTTATACGCGCAACCGGAGGCTGAAAGCTTTGATACGTTGGAATTCAAAGATGGCCGGCTATTTGAGCGATACTCACTCCCGCAACGCATTGAAGGCCGACCAGTGGGCCGGGTGTGGAGTTTCCGGGACGTGACCGAGCGCAAACGGGCAGAGGCATCGCTGCGCGTCGAAAAGGAGCGGTTGGAGCGGGCATCAATTGCGGGCAACATTGCATTGTGGGAATGGGATATGACAACCGGCAGACTGGAGTGGTCCAGCACTGTGGACTCCATGCTCGGTTATGAACATGGCACTTTCCCACGCACTTTACAAAAATGGGAGGAAATCGTCCATCCTGACGATCGCGATTTGGAATTTCAGGTATTGGAGAAACATCTCGAAAAAGGAACTCCTTACGACGTGGAATATCGCGTGAAGCGAAAAGACGGCAGTTATATTTGGTGGCACGACATGGGCGCGTGCCGGCGCGATAAGCAAGGCAAGGCCTACCAAATGTCAGGGGTCTGCATTGATGTAACAGAGCGCAAACGAACGGAAGAAGCATTGCGGGAAAGCGAAAAACGTTATCGCCTGCTGTTTGAGGGCATTAGTGACGGGGTGTTTGTGCATGATATTACAAACGACGACTTACCGGGACGGTTTCTAGCCGTGAACGATACCATCTGCCAGCGGTTGGGTTATACTCGCGAGGAATTACTGCGCCTGACGGTCCGCGATATTGATGCGCCGGAATCCACCGTGGACCCACGGGCGATCATGGAAAGACTGAAACGCAATAAAAAGTTGCTCTTTCAACAGACACACGTTGCCAAGGATGGCCGCCGTATTCCGGTGGAAATCAACGCGCAGATTTTCCAGATGCAAGACCGTGTTGTTATTCTTTCGGTTATTCGTGATATCACCGAACGCAAACAGGCGGAGGAAGCAAAGCGAATAAGTGAAGAGCGTATTGTAAAGCTGAGTTCTTTGAAGCACCAGCTTCTTGGAGCAGGCGGCATCAACAAAAAACTCAAACTTATCACTGACGGGGCGGTTAGCATTTTTGGTGCTGACTTTGCCCGGATTTGGCTGATCAAAGAGGCCGATCTCTGTAAAAACGGGTGTCGTCACGCCACGGTTACCGAAGGCCCGAACGTCTGCCGGGACCGGAACCATTGTCTTCATTTAATCGCCAGTTCAGGACGTTACACTCGCATTGACGGCACCCATCGAAGAGTTCCTTTTGGTTGCTATAAAATCGGCCGGGTCGCCTCCGGCGAGGAGGAAAAATTCATCACCAATGATGTCACAAATGACCTCCGTGTCCACGATCGTGATTGGGCAAGGTCGCTCGGCTTGGTATCGTTTGCGGGTTACAGACTCGTTTCCACGGATGGGAAGCCGATCGGAGTGTTGGCGCTCTTCAGCAAGCAGGCAATTCTTCCTGATGTGGAACATCTTTTGGAGGACCTGGCCAATGTCGCTTCTCAAGTCGTTATTGCCGAAAGCATGGAAGAAGAACGGCGCAATTTGGAGGTGCAGATGCAGCAGGCGCAGAAACTGGAGAGTCTCGGCATTCTGGCGGGCGGCATTGCCCATGATTTCAACAATTTGCTCACGGTTATTCTCGGCCATGCCAATCTCGCGTTGGCCGATTTGTCTCCGGAATCTCCCGCTCGCGAGAATCTGCTGGAAATTGACAGTGCATCCCACCGGGCGGCGGAGCTCTGTCGGCAAATGCTCGCTTACTCAGGCCGGGGCAGCTTCGTCATGAAACTGATCAACCTCTCGCGTCTTGCGCAGGAACTGATCCATATGCTGCAGGTTTCCATCTCGAAGAAAGCCATGTTACGCTGTGACTTTGAAGAAAATCTGCCCTCCATCGAGGCCGACCCCGCCCAAGTGCGTCAAGTGGTCATGAACCTGGTTATCAACGCCTCGGAGGCAATCGGCAGTAAGGAGGGAATCATCTCCATTTCCACAGGCAGTATACAGTGCGATCAAACTTATTTGCACGAGAGTTATCCGATTAAACCTCCGCCACCCGGCAAATACGTCTATATCGAAGTCGCAGATACGGGATGCGGCATCGACTCCAAGACCCTGCCTAAGATATTCGAGCCATTCTTCACCACCAAATTCACCGGACGAGGTTTGGGGCTGGCCGCAGTTATTGGCATTATGCGGCAGCATAAAGGCGCCATTAAAATAACCAGCGAACCAGGCAAGGGATCAACTTTCAGAGTGTTGTTTCCCGCCTCATCAAATACTGACACGCACCCGGAAGCGGGGGTGCCACCCAAACTTTGGCGTGGCGGCGGTACCATTCTTGTGGTGGAAGACGAAGCAGAGGTCCTTAATGTAGCCAAGATTATGTTAGAACGCCATGGGTTCCACGTGCTCGCTGCAACCGATGGACGCGAGGCAATAAAACTATTCCAGAAGCATGGTAGAAATATCGTTTGCGTTTTGCTGGATATGACAATGCCGCACATGGACGGCGAGGAGACTTATCGCGAACTGCGCCGCATCCGCAAGGACGTGCAGGTCATCATAGCCAGCGGTTACAGTGAACAGGAAATTACCAAACGTTTTGCCGACCATCAACCGGCTGGATTCATCGAAAAGCCCTATGAAGCAATGGCCTTGATGGCAAAACTGCGCGAAGCACTAGGTGAACCGTAAGCCGGCGGCAGCAAACCAGTGGACCTGGTTGTCGCCGAATCCTCGAATTCTGGTTGAAAACCGCTTCACTACCCCGCACATTTCCACCATGCAATCCATTTTTACCGGACCGGTTTACGTGGTGCGCGATAACATTGACACCGATCAAATTATTCCCGCGCGGTATCTGACGCTCGTCCCAACGATTCCCGACGAATACGAGAAACTCGGCAGCTACGCGCTTGCCGGCCTGCCTGAATCGCTCTACCCGACGCGCTTTGTCAAGGAGGGCCAACTCGACAGCGAATATCCGATTATCGTTGCCGGAAAAAATTTCGGCTGCGGCAGCTCGCGTGAACACGCACCGATTGCCCTGGGTTCGGCGGGTTGCAAAATCGTTTTGGCTGAGAGTTTCGCGCGCATTTTCTTCCGCAACTCCGTTGCTACCGGCGAACTGTATCCCTGCGAACTCACCGAACGCCTTTGCGATACGCTGAAAACCGGCGACATCGTGACCGTTGACCTCGACGCGGCCACGGTCACAGTCAAAGCGACCGGCAAGATTTTTAAATTCAAACCGCTTGGCGACGTGCGCCCAGTCGTGGACGCCGGCGGCTTGTTCAATTACGCGCGGAAAAGCAGGATGATTGCCACAAAATAAGTTTTGAGTTTTGAATTCCAAATTTTCAGTCGAATCTTGAGACCATGAGTCCAACTCAAAACTCAAAATTCAAAACCAACAGTTTAGTTTTACTCCCCTGCCCTCGCTCGCTGAAATATCTTTGCGGCACGTTCACGCTGCCGAAAAAGGTAGGGACGCCTCGCCGAGGCGTCCGGCCTGTTTTGAAAATTATTCGGACATCGCGGCGCGATATCCCTGCCCATCCCGAGGGTTACACACTAACGATTGATAAAAACGGAATTGAAATTTCGTTCCGCAAAATTGGTGGCCTGCGTGCTGCCACCGCCACGTTGCGACAGATTGTCCGCGAATGCGCTCGTGGCACAGACCTCCGGTCTGTGAACTCACAGGCGAGAACGTCTGTCCCACTTCGCCTACCTTGCTTGAAAATCCGCGACTGGCCAGATTTTCCGCGCCGTGGAGTGATGCTCGATATTTCGCGCGGTCGCGTGCCCAAACTCGAAACACTGCTCGAACTGGTTGAGCATCTTGCCGATCTCAAAATCAACGAATTCCAACTCTACACAGAGCACACGTTTGCCTATCGCAAATACAAATCCGTCTGGCGAAGCTGGGGCGCACTGACCGGCGAGGAAATCCGCAAGCTCGATCTGCGTTGCCGTGAACTCGGCATTGACCTCGTGCCGAACCAGAATTCCTTCGGTCACTTGCGACATTTCCTCAAACATCCGCGCCTAAAAAAACTCGCCGAGGTTTCCGAGCCTTACAAAGACGATTCAGGCGGATTCGTCCGCCGACCAACGACGCTTGCGCCGAATCATCCCGGCACCCTGCCTTTTCTGCGCCGGCTCTACGACGAATTGCTGCCAAACTTTTCGAGCCGGTTTTTCAACGTCGGTTGCGACGAGACGTGGGATTTGGGGCGCGGCCAAAGCAGAAAACTTTGCGAAGCCAAAGGCAAAGGCCGGTTTTACCTCGATTTTCTCAAAAGAATTCATCAGGAAGTTTCCTCACGTGGTAAACGGACGATGTTTTGGGGCGACATCATTTTGCGTTATCCCGAACTTATCAAAAAATTGCCCCGCGACGCTATCGCCCTGAATTGGGGCTACGAAGCAAACCACCCGTTTGAAAAAGAAGCTGCAAAATTTGCGATGGCGAAAATTCCGTTTTACGTCTGTCCCGGCACTTCGTCTTGGCAGACGTTGATTGGCCGGCACGACAACGCACTGGCGAATTTGCGCTCTGCCGCCAAAGCTGGGAAAAAATTCAGCGCCATCGGTTATCTCGTCACCGATTGGGGCGACGGCGGTCATCCGCAACCGCTTGCTGTGAGTTATCTTCCTTACCTTGCTGGCGCGGCAATGGGCTGGTGCGCGAAAACCTTTGATGAAAAACTGCTCGCGCCGGTTTTAAGCCGCGATGTTTTTGACGATTCGACCGGACGCATCGCAAAAGCCGCGTTTGCGCTCGGTCATGCTCACCGCAAGCTCGGCTACACCGAACCCAACCTGACCCCACTGGGCGCAGTCGTCGCCGCGCCGCCACCGGAACAGCGTGAATTGTTTTGCCGGAACGGATTGAAATATCACGCGCGCATTTCAGGCAAAAACATTCGCGCTACTTTGAAGGAAATTGAGAAGCAGCGGAAGGTTTTGGCGCCGCTTCTCCAACACAGTGGCAGGGCGCGGTCTCCGTACCGCGCCGAAAACGGCGGGCTGGGGACAGCCCGCCCTACCTTGATTTCCGCGCAGGAACTGGATTTGGCCGCGCGCATGGCCGCCCAGTCGTGCCAATTCATGCTGTGGCAACAGGCGCAGGCGGCGGGCAAAACATCAGTGGCGAAACGGTTGGCGCAAAATGGCATCCGCGAATTGCGCAAACTGGACAAGGAATTCAATGCATATTGGCCGTCGCGAAACAAGGCTACGCCGCGACATTGCTCGGCGTTTTTGAAATGGCGGATTCGGGAGTTAATGCAGAATGTAGAAGGCAGAAAGCACTCACCTTCTCGGACTTAAATGGTCGGTTTCATCATTCATCACTCTGCATTCTTCATTTTCCTTTCACATCCCACGCGTCGCGCAGGCCGTCGCCAAGAAAATTCAGCGCCAGCAGCGTCGTCACCAGCACACCGCCGGGAAACGCAATCAGCCACCAATAAATCCGGATCGGATTGATTTGCGAAACGCCTTCCGCGATGAGCGTGCCCCAACTCGCCATCGGCGGCTGCACGCCAAGGCCGAGGTAGCTCAAAAACGATTCGTAAAGAATGATGGCCGGCATCGTCAGCGCGAGATACGTGATGACGATGCCGAAAATGTTCGGGATAATGTGCCGGGCCAGAATCCAAGCCGGCTTTGCGCCGAGTGTGCGACTCGCCTCAACAAACGCGCGCGTCCGCAGCGAGAGAACCTGTCCGCGCACGATTCGCGCCATGGTCAGCCACGAAACCGCACCGAGACCAACGAACAACAAAATCACACGCAATCCGCCGGACAATGCCGGCGAGTTTTCGACAAAGTGCGATTGCTTCATCCATTCGCCCAGCGTTGTAATCAACACAATGACGAAAATGATTGAAGGCAGCGAATACAGCACGTCCACGATTCGCATCAAAAAACTGTCCACGCGACCGCCTGCGTAACCGGCAATCGCACCCCACAAAACGCCGATAATCAAACTCACACCTGCGCCGACGACGCCGACGAGCAGGGAAATTTGCGCGCCGAACAGGACGCGCGAAAAAACGTCGCGTCCGTGAATGTCCGTGCCGAACCAGTGTTGCGCGCCCGGCAGGGCGAATTGCGCGTCGGAAAGCTGGTTTGGATAGTGAGTTTGGGCAAAAGCCCCGCCGGCAATTTTTAGAACAATTGGCCACGCGACAATCACAAATAACAGCGCAATGAGATACCAGGCACTCAAGATGGCGGCGCGATTCTTTTTGAAGCGACGCCATGCGCGTTGGCCAGGCGAAAGGTGTGGTTCGATTTGTTCACTCATATTTGACGCGCGGGTCGAGCAAGGTATAGGCAAAGTCCACAATGAGATTGAGCGCGATAAGCAGAATCGCGTAAAGCAGCGCGAGTCCGACAACGACGGTGTAATCCCGGTTGAGCGCACCGTTCACGAGAAACACGCCGATGCCTGGAATTTGAAAAATGTTTTCGATAATGAACGAGCCGGTCAACAAATCGGCCAGCATCGGGCCGGAATAGGAAATGACCGGCAACACGGCGATACGAAAGGCGTGTCTGAACAGCAGGGCGTTTTCGGCGAGACCTTTGGCACGGGCGGCGGTGACGAATTCGGATTGCATCACGTTCAGCATTCCTTCACGGAACAGGCGCGCGATTTTACCGACGAAATAAGAACCGAGCGCGATCGTTGGCAAAATCATGTGCAATGGAGATTCCCACAGCGCGACCGGCAGCAACCTTAATTTGATGGCGAACGTCATGATCAGCAGCGGCGCGATGACAAAGGCAGGCACGCACACGGCGAGCACAGCCAGAAAACTTCCCACATAATCCCCCCAACGTCCGCGCGTGGCTGCTGTAAAAAAACCGACCAGCAAGCCGAGGCCCATTGCAAATCCAAACGCCAGCGCACCAAGAGTCATGGAAACCGGCAATCCTTGCGCAATGATGTCATTGACGGTGTGGCTGCGATATTTGAGCGACGGACCAAAGTCGCCGTGTGCCAAATCGCCGAGGTAGCGCAGGTATTGTTTCCCCATTGACTCGTCGAGATGATATTTGGCCTTTAGATTTTGCTCGATTTCCGGCGAAGCCGGCGCGCGCTCGCGGTCAAACGGCCCGCCCGGCGCAAGACGCACAAGCACAAACGCCAGCGCGCTGATGACCAACAGCAGCGGAACCGCAAAGATGAGGCGTTTGATGAAATACATTTCAGTCGAGGGTCGAACGTCGAGGGTCGAGAGCCGAAGACTTGGTACGGTTGAATGGCGTTTTCGAAGTTGGAATGAAAAGTGAACGGTTCAGAGAAGCGGTGCGTTTTGCTAGCTTCTCGATTTCGTCAAAGAGCGGGTCGAGGTCGTTTTCGGTCACATAACCTTCATCTAACGCCAAATAAAAAACCGATGCCACTTCCATGAGCGAACCGTAAGATTGTTCAAGAAAGTGCGCGAAGTCCTTGTCTGAATTTCGGCCGGAACCTTCCGCAATGTTGGACGAGACGGAAACGGAAGCGCGGCGGATTTGCGACGTCATGGCGAATAATTCCTCTCGTGGGAATTTGCGGGTGAGCCGGTAAATAACTTGATTGATCTTTCTGGCTTCCTGCCAGACTTCCAGCTTCTCAAAACGGAATCGCGTTTTCATATGATGGCTCCGGTTGTCAGTTTGGCCCTCGACCCTCGACTCTCGACTCTCGACTGACTTTACGAATCGCCTGCAACGGGTGGACGTCAAGGATGTTTTCGTAAATGCCCTGAATCTTGTTCGTGTTGAAATAATTCACGCCGACGTAAAAAAACAATGGAATGATGGGCACTTCATCACGCACGAGAATTGTTTCAGCCTGTCGGAAAAGTTTTTCACGCATTTTCAAATCGTTCTGTTCGTTGGCTTCGCGGATGAGCGCGTCGTAACGGGTATTTTTCCAACCGGTGCGGTTGTTGCCGTCGTTGCTCATGAACAATCCCAGAAACGTGTTCGCGTCATCGTAATCGCCGATCCAGCTGGAGCGCGAGAGATCGAAATCCAGATGCGATTGCGCGTTGTAAAAGATTTTTGCCTCAAGCTGGCGCAGGTCCATTTGAATGCCAAGCTCGTCGCACCACATCTGTTGCAATTCGATGGCGATGTTTTCATGGATTTTATCCCCGCCGGAAGCAGGAGCACTGAACACATATTCAAAATGTGGAAACCCCTTGCCGCCGGAATAACCAGCCTCGGCCAACAACTTCCGCGCCAGCACCGGATCGTAGCCGAGTCCTTCGGGCGAAGTGTAATGAGCCGTGCCGTCGGGCACGAGGTGCGACGCGGGTTGTTCGCCGGCTTTCGTGATTTTTTTTACAATGCGCTTCTTGTCGATGGCCAGTGCCAGCGCGCGCCGGACGCGCGGGTCGTCGAATGGTTTGTGCGTCACGTTAAAACGGATGAAATAAGTGCCGAGATAATTGAACGTGTGGAAGTCCGGCCGTTTGATCAAAATGTCCATCAGTTGTTCCGGCACGAGATCCTTGTCCCACGCGATATCCGCCTGGCCCCGTTCGTAAAGGTTCAATGACGTGTTCGGAGAGCCGACAGGCAATATGTCAATGATATCGGACTGGGTGTTCGTCGCGTCCCAATAACGCGGGTTTTTTTGCAGCCGGATTTTGTCGTTGAGCCGCCAGTAAGCCAATGTATACGGCCCGCTGCCCGGCAATGGCCTGGCCATCAACCACCGGTCCCCATATTTTTCAATCGTCTGGCGCGGCACGACATACAGTATCGGGAGCGCGCACAGGTCGAGGAAAAATGCCGTGGGCTGGCTCAATTCCACACGCACGGTGAACGGGTCCGGCGCGCGAACCCCCACGAGCGATGGGTCCTTGATTTTGCCCGCGTTGAAATCCTCCGCGTGCTTCAGATAAAAAAGCTGCCCGGCGTAATCGGATGCCGTCGCCGGGGCGAGTGCGCGTATCCACGAGTAAACCACGTCGTCCGCCGTGATGGGTTCGCCGGTGGACCAGACCAGATTGGTACGTAAATAAAACGTGTAAAGGCGTCCGTCCGGTGAAATATCCCAGCGTTCGGCCAGACCCGGGATTGCGTGTGCGGTTTTTGGATCGAGCCGTGTCAATCCTTCAAACAGACCGATGACAATGCGCATTTCAACCTGGCCGGTAATGATGGCCGGGTCGAGTGATTCGGGTTCGCCGCCGTTGATGATGGTGATGTCGGCGGAGGGTTCATGGCGTATACAACCTGAAAACAGAAGGCAAATGATCGCGCAACCCAGGAGGCCACAACAACGTCCGAAACAAAAAAACGCTCCCGGGAAAACCTGTCGGGCGCGTTTGAAAATGGCCATCGCGTTATTTCGTCACGTTATTTCGATTGGGTCGGCTCGGCAGGCATGTTTGTCGGCGCAGGCACCGGCACACTGGTTGGTGACGTCAACGGCATCGACAGCAAGTTGTTCGTTTGCGCTGCCACGGGTTGTGAAGGGGGCGGCGGCTGCTTAATCGGCGCCTGCATTTGTCTTTGTTGCACCTGCTTTTCAAACTCCGAAGCGCTGCCGGATTGATGCAGCACGTTTCCCAAATGGCCGAGAAACAAGGCCAGTGCGAAGAAAATCACCGTGGCGTATTTTGTGATTTTGGTCAACGCATTACCTGAACCCGCACCAAACAATGCATCAGCCGCCCCGCCGCCAAAAGCCATGCCGACACCCGCGTCTTTTTTCGGCAATTGAATCAGCACCAGCAAAATCAACAGCAGGCAGTTCAACACCAGCAAAACCGTCAGAATTCCAATGATGAAACTCATAACCAACTTTATATCGAATTTTTAATGACGTCAGCAAAACTTCGGGTTTCCAGCGATGCGCCGCCAACAAGCGCACCATCCACATCCGGCTGGCCCATCAACTCGCGCGCATTCGCCGGCTTTACACTCCCGCCATATTGAATGCGGACTTTTTTGGCAATGGCATTATCGAACATCTTTGCCAGCACGGCGCGAATAAAAGTGTGCGCCTGCTGCGCCTGGGCCGAAGTTGCCGTTTTACCGGTACCAATCGCCCAGACCGGTTCGTAGGCAACGATGGTTTCAACCATTTGTTCTTTCGTCAGACCGGCAAGAGATCCCCGCACTTGAGTTTCCAAAACCTTTTCCGTTTGTCCGGCTTCGCGTTCGGCAAGCGTTTCACCGACGCAGATTATCGGCTTGAGTGAAGCCGCATGGGCCGCCGCCGCCTTTTTGGCGACGAGTGCATTAGATTCCTTCTGATATTGACGGCGTTCGGAATGGCCGAGGATGACGTAGCGCACGGAAAATTCCTTGAGCATTCCGGCGCAAATCTCACCGGTGAACGCGCCAAAATTGTTTTCGCTCATGTTTTGCGCGCCGAGCCGGATGTTCGGGTCGCCAATCACAGCCTTGGACACCGATTCCAGCGCGGTGAATGGCGGGCAGATGACAATGTCCACTTCCCTGATATTGGCCAATTCCAGTTTGAAGTCCTTGACCAATGCCAGTGCCTCGGCAACGGTTTTGTTCATCTTCCAGTTGCCCGCAATAATCAACTTACGTTCTTTGTTCATGTCTTTAAATCGTCTGCATTCTCGAACATTCCGCTCAGTGCGAGCAGCAGCAGCCACCTTGGTCGCTCAACGCCGCCACGCCCGGTAAAACTGCACCTTCCAAAAATTCTAAACTCGCGCCACCACCAGTGCTCATGAACGTCACCTTGTCGCCCAGTTCGGCCTTGTTGAGCGCCTTCACGCTGTCGCCGCCGCCAATGATGCTCTTCGCACCGTTCTTTTGCGTTGCGTCCGCCACGGCCTGCGCAATGGCATTGGTTCCGGCGGCAAATTGTTTGTTCTCGAACAATCCCATCGGGCCATTCCACAAAATTGTCTTTGCCTTGGCAATCACATCCGAATACGCCCTGACTGTCGCCGGACCGATATCAAGGCCCGCCGCATCGTCCGGACAATTCATGTCCTGGCTGGTGCGCGGATTCTGCCATTCGATGACCGGTTTGCCTTTCTTATCGAGCTTGTCCGTCTTCACCGGCACGGCCACCACGTCGTCCACAGGCAAAAGAAACTGTACTTTTTTGGCTTTGGCCTTCGCCAACGCGGCTTTGGCCACGGCCACCTTGTCCGTTTCAACGAGTGATTTGCCGGTTTTGTAACCTTGAGCCAGCCGGAACGTATAAGCCATCGCACCGCCAATCAAAATCGCGTCGGCCTTTTCAAGCAAACGATCCACCACCTTGATTTTGTCCGAAACCTTCGCCCCGCCAAGAATGACAACAAATGGGCGGGCTGGATTTTCCAGTTCATCGCCCAAAAACTTCAGCTCGCGCTCCATGAGCAGACCGGCGGCGCACCTGCCTCCGCGCCTGGCCACCACACGGGCGACGCCTTCGGTTGAGGCGTGCGCACGATGCGCTGCGCCGAAGGCGTCGTTGACATAAACGTCAGCGACCCTGGCGAGTTTTTCGGCAAATGCCGGGTCGTTGGCTTCCTCTTCATTGTAGTAACGGACATTTTCGAGCAAAAGCACATCGCCATCTTTCATGGCGGCAACAGCTTTCTCGACTTTCTCGCCGATACAATCATCCACGAACGCAACCGGCTTTCCGAGCAGTTCGGACAATTTCACCGCAACCGGCTGAAGTGACATTGTTGGTTCCCGCCTCCCTTTTGGCCGGCCTAAATGCGCGGTCAGAACCAGCTTGCCGCCTTTTTCAATCAACAGCTTGAGTGTCGGCAATGTTGCAACGATGCGTGTGGCATCAGTGATGACCATCTGCCCGTTTTTTTCCTCCAGCGGCACATTGTAGTCCACACGCAAAAAAACGCGTTTGCCACGAACGTCCAGATCTCGAACCGTTAGTTTTGCCATAAGCCCGTCCTGATTCTGAAAAGAAACGGAAGTGGAAGAATAGCGGAGACGCGCGTCGAGTAAAGTGAATTCCCGGGCTCAAAGATAGAGCACGCTTTGCAAGTCGTTCACGAGCACACTCGTGAAGGGATAACGCTTGTTGGGTTCGCGCTCGATGCACTTGAGAATGACTTTTTCGAGTGCCGGAAGAATGTCGGGATTGTATTCACGCAGCGGTGTCGGCCCCAACTGGTCGAGTTGACGAGCCAGAATTTCAGCAGGAGTTTCCCCAGGGAAAGGTTTGCGATTCGTCAGCAATTCGTAAGCCGCAACGCCGTAGGCAAAAATATCCGTGCGCCGGTCGATCGGTTGCCGTTGCAATTGCTCCGGCGCCATATAAGCGGGCGTCCCAGGATTTTTCGACATTTTTTTTGGCTTTTCAGAAATGGGCTGCGCGAGGTCAAAGTCAACAATTTGCACATTGCCGTTGCGCGTGACGAGGATGTTTTCCGGTTTGAAATCAAGGTGCATAAACCCGCTTTCATGCACGTGACTCAAGCCAACGGCCATATCAATGAGAATTTGCGCCACATTTTCGACCAGCACCGGGTCGTACCGGGCGAACAACTGCTTCAAATTCTCCGCTTCCACATAATCCATGAGAAGATAAGGTATCCCATTCACCTTGCCGTGCTCGACGTAACTGACGATGAAATCACTTTCATTGAGTTGCGATAGAACCCGACAACCATGCATAAAACGTCTTCGGGCCAAAAAATTGAAACGCAAATCATCGCGCAATTTTCGCAATGCATAAGGCTTGTGGCGCTCATCTGTGACCAACCAAATGTCGGCCATCCCACCATTGTTTAGCAACTCTTGAAGATAAAATCGCCCGAACTTCGCTTGCCCTGGTTCGGCCGCTATTGCAGTTTCCAAGTTTTTCGCCATTCCGCTTGTTCAATAGCACGTCGCACCCACATGCGCGAGCAAAATCTGTCAGCCTTCCACCGGTTCAGATGGAATTCAATTGTTCCAGGCAGCAGGAATTTACAAGGGGTATTAAATTTGAGCTTGGCTTGAATCACTCAAAGATTTATCATTGCACCATGCGGCCTCTCTGGGCGCTGATCATCTACATTGCGGTGGTGTTCATTGGCGGCGCTTTGTTGGCACCGTGGCTTCATTGGCTGGCACAGGCCTTCGCACACACATTCCCTCATATCGCCGCTGCGCCGTTTCATCGTTTTGTGGACCGTTCATTTCTCATTCTCGCGCTCGTTGGTTTGTGGCCGCTTTTGCGTGCCCTTGGAGTAACTTCCTGTCGTGAAGCTGGTTTAGTGCGTCCCCGCGGCCAGTTCTATAAACTGTTTGGCGGTCTGCTGCTTGGTTTCATTTCGCTGGCCGTCGTCGCCGGAATGGCTGTCGCCAGCGGCAACCGTGTTTTCATCCAAACCGCAACTGCTTACAAAGTTGTGGCCATCATTTTCAACGCCATTGGCGCGGCCGTGATCGTTGCTGTGCTCGAAGAAACTTTGTTTCGTGGCGGCGTGTTTGGCGGGTTGCGAAAAATTTTTTACTGGCCGTTCGCTTTGATTGTGAGCAGCGCCATTTACGCGCTGGTGCATTTTCTTCACCGAGCGGAATTGACAGGCGCAGTCGCCTGGAATTCCGGACTTGTTCTCCTCCCACAAATGCTGGGCGGCTTTGCGGATTTTTATGCATTCGTGCCGGCCTTTTTCAACCTTATACTTGTTGGCGCACTGCTCGGCCTTGCATATCAACGCACCGGCAATCTTTATTTTCCCATCGGGCAGCATGCAGGCTGGATTTTCTGGTTGAAAACTTATGGCACGTTCACCATAAGCGCGCCTCGTGCAGCGACGTGGTTTTGGGGGACGGGGAAAATGATTGATGGCTGGCTGGTGTTCATCGTGCTTGCTGTTATGCTTGCCGTTTTTAAATTTTTGCCGCTCGGAAAGAAAAGTGAACCGTTCACAATTCCGCGATGACCGCGTTCAATGAATCATTTCAAAGCTGGTTCAACGCCGCCCTCGCCTTTATCTACCCCGAAATCTGCCAGCTTTGTAAAACGGAACGCGCGACAGCCAAAGACGGCTTCGTCTGCTTGCACTGTTGGTCCCAGGTTCATTTCATCAAACCACCGTTCTGCAAACGCTGCGGTCTCCCCTACCCCGGCGATTTTACAACCCCGTTTGAATGCACAAACTGCCGTGAAATGGAACTGCACTTCGGCTCTGCGCGTTCAGCCGCAGTTGCGCGCAGCGTCGTGCGCGAAGTGGTTCATCGTTATAAATATCAACGCGCAATGTGGTTTGAACCCTTTCTTGCCGATTTGCTCATTCGCGAAGCAAGACCGGCGTTGTGTGAACAAAAATGGGATTTCGTCGTGCCGGTCCCGCTGCATTCAGTGAAACAACGTGAGCGCGAATTTAATCAAGCCGAGCGCCTCGCCGCGCACCTGAGTGTCGCCATTCAAATTCCATTGAACAATCATTTGCTCCGCCGTGTCGCGCCCACAGCCACTCAGACAAAGTTGACGCGCCAGCAACGCACGGCGAATATGCGCGGCGCCTTTGCAGTTTATCCCGGCACGCGCTTGAACGGCGAACGCATGATCCTGGTGGACGACATCTTTACAACCGGCGCCACGACCAGTGCGTGCGCGCAGGCGCTTCAAACCGCCGGTGCGGGCGATGTTTGCGTCTGGACAGTTGCGCGTGGGCTTTAGTATTATTCAAGCGTTAATGGCTACGACCGCTTTCACCAAAAAATCGCTCGGTCTCGAAACGACCGAGCCAGCGTTGACCCCAACGCCGGTCAATAACACACAAGCTAACTTTGCCAAAAAGCCCAAACTCGGCACAAACAAATCCAAAAAGCGGGACATCCCGGAGGGACTTTGGACGAAGTGCCCGAAGTGCGAGACAATGGTTTTCGACAAGGAGTTGGACGAAAATTTGAAGGTTTGCCCGCGTTGCGAATTTCACTTTCCCATTGGCGCGCGCGAACGCATTCATTCACTCGTCGAAACGTGCACGTTTGAAGAAATGGATGCTGACATGGTCAGTGTTGATCCGCTCGAGTTCGTTGACAAAATTCCCTACCCCAAACGGGTTCAGGATCATCAGGCGGCAACCGGGCTGAAAGACGCGGTGTTGACCGGTATTTGCAAAATTGGTGGACACCGCATTGCGCTTGGTGTGATGGATTTCAATTTCATCGCCGCGTCGCTCGGTTCCGTGGTTGGTGAAAAAATCACGCGCTTGATTGAACGCGCGATGGAAAACGAATTGCCGCTCATTATCATCTCCACCAGCGGCGGCGCGCGAATGCAAGAGGGGATGCTCAGTCTCATGCAGATGGCCAAAACGTCCGCTGCGCTTGCTTATCACGCGCAACGCCGCCTGCCTTACATCAGCGTGCTTACCCATCCGACGACTGCGGGTGTGATGGCCAGCTACGCGAGTTTGGGCGATCTCATTCTGGCCGAACCGCGCGCGATGATCGGCTTCGCCGGACCGCGTGTCATCAAAGACACAACGCAGGCCGAATTGCCGCCGGGTTTTCAAACCGCCGAATTTCTCCTCGATCATGGCCTCATTGACGCCATTGTGCCGCGGAAGGAAATGAAACAACAATTGATCGAGTATCTGAATTTTCTCACCGCCCGGCAAAAAGCAGCCACGTCTTAAAATTCATTTATCTTCGCTCGTCATACCACAGAGAGCATGACTCGCGGTTGTAGAGCGCGCGGCGGTTGAACATGACGCGCGCCAGCAATTTGAGACGGTCCCACATCGTGTAGAGCCGCATCTGGCGCGCGGACGTCACCAGCGGATGACCGTGCAATATCACAATTCCCCTGCTCTGTTTCAACGCGCGATTCGTTCGGAGGGACGAGTTACACGAGTCCCGAATTTGGGATGGGAATGGGACTACAGCTCATCCCTCCCCAAAATGCCGAATTTTCCGCGTGCTTTTTATAACGGATGTTTTTATCGTGCGGCATGACTATTTGGATTCTTGCTCTCATCTTGCTGGCATCGACAGCCGGTCTCGGTCTTCGTCAAGGCGTCATCCGTGCGGCGTTTTCGTTTGTCGGCATCGTTACCGCCATGTTATTTGCCGGGCCATTGGGAAAACTACTTAAGCCGCAGTTCCAACACGTGGGAATTGAAAATCCGACATTGATTTGGCTGATCGCGCCGTTCGCAGTATTTGTCGTTATCCTTATCCTGTTCAAAATGGCGGGCTTTTTCATTCAGCGGAATGTGGATCTCTTTTACAAATACAAAGCTGGAGACTTGCGACGGGCGTTGTGGGAGCGATTAAATTCGCGGCTCGGCTTGTGCGTTGGTTTGCTCAATGGCACTGCCTACCTCATATTGGTCTCATTTGTCATCTACAACTTCAGTTATGTGACGGTGCAAATCGCCCCATCCGATAACGAAACCATAATGATCAAGTTCATCAATCGCTTGGGACGTGATCTGGAAACCACTGGTCTGGCCAAAACTGCACGCTCTGTTGTTCCGTTGCCGGACATGTATTACAAATCGGCTGATTTAGCGGGGTTACTTCGCCAAAATCCGCAGTTGAGCGACCGGCTTGAAAGTTATCCGGTGTTTCTTTCGTTGGCCGAACGCGACGATTTCAAACAACTCGGTCAGAACAACGACTTTCAGAACGCGTGGAAAAATCTCGCGCCCATCACTCAATTGCTGAACAACCCCCAGTTCAAGGCGATGTTAAAAAATAACGATTTGACCGCGACGATTCTCAACATCGTACAGAGGGATTGGGACGACTTGAATGGATATCTCAAAACAGGCAAATCGCCGAAATACGATCCCGAAAAAATTCTCGGTCGTTGGGACTTTAATGTCAGTGTGACTGTCACCATGCTTCGTCAGGTGCGACCGAACATCCAACCCAACGCACTACGCGCCGCGCGGGCGTGGATTGCGCAGGCGTATGCAGATACGACATTTGTCGCCGGAGCAGACGGTCAGGCATTCCTGAAAAATTTCCCAAATCTCAAAACACAGCCTGGCCAACCGCCAACAACAGAAAAGGCCACATGGCAGGGCCAATGGAAAAACGATGGCATCAACTATGATTTGTCACTCGGCAACAACGGCCAGAGCAAACTCATGACAGCCCACACCGATGGCATGCGGCTGATGATCAAATCAGGCAAGGATTCGGTGCTGGTATTCGATCGCGAAGATTGATAGTTGAAAGTCCAAGGTTTTGGCGAAATAATTTTCCCAAGCACGGTTCACAATGCAAAAATGGCCTGCTCTACTTGCTGTTCTTTGGCGCGGTGCGCGTCCAAAGTTATTGCAATAATTATAATTGGTTGCGGGGGCTGGATTTGAACCAGCGACCTTCAGGTTATGAGCCTGACGAGCTACCGGACTGCTCCACCCCGCGATTAAGGAATTAACAGTATGGCCAACGCCTGTGGCCAGCACAAGAAGTTTCGGCTCCTATTCAGAACGGACAAATTCCATAGCGAATCCAGTAGCCAAGCAGTTTCGCGTATTCCAGACGGACGCGATTGCCGATACGATTGTGCGCCCAATCGGCATGGGCAGAGGCAAAATAAGATGGACGCGAGTAAAATTGGATGTCCGGCGCATAATGGCGGAAACACGCCAGCGCCCGCCGCGAATGATACCATGAAGTAACGATAATGACGCGCTTCGCATGAAGTAAATTCGGTTTGTGGAGTAATTGGATCGTAAACTGTGCATTTTCTTTTGTCGTGCGGGACTGGTTCTCCATTTCAATCACGCCCGATGGCACGCCGGCTTCAATCAATAACTGGCGGTTGATTTTGTAATCACCCCACCCGCTGACAATGATTCGCGGCGCGATTTGTCCCTTGAAAAGTTCCGCCGCGCGCCCGGGCCGTTCGTGCGAACCACCACCCAAAACGACAATGACATCGGCCTTCACCGGCCCGCTATCCACGCACAAAAACCATTGTGGAAAAAGAATTGCGATGGCGGCGAGCAATAAAAAAAACGCGGAAAACGCGAGCCCAATTTTCAAAAACCGTTTTCGCGCCCGGGTCATAACAGGTGAACATGGCAGTTTTGCCGCCATATCGCAACCAGCAGCGAGCGTTAATCCCGCGCTGGCCAAACCCCAGGCTGATTTGATACTCTGCGCACAATAATGTTTTTTTTCACCAACAAGCGTGTGACCGAATCTCTTGCGGGGCTGGGACAGATCACTTTACTGGCCAAAGAGGCCGTGACTTCGCTGTTCACGTTCAAAATCGCCTGGCGCGATTTGCTTTATCAAATTTATTTCGTGGGCGTCAAATCCCAGGCAGTCGTGCTCATTACCGGCGCGTTCACCGGAATGGTGCTGGCGGCGCAAACCTATCTCCAATTCCACAAAGTCAAAATGGACACAGCCACGCTTGCGGTCGTCGGTGTTTCCATGTGCAGTGAACTCGGCCCCGTGCTGACAGCGCTCATGGTCACAGGCCGGGTCGGTGCGGCCATCACTGCCGAAATCGGCACGATGCGTGTGACGGAACAAATTGACGCGCTCCGCACGTTGGCGACGCATCCGGTGGATTACCTCGTGGTTCCGCGGATTTTGGCCGGATTTATTGCGCTGCCGCTGTTAACGGCGGAATCCATTTCCATCGGCATCGCGGCGGGTTATTTTGTTGGCGTCCAATTGCTGGGCATTGACCCGACGTATTCCTGGGCGCACCTGCTCAAATACACAGGCGACACGGACGTGGTGATTGGGTTGATCAAGGCTTTCATTTACGGCGGCATTTTGACGCTGGTCGGCTGTTACAAAGGCATGACGTGCGGGTTGGGCGCCGAAGGCGTCGGACGGGCAACCACCGAAGCGGTTGTTTATTCTTCCATTGCCATTCTCATTTCCAATTTCTTTTTAACGATATCGTTGGAAAGGGTGTTGAACGCATTATGATTGAAGTGCGTCATTTGAAAAAACGTTTCAGCGAACAGATCGTTTTGGATGATGTAAGTTTTCAGATTGAAAATAGCGAATCAGTCGCCATCATCGGGCGCAGCGGCATCGGCAAAAGCGTTTTGCTCAAGCACCTCATCGGCCTGCTGAAGCCGGATGAGGGTGAAGTGCTGATTGACGGCGAAAACATCGTGCCGATGGACGAACGTCAGTTGCTGCATGTGCGTAAAAAATTCGGTATGCTGTTTCAAGGCGCGGCGTTGTTTGATTCGATGACCGTCGCGGAAAATGTTGCGTTCGCGCTCCGGCGCAATGCCCAGTGGACCGAAGCGGAAATCACCCGGCGTGTTGCCGACGTCCTGGCCGTTGTGGATTTGTCGGGTACGGAAAACAGAAACCCGGCTGAATTGTCCGGCGGCATGAGAAAACGCGTCGGTTTGGCGCGCGCGATTATTTATGAACCACAAATCGTGCTTTACGACGAGCCGACGACCGGCCTCGACCCGATTGTGGCCGACAGCATTGATAAATTGATTATGCACGTGCGTGACCGGTTAAAAGTGACTACGGTTGTTGTCACACACGATATGCGCACGGCGCGGCGTGTCGGCCAACGCGTATTGATGATGCATGAAAATAAAATTTACGCGAGCGGCACGCCGGATGAGTTTTTTGCGTCGCAGGACCCGATTGTGCGCCAATTCGTTGATGGCGTTGCGGACGCCAGGAAAAATTAGGCCATGGAAAAGTCGCATCTTGAAACCAAAGTTGGCTTGTTCGTGCTCGTCGGGCTCGCACTGCTGGCCGTGCTGCTGATTCAATTCAGCAAGGGCACGAGCTTGTTTCGCGGCACTTACGAATTGCGCCTCCATGCCAATAATGTTGGCGGCCTCAAGCCACGCTCGGCTGTCCTGCTCGCCGGAGTGCAGGTCGGCAGCGTCTCCGAGATCAAACTCGCCAATGACGGCAAAAGAGTGACGATTCTCCTGAACATTTACAAAGAAAACAAAATTTACCACGACGCCCGGTTCGTCATCGAAATGTCCGGCTTTCTTGGCGACCAATATGTTTCCGTCATCCCGACGGCCAACCAATTACCCCTGCTCCAAGACGGAGCAGACGTGCCGTGTGAGCAGCCGTTCAATCTGCAGGAAGTCGCGCGCTCGGCATCCGGGTTTATTCTGCGTATTGACGAAACTGCAAAGAAACTCGACACCGCCATCAGCGATGTTAATGCGTTCATCGCAACGAACGGTTCGCAGTTTGACCTCGCCGTGAGCAACGCGGTTTTCTTTTCACAAGAGCTTGCCAGACTGGCCAGCAGCGCCCGTAACGTCATTACGACGAACAGCGAGGGAATTTCCGCTTCTGTAAAAAACATTGAATCTTCGACCGAGGTTCTAAAAAAATTGATGGACGATTTGCAGTCCGGCAAAGGGCTGGCTGGAGCTATGCTGAAAAACGAACAATTGGCGACGAACGCGCAGGAAATTGCAGACAACCTCACTATCGCGACAAGCAATCTGAACCGGCTCGGTCTGTGGCGTTTCCTCTGGCATCACGAGCCGCCGCATACAAACGAGATGACACAAAAACCATGACACCACTCTGGATCATCCGACTTTTCTTTTTAAGTCTCTGCACTACAGCAGGTTATGCCGTAAGCCAAGTGCGCCCTGAATTCACTGGAGTAAATTACAGCGGTGTGTTCGGCATGCTTGTTGGTTTTGGTTTTGGCGGATTGATGATTGCCGTGGATGAAATGCTCAAGGGGTTTTCGCTGCGCGCATTTTCGGCAATCACGTTTGGCCTGCTGCTCGGCATGGGTGTCGCGCTTCTTGTTGACCGGGGTTCCGGCCTGTTTGAAAATACTGAAGAAAGAGTCCGCTGGCTTGTCCGGCTAGGAATCTTTTTGGGGTTCAGTTACATTGGCATTGTTCTTGCCATGCGCAGCAACAAGGAGGATTTCTCGCTCATCATTCCCTATGTCCGGTTCAGACCGCAAAGCCAGCTGGACAATTTGCTTCTGCTCGACACAAGCGTCATCATTGACGGCCGGATAGCGGATTTGATTGAGGCCCGCATTTTTGAGGGCACGATTGTCGTGCCACGATTCGTGCTCAAGGAAATCCAGCAAATTGCCGATTCGGCCGATCCCATCAAACGCGCGCGCGGCCGGCGCGGACTTGAAATGCTCAACCGCATCCAGCACAATACCAATATCGAGGTCCGTATCCACGAGACCGATTTCCCCGACGAAAAGGAAGTGGATGCCAAGCTCGTTTATCTGGCCCGCAATCTCAACGCCCGGCTTTTTACCAACGATTACAACCTTCTCAAGGTCGCCGAGCTGCAAAAAGTCAGCTGCGTGAATCTCCACGAAGTCGCCAAACACCTCAAAACTATTTTGATCCCCGGCGAAATTTTGCGCTTGAAGATTGTTCGCGAGGGTAAGGACAAAGGCCAGGGCGTTGGCTATATGCCAGACGGCACGATGGTCGTCATCAACAATGGCCAATCGCACATCGGCCAGCAGGTCGAAGTGGAAGTCAAGAGTCTGCTCCAAACTGGCGCTGGTGTCATCATCTTCGCCGACATGAAAACACCGGTGGCTGCTTGAAATCAGGCGGTTCCGGGCGACTTTGAATCATGCAACTCGTCACTATTTTTAAAGCCTTCAGTCCGGCTGAAGCGCAACTTGTCCATTCACGGCTCGAAGCCGCGGATTTTCATCCGTTCGTTGCCGACGAACTTTCCGCGTTAAGCATTGACGGCTACTCGCTCGCCGTCGGCGGCATCCGCGTCCAAGTGCCCGAAACTGAAGCCGCTGACGCCAGGGAATTTCTCAGCGCGCCCGTCGAATGACTCCTGAGAAATTAAAATCGCTCCGCCGGCTCAAAAAGATTCTGCCATCTGGCGAAATCATCTTCGATCCGCAAACACTTGAAAAATACGCAGGTGATAAATGGTTTGCTTCGCATCAGCCGGACGCCGTCGCCCTGCCCCGCTCCACCCAATCCGTCTCTGCCCTGCTCCGCTTTGCCAATCGCCACGGCATTCCCGTGACACCGCGCGGCGCGGGCCATGGCTACGTCGGCGGCTGCGTGCCCGTGTGCGGCGGCATCGTGCTTTCACTTGAACGCATGAACCGCATCAAGGAAATCAACGCTGCCGATTTCGTTGCCGTCGTCCAGCCGGGCGTCAACACGCAAACGCTTCAGGAAACTGTTGAAAGGCGCGGACTGTTTTATCCGCCCGACCCCGCCAGCCGCGCGGACAACTTCATCGGCGGCAACATTGCCACCAACGCCGGCGGCCCGCGCTGTTTGAAATATGGCGTCACGCGTGATTACATCCTCGGCCTCGAAGTCGCGCTCACCAACGGAACTGTCGTCCGACTCGGCGGTCGCACGCACAAAAACAAAACCGGTTTTGAGTTGCACCGGTTGTTCGTCGGCTCGGAAGGTTTGCTCGGCATCGTCACTGAAGCCACACTTAAACTGATTCCGCTGCCGCCATTTCGCGCGATGCTTGCCGCCGGTTTCCATTCGATGAAAAACGCAGTGCACGCGCTTCAAGGAATTTTGGCCGCTGGATTTCTGCCCAGCGCGCTCGAATTGGCCGACGAATTCACGCTCGCTGCCGCCGCCAAATACACAAAAAACAATCGTCTTGGAATTTGCCGCGCGCACCTGATTGTTGAACTCGACGGCCAGAAAAATTCCGTGCGCAGCGAATTGCCCGCCGTCGAGCGCGTGATTCGCAGACATAAACCGCTGTTCGTCGAACGTGGCTGGGGCAACGCCGAGTGCGAAAAAATCTGGCAAATCCGCCGCGAATTTTCCGCCGCCCTCCGCGACACTGGCCTTACAAAACTCAACGAGGACATTGTCGTGCCACGCGGAAAACTTGAAGAGCTTTTTAAATTCACGGCGAAGTTGCAAAAGAAACACGGTCTGCCGATTGCCTGTTTCGGTCATGCTGGCGATGGCAATATCCACACCAACGTGATGGTGGACCTCAACCGGCCGCGCGCCAAACAACATGCCGAAGCCGCGCTGGATGAACTCTTTGCTCAAATTATAGCCTGGGGTGGTGCAATCAGTGGTGAACACGGTGTCGGCCTCGCCAAAAAACGCTGGTGGCCGCTGGCGGTTTCAAAGGAAATCCGCGAACTCCATCGTGTTGTGAAGCATGCGCTCGACCCGAAAGGCATTTTGAATCCGGGCAAGTTTGTTTGACCCTGCCACAGCAGTCTTTCCATTTCGAAGCGCAAACCGCGCTTTTCCGCCCGCTGCAAATTTAATGCTTGGAATTCCGGAACAAACTTTTAGAATGGCCTCACAATGAATATGAAAGAACTCCTTAATCTTTCGGTCGCCAAGCTGAGACGCATGGCGGTTTTGAAAGCGCGAATCGAACGCCTGCAATCACGACTGGAAGCTTTGGCAGCGAGTGCTTCGCCGTCGTCAACCAGAAAAGTAGTTCACAAACGACGGAAAATGAGCGCGGCCGCTCGCAGGAAAATTTCCCTGGCCGCCAAGGCGCGCTGGGCGAAAGTCAGGGCCGGCAAATCGAAGTAACCCGATTCCAATCGGAACGGCAGCAGGCCGGACGCCTGCGCTGGTTCACGGTTGCGAGGTCAGATCTGGATACGGGACGAATTTCAGCGCAGTAATCGTCAAATCCACCACCACCGCTTCGCTGTCTTTTCCCAAAACCATCACGAGTCCTTTGGTGCGGGCCAGACCCGGCGTAGCGGGGAGGGGAATATGGATTTCCGTTTCCCCGCTTTCCGTCACGCTGAACCGCACGAATATCTGGTTGGGAAACTGCGGTTCGGCATAAGGGCCGCCTTGAGCTTTGGTCAGCATGATGACCGCGTGTTCGATTGGCGCTGTGGCGCGGTAACGGATGAGCAATTCGCCGTTGGCGAGATTGACGCCTTCGGCTTGCGACACCGTCAATGTGACGCGGCCATTTCGCAGCGGACGGCCTTCGACGTGAAACGAATTCCCGTCACGGGAAAAATGGATCGGGCTGCCATCGCTGGTCCAAGGAACGATTTGCGTTTCCTGTGACAGGAAATCCACGGCGTTGCCGGGCGCATACCACGCGAGCAGGTTGTCGCGCAATCCCTTGAATTCGAGATAGCGCCGCATGTTGTCCGGCGCGGAGCCGATGCCGCCAAGGATGAGCGCGAGCGTGTGGGCAGTGGTTTGGTATTTTATGGCGGTGCGATGTTTGGTGTCGAAACCTTCCCACGGCCCGTGTTTCGTAAAGAGACGTGAAATCGCCGGCCAGTTCGTCTCCAGAAAGCGCTCCATCCGGTCCGGCGCGATCTGGCTGGCGGCACCCAAAGTATAAAGCGACGGGGCGTTGGTGATGCGCGGTTCCTCGGCGATGGCGAGGTCCGGGATGCCAATCCGGCCCGTGTATTCGACGCCCTTGCCGCTGTAGGCTTCCGACAGAAACCCGGGCAGCTTGTTGCGGGTGGCGAAATCCAGTTCGATATCCACCGTGTTCTCCAGGATTTTGCGCCAGCCGGCGTTCTCCAGTTCCTGCATGAACAACGTCAGGCCAGACGATTGAAACGCCGAACCTTCCCAGGTGGCCAGCGTGTAAATGTCATCACCGGCCCGGGTGCGAAACGGCTTGATCGTGAATCCCGCATTGGCGATGGCCGCCGCCGGGAAACCATGCCGCAACGCGATGAACATCAACGGGCCGCGAAATTCGTTCACCAAATAATTCATGTGCCCGACGGTGTAGTTGCCGGCGGCGTCTTCCCAACCTAACAAACGGTCCCGCGTGGCGTCCCAGCCGAAAACGAACGTGCCCGTCTTCGCATCGAACAGATGCGCGTAGCCCGCCTTCTGGTTCTCCAGGAAAAGTTCCATCTCGATTCTCAACGCGCCGATGGCGGGGTCATCCCGTATTTCCGGGCGGAGCAACGCGCCTATCGCCTTGGCCACGGACGCCGAGAGGTTGGCGTTGTCGCCGAAAACGATCTGCACCACCCGCCGGTCCAACAGCGCCATGATCTGCGCTTTGACCGTTTTGTCCGCGAAGGGTATCAACGGCCCGTTAAAAAAATTCGTTCCGTATTGGCCGTTTCGTTTGATGTCCCCTTCCCTGTCATCGTGGCGGGGAACAATCCAGCCTTTTTCGCGCAGCGCCTTCCAGATGGCAGCTGCCTGTTCGTCCCCGAATGCGTCAATGAACTTCTGTTTCTCGATGATTTCCGAAAGTGGCGGCATGCGTTGCGAGTTGTCAAAGCCAAGGAAATTCACCAACAGACCTTCGGTGCTGACCCGCGGGTCCTGCTGGTCGTGGCGCAGACTCCTGACAATCTGGATGAGTCGCGTCTTCGCCTCGTCCCGTGAGACGCAGGGATTGTCCGCGTAACCGGCGGTGATATTGGCCATCAACTCCAACCACTCGCCGATGGCAGTCAACTGCGTGAACTGACGCAGGTAAAGGCCATTCTTCGGCTCCTGATTCCAACCTTCGACCGGATAACCGGACGCCGGATCGGTCATGGCATTGGCGGGCGCGGCGTATCGAAGCGCGTTCTCCAGCAGTAGCCGTGTGTGCATGTGCGCCGGATCCACATTGGGAAAATTGAATGTTGTTGGCTGGCGCGGCGGTGCCGTCCGGCAGCCCACCAGAAGTACGAGCAAAAGCGCCGGCAGCAGCGCGGTTTTTGTCATCAGCAACAACTTCCTCATAATTCAAATTTTACCGTTCTCGAAACGGACTTACCACCAGCTCGCGCTGAAGGCGAATTACCTTCAAGTCACCACGAGGCAACGCCATGTCGTTTGGCAACACCACGCGATTGTTGACCAGCGCCGCGCCTATCACACCTTCGCAACTTTGCCGCAGCATCCAGCCAGCAGCCCCGGTGTAGCCGTTCCAAATCATGCGCCCCGGCTCAAAGTTTGTGAGCAGGTCCGCTGCCTGCTGGTTCGGTTGACCGCCGTAAATTTCAATTTTATCGGGCGTGACGTGCGAAACCGGCGCGATTTTTCGCCAGAGGCGGATCGTGGCGTCGCGGTAAAGTTGCGCCGTCGCAAGATCGCCGTCCGCCGCGAACTGCCCGGCGAGCAGACGCGCGGCGCCGATCAACCACTGGACGCCGTGGCAATACATGCCGTTCTCCCGGACGCCTTCCGGATAGTGACAGCTCCGGCCCAGATACGGCCTGGAATCCTCGCGCAGCGCGGGCCAGCCCAGCAGGATGACGTTGTCGCGTTCGAGGACACGCAAGGCGGTGTCGAACATGATGCGACCGCGCTCGCGGTTGATGCCGGACATCACCGCCCACGCGGCGGTCAGCGCGTCAATCTCCCAGACGCCGCTGTCCTTCACGCCGATTTCCGTGCCATCGTCGTGAATCGCGCGCAAATAGCGGTCGCCGCGCCACGTTTTTTCGATGGCGGCTTTCAACCCCTTCAGCTGTTCGCAATAAAATTGCCGGCGCGCGGCACCTTTGCGCTTTTCAACCACGTCGAGGAGATTTTTCAAGGTGTAATGGAGGAAGAAACCGAGCCAGACGCTTTCGCCGCGGCCTTCGCTACCGATGGCGTTCAGCCCGTCGTTCCAATCGCCCGTGCCGATCAGCGGCAGGCCGTGTGCGCCGAAACGTTTTTCCAGAACCAGATCAACGGCGCGCAGCACGTGATCGCAGAGCGTCTCCTCGCGCGGCGAGACATGCGCGAACAGCCCCATCCCGTGCCGGCCTTCGGGCAACGGCGGCAGCGGCATCTCCGCTTCGAGATACGTCAGCGTCTCGTCGAGAATGGATTCGTCGCCGGTCATACGCACGTATTCGGCGGTCGCCCATGCCAGCCAGAGCAGGTTGTCGGAAGCGTGCGTGCGCGCGCCAAGACCCGTGCCTCCATCCTGCTGGAGGAAGAACCAATGCAACACGTCGCCCTCGACGAATTGCTGCCGACCGTGCAGTAAGATTTGCCGCCGCGCCAGAGCCGGGTCCACCCAGATCAAATTGACCGCGTCCTGCAGCTGGTCGCGAAAACCAAACGCACCGCTCGACTGGTAAAAACCTTTGCGCGCCCAGAGGCGTTCCGTGAGCGCCTGGTATTTCAGCCAGTTCAGGTGGTGGTCAAATGCCGGGTCGGTGGTTTCAAACTGCAGGGTCTGCATCAGGTCAAGCCACCAGGCACGGGTGGCTGCCAGCTTCGCTTGCGCGGCTTTCACCGTCTGGCAACGCCTCACAACCGTTGCCGCCTGTTCGCGCGTGTCGCTCTGTCCGAGCATGACAGAGATGGTGCGCGACGTTCCGGCGGGAATTTCCAGCGTGACGAGAAAACTGGCGATGGCCGCCGCGTCATCGGTTGGCCCGGCCCAAGGTTCGCCGGTCTCCACCATTGCGGGATGGGCCGGTGAACGTCCCGGGCCGAGAAAACGACCGCGCCGCGTTTCGATTTTTTCCGGCGTCATGGAAATCGTCGCAAACGCCGGGCCAAAGCGGAATTCGTTGCGCGGGTTGGTAAAATAGATGGCGGCGTTCGCCGCGTCCGTTTCAATTTCCAGTGGCCCGGAGTTTTCCGGATGGTCGGCCAGCGCGATGCGGAAATACGGCGCGAACCGAATTTGCTTCGGTGCATCGCTGTCGTTGCGAATGGTGAGAAGATAAAAGCCCGCCGGCTCGTCGGGCGGCACGAACGCTGTTAATTCCGTGGAAAGTTTGCCGTGCTTCATGCGGAACGTCGCCGTGCCGTCCACGCCAAAATCCGTTTCGTATCCGGCTTCGGCGTCGCGCAATGGCTGCCAAGTGGGCGAGAGCCAGCGCCGCTCGCCGACGTCGTAGAGGTGGAAAATTTCCGACGGCAGTTCGCCCGTCACCGTGTCGGCCCAGTCCGTCGTGAGCAGGTTCTGCTGCGCGTTCAGGCTGGCCGAGGTGTGCAGTCCGCGATTGGTCACGCAAAGGACATGGCCGAGCGCGTTCGCCATCGTGTGGTCGAACGGGCGCGGCGTGAACGGCGTGCGGACGCGGAGCGTGTTGCCGCCATCAGCGAATTCAAAATACGGCTGCGGCGTGCCGGGCGGAATTTCGCCGTGGCCGATGCGTGGCTGCCGTGCCGGTGGTTTTTCGGCCAGCGCGCCGGGATCGGTTTGAACCTTCAAATGGCGCGAGATTAAATCCTCCGCCTGCGGGCGATTTTTGGCGCAACCGATGAGGAGACGCAACCTGCCGGTCGCGCCGGGTGCAAGCGAAACGTTCAGCAACAAACTGCCGATGGCATCAAAGCTCGGACACGGTTCGGTGTTGCACGGCTTTTGAAACGCGAGCGTTTCCAGGGCGTGCGGTTTCCAGACGCCGCCCGCGCGACCGATGAAATCCACGCGCGCTGCTAAAAACCCTGCCGGCGGCGTTTCCGTCGCCAGCAAACCGATTTGTTTGGTGTCGTGATGCGCCGCGATCAACGCATTCTGGCTGGCGTCATAATTCACTTCGTGGAACAGGCGGTTGTATTGTGTATGGTTGCGGTCCGTCTGTGGTGAATTCAACACCCATTCCAAATACGGCACGACTTT
This sequence comes from Verrucomicrobiota bacterium, assembly GCA_049517655.1. GTDB lineage: Bacteria > Verrucomicrobiota > Verrucomicrobiia > Limisphaerales > UBA11358 > UBA11358. The sequence goes on along the minus strand of JBEKRQ010000001.1, from coordinate 500,986 downwards.
GAGGTCACGCGCACGCGAACCTAGATTTGTCACGGTGATTTCCCAAAGCTCCACGGCGTCGGAATCGGACGGCAGCGTGATGCGCACAACCGTCTGGATTTCGTTGACCGTCTGCGTCAGAACGAGAACCGACTCATTTTGCTCGGCCTCGGCGGGCGGCGCGATTTCCGCCGGGAAATTGCCAATGACCGGCCACGACTTTGGCTGCCTAGCCGGCGCCACATCGGCCACGAATAACGCGCGACCAGCAGGCTCAAGGCGGTCGTAGGCGCGGCGGGTGAGGTCGTATCCGTTTTTCGCCAGCGTGCTGGTGATTTCGCCGCTGGATTTCCATTCAACGGCATACGCGTGGTTGCCCAGCCGGAAACTGGTTTGCCGGCCCTTCGCGAAGCGCGAACGCCAAACGCGGACACCAAAGGAAACAAATCCGACAGCCAGCGCTGCCGCAATTCCCGCCAGCGCCATTTGCAGCGCCGAAAAATTTCCCAGTGTTCCCATCAGGCCGCCACTGGATGTCTGCTGGATGGCTTCGGATTGCGACCACGCCCAGTCCCAATCCTTTCCCCTCGGAATAAAAAACGGAATCAGCAGCGGCGCCCAAGTGGTGAAGCGTTTGATGCCTTCGGGAATGAACCGGGTCGTGGCCGCAGTCGGGCCGATGAAGTGCGCGAAGCGTTCATCGAGCCGGTCCATGCCGATGAAGCTCAGGTTGACGAGGGTGGCGACCCGCAGACCCATGTGATCGAGCCAGATCAAAATGCGGAAGAAATCGTAGGCGAGCACCCACATGAATACTGTCAGACTCCATGCATGGAAACCCGCGGCGCCTGTCGTGGCACCTTTGAAAATGCAGAACACCGTGTGAACCGCGCCATCCTGATTATACCAAGTCGGCACGGACATTTGTTTGAGGAAGGTGAAAATGATCGGGGCCATCCACAATCCCCAGCGCAGGACCTGAATCGTGTTTTCGGTCAATTCGGCAACGCCTTGGCGGGAAAACATCCGCCGGATCGGCGCGGTGTCGCGTTGGAACAGCGCGGTGAGGAATGCGCGGTTGATGGCGAACAGCCACGCCGCCACACCCCAGCCAATCACGCCCTTCAACGCTTCGTTGAACAGCAGCTTTGCGCCGCCTGCGTATGTGCCGAGCTGAATATGTCCCCACTTGCTGAGCAACGGATAAAATTCGTCCGCCGCCGGTTTCAGCCCGAAAGTGTTGTAAAGATTGAGCTTGTCCAGCACAGCGGGAATTTGCGTGCTGTCGAAATAGAACGCGAACGCGGCGCCGACAAACGCGCCCAGCCCGCCTTCCACCAGATACACGCGCCACGATTCCAACCCGCCGCAGTTCCTCATGCCGTAAATCAGATCGCGCAGCGCACTGACGCCGGCGTAAGTCAACGCGCCCGCTACCAGACCGAACGCGATGCGCTGCGAAGTTGGAAGCGCAGGCAGATTCACGCCCAACGCGACGGCGCAGGCAATTCCAACGACCACGCCGCGCGCCATCAGCGCTGGCTGGCGATAGGTTCTCAGCGCGCGACGAAAAAACGATTGGCTGCTGTCGAAGCTTTCGATGATCGTTTTGAACAACGGAAACGCCACTGCACCCGTAACGGCGAACAGCAGCGCCGGAAAAGTCCGGTAAATATTTTGCACGACCGGCGCACCGGCGACGATGTGAAGCAGTTGCAGGAGCGTCATCAGGATGCCGCTGAAAACCATGCCTTTCTTCATCCCTTTGACGGCGTGCGCTTTCATCGTGGCGCGCGTCGGCGCTCTTCCATGCATGCCGTCCATGATCATTCCGGTCACCATAAAAACCTCCGCCCATAGCGCACCTTGCGAGAGCATAGTGGCAAGAACGGCGGCAACCGGTTTCAACGCACCAGGCAATCCGACTGCAAGATTTCCCGAACCCAAATCCGCCACATCCGGAGCAACGATGGACGCGGCGGCGGCCAGCAGCAGGCAGAGATGCGCATTCACGCCGGTCAGCAGGCGGCGGGACGCGGTAAGAGCGAATGCCTGGGTCAGGACCACGTTGAACAAAAACAGCAACAGCAGCCGGCCAATTCCAGCCGACAGCAGCGGTGAACCTGACAGCAAACCGGCGGTGACGGCATTGCCCAGCGACCCCGCCAGTTGATCCGATGGCAGTGCGAGCGGCAGTCCCAACACGAACGGAATAACCGTGATTGCCGCGCCCATGATGGTGTCCAGGTGTTTCCTTGAGTTCACCAGGCGATAGGTGTTGGCAACGTGATAAAGCAGGTAAAAAACCACTGCGCTGACGGGGCTAAGTTGGATCAGTCCGTAAAAGTGTTGCGGCGCCTGCCAGAGCGGCACGTGGCGCGCCGAAGCAGCAAGCAGGCCGGAGAACAGAAAATCCCGGACCGCTTCGCCGGGCGTCAAAGCGCGTCCGGTAAAAATGAATTTCAGAATGCCGGCGGCAATCATTCCCGCCATGGCCGGGCCAAGAAAGCGCCAGCCGGCCTGTGGCGCAGTCAAACTGCCGGGCACGTTGTAAACCGCGAGCGCGCCGCCAAGAATCAACACGAGCGCGCAACCAAAGCTCAAATCATGAATCAGCGACCAACGCCCGGAAAAACGCGCTCCGATGGCGGGTTTCTCCTGAAACTGGTTCTTGCCGTGTCCTAGGCGCATCATTTGGAAGGTTCCGCCAGCGGGGCAATCATTTGAAAGAATGTGCAGTTCAGGAATAATGCCGTTTTCATTACGGCGCATTGTGGTTCGTCAAAGAATCGAATTCAAACCCATTCCCAATCGCATGGTAGGGCGGTTTTTCCGAAACCGCCGCAGTAATTACCATCGGCGCGTTCGGAGAGCGCGCCCTACCCGCCTGTTTCAACCATCACCACAAATTCGCCTTTCAAACTTCGCTTCTTGGCAATTTCCAAAAGCTCCGCCGGTTTGCCGCGCAGAAATTCCTCGAATTTCTTCGTCAACTCGCGCGCCAGCACCACTTCGCGTTCAGGAAAAACTTCATTGAGTTCGCCCAGCAGCTTTTCAATCCGATACGGTGATTCATAAAGCACCAGCGTGCCATCAAAACTCTTGAGCGATTCCAATTTGTTTCGTCGCTGACCGGATTTGTGCGGCAGAAAGCCGATGAAATAGAATTCGCTTGTCGGTAAACCGCTTGCTGTGAGCGCAGCCACCAACGCGCATGAGCCGGGCACGGATTCGACGCGGAAACCGGCGGCGATGGCGGCCTTGACGACGCGTTCGCCGGGATCGCTGATGCCGGGACTGCCCGCGTCAGTGACCAGCGCGACCTTCTCGCCATGCCGGAGGCGTTCGATGATTTCCTCGCTGCGCTTGGCTTCGTTGAACTGGAAATAGCTCAAGAGCGGTTTGGAGATTCCAAAATGCTTGAGTAATTGCCCGGAGTGGCGCGTGTCTTCGGCGGCGACGACGTCGCACTCGCGCAACACGCGGAGCGCGCGCAACGTGATGTCCTCAAGATTGCCGATGGGCGTGGCGACGAGGTAAAGCGTGCCCGGAGTTAACGGTGGCAATGCGGCGTCCATGCCTTGACTAAAACAGAAATTCGGCGTCAAATAAACTGGATTCAGCAAATGAAAATCATCGGAACAACTTGCAACCTTTGTCCGACAATGAAATTCGGCAATTCACAAGCGAAGTATTTGTGGGAGAAAGGTTTTTGCAGAATCGAAAACAAAATCACGAACTGTGATAGACTGCAAAATTTGCAGCTAACTTTGCAGCTAACTTACTGTTAGGCGTCGTTCGCACCTCACATCAACCAACAAAACATGAAAGGCAGAATATGATCGCTCGATACACTTCTCAGTCGTCTTTATTTGGCGTCCCCTTGATTGCCATCGCTTCCGGCCCATATGCGGCATACGGTGAGTGCTTCGGACACGCTCGCGGGATTATCGCAGTTGGCGATGTTGCTACTGGTGTGCTTGCGTGTGGAGTAGTCGCACGTGGTATTGTCTCTGTCGGAGTAGTAAGCCTCGGCGTCATTTCATCAGGAGGATTGACTATCGGAGCAGTCGCCTGCGGTGGTTTGGCGTTAGGTGGTCTAGCAGTAGGTGGCCTGGCTGTTGGAGTCATGGCTGTTGGAGGTCTTGCAGTCGGCATCATAAAGGCAGTCGGCGGAGTTTCCATTTTGCTCAAGAATCTTTTGTGACAACCACGACGGCTAGCGAGTCGCCGGAGCCAACCGCCGTTGGCGCAGTCAGTTCCGCTGTCGCGGTTCACGTCACGAGTCGGTGGTGGCTCAGCTTTCTAGGTTAGGCTGCGTAATCGTGCGATCTTTATGCGAAAGACACCAAAGGAAATTTCTGAGTGCGGCAATCAATTTGAGACGCAAGACTGGCTTTTGAGTGCCACGACCGATGAGATTTGTGGTTTCTTCACTTATAGCGACCCGCGGAATCACACTTATCAGTTTGCACGAGCCGCTCTTGAGATTCGGCTTTCCAAGGATGCCGAGATTCATACCCGCCGCATCGTTTGGCTCACACGGTTCGTGGCCATACTTACGGTGGTATTGGTTGCGTTGACGGGCGTGCTGGTAGTCCTCACATATAAACTTGCACAGCACCCCTAGGATTATCAGCTCGATTACCAAGCATATTATGAGTATCATAAAGACGCAGCCTAACACATAGATAGGCTGTAAATTTCTCATCGCCGACAAAATGAAATCCGCCACAAAATTTGCCGTCGTTTTGGTCACAGCGCCGAATTTGAAAACCGCCCGTGCCTTGGCCAAGGCCGCATTAAAAGCGCGTTTGATTGCCTGCGCGAATCTGGTTCCAAAAATCGAATCGCATTATCGGTGGCATGGAAAGATTGAATCCGGAGCGGAAGTTTTGCTGATTCTGAAAACGCAGAAATCGAAGCTGGCTGCTTTGGAAAAATTGACTCTCGCCAGGCATCCCTACGACACGCCGGAATTTATCGTTTTGCAGTTGAGCGCGGGCAATCAGCGCTATCTCGACTGGCTGGCGGCGAGTTGCCAATAAAGGTAGGGCGGGCTGTCCCCAGCACGCCGTTTCGGCGCGGTGCGGAGACCGCGCCCTGCCAGATTTGCGGTGGCACCGACTGAAACAAAAAAGCCCGCTCTCGTCGAGCGGGCTATGAAAAATTTCAGCCAATTTATTTCTTACCGGCTTTGGCTTCCGCCGGCTTGGTTTCCACAGGTTTCGTTTCTTCGGCGGGCGCGGCTTCAGTCGGAGCCGGAACCGCGAGCGTGTAATCCACCCATTCCAAAATGGCGCGTTGCGCGGCGTCGCCCTGGCGTTGTCCCATCCTGATGATGCGCGTGTAACCGCCGTTGCGTTCCTTGAACGCGGGCGCGATTTCCGCAAAAAGGATGCGCACAACGTCTTCCTGATCGCGCCACTTGCGGCGTTCGTCCTTGGTGAGTTGGACCGTTGCCCCATGCGCACGCAAACGCGCGGCAACGAGGCGGCGCGCATGAATCGTGTTACGCTTACCGAGCGTGACAATTTTCTCCGCAACGGGACGCACGGCTTTCGCCTTCGCGAGCGTCGTGGTCACGCGCTTGTGCTTGATGAGGCTGCAAACAAGGTTCGCCAGCATCGCATTGCGATGTTCGGATGTGCGGCCCAGTTTGGCCGTTCGCTTCAAATGTCGCATAAACCGCCTTAATTGTTCTCCGGATTTTCAACCGGCGCCGGCGCTTCCAGCAAACCCGGTTCGAAGTTCATGCCCAAGTGCATCTCGACTTCGTATTGTTTGCCAAGCTGATCGAGCTTGTCCTTGATTTCGTTGAGCGACTTTTTGCCGAAGTTGCGATACTTGAGCATTTCCTGCTCGGTCTTCATCGCAAGCTGTCCGACGGTGGTAATGTTCGCATTGTTCAGGCAGTTTGCCGCGCGGACACTCAACTCGATTTCGTTGACGCTCATATTGAGAAGCTTCTTGATCTTCGACTTCTCCTCGTCCTGCTTGTCGGCTGCTTCCTCGAATTCAACCGCGTTTTTGTCATAACCGACAAACACGTCGAGGTGATGCTGCAAAATCGCCGAAGCCTGCGTGAGCGCGTCGTCGGGTGACAGGCGACCGTCCGTCCAGATTTCCAGAATCAGGCGGTCGTAATCCGTGCGGTTGCCGACGCGCGCGGCTTCGACAGAATAGCGCACACGCGTGACCGGTGAAAACAGCGAATCAATTGCAACGACGCCGATGGCCTGTCCGGGCTTTTTGTTTTCATCGCTCGGGCAAAAGCCGCGGCCAATTTTGACCTCCAGTTCCATCTCGAACTTTTTCTTTTTGTCGAGCGTGCAGATGATTTGGTCGGGGTTGACCAGCTCGATATTTTGATTGGTCTGGATGTCGGCGGCGGTCACTTCGCCCTCCTTGTTCACCGAAAGCAACAGTGTCTGCGGATCACGTGTGTGGGCCTTGAATTTGATTTTCTTCAGATTCAATACGATGTCGGTCACGTCCTCGACCACCCCGTCAATCGTGGTGAACTCGTGCATCGCGCCATCCACCTTCACCGAGGTGATGGCCGCGCCTTCCAGCGACGACAATAACACGCGGCGCAGCGAGTTGCCGATGGTGTGGCTGTAACCGGTTTCAAATGGGTCGGCGATGAATTTCGCGTAAGTCCCGGTGGCGGTTGCTTCGTCTTTTTGCAACCGCTTGGGCATTTCGAAACGTCCGAGTCTGACTGGCATATTTTCCTTTCAACAATTTTAATCTGGCTTCAGTGCTGTTATTCCCGGCAGCACCGGAGTCCATATAATTGTTATTTGTTTTTAACCACAGATGAACACGGATAAACACGGATGAGGGAAAAATCCCGTCCATTCTGGTTTGTATCTGTGTGCATCCGTGTCCATCCGTGGTTGATTTTTAGTTAACGGGAATAAAATTCCACAACGGCCTGTTCGTTGGCAATCGGCTGAATTTCGTCACGCGTCGGAATCCGCATGACCGTGCCTTTGAATCCCTCTTTGTTCAGCGACAGCCAATCCGGCACGGCGCGGCTCATGGCGATTTCCAAATTTTTCGTGGCCAATTGACGCGACACGTTTGAATTTTTCACTTCAACCACGTCATTCACCTTGAGGCTGTATGACGGAATGTTCACCTTGTGACCGTTGACCATGATATGGCCGTGCGAAGTCATCTGACGTGCGGCAGCCCGGGTGTTTGCAAAACCGAGGTGATAAACCACATTGTCGAGGCGCGTCTCCAAAATTTGCAGCATCTGTTCGCCGGTGACGCCACGGCGTTTGAGCGCCTTTTCATAAACACCGCGAAATTGGCGTTCCATCAAACCGTAGTAGTAACGGAGCTTTTGCTTTTCAATCAGGCCGAGGCCGTAATCGGTGTGCTTGTGGCGCGACTTCGGACCGTGAACGCCTGGACCGTAGTTGCGGCGCTCAAGGTATTTCGTCGGGCCGAAAATCGGAATGCCGAACCGGCGACTGATGCGAACGCGAGGACCTGTGTAACGAGCCATAAATTAGATTTGAGATTCCAAATTTGAAATTTGAGATTTACTAGACGCGTCGTTTCTTGCGCGGACGGCAGCCGTTGTGCGGAACAGGTGTCACATCCTTGATGACCGTGATTTCCAAACCGATGGCCTGGAGCGCGCGAATGGCGGATTCACGACCGGAGCCGGGGCCTTTGACGCGAATTTCCACTTCCTTCATGCCGTGAGACATTGCCTGGCGTGCGGCATCCTGTGCAACCTGCTGCGCGGCGTAAGCCGTGCTCTTGCGCGAGCCTTTGAACCCGACACGACCGGCACTCGACCAACCGATGATGTTGCCGTGCATGTCCGTGATGCTGACCAAAGTGTTGTTGAACGTCGCCAGAATGTTTGCAAGGCCGGACACAATGTTCTTGGCGTGCTTGGCCTTGATGATCTTTTTTGCGCCGGCGTCCTCGCCCAAAAGCTCGGCCGCCGTCGGCGCCACCGGAATGACCTGCGCATCCGCCGGCTTGGGCGCATCGACGGCAGGAGTTTCCGCAGCAGGCGCGGCCTTCTTTGCGGCCTTTTTTTCAGCGGACTTGGGCGCGGCTTTTTCGTCCGCCGCCACGGCGGCTGCTTCAGGCTTTGCCCCTTTCTTTCGCTCGGTTTTTTTCTTTTCCTCGGCCATAGAAAATTTTTAGTGAATGCCGGTCTTGGCATTCGGGTTGCGTTGCACGCCGACGGTCTTGCGCGGACCTTTGCGTGTGCGGGCGTTGGTCTGCGTGCGCTGGCCGCGCACCGGCAATCCGCGCATGTGCCGGATGCCGCGATAGCATTTTATGCCTTGCAGGCGTTTGAGGTTCATGCCGATTTCGCGCCGTAAATCGCCTTCGATGACGTATTTGCCTTCCTGAATCGCGTGGACGATTTTGGAAAGCTGCTGCTCAGTCAAATCCTTCGCGCGAATGCCCGGATCAATGTTTGCGCGCTCCAAAATCTCCTTCGAGTTGGATGGACCAATGCCATAGATGTAGCGCAGCGCAATGATGATGCGTTTGTTCGGCGGAACTTCCACTCCAATGATGCGTGCCATGATTGTAAAATCGTTACACCGGCAATCAGCCTTGCCGTTGCTTGTGCCGCTTGTTCGTGCAAATCACGCGGATGACGCCACGACGGCGCACAATCTTGCAGTGCTCACACAATTTTTTAACTGATGCGCGAACTTTCATGTTTAAATCGTTTTTGTCTCAATCAAAATCTGCCCCACGGACAAATCATAAGGTGTCAATTGTAATTTCACTTTGTCGCCCGGCGCGAGACCGGCAAAGCGCTGTTTCGCCCTACCCGCCACAAACGCCAGCAGCCGGTGTCCGTTGGCCAATTCCACGCGATATGTGCGGTTTGGCCGCGCCTCAATCACGACACCTTCAACGGTGAAGGCATCTTTTCCGGCCATGTCAAAATCTCCGGTTCGCTTTCGGTGACCAGCACCGTCTGCTCAAAATGAGCAGACAGTGAACCATCTTGCGTGACGACTGTCCAGCCGTCTTTCAAAATTTTTACGCCCGGCTGACCCGCGTTGACCATCGGCTCAATCGCCAGGGTCATGCCCGGACGGAGCTTCTGATTGCTCTTCGGATCAACAAAATTCGGCACTTGCGGCTCTTCGTGCATCGAACGACCGACGCCGTGCCCGACAAATTCCCGCACAACGCTGAACCCGTTGCCTTCGACGTAATTTTGAACCGCGCGCGAAATGTCCGTCACGCGATTCCCCGGCAACGCCGCCGCGATGCCTTCATAAAGCGCGCGCTCCGTCACATCCATCAACCGTTGCGCCAGCACGCCGCAACCGCCGACGGCCACCGTCCGCGCCGTGTCGCCCACAAAACCCTTGTAAACCACACCCACGTCCACGCTCACGATGTCGCCGAAGCGCAATTCGCGGTCGCCCGACAATCCGTGAACGACTTCGTCGTTCACAGAAACGCACGTGTGGCACGGGTATTTGCGATAGCCCAAAAACGCGCTCTTCGCACCATGCGATTTTATGCGCGCCGCGGCGAACTCGTCCACCTGCCGCGTCGTGACGCCGGGCTTGATGAACGCAGCGATTTCATCCAGCACCCTGCCCGCCACCGCACACGCCGGACGCATCAGTGCCAGATCGTGTTCGCTTTTTAAAATAATCATTTTCCAAATCTTAATCCCAATCTCAATCCCGCTTTTAATCTCTTTGGACCACGATTAAGATCAGGCACGGGATTAAAACCGTCCGTGCAACCGGCCTTTCTTCAAGAAGCCGTCGTAGTGGCGCATCATCAAATGCGATTCAACCTGGCGCATCGTATCGAGCAAAACGCCAACGGTGATCAAAAGACTCGTGCCGCCGAAAAAATTGGATACAGCGGGCGGGATGCTCATTTCCTTGGATAAAATAATCGGGATTGTCGCGATGATCATCAGGAAAATCGCCCCCGCCAATGTGATGCGGCTCATGGACTTGTGCAGATAGTCGCTCGTGCCTTGCCCCGGACGCACGCCGGGAATGTAACCGCCGTTCTTTTTTAAATCGTCGGCGATTTGCAATTCATTGAACTGTGTCGCCACCCAAAAATAAGCGAAGAACAAAATCATCAGCGCATAAATCGTTATGTAAAGCGTCGAACCATAGCCGAGCATCAACGCCAACCCATGGAAGAAATCATTCAAAAACGGCACTTTCATATAATCCGCCATATTCGCCAGATTGGAGCAAATGGGCTGCGGAAACATCAGAATGGATTGGGCAAAAATAATCGGCATGACGCCGGAGTAATTGACACGCAACGGCATGAACGATGTGCCGCCGGAATACAGTTTGCGTCCCACGGCGCGTTGCGCGTATTGGACGGGAATTTTCCGCTGCGCCTGCGTCACGGCAATGACGCCGCCAATCACCAAAGCCAACAGGAGCACCAGCATCACCCCCGTGCCCATGAAGTGATAATTCGATTCAACCCCCTTGGCAGGGAAAAACATGTCATGCAACGCCACAATAGCATTTGGCAGCCGCGCCACAATGCCGATGGTAATGATCAGCGAGACACCGTTGCCAATGCCGCGCTCCGTGATTTGCTCGCCCAACCACACCAGCAACATCGCGCCAGTGGTCATAATGAGCACCGTTTGAATGCGATACCACCAGACGTGATTCATATCGAGGACGAGCTGGCCTTGAAAACCCGGAAACTGTTTGAGGGGATTTTCCCAGCCCATCGCAAAATACAATCCCTGTCCCAGACACAACAGCACTGTTAAATACCGGCCGTATTTGATGATCTGCGCCCGGCCACCCTCTTCACGCGACAGTTTGCTCAACCGGGGGACGACTGCCGTCATCAACTGAATGATGATTGTCGCACTGATGTAAGGCATGATGCCCAGCGCGCCAATGGCGCAATTACCATACGCGCCACCGGCGAACGTGTTATACAAGCTCAGCAACCCGGTCTGGGAATTTTCGTTGAAAAACTTGCTCAGCGCCGCTCCGTCCAAACCCGGAATGACGATGAAGGCCATCAAACGGCAAACCGTCAGAATGCCCAGCGTGAACAGAATCCGGGACTTCAGCTCCGGTATTTTGAAGCAATTGGTAAAGGTGTTGGCAATGGATCTGAACATGTGTCAAACGCGGCGTTCAGGCCTTTGTAATCCCGGCGGGTTTGCGGCCGACAACTTCGCACACGCCGCCTTTGGCCTCGATCTTCGTGCGCGCCGACGCACTGAACGCGTGCGCGGTCACCGTGAGTTTTTTGGACAACTCGCCGTCGCCGAGAATTTTGATTCCGTCAGCGCGGCCATTGGCCAGACCCACGGCACGCAATGCCGTTTCGTTCACGCGCGCACCGTTGTCGAATTGATCCAGCTCGCCGACATTCACCGCGATGAACCGCGTTGCAAACCGCGCGTTGTTGAAACCGCGCTTGGGAATGCGGCGGATGAGCGGCATCTGGCCGCCTTCAAAACCGATGCGAATCGAACTGCCGGAACGCGCTGTCTGGCCTTTGCCGCCGCGACCGCTCGTTTTGCCGTGACCGCTGGATTCGCCTTGGCCGAGCCGTTTGGTGCGATGTTTCGCACCCGGACGAGGTTTAAGATTGTGCAGTCGCATAAAAATCAAGCCGTTGCCGGAGCCGCTTCAGGCGCTTTCGGCGCTTCCACTTTTCTGATTTCCAAACCGCGGCTCTTGTAAATGTCTTCCCGCAATCGGAGGCTCAACAGCGCCTTGAGCGTGGCTTTGACGACGTTGGCCGCGTTTTTCGAGCCGAGTGATTTGCTCAGAACATCCTTAATACCGGCGGCTTCCAAAACTGCGCGAACCGCCCGGCCCGCGATAATTCCAGTTCCCGGTGAGGCGGGACGCAATAGAACCCTCCCGCCACCATATGCGGAGAAAACCTCGTGAGGAATCGTTGCGTCTTTGAGCGAGACGGAAACCATTTGATTGCGAGCGAGTTCGCCACCGCGGCGAATCGCGTCAGCCACTTCGCCGGCCTTGCCGAGCCCAACACCAACGCGGCCCCGCTTGTCGCCGACGACGATGAGCGCGCTGAAATTAAAACGGCGTCCGCCTTTGACAACCTTTGAGGAGCGATTGATGAACACGACCTTTTCGGTCAGTTCATGGGGATCCTGCCCATCGAATCCGAGTTTAGGTATTTCGGAAATAGGTTTGTTGCGACGCCCGCGTCCGCCGCGCGGCATTCGCTGCCCTCCGCCTTCAGTTTTGATGATGTCTGCCACAGTTTCCATCTCCGTTATGTGTTAGAATTTCAAACCCGCCTCGCGCGCAGCCCCGGCCAGCGCCGCCAGCTTGCCGAGCACCGTCACCGGCTTGCCATCCTTGCCCTTGCCGACGCTCCGGTGATAGCGGGCGCCGCCGCGATCAAAAACCACAGCCTTGATGCCCTTGGCCAGCGCGGCTTCCGCCGCCAGCTTGCCGATAATTCTGGCACTGGCCACATTTGCCGCGAGCTTGTCACGATCCGGCGCGTTTTTGCTTAGCGACGATGCCGCGACAAGCGTCCTACCCGCCGTGTCATCAATGAACTGAACGTGGATGTTTTTGTTCGTAAAGCAAACGCTCATCCGCGGCCGGTCTTTCGTGCCGCAGACCTTGCTGCGCACGCGCCAGTGGCGAAGCTGCTTCTGCCGGTGCTTTTTTTCCGTTCTCATCTCAATGCGTCACCCCGACATCGGATGTTGGGGTGAACTAAAATTCATTTTATTGGACGGTCTTGCCTTCCTTGCGCTGGACGTGTTCACCCACATAGCGCACGCCTTTGCCCTTGTATGGTTCAGGCGGATAGAAGCTGCGAATCTCGGCGGCGACTTCGCCCACCACCTGTTTGTCCGGGCCTTCGATGGTCAGTTTGGTGTTTTCCTCGACGGTCACTTTGATTTGCCCGGGAATCTGGTAATTGACCGGATGTGAATAGCCGAGGTTCAAGTTCACATTCCTGCCCTGAACGGCGGCCTTGAAGCCGACGCCCTGGATCTCGAGCTTTTTGACAAAACCTTCGGCCACACCCTTGACCATGTTGTTGACGAGCGCGCGGCTCAGGCCATGCAACGCCTTGGCTTGCGCGTCATCACCCTCGCGGCTCACGATAATTTTGCCGTCCTGCACCTTGAGGCTCGTGCGGCGCGGCAATTCCCAGTCGAGCTTGCCCTTCGGGCCTTCGACAAAAACTTTCTGCCCCTTCACTTCCACCTTCACTGTTGGAGGAATGGCAATCGGTTGTTTTCCAATTCGCGACATAAATCAAATTTTTACCAGACGTAACAAAGCAATTCGCCGCCGAGGTTTTTCTTGCGCGCCTGCGTGCCGGTCATCACGCCTTCCGGCGTGGAAATCACCGACACACCCATACCGCCGAGCACGCGCGGGATTTCCGTCGCGCCGACATAGTGGCGCAAACCCGGCTTGCTGATGCGGCGCAATCCTTCAATCACACTCTTCTTGCCCTGATACTTGAGTTGAATTTTCAGCTTTTTGATCGTTTTACCATCAACGGCCACGTCCGCGACGTAACCTTCCTTCTTCAAAATGTTCGCGAGACTTTCCTTCATCCGCGAATGCGGCATTTCCACCGTCGGCAGCAACGCGCGACCGGCGTTGCGAATGCGGGTCAACATGTCAGCAATTGGATCGGTCATATCAAAATCGTAATCGTAATCTTAATCCATTTACCAGCTGGCCTTTACAATACCCGGAATCAAGCCGTTCAACGCGGCCTCACGAAACGTGAGACGCGAAACGCCAAACTTGCGGAGGTAACCATGACGGCGCCCGCTGGCCGAACAACGGTTCACCAGACGCACGGGGCTGGCGTCGCGCGGCAGCTTCGCGAGCCCGGCGTAATCGCGCCTGGCCTTCAATTCCGCGCGAATCGCGGCGTATTTTTTTACCGTTTCAGCTTTGCGCTTGTTGCGCTCGAACCATGCCTTTTTTGCCATAAATTCGTTTATTCTTTTGCGGCTTCCTTGGCCGCGTCTCTCGCCGCTTTTTTGGCTTCTTCCTGTTTGGCCAGTTCCCTCGCCGCTGCCTTGGCTGCTTCCTTGGCTGCTTCCATGGTGGCATCCTTGGTCGCATCTTTTGCCGGCGCTTCCTTCACCTCGGCCAGCGGGAATCCCATGAGCTTCAACAAATCCAGCGCCTCGGCGTCGTTCCGCGCGCTGGTCACAACCGTGATGTCCATGCCCTGCTGGCGTTTGATTTTGTCCAGTTCGATTTCCGGGAAAATCGTCTGGTCCGCGACCCCGAACGTGTAATTGCCCCGGCCATCAAACTTGCGCGGTGACAATCCGCGAAAGTCGCGAATGCGCGGCAACGCGGTGGCAATGAGCCGGTCAAAAAATTCATACATCGCGTCGCGACGCAGCGTGACCCGGCAGCCGATGGGCTGGCCTTCGCGCAACTTGAAATTCGCGATGCTATGGCGCGACTTGCTGATGACCGCCTTGCGGCCGGTGATCAACGCGAGTTCCCTGGCGGCGTCTTCAATCGCGTTCTTTTCCAGCGACGCGCTCACACCCATATTCACGACGATTTTCACCATGCGCGGAATCTGATGCACATTCCCGTACCTGTGCTTCGCCTTGAGGGCGGGCACCACGTCGCTGACATATTTATTGTAAAGTCTGGCTTTCATCACTCTGCGTCAAAATTCGGCCATCTCACTTTAATTGTAATCTCAAGCTGGTGCTGGCGCCGCCGTGCCGCGTTTGGCCGCTCGTGCATCGAACAAATCGGCCTTCATCAGGTTTGAAAGGTGAATCGTGCCTTCACGTTCCACAATCGCGCCTTGCGGATGGTCCTGGCTCTTGCGTGTATGGCGCTTGATCATTTTCAGACCCTCAACAATCGCCCGGTTTTTCTTCGGACTGACGGCAATGATCTTGCCGCGCTTGCCTTTTTCCGCGCCAGCCAGCACGACCACTTCATCACCTTTTTTCACATGACACTTCATATTTTTAACCACGAATAGACACGAATGAACACAAATGAACAAAAAGAGAATCCACGAATTTCGCGAATTGACGCAAATTCAATTCAACCAATTCCAATTCGTGAAAATTGGCGCGATTGGCGGATAAAAATTCGTGTTTATTCGTGTTCATTGGTGGTTCGTTTTTTTATTCAAATCACTTCCGGTGCGAGCGAAATAATCTTCATGAATTTTTTGTCGCGCAACTCGCGCGCCACCGGCCCGAAAATACGCGTGCCTTTCGGATTCAATTCCGCATCAATGATGACGACCGCGTTGCTGTCAAAGCGCAGATACGAACCGTCACTGCGGCGGATGGCCTGGCGCGTGCGGACAATCACCGCGTTGTGCACTTCGCCTTTTTTGACCTGCCCATCCGGCGCGGCGACTTTGATATGCACCTTGATAAGATCGCCGATCCGCGCATAACGCTGGTTGCGGCCCAACACGCCGATCGCCCAGGCGACTTTCGCGCCTGTGTTGTCCGCCACATCCAAATGGGAACGAATTTGCAGCATAAAATCCGGTCAAGCCTCCGCGGGCGGCTTCGCCGTGTTCCGCTCGACTATTTCAACAAGCCGCCAGCATTTGATTTTCGACAATGGCCGTGTTTCCTCAATGCGCACGCGGTCGCCCAGCTTCGCCTCGCGTTTTTCATCATGGGCGTAAAATTTTTTGTAAGCGGTCACGACCTTGTGGAACCGCAGATGCGGAAAACGGCGCTCGACGCGCACGACAATGGTCTTGGCCATCTTGTTCGAGATAACCTCGCCGACGCGCTGTTTGCGATGTCCGCGTGCTACTTCCGTTGAATTCACAGTGTCAGCCATACTCAATTTCAAGCCGATTTGTTGCGCAGTTGCGAGACGCGCGTTTCCAGCCGCGCGATGTCTCGGCGCAGCGTCTGCAGGCGCGCCGGCTTTTCTAGTTGGGCGCTCGCCTGCTGCAAACGCAGATTGAACATCTCATGGCGCAGGTCCCGGCTCTTGGCCGACAACTCCACCAGCGTCATGTCTTTCATTTCCGAAAATTTCATAAGATTCCCGCCTACCTCGCGCGATAATGCCGCGAGATGAATTTGGTCCGGATCGGCAACTTCGTGGCTGCCAGACGCAACGACTCGCGTGCTTCCACCTCTGTTACGCCATCCACTTCAATCAATATATTCGCCGGACGGATCACCGCCACCCACGATTCCAGCGGGCCTTTGCCCTTGCCCATGCGCGTTTCCAGCGGTTTTTTTGTGAACGATTTTTGCGGAAAAATGCGAATCCACATTTTCCCATGCCGCTTCATATTGCGGGCAACCGCCACGCGCGCCGCCTCGATCTGCTTTGTGTCGAGCCAGCAACGCTCCAGCGACATCAATCCATACTCGCCAAATGCCACCGTGTTTCCCCTGTAGGCCGTGCCGGCGCGACTGCCGCGGTGCATCTTGCGGTATTTCACTCTTTCAGGCATCAACGGCATAATAAAAAAATCCTTTCAAAAAAATCAGTTCGCGGGGGCCTCAACCGGCGCTGACACGGCGGCCTTTTCGTTCTCCGGCTTGTTTTCGCCTTTGCAAATCCAGCATTTGATGCCGAGCTTGCCGTAAAGCGTGTGCGCCTCGGCAAATCCATAATCAATGTTCGCGCGCAGCGTGTGCAACGGCACGCGGCCCCAGTGATACATTTCGACGCGCGCGAGTTCCGCGCCGCCCAGACGGCCCGCGCAACGTATCTTGATTCCCTCCGCGCCAAAATCCTTCGCCGTTTGCAAGGCCTTTTTCATCGCGCGACGGAACGACACGCGGCGTTCGAGTTGCAACGCGATGTTTTCCGCGACCAGTTGAGCTTCAATCTCGGGGGACTTCACCTCGATGATGTCCACATAAACTTCCTTGCCGGTCATGTGGCTCAACTCTTCCTTGAGCTTGTCAATCTCCGAACCTTTGCGGCCGATGACCACGCCCGGACGGGCCGTCAAAATCGTCACACGGCAACGGTTCGCCGCACGCTCAATCAAAACTCTCGGCACGGCGGCCGCTTCGAGTTTTTTCTTCAGCAACTGGCGGATTTCGCGGTCCTCGCTCAACAGCCTGCCGAATTCCTTCTTCTCGGCATACCACTTCGAGCGCCAGTCCTTGTTGACGGCGAGACGCAGACCGATTGGATTTGTTTTTTGTCCCATACCAATTATTCGTCCGACAAGGTGATTTTGATGTGGCACCGGCGCTTGAGAATCGGTCCCGCTGAACCGCGCGCCTTGGGAGTGAAACGTTTGATGATCATGGCCGAGCCGGCTACGGCTTCCTTCACGCGCAACGATTCCGGCTTGAGGCTTTTGTTGTTTTCCGCGTTGGCGATGGCGGACCTCAAGGTCTTGGCCACAAGACGCGCGCCTTTGCGCGGGACGAATTGCAGCACCGCCTGCGCCCGCAGCGCCGGCAAACCCTGAATCTGCCGCACGACCTCGCGCATTTTTTGCGGGGACATCGGCACGTTTTTCAAAATCGCGTGAACTTCCATATTTACTTCCCCTTCGCCTCCACCTTGGCCGTGTGTGCGCCGTGTTTCCTGAATATGCGCGTCGGCGAAAACTCGCCAAGCTTATGGCCCACCATGTTTTCCGTCACAAACACCGGATTGAAAATCTTGCCGTTGTGCACGGTGAACGTCAGCCCGACAAAATCCGGCGTGATGGTCGAACGCCGCGACCACGTCTTGATCGGTGTCTTGGACTTCGTGTCCTTCGCCTTCTGGATTTTGTCCAGCAGCTGAAAATCAACAAACGGACCTTTTTTAATCGAACGTCCCATATAATATTATCTAATCTTCATCGGCAACCCGTTCCGGCGAACAATGATAAACCGGTTCGAAGCTTTGTATTTTGGGCGCGTCTTGCCGCCCTTGGCAATCTTGCCCCACGGCGACGTCAATTGTTGCCAGCCACCGCCGGACTTCGACTTGCCCGCGCCACCACCGTTCGGGTGGTCAACCGGGTTGCGCGCCACGCCGCGGGTGATGCCGCGAATGCCGCGATGCCGCGAACGACCGGCCTTGCCCAAAATGACATTTTCGTGCTCCGCGTTGCCGACCTGGCCGATGGTCGCATAGCAATCTCCATTCACCTTGCGGATTTCGCCTGAAGGCAGACGAATCTGCGCGTAACCTTCGTCGCGCGACATCAACGTCGCCGCGCCGCCCGCCGAGCGCACCACTTGGCCGCCACGACCCGGCGTCAGTTCGATGTTATGGATCGCGATGCCGACCGGAATGGACTTGAGCGGCAGCGCGTTGCCGATTTCAGGAGGAGCCGTCGGACCGCTGGAAATGGTTCCACCCACTTTGATGCCCGCCGGCGCAATGATGTAACGCTTCTCGCCGTCCTTGTATTGCAGTAATGCCAGACGCGCCGAACGCATCGGATCATATTCAATCGCCGCCACCGTCGCTTCCACGCCATGCTTGTTGCGCTTGAAATCCACGAGACGGATTTTCTGCTTGTGACCGCCGCCGAGGCCGCGCACGGTCACGCGACCATAGTGGTTGCGTCCGCCGGTCTTCTTCCGCGTGACGACCAGCCCCTTTTCCGGGCGCATCTTCGTAATATCGTCGAAATCTGCGAACGTGATGTAGCGCAGAGACGGCGTTAGCGGTCTAAATGTTTTAACTGGCATAAAAACAAAAGTTTCAGCAACAACTCAGGGAGTCGGCAAGACCATCATTCCTGTCCCTGCTGGGAATCAGTTATCGGCCTGCAATTATGCTGTCTATTTCAACCCTTCCGAGCGAAACGGAGCGAGTAAAATATCAAAAGTGCCTTTGCTTGCAAGAGGTTTTTGAAGAATTTTTGGATGATTTTCCCCAGTAAATTCAATGCCGAAACTGCGACTGCTTGCTGACCTTGGCCAGACGTTTTTCCCATTCGCCCTTGTGCGCCAGCGAGTCGGCGTCGGTGCCCCACAGTTTTTTAACCATCTCGCGCTGCGGCACAAATGGGCATTTCGCCTTCGGATTTTTGAAAGCGTCCTCCATTTCGCGCAAAGCCAGTTGCGCGCCGGTCATTATCGCAGTCGGGCCGAACTGCCGGTTGAGCGCGTGCGCCGCGGCGTCGAGAGCACCCCAGCGTTCCGCGTCGGTGCGTCCCCAAAGCGTCGGCTGCGTGTCCAGCCGCGCAAGATTCCAAAACGCAATACGGATTTGCCGCACGGGTTTGGCTTGATCGCTCATGATGTCGCGGAAAATCACCTCCAACACCGCGTTGATGACTGAATTTTGAAACTGCGGTTCGCGAAAACGATGCGTGCCTCCGACCTCGCTAAAATCGTTGAACCGAACCGTCAACGACAGCTCACGCGCCCGCAATTGCTCGCGGCGCAACTGGCCGACCAGTCGTGTCGCTTCGCTGAAGACGAAAGTGAGCGCCGCTTCGTAATCCGGCTCGTCGTAAGGCAGCGTTGTGTTGCTGGAAATCGTCGTGCGGTCTTTGATTTCGAGCAGCAGCGGCTCGCTCCAAAGGCCGCTGGCAAACAGCCAGAGCTGCTGTCCCCAAATCCCGAACTTTTGCCGAAGCAACGGCGACGGCAGTTTCGCCACGTGACCGAAAGTCTCCGCGCCGAGCGCGGCCAGCGCGCGTTGACGGTTCTTGCCGATGCCGGACAGTTCGCGCACGGAACGGTCCTTCAAAAATTCCTTTTCCGAACCGACGGGAACTTCGATGAATCCGGGCTTGGCCGCATCCGTCGCGAGCTTGGCCAGCCGCGACGAATTGGCCAGGCCGGCGGACACGGGCAATCGCACTTCGCGCAGAATCCGCTGGCAGATTTCCTTCACGTATTTTTCCGGCGAAGTGTTCCGCCAGACATGGCGGTCCATCGTCGTGAAATCCAAAAAACCTTCATCAATCGAGATGGGCACGAGCGTTGGCGAATATTCTTTAAGAATGTGGAACATGCGCCGCGAAAGTTCCCGATAATCATCGTAGTGCGGCTTGCAAAGCACACCACGCGGACACAGCGATTTCGCCTCGAAGCACGCCATGCCGGTTTTGACGCCGAATTTTTTGGCCGCGCGATTGGCGGCGATGACGATGCCGTCCCCTCGCCTGCCGCCACCCACCCACACCGGACGCCCCTGCAACTTGGGATTCAGGGCGATCTCGCAACTGGCGAAAAAGCTGTCGCTGTCCACGTGCAGGATGCGAATGGGTGTCTTTGTATTCACTGGCAAACTTTAATTGAACCCAAATTCATGCCGTGTCAAATCCTCGCAAAGTCATTTGAACTGTAGCGTCGGCTGCTCGCCCCGGCGCAGCCTCTGGCGAAGCCTGGGTCTCAGCCGAGATGGTGCGCTGCGGACAGCGCACACTACAGTAAATTGCCGCATGCCCAAATCCTCGCATGGCGGGATGGACAAAAGCTGTCCAACCCCAAAAGCAAAAGGCGCGAAGCTTCCGCTTCACGCCTTGAAATTTGAAAAGCCGTCCTACGTCAAAACAATCTTGTCACCTTCCTTCAGCGTCACGATGGCTTTTTTCCAGTCAGGCGCCTTGCCGGCCTGTGTCGTGCGCTGGCGACGCGGTTTGCCGCGCACGTTCAGCGTGTTTACTTTTGTGACCTTGACCTTGAACAGTTCCTGCACGGCCTGGCGGATTTCCGTCTTGTTGGCGCGGCAGTCGGCAACGACGGTGTATTGGTTATACTTTTCGCCCTGGCGTGTGCCCTTTTCCGTCAAGCGAACGGTCTTGATGACTTCAAAAGTGTTCATGGTTCGTTTTTAGTTAAATAAGTTGATAGTTAAATGGTTAAATGAGTAAGCGAGGCGGTGACTGTATAGGCTGATTTAACTCGTTTAACTCATTTAACGAATCACTCTTTTGCCAAACGGGCTTCGACCTTCTCAAACGCGCTCTTCGTGAAGAGCAACTTGTCGGGCCGCAAAATGTCGTAGGTATTCAATGAATCGCCCGTGGTCAGCACGACGTTTTCAATGTTACGTGCGGCGAGCGTGAGGTTTTTGTCCGCCGGCGCGACGATCAACGTCGTGCCTTTCAGCTCCAGCGTGGACATCATGCCGGCAAAATCCTTCGTCTTCGGTGAAGCAAGCTTCAAATCGTCCACCACAACAACGTCGCCTGCCTTGAGCCGTTCGCTCAATGCCTTGCGCAACGCGAGGGCGCGGGTCTTCTTGGAAACCTTTTTGCCGAAATCGCGGGGCCTCGGACCAAAGACCACGCCGCCACCAACCCACAATGGCGATTGATGAGAACCGGCGCGCGCGCGGCCCGTGCCTTTTTGTTTCCACGGCTTTTTATTCGAGCCGGAAACTTCGCCGACGTTTTTGGTGCAGGCGGTGCCCATGCGTTGCGCGGCTTGATGCGCAACAACCACATCGTGGACGGCTTGCGTGCCTTTTCCGTTTTCAATCAGCGGGAACTTCACTTCGAGTTCGCCCTGCTTTTTCCCTTCGATATTTTTAATGGCAATCTTCATGGCACGTTAATCACTTTTTGGCCGCCGCAGCAGCGGCAGGCTTGGGTTCGGCTTTCGCAGCAGCGCCGCCCTTCCTCTTCATTGGCGCGGTGCTGACCGGCGGTTTCCAGCCCTTGGGCCGTTTCTTGGATTCACGGATGATGACATAATCGCCTTCCGCGCCGGGAATCGCGCCTTTGATGAGCAAAAGATTCTCGGCCTCGCGCACTTGAATGACTTCAAGATTCTGCGTCGTGCGCTGAACCTGCCCCATGTGGCCGGGCATTTTCAAACCGCGCATGACCGTGCCGGGAAACAAACGCTGGCCAATCGCTCCGATGCGCCGATGCCAGCCTTTCGCGCCATGCGTTGAATCACCGCCGCGAAAACCGTGACGGGCAACCACGCCTTCAAATCCGCGGCCTTTCGTGACGCCAATCGCATCCACAAAATCGCCGGGCGCGAAAAGGGCCGGGCCGACAATGTCGCCGGGTTTCACTTCCTTGGAAAAATTGCGGAATTCCTTGATCTTCACCACCCCCACCAGAGCGGTCTTGTCGCCCTTCTCGCGCGCCTTTTCCGACGCCGCCTTGTCGAGCGCGCCGTGCTTGACGAGGTGTCCCAGCGCGGGCTTCGCAATGCGTTGCGGCTTCTGGCTGCCAAAGCCGAGCTGCACGGCGTTGTAACCGTCCTTGCCGGCCTGGGTTTTGACTTGAAGCACGCGATTGGGACCCGCGAGCACGACCGTGACCGGGACAACGCCGCCGCGTGAATCATACACGCGCGTGTTTCCAAGTTTTTTTCCTAAAAGTCCGAGTGGCATGGGTTCGTTAAATGGTTAAATCGTTAAAATCGTTGCCGAGTTCGAAATCGTTTTGTGTTTTCAAGTCACTCATGTAACCAGTCACTCGTTTAACTAAATTTTAATCGTAATGTCCACGCCCGCAGGGAGATTGAGCTTTTTCAATTCGTCCACGGTCTTGGCGGTCGGGTCGAGAATGTCAATCAGCCGCTTGTGGGTGCGTTGCTCGAAAGTTTCCTGCGACTTTTTGTCCGCATGCGGCGAGCGCAGCACGGTGAAGCGCTCGATGCGGGTGGGAAGCGGGATTGGCCCGGCAACGCGCGCGCCGGTGCGTTTGACAGTGTCCGCAATTTCGCGCGCGGACTGGTCTATGACGCGATGGTCATAGGCCTTGAGACGGATTCGAATGTTTTGTCCAGCCATACAAAGAACAATTGTCTGTTAATGGTTTGATTACATTGGTCGCTTCACTTCTTGAAAGCGGGCGCGAAATATAACAACCGGACGATTCCGTGCAAGAAGATTTTTGGGGAATTTTGGTTGCTACCGAAATCGCCTTTTGAAACTCATGGTATCACCGCCCGATAAAATCGTTGATTGAAATTCGTCGCGTTCGGGTCGGTGAACATAAACGAACCGCCATTGGTGTAAATTGGCACCCAATTAACGAGGTTCGTTGAAGCCTCAATAATGTAAGTCTGCCCGCCCAAACCGCTTACCGTAACCTGTGCCATACCATCGGTAAGAAATTGAGGTTTTCCCAATTGCGGTTGCGCCTGCGAGAGCACCACAGCTTGGTAAAAATCGTTCGTGGAAGTATCCACAAACTGTCCCACGCCATTCGTGAGTGTTACCTCTGTCAATGTGAACCAGTTCACTTGGTTCGTCGAAACCTCGATGAGATACGTCTGCCCGGCCAATCCCGTCACTTGGACTTGAACCGAGCCGTCTGGAAGCACCGTTATCGGCCCAAACTGAACATTTACTTGTGTAACGTTCGGCTGAATCGTCATTTCCAGCGCGTCATCGTCTTTCGCATCCTGCACGCGAAACGGGAGCATCAGCGTCAACTTTGAATTAAGCCGCACTGAACAATAAAAATTGATTGCTGTTGAAACCGCCTTCTAAAACTTACTGCATCACCGCCCGATAAAACCGCTGGTTGAAATTCGTCGCTGCCGGATCGCTGAAATAAAACGGCGAGCTTATGATGACAAAGTTCGTAAGCGGCATCCAGTTGAATAGATCGGTGGAGGCGTCAATCTCATAATTTGATTCAATAGGCCCTTGCAAAATCATGTCCAGACCGTTCACACTCCAAAGCGGTGATCCGAAACCGAGAATAACATTAGGCACAAAGTTTGCGACCAACGAGTGGTTGCCGGACGCCGTGAACGTGAAGTTTGGTGAAGTGTTGATAATCACTCCGTTTTCCGTCCAATTCGCAAAAGCATAACCGCTGTTTGCTTCCGCCGTCATCGCCACACTGAACTCACAGCCAAACGTGCCGCCGCCACTGGTGGTTCCGCCATTGGCGGGCGAAGAGGAGGTGCTGACGGTGCTGGTAGTCGGTGCAAAATTCGCCACAAAATTATGGTTGGTATCCACCACAAAATAGAAATCAGCCAAGCCGCTGACCGGGCTGCCGTTTTCCGTCCAATTCACAAACGAATAGCACGGATTGGGCGTTGCCAATAAAGTCACTGCATTCCCGCAATTGTAAGAGCCACCGCCGCTAACCGTTCCACCAGCCGATGCGCTCACATCAATGTCATAGGAAATGGGCGTGAAATTGGCCGTGAACACTTCGTTTGTTGTGACAGAAATCATGTTTGTTGGCGAGAAGCTGAAAGGCACCCCGTTCGTTGTCCAATAAAGAAATGAATAACAAGGCGCTGCTGTTGCCGTAATTGTCGCGGTTACTTCGTTTGTGTATGTCCCACCGCCCGTGGTTGAACCGGCTGACGGCGGCGAGACAAGTGTTGTAATCGTGGAACTGCCGAGTGGAACGAAATTTGCCACCAGATTGCTGTTCGCGCTGACTGTGAAGGTGAACGGAGATAAATCTGTTATCCAATTGGTCACTCCATCGTTAATCCATGTCCAGCCAGCGAATGAATAGCCCGGATTATTGCTTGCAACAAGTGTAACACTTGCGCCGCAATCCACCGTGGCCGCGCCCGTCACCGTGCCACCGTCGGATGGTGAACTGCTTGTCGTTATCGTGTAAATATTCGTCACGAAATTCGCGGTCAGATTTTCGTTGCTCGTTGCGATAAAGGAATAAATCGGCGAATTGGTGAGATAAACACCGTTTTCCGTCCAATTCTCAAATGCGAAACATGAATTGGGCGTTGCTATAACAGTGGCAACTGAATTGCTATAAACAATAACACTGCCATTATTGGTGCCGCCATCGGAAGGCGAATCGGTAATATTAATTGCGAGAGGTGTTCCTGTCGACGTTTGAGGTTGATATGCAATGGAGAAACTGGTGCCATCGTAGGACAAAGAAGAGGGTGCAATAAGATTGCCACTGCCAGTCACCATTTGAGCAAGAATGTTAGTTGCTCCGCAACTATTAATTGGTCCCTCCGCTGAGTTCAAAATGACATAACAATTGTTGAAATTGACCGTTCCAAAATCTGTCAGCGGATACAAGTCTCCAAACCCATTCTCAGGATCCTCGACGATCCATTCCGCCGTTTGTTGGCTGTCGAGAGGTGCGTTCCAATTAACACTAAAGGAGACGTTCTGGCTTACATTGAACATCTGAATATAATAATTGCCGGAGCCAGTGTATGTTATTTCCGCCGTAATTTCATCGTTTGGGTTAACGGGGAATTCGCTCGTTGGAATAATCTGCTGCCCTTCTAATGAATGCAAACTATAACCAACTACCTCCCACCATGCATAATAATTAGGAGATCCATTGTTGCAATCTTGATGGGTGCCAATTTGCACGAGTGGCGCAAAAAAAGGACCACCGTTGACTTGATACCCACCGATACCAATCCATGTCGAGGAATAAGCATCGGAACTCGTGCAAAATTGAATCGTCGGAACTACCCACGTCCCCTTGATGTCATTTACAGCACCCGACTGCCAGTTTCCGTTTGTATCTTGGACTCCCACAATGTAACCAGACCAGTTTTGCTGAAGAAGAGGTGTTGGAGAGGGGGAACATGTAAGGGAAAAATTCGCAGATATTTGCGAATTAGTATTCACAACAATACTTATGGAGGGGGAGTTTGTGGCGACGGGGCTTCCATCTGGCACGCCACTGATTCCAGAAGAAGGAGACCAAGCAGCAAATTTCTCGTCAGCCGCTGTAGGCCTCGCGGTAAGAGTCACCGAGCTTCCAACAGGCACTTGAAGAGGGAAAGATTGGCCACCAGACACAGTGCCTGATCCCACGCTAGTTGATTGATAGGACACCGATCCGCCCTGACATGCAGAAATCGTTAAGGTGACATTAGTTGGCGGCAGTGACACCGAAATACTCCAACTGCCAGAATTGTCGCCGAAATTATTGTCATTAATGCTCAAATACAATTCACCACTCGTCGAGGCAGTAAAGATTGCTGTTGTGCCAAGTTGAAACGGCGTTCCACCACTTCCAATCTTCCCAACTAGCGACCACGGCACAAGACCCGGTGCGACAAATGGCAAATAGAATTGACTGGTTGTGTAGTCAGAGTCACCAGCCGGCGTCTCATAAGCAAAACTACCCACATCGCCAATGTATACACTTCCGCTTGCGGTAATGGTGACGACTTCACCAGCGTATAAACTAATTCCTGTATCATACCATTCAGATGAACCTGGCAGTTGAAAGGACTGACAAAACGCCAACGTGGGAAACATTATCACAATTGCCGCAACTATCTGTTTGAACATTTTCGGTCTCATGGATTTTCTCTTCTCTGCATCGTTTGCTGCGTTCAAAATTTACATGTTGCTTTCAAATGGTTTGAAGCTTTTCCAACGACAATCCGTTTTTACGCCCATTGCTGAAAATTTTCAAGCCTTCTTGCAAAGAAAAAGCCGGAACTTTCGTTCCGGCTCGTGATTAAAAAAGATTTTTAACTCCTCGCCGCGGGTTTCTTGGCAGACGCGTCCAAAATCTTGTTCAAGACACTGCTCGGAACCTGCTCGAAGGTTAATGGCTCCATTGAATAGGACGCGCGGCCTTTCGAGAGTGAACGAATCGCCGTGGCATAACCAAACATTTCGGCCAGCGGCACCTGCGCGTTAAGAAGCATCTGGCCTTGCTTGGTCTCGATGCCGTGGATGACGCCGCGACGGCGGTTGATGTCACCGAGCAAATCGCCTTGATATTCGTCGGGCGTGGCGACTTCGACCTTCATGATTGGCTCGAGCAAAATCGGATGCGCCTTTTTAAAGGCGTCCTTGAGCGCGAAAATGCCTGCCATCTTGAATGCCAATTCGCTGGAGTCCACTTCGTGGAACGTGCCGTCCACAATCTGCACCTTTACATCAATGACCTGATACCCGGCATAAACGCCGCCTTTGATGGCTTCCTCGATGCCGTCAACGACCGCCGGGATGTATTCCTTGGGAATCGCGCCGCCGACAATCTTGTTTTCGATTTCGATGCCCTTGCCCTTTTCGTTCGGTTGAACCTTGACGCAGGCGTGGCCGTATTGACCGCGACCGCCGGATTGACGGATGAATTTGCCTTCGCCATCGGCGGATTTGGTGATGGTTTCGCGGTAGGCGATTTGCGGCTCGCCAGTGTTGGCATCCACTCTGAACTCGCGTTTCAGGCGGTCGCAAATGATTTCCAGATGCAACTCGCCCATGCCTGCGATGATGAGCTGACCGGTTTCCTTGTTCGTAAAACAACGGAACGTCGGGTCTTCCTCGGCCAGCCGCTGAAGGCCTTCGGACATTTTGTCGCGGTCAGCTTTCGTCTTCGGTTCGACAGCCATGCTGATGACGGGTTCGGGGAATGTCGGCGGTTCGAGCGTCACGTCGTAATCTTTGTCACACAACGTGTCGCCGGTGGTGATGTTCCGCAAGCCGACCAGCGCGGCGATATCGCCGGCGTAAGCCCGCTCAATGTCCTTGCGTTCACTGCCTTGAATGATCATCAGGCGGCTGACGCGATCGCGTTTGCGCGTGCGCGGATTGTAAATCATGTCGCCTTTCTTGACCGTGCCGGAATAGACGCGGAAAAAGACCAGTTTGCCCGCGTAAACGTCAGTCCAGAGTTTGAATGCCAGTGAACAGAATTTGTTGCTGTCGCTCGTTTCGATCTGCACGACTTCGTCCGTGCCGGGCACCAGGCCCTGCGCGCCGGGAACATCCAGCGGACCCGGCAAATAATCCACGATGGCGTCAATCAACGGCTGCACGCCCTTCTTTTTGAAAGCCGAACCACAGAGGACGGGAATCAATTCGATTTTGCACGTCAATCGGCGGATGGCTGCCTTGAGCACGAGAGGCTCAATCGGCTTGTCATGGATTACCAGCCCGGCAATCACATCGTCCTTGTTCGAAACGGCGTCAATCAATTCCGCGAGCGCGGCCCTGGCTTTTTTCCTGAGGCGCTCGGGAATTTCCTTCACCTCGTATTTCAAACCTTCGTTGACAACTTCGCCGACGCCCCAGGTGATTGCCTTCTGGCTGACCACGTCAATGACGCCTTCGAACTTGTCCTCCGCGCCAATCGGCAGATAAATCGGATACGCGTACGCCCCGAGTTTTTTCCGCATGTCATTCAGCGCGTTCTCAAAATTCGCGCCGGTGCGGTCCATTTTATTGACGAATGCGATGCGCGGAACCTTGTATTTCGTCGCCTGACGCCAGACCGTTTCGGATTGCGGCTGAACGCCTGCGACACCGCAGAACACCGCAACCGCGCCGTCCAAAACGCGCATGGAGCGCTCAACCTCGGCGGTGAAATCCACGTGGCCGGGCGTGTCAATGATGTTGATGCGCTGCGGCACGCCTATGAAGGATTTGACCAAGTCACCTTCTTTTTTCTGCGTCCAAAAGCACGTCACCGCGGCGGACGTGATGGTGATGCCGCGTTCGCGTTCCTGCTCCATCCAGTCGGTGACGGTGTTGCCGTCGTCCACATCGCCGATTTTGTGGATGAGGCCGGCGTAAAAGAGGATGCGCTCGGTTGTGGTCGTTTTGCCCGCGTCAATGTGCGCGGCGATGCCAATGTTGCGCGTGCGCTCCAGCGTGTATTCACGCTTGGGCGAATTGACCGATTTCGTTTTTTCCACGGTTTTATGCACTGGATTCAGAGAATAAAAAAAGCCCCGGTTTTTCACCATCGGGGCATGTCAAAATTGTTGTATTACCAGCGGAAATGCGCAAAGGCCTTGTTCGCCTGCGCCATCTTGTGAACTTCATCACGTTTGCGAATGGCGTTTCCCTGGCCTTGATAAGCCTCCAAAATTTCCGCCGCGAGCGCTTCGCGCATCGGCGTGCCTTTGCGGGCGTCCGCAAAATCCACAATCCATCGCAGCGCCAGCGCGGCCTGCCGGTCCGACGGCACTTCCAACGGCACCTGATACGTCGCGCCGCCGACGCGGCGCGGCTTGGTTTCAATGCGCGGCTTGATGTTATCCACCGCGCGCTGCAAAATTTCCACCGGGTTGCTCGCCGGATTTTTTTTGAAGATGCTGTCGAACGCACCGTAAACAATCCGCTGCGCCGTGCTCTTTTTACCGCACGTCATTATGGTATTGACCAGCCGTGAAACCAAAACGCTTTGAAACTTTCCGTCTTTGGCAACCGGTCGTCTGGAAGCTTGTCGTCTGCGGGACATGGAATTCGTTGAATTGTTGGATCGTGAATTGTTTTACGCTGCGGGCGCTTCAGCCGGAGCCGCCGCTGCCGCAGGCGCCGGGGCCACAGGTTTCGAGCCCGGTTTCGGGCGTTTCACGCCGTATTTGGAGCGGCTGACACGGCGCTTCTCGACACCGGCGGCGTCGAGCCTGCCTCGAACAATGTGATAACGCACACCCGGCAAATCCTTCACGCGACCACCCCGCACCATCACGATCGAGTGTTCCTGCAAATTGTGGCCTTCATCCGGGATGTAGGCGATGATTTCGTAGCCGTTCGTCAGGCGCACCTTGGCCACCTTGCGCATCGCTGAGTTCGGCTTCTTGGGCGTGCGCGTCATGACCTGAATGCACACACCACGTCGAAACGGCGAGCCTCCCAAGGCTGGCGACTTGGACTTATACTTCAATTTACGGCGGCCCTTGCGGACCAGTTGATTAATCGTCGGCATTTCGTCTCAAAAAAATGGAATGCTGATGCTAGCAAATGAGCATTTTGTTGCAACAAGTATTTAAGTTTCTTCTGTCAGGCCAGCAGCGGATTCTCTGCGACCGCCGCTTCCGCCGGCTCCGGTTTATCCTCAATTTCGACCAACGGCTTGAGGTGCGCCCTGCGATGCAGATCAAAACCGGTGCCCGCCGGAATGATGTGTCCCATGATGACGTTTTCCTTGAAACCGCGCAGGCTGTCCACCTTGGAACGCGTGGCGGCTTCGGTAAGCACTCGCGTCGTGTCTTGAAATGACGCAGCGCTTAAGAAGCTGTCGGTTTCGAGCGACGCCTTCGTGATGCCGAGCAACACGGGCGAGGCTTCAGCGGGTTTGCCGCCCTTTTTTTCGACACGCTCGTTTTCTTCCTCAAACTCCAGCTTGTCAATTTGTTCGCCCCAAAGGAACCGTGTGTCGCCCGGTTCGGTGATACGAACCTTGCGGAGCATCTGGCGCACGATGATTTCGACATGCTTGTCATTGATGGTGACGCCTTGCAGCCGATAGACTTCCTGCACTTCGCTGACGAGGTGCTCCTGTAATTCCTGCGGACCGCACACTTCAAGAATTTCATGCGGATCCATCGGACCTTCGGTCAACTGCTGTCCTTTCTTCACATAGTCGCCCTTGAAGACGATGACGTGTTTGCCAATCGGAATGAGATGTTCCTCTTCCGAAGCGGTTTGAGCATCTTTGATAAGAATGCAGCGTTTGCCACGCACGCTCGGACCGAAATCGACCATGCCGTCAATTTTGGAAATTTCCGACGCGTCCTTTGGCCGGCGCGCTTCAAACAATTCCGCCACGCGCGGCAGACCGCCGGTGATGTCTTTGGTCTTCGAAGTTTTGCGCGGCGTTTTGGCCATCAGGGTTCCAGCAACAATCTTTTCACCTTCGTTCACGACAATGTGCGCGCCGGACGGAATCGGATAATTGGCCACGACTTCACCCTTATCGTTGCTGATAATGACCTGCGGGTGCAAATCTTCCTTGTGCTCGATGACGACCATGGCTTCCTGGCCGGTCGTCTCGTCCGTTTCCTGCTTCATCGTCACACCTTCGATGATGTCGTGGAACTTCACCTTGCCGGCCTTTTCAGAAAGAATTGGCACGTTATATGGATCCCATTGTACAAAGGTATCGCCCTTCTTCACCTTGGAGCCGTCCTTGAATGAAATGACGGCGCCGATGACGATGTTATGGTTTTCCAATTCGCGGCCGTCGTCGGCAAGAATGGAAACGGAACCGTTTTTGTTCAGCACGATGTTGTTGCCATCTTCCAGTTCAACGACGCGGAGTTCGTTGTAACGGATTGTGCCGTCGTGCTTGGACTTGACTTGCGGAATCTTGAACACCTGCGCCGCCGTGCCGCCGATGTGGAACGTCCGCATCGTCAACTGCGTGCCCGGCTCGCCGATGGACTGCGCGGCGATAATGCCCACGGCTTCGCCGAGTTTCGCGAGACTGCCGGTCGCGAGATTGCGCCCGTAACAATTGATGCAAACGCCGTGTTTACTTTCGCATGTAAGCACTGAGCGGATGCGCACGCGTTCAACACCCGCCGCTTCAATGCGCCTGGCTTTTTCCTCGTCAATTTCCTCGTTAACGTGAATGAGCAATTCCTTCGGGTTGGTCGGATTCACAATATCATCGCACGCGAAACGGCCCACCAGGCGATCGCCGAGTTTAACGACTTCGTCTTCACCCTCATAAATCGCCGAGACCCAAATGCCATTCGTTGTGCCGCAATCTGCTTCCTGGGTTATCACGTCCTGTGCCACGTCCACAAGTTTGCGGGTCATGTAACCGGAGTCGGCGGTCTTGAGGGCCGTGTCGGCCAGACCTTTGCGCGCGCCGTGCGTGGAAATGAAGTATTCGAGCACGGTGAGACCTTCGCGAAAGTTCGCGAGAATCGGTTTCTCAATGATGTCGCCACTGGGCTTGGCCATGAGTCCGCGCACGCCGGCGAGCTGGCGCACCTGCTGGCGGTTGCCGCGCGCGCCGGAATCCACCATGAGATAAACGGGATTGAATTCCTTTTTGCTATTGTTCGCTTCGAGTGTGCGGAACATGACGTTGGAAATCTGGTCGGTGCAATGCGTCCAGATGTCCACGATTTTGTTGTAACGTTCGCCGGGCGTGATGACGCCTTTGCGATATTGTTTCTCGACTTCCTTGATCTGCTTTTGCGCGGCGTCAATTTCCTGACCCTTCTCCTTTGGAATAATCATGTCGTCAATGCCGATGGAGCAGCCAGACTTCGTCGCCTCGCGGAAACCAAGTTCCTTGAGTTTGTCAAGCATCGCGACGGTTTTGTCGTGGCCGGCAAACTTGTAACACTTCCAAATCAAATCGCCGAGCTGGCTTTTGCCGGCGGCTTTGTTGTAAAAGCCGAGTTCCGACGGCCAAATCTCGCTGAAAATGACACGACCGACGGTTGTTTCGATGATTTTCTTGTTCGCATCGCCGAAAACAGTTTGCATGCCAAAATCGGGATTTGCCAGGCGAACGCGATCATGCGTCTTCAACGCACTGTCATCACAGGCAAACAACACTTCTTCCTTTGAACCGAACAGCGGCAGCTTGCGTGAGTCAGACGGCGCCGGCGTGCGCGGCTCGGCAGTAAGATAATAGCAGCCGAGCGTGATGTCCTGCGTCGGCGTGATGATGGGTCTGCCGGACGACGGGCTGAAGATGTTGTTCGATGCCATCATCAACAAACGCGCCTCCATTTGCGCCTCGACCGACAATGGCACGTGCACGGCCATTTGGTCGCCGTCAAAGTCCGCGTTATAAGCTGTGCAAACCAGCGGATGAATGCGAATAGCTTCGCCTTCGATCAATAGCGGCTCGAACGCTTGCACGGACAAACGGTGCAACGTCGGCGCGCGATTGAGCAGCACCGGATGACCTTTCGTGACTTCTTCCAAAACGTCCCAGACTTCCTTTGTCTGTCGCTCGATCATTTTCTTCGCGCTGCGAACGGTGTGGACGTAGCCGAGTTCCTTCAGGCGGCGGATGATGAATGGCTCGAATAAAACCAGCGCCATTTTCTTCGGCAGACCGCACTGGTGCAATTTCAGTTCCGGCCCGATGACGATGACTGAGCGGCCTGAATAATCCACGCGTTTGCCGAGCAGGTTTTGGCGGAAGCGGCCGCTCTTGCCTTTGAGCATGTCGGAGAGCGATTTCAACGGGCGATTGCCGGCGCTGGTCACAGGACGGCCATGACGACCGTTATCGAACAGCGCGTCCACAGCTTCCTGCAACATCCGCTTTTCGTTGCGGATGATGACTTCGGGCGTCTTGAGCTGGAGCAGCGTTTTGAGACGGTTGTTCCGGTTGATGACGCGGCGATAAAGGTCGTTGAGGTCGGACGTGGCAAATCGTCCACCTTCGAGCGGTACCAGCGGACGCAAGTCCGGCGGAATTACCGGCAGCACCGTCAAAATCATCCATTCCGGCCGGCTTTTGGAAACCATGAGTCCCTGCAACAACTTGATCCGTTTTGCGAGTTTCTTGCGGATTTGTTTGCTCTTGGTTTCAGTCATGGCCTCTTGCAATTGAGCCGCCTGCTTGGTCAGATCCACTTTTGTTAGGGCGTCGTGCACGGCTTCCGCGCCGATTTTGGCGACGAATGCGTCGGCACCATAGGTCTCGCGCGCCTCACGATATTCGTGCTCGGTGAGCAATGAATTTTGCTTCAACGGCGTGTTGCCCGGATCAATCACGAGATAATCCTCGTAATAAATCACGCGTTCCAGATTGCGCGCCGTCATGTCGAGCACGAGGCCGATGCGTGACGGCATGCACTTGAAAAACCAGATGTGACAGACCGGCACGGCCAGTTCGATATGCCCCATGCGCTCGCGCCGGACGCGCGCAAGTGTCACCTCGACACCGCAACGATCGCAGACAACGCCGCGATGCTTGATGCGTTTGTATTTGCCACAGGAACATTCCCAGTCCTTGACCGGACCGAAAATACGCTCGCAGAACAAGCCGCCCTTTTCCGGCTTGAACGTGCGGTAATTGATGGTTTCGGGATTCTTGACCTCGCCTTTGCTCCAGGACCGGATGGCGTCAGGCGACGCGACGGCAATCGCGACGTAATCCACCTGGTTGACCCTGTCCAGGCCGAGCAATTCGCGGGCGCTTTCTTTGGTGCTAATCATACGCTGGTTTGTTTCACCAATAATTTTAGATTAAATTTTTCAACCAATCCTTGTCAGTTCCGCAACGTTTTCCGCGGGCTGATCAACCGGATTCGAGTAACCGACCTTCACATCGAGGCAGAGCGACTGCATTTCCTTCACGAGCACGTTAAAGGATTCGGGAATACCCGCTTCGAGCGAGTTGTCACCTTTGACAATGCTTTCGTAAATGTGCGTGCGGCCCTGAACGTCGTCGGACTTGACCGTGAGCAGTTCCTGCAACGTGTAAGCCGCGCCGTAAGCTTCCATGGCCCACACTTCCATTTCGCCAAAGCGCTGGCCGCCGTATTGCGCCTTGCCGCCAAGCGGCTGTTGCGTGACAAGTGAATATGGCCCGACCGCGCGGGCGTGGATTTTGTCCGCGACGAGGTGGCCGAGTTTCATCATGTAAATGTAGCCGACGACGATTTCCTGGTCGAACGGCTCGCCGGTGCGACCGTCGTAAAGAATTGTTTTGCCGTGTTCCGGCAATTTCGCCTCTTTCAAATAATCGCGAATGTCCTTTTCCTTGATGCCGTCGAACACTGGCGTGGCAATTTTCAAGCCGAGAATCTTTGCCGACCAACCCAGGTGCGTTTCGAGCACCTGGCCGACGTTCATGCGCGACGGCACGCCCAGCGGATTCAACACAATGTCCACCGGCGTCCCGTCCGCGAGGAACGGCATGTCCTCCTCCTTGACGATGCGCGCGACGACGCCCTTGTTGCCGTGACGTCCGGCCATTTTGTCACCGACGGAAAGTTTGCGCTTCGAGGCGACATAAACCTTCACCGATTTCACGATGCCGGCATCAACACCTTCACCCGCCTCGGCGCGTTCCATTTCCTCGTCATATTGCATTTGCAAATCGTCGAACTTCTTTTTGAAGCTGCCGATGATTTCGTTGATCTTGTTGCGAATTGGTGACGGATCAATTTCGATGCGGTCGTAGACCGTCGCGAGTTTGCGCAGAAGCGTTTTTGTGATTTTGCGATTCGCTGGAATGATGATCTCGCCGGTTTCGGAATTGACCACGTCGAGCGGAATTTTTTCACCGAGAAGAATGTTGCTCAACGCCTCGGTCAGTTGATCGCGCAACTCGTCCGTCTTTTTTCTGTGTTCCTCCTCAATCTGCTTCGCGTGGCGCCTCTCATCACTTGACGATGGCTTGCTCTTCTCACCGTCCTTCTTGGACGACACTTTCACGTCCATCACGATGCCGTAGGTGCCGGAAGGAACCTTGAGCGAAGTGTCTTTCACGTCGGCGGCTTTCTCACCGAAAATGGCGCGGAGCAATCGCTCTTCCGGCGCAAGCTCGGTCTCGGATTTCGGCGTGATTTTGCCGACCAAAATGTCGCCGGGCTTCACTTCTGCACCGATGCGAATGACACCGTCGGGGCTGAGATTTTTGAGCGCCTCGTCGCCGAGGTTCGGAATGTCGCGGGTGATTTCCTCGGGGCCGAGCTTTGTGTCGCGCGCGCTGACTTCAAATTCGTCAATGTGAATGCTCGTGAAAACGTCGTCCTTCACGATGCGCTCACTGATGAGAATCGCGTCCTCGAAGTTATAGCCATTCCACGGCATGAATGAGACGAGCACATTGCGGCCGAGTGCGAGTTCGCCGTTGCGCGTGCACGGGCCGTCGGCGATGACCTGCCCTTTTTTCACATGGTCTCCTTTTTTGACCAAAATTTTCTGATTGATGCACGTTGCCGCGTTCGAACGCATGAATTTGCGGATTGGATAAACCCAAACGCCTTTTCCCGGCTCGTGCTTGATCTTCTTTTTGCCTTCGGGTAATTCGCCATCGTCGGTGATGATGACCTGATTGCCATTGACAGATGCGACCTTGCCGCCCTCCTCCGCAACCACAACAGCGCGCGAGTCACGAGCGACCCTGTCTTCGAGGCCGGTTGCCACGAGTGGCGCTTCGGTCACGAGCAGCGGCACGGCCTGGCGTTGCATGTTTGAACCCATTAACGCGCGGTTTGCATCGTCGTGCTCCAAAAATGGAATCAGCGCCGCCGCGACCGAGACCAGCTGCTTCGGCGACACGTCCATGTAATTCACGCGCGACGGCTCGGCATCAATAAAGTCCGTCCGTGCGCGGCAAACGACACGGTCGGTTATGAAGTTGCCCTTGTTGTCCATCAGCGAGTTCGCCTGCGCGATGATGTATTGTTCCTCGCGATCGGCGGTCAGATAATCAATGTGATTGGTGACGCGTCCGTTTTCGACCTTGCGATACGGCGTTTCGAGGAAACCGAAATCGTTGATGCGCGCGAACGTCGCCAGCGAAGCGATCAAACCAATGTTGGGACCTTCCGGCGTTTCAATCGGGCAAATACGGCCATAATGTGACGGATGCACGTCGCGAACTTCAAAGCCCGCACGGTCGCGACTCAAGCCGCCCGGCCCCAGTGCGCTGAGGCGCCGCTTGTGTGTCAACTCGGCCAGCGGGTTGATTTGATCCATGAACTGGCTCAATTGCGAACGACCGAAGAAATCCCGAATAACCGCCGACAGCGCTTTCGGATTGATGAGCTTCTGTGGCGTCATTTGCTCGACGGTCTGATCGAAGATCGTCATGCGTTCCTTGACGAGACGTTCCGTGCGCGCAAGACCGACGCGGCACTGGTTGGAAAGTAATTCGCCGACCGTGCGGATGCGGCGGCTGCCGAGATGGTCAATGTCGTCCAGCGAGCCTTCGCCTTGTTTGAGGCGGAGCAAATACTTTGTCGCGGCAACCAAATCTTCCTTGGCCAAAATGCGCGACTCTTCCTTTTCCTTGAGGCCGAGTTTTTGATTGATCTTGTAGCGGCCCACGCGGCCCAAATCGTAACGTTTCGGGTCGAAGAACAATCGTCTGAGCAACGACTCTGCATTTTGGGCGGTCGGCGGATCACCTGGGCGCAAACGACGGTAAATGTCCTTGAGCGCTTCTTCTTCGTTTTTGGCCGGATCTTTCTTCAGGCATTTAATCATGATACCTTCGTCCACAGAGGTATCCACGACCTTGATTTTGGTCACACCAAGCTCGGCGACTTGTTTCACGACTGCTTTTGAAAGCGGTTCAAAGGCGCGCGCAATGACGAGGCTTTTTTCCTCGTCCACTACATCCTGAATCAAAACGTGATTCGGCAAAGCTTCAAGTTTCTCGGCTTCCTTGACCGTGAGTTCTTCGATTTCGTAAAACAGCTTGAGAATTTCTTCGTCCGTGCCAGTGGTGAGTCTGACATTTTCCTTGGGCTTGGGTACTGTTTTATCTTTTGGCCTATCGAGAAAACTCAACGCGCGGAAAAATGTCGTCGTCAAAAACTTCCGGCGGCGTTTCTTGCGGTCGAGATAAACGTAAAGCAAATCGCTCGTGTCGAATTGCGCTTCATACCACGAACCGCGGTCGGGAATGACGCGGAAGCTGTGCAGCATTTTCCCGTTTGGATGCTGCGTGGCCTCGAACGCGATACCGGGCGAGCGATGAAGCTGGCTGACAACAACGCGCTCGGCGCCGTTGATAACGAACGTGCCCTGCGGCGTCATCAGCGGCAGTTCGCCCATGAAAACTTTTTCTTCCTTGATGCTCTTGCTTTCCTCCTTGAGCTTAAAGGTGACATAAAGCGGCGCGCCATAAGTCAGTCCTTCGCGCAGACATTCGAGCCAGTCCAGTCTCGGCTCGCCGATTTCGTAGGAATCGTAATCCAGCACACACTTGCCGTCGTAGCTCTCAATGGGAAACACTTCGCGGAAAACCGCTTCAAGGCCGGCGTTTTTGTCGCGTCTTTTGGGCGCCGCATCCACTTGCAGAAATTCCTTGTAGGAATTAGTCTGCAATTCGATCATGTTCGGCGGCACGACAATCTCTTTAATCTTGCCGAAGTTGATTCGTTCTGTAACTCGCGATGGCATTTGAACTTTCTGGTTTGGCCGACAACAACGCCAGCCGGCAATTTTTAATCAACGACACAAGGCAAGCACGCTGCGTTTAACAGTGAACTTGCCTGAACTCAGACCGCTACCGGCGGTCGCTTGTTGCTGCTGTTTGTAACTAATAAAAATTTTGTTCCGCCTTGCGAAAACAGGGTGGCGGTCCCGCCTCGCGGGATCACCGCCCCAAAGTTCGCCAGTTACTTGACCTCCACTTTGGCGCCCGCTTCTTCCAGCTTCTTCTTGGCCGCGTCAGCGTCGGCTTTCGGAGCTCCTTCCAGCACCGGCTTGGGCGCGCCTTCGACCAGCGCCTTGGCTTCCGCCAGACCGAGGCCCGCTTTCACTTCGCGGACAGCCTTGATGGTGGCAATTTTCTTGTCCGCCGGGGCGGACACAAGAATCACGTCAAATGTGGTCTTCGCTTCCGCAGCCGGGGCGGCAGCACCACCAGCGGGAGCCGCGGCCACCGCAACCGGTGCAGCGGCGGTCACACCCCATTTTTCTTCCAGTTTTTTGACCAAGTCGGCAGCTTCAATCACCGTCAGCTTGCTCAGTTCCTCTACAAGGTTTGCAATATCAGCCATGTTACCTTTCTTGTCGTCTCGTCGTCTGCCGCGGTCCGCCTTCGCCTTGCTTCGGCGCGACACGCCACGGCTTTTTTAAGTTCGTTCGTGAACCGACGATTTACGTTGTTGTTCTTGTTGTTCGTTTGTTCTCCGATTTGAAATTTCAAATTCCAAATCGAAAATGGTTTTATCTGTGCGTTCCGTTTTAACGTTTCAACCCTTTGCCGCTTCAACTTTTTCGGCCTTCGCCTTGACCACACGCGCGAGTTGCGTCGCGGGTGTGTTGAGTAAAACGACCAGTTTCGTCGCCGGCGCGTTCAACAGGCCCAGCAGTGTGGCGCGCAACACGTCCAGACTCGGCAGATCGGCCAAGGCGACAATCGCCGCCTGCTCCAGCCGCTGATTGTCCAAAAAGCCAAATTGCACCTTCAGTTTGTCGAACTCCGCGCCGAAATTCTTGACCGTCTTGGCGGCGGCGGAAATGTCCTTTTGCCCGGTGACAACGGCGAGTTGTCCCGCAAGCTCGGCGGTCAATTCGCCGATGCCGGACTCTTTGGCCGCAATGCGGAAGATGGAGTTCTTGACTATATGAATCTCCGCGCCGGCCTTTTGCAGGCGTTTCCGCAACTCAGTCAAATGGGACACGTTGAGTCCCCGATAATTCACCACGATGAAGAACGGCGAGGCATTCAGCCGCGCGACATATTCTTTCGTCAAAATTTGTTTTTCAGCACGCATGGATTAAAAATGGTTTCTGGTTAATGGGTCGTGAATTCGCGCAAATCCAGGCGCACCGGCGGACTCATCGTTGCCGAAATCGTGCAGGAATGAATGTAGGTACCTTTGACGCTGTTCGGGCGCGCCTTCGCCACCGCTTCAATCACCGCACGCACGTTTTCCTCGATCTGATTGGCCGCAAACGATGCTTTGCCAACAGCCACATGAACGTTGCCCGCCTTGTCCACTTTGAACTCGACGCGACCGGCTTTTACTTCCTTGACCGCCCTGGCTGTGTCGTCTGTAACGGTGCCGGTCTTTGGGTTCGGCATCAGGCCGCGTGGTCCGAGCACCTTGCCGAGCTTGCGCACTTCGCCCATCGCTTCCGGCGTGGCAACGGCGACATCAAAATCAGCCCAGCCGCCCTGACATTTCGCAATCATGTCCTCAAATCCGATGTATTCCGCACCGGCGGCTTTCGCCGCATCCGCCGCCGCGCCGCTTTTGGCAAACACGAGCACGCGCACGGTCTTGCCGCTGCCATGCGGAAGCGGAACCGTGCCGCGAACCATCTGGTCGGATTGCTTCGGGTCCACGCCGAGACAGAATGCGAGATCTATCGTCTCGTTGAATTTCGCTTTCGGAAATTTTGTCAGGACGCCAACGGCATCCTTCAGCGGATACGTCTTTTTGGTGTCCACCACTTCCAGTGCTTTTTTGTATCGTTTACTGGGCATTTGTTTGGTTGCGGTGCAAGCGAATCCTTGAGGACTCTCCCGCGGTTGTCTTGTTTATCCGACGACTTCAATTCCCATGCTGCGCGCCGTGCCAGCGATGACCCGGAACGCGGCTTCCTCCGAAGTCGCATTCAAATCCTTTGACTTCATTTTCACGATGTCCAAAACCTGTTTGCGCGTCACTTTGCCGACTTTTTCCTTGTTCGGCTCCTTGGAACCGGAGGTGATGCCCGCGGCTTTTTTCAACAGAATGGACGCTGGCGGCGATTTGGTGATGAACGTGAATGACTTGTCCTGGTAAACCGTGATGACCACGGGAATCACCATGCCGGCCTGGTCTTTGGTCTTGGTGTTAAACTCCTTGCAAAAGCCCATGATATTGACGCCGTGCTGGCCGAGCGCCGGACCGACCGGCGGCGCGGGATTCGCCTGACCCGCTGGAATCTGCAACTTAATTTGTGCTGTGACTTTCTTTGCCATACTAATTTTCCGTAGCGGCGTATCGTAAGACCGCCGCAATTTTTTCTTTCATTCAGCGGCGCTCTACGCCGCTTCAAATTTTACGCCTTCTCCACCTGCCAATATTCAAGTTCCACCGGCGTGTTGCGTCCGAAAATATTGACGGTGACCTTTAATTTACCGCGTTCAGGATCAATTTCCTCAATCACGCCGCTGAAATTGAGGAACGGCCCGTTGTTGATCTTGACCGTTTCGCCGACTTCAAAATTGACCTTCGGTTTCTCCGTCTCTTCCGACGCGGAAATCTGCGCCTTGATTTGCTCGACTTCCTCGGTCGGCGTCGGCACGGGCGGTTCGCCGCCGACAAAACCAATCACGCCCTGTGTTTCCTTGATGAAATACCACGGCTTTTCGATGATGCGGTTGTTTTCATCCAGCAACACCATGTCCACAAAAACGTAGCCCGGCCACAATTTGCGGCTGGACACGGTTTTCTTCTGATTGCGCACCTCAACAACCTTCTCCATCGGGACGAGGACTTCACGGATACAGTCCTGCATCTCGTCGGTCTTGATGCGTTTCTCAATGCTTTCCTTGACCTTCTGTTCCTGGCCGGAAAGCGTATGGATGACAAACCATTGGCTGCGCATGGCGCTTAAAGCTTAAAAAATATGTAATTGAACACCAAATCCACCACGACGGTGAACCCGCCGAGTAAAGCAATTGTAATCACGATGACCACCGTCGAGCCTTTCAATTCATCCCACGTCGGCCACGAACATTTCTTCAATTCCTCGCGCGTCTCCTGCACATAAGCAGCCAGCCGCTTAAGCTGTCCCTGCCACCATAAATAGGCAAAGATTGCACCTACGATTACCGACCAAAACAAAATTGTTGTCCAGTTACCCACAAAAAATCTCTCCGGCTTGCCGAGCCGTAGCCCGCAGCTTTTTTGCCCAATCGCGCATGGCCCCGCCTTCGCTATCGCTACGGCGCGGCAGCCCCGCTCTTTCTAAATCGGTCGGACCGCCTCAGCGATTCGATCACCGCAAACATCTGTCCGACCACCTGCGCCCAACTCCGCTTCAGAAAGAGCGGAACTGGCGGAGAGGGGGGGATTCGAACCCCCGTCGGGTGTTAACCCGAAGCGGTTTTCAAGACCGCCGCGATAGACCACTCTGCCACCTCTCCGTTCGCAGACTGGCTTGCCGAGCCGTAGCTCGGAGCTTTTCGCTCATTCAGCGCAGCCCGCCTTCACTATCGTTTCGGCGCGGCAGCCTTCACCCTCCGCACTGCTCCGAGCGAAGGCTGGCAGGGCGTGAGGGACTCGAACCCCCAACCAACGGTTTTGGAGACCGCTACTCTACCAATTGAGCTAACGCCCTAAGCCGTCGAGTCATGTTCATTTATTCAGACAGGAAAGGAGCCGGGGAATTCATCCCCGTGCTCCAATTTTGAAAACCGCCTTAGGCAATGACTTCCGTCACGCGGCCAGCACCAATCGTGCGGCCACCTTCGCGGATCGCAAACCGCTGGCCTCTTTCCATGGCCACCGGCGCGATGACTTTTACCTCAACCGAAACGTTGTCGCCCGGCATGACCATTTCCACCCCCTGCGGGAGTGTCACCGTGCCGGTTACGTCGGTGGTGCGGAAATAAAATTGCGGACGATAGTTCGTAAAGAACGGCGTGTGTCGGCCGCCTTCTTCCTTGGACAACACATAAACCTCCGACTTGAAATTCGTATGCGGCGTGATTGTTCCCGGCTTGGCCAGCACCATGCCGCGTTCGACTTCTTCCTTCTTGATGCCGCGCAACAGCACGCCGACATTGTCACCACACTGCGCCGAGTCCAGCAGTTTGCGGAACATCTCGATGTCGGTCGCCACAGTCTTGCGCGTTTCGCCCAAGCCAACGATTGCCACTTCCTCCATGCGCTTGAGTTGACCGCGCTCCACACGCCCGGTGACAACTGTGCCACGACCTTCGATGTTGAATACGTCCTCGATGCACATCAGGAACGGCTTGTCCACCTCGCGCGTCGGCAACGGTATGAACGCGTCAATGGCTTCCATCAATTTTTGAATGGAGTCCACGTGTTCCTTTTCGCCCGCCAACGCCAGTTTGGCGCTGCCGCGAATAATCGGTGTCTTGTCACCCGGAAATTCATATTTGGTCAGCAGGTCACGGACTTCCATCTCCACCAAATCCAGCAGCTCCTTGTCGTCCACGAGGTCAACCTTGTTCAGGTAAACTACAATGGCGGGCACACCGACCTGGCGAGCCAACAAAACGTGTTCCTTGGTTTGAGGCATCGGACCTTCCGAAGCATCCACGACGAGGATGGCGCCGTCCATCTGGGCCGCGCCAGTGATCATATTTTTGATGAAATCGGCGTGGCCTGGGCAGTCAATGTGGGCGTAGTGGCGTTTGTCGCTCTGGTACTCCGTGTGGGACACGGCAATGGTGAGGGTCTTGGTCTCGTCGCGCACGGTGCCGCCCTTTGTAATCTCCGCGTAAGACTTGACCTGTGCCAGGCCCTTTCCAGCCTGCACCTTGACAATTGCAGCCGTCAAAGTGGATTTGCCATGGTCAATGTGCCCGATGGTGCCGACGTTGACGTGCGGTTTCGTTCGTTGAAATTGTTCTTTAGCCATTGTTGTCTCCTGCGTTTAGTTTTCGTTCGTTAAACTGGAGCCCATGATCAGGATTGAACTGATGACCTCATCCTTACCAAGGATGCGCTCTACCAACTGAGCTACATGGGCCTCTCAAAATCATTAGCCCATCCTGACATGCAAAACGACAAAAAACCACTTCCCCTCGCTCTTTTCTTTCGAAAACCCGAGGGGTCAACGGCCTTTTGACTTTTTACTGCTCCGACAGGCCACAAACTATGCAACTCACCAAACTCTGTCAACAGCTTTTTTGAACCCACTTTATTTGCTGATTCCCCGTTCGCTTGCCCGCACAAAATGAATCAAATATCGAATCTCGGGCAACGGCGGCAATTTCTTTTCAACCTTCGCCACCGAGTTGGGAACAGTGAGTCCCTCGCGAAACAGAATCTTGTAAGCCTGCCTCAATGCCATCTGCGCTTTTTCAGAAACACCATTTCGTTCCATGCCGATTTTGTTGATGGTTCGTGTTTCCGCAGGGTTGCCATCAGCCATCATGAATGGCGGCACGTCTTGCACGACTTTTGAGCAACCGCCTATCATCGCCATTTTGCCGATACGACAAAATTGATGAATTGCCGCCAAACCACCAATCACCGCGTAATCTTCCACCACGACATGACCGGCAAGTGTGGCGACATTCGACATGATAACGTGGTCGCCGAGCGTTACGTTGTGCGCAATGTGGCAATAAGCAAGGATGTGATTATGCGACCCAACGCGCGTGACTTC
Organism: Verrucomicrobiota bacterium; assembly: GCA_049517655.1. GTDB lineage: Bacteria > Verrucomicrobiota > Verrucomicrobiia > Limisphaerales > UBA11358 > UBA11358. The sequence continues at coordinate 457,415 of JBEKRQ010000001.1, read as the reverse complement.
GCCGTCACCGGTCGCGCTGTGAATGGTGACGTATTCGCGGAATGTGTTGTGGTCGCCGATTTCCGTGCGCGTGACACCACTGCTCCATTTTAAGTCCTGCGTCTTCAGCCCGATGCTCGCGAATGGAAAAATTTCATTCTCCCTTCCCAATTTCGTGTGTCCGTCAATGACAACGTGCGAATGCAGTTTGCAACCGCTCCCGAGCACGACGTGTTCGCCGATGACACAATAAGGACCGATTCCGCAGCCGGAACCAATTTTGGCTTTTGAATGAATGATGGCCGTGGAATGAACCATACTATCGCGGATTGCGGATTGCGGATTGCGGATTCCTTCCCGATCGGGCGGTGTTGATTGAGGCGACGGTTATGGCGAGAATTTCGCCGGCTTCACGCATCAAATCGGCCAATGCCGCAGCTTTAACTTTTCCAGACTCGATCAACAATTCCATCCAATAAATTGTTTCATCGGCCTCTTCCTCCACCGTGCCCAGCTTTGAAATAAAATCTGCACGGGACTTGGCGCGGCAGGCAGCATAATAGTTCGCCCCGACCGACGTTCCGCTGCGAACAAGCTGATTGGCAATTACATTCGTGGCCTTCGAATTTGGCAGTCGGTCAACCAGATTGATGACGCGAACTGCAAAAACTTTTGTCCTTTTCTTTAATTCTTCCGGATTCATGGCGATGATATTTTGCACTGTTCAATCCGCATTTCGCAATTTGCAATCCGCAATTGTCTCATTCGCCGCGCAACATGAAAGTAACTTCCGCTTCGCTCACCATTTCACCGCCGACCTTGCAAATCCCTTTGGCCTTGCAGATTTTGCCGCGCGTTTTCATGAGCTCAACTTCAACGACCAGTGTGTCACCGGGCACAACCAGTTTGCGCCATTTGACTTTTTCAGCGGACATGAAGTAAGCAAGCTGCCGTCCGGTTTCAGCGTGTTTCATCATCAAAAGGCCGGCAACCTGCGCGATGGCTTCGAGTTGCAGCACGCCCGGCATGATCGGATGCCCCGGGAAATGTCCCTGAAAATACCCTTCGTTCATCGTGACGTTTTTGACGCCGATGATTTTGTTGCCGTCCATTTTCAGAATCCGATCCACCATTAAAAACGGCGGACGATGCGGCAGCAGTTTCATGATTTGCTCAATGTCCATCGCGCCGTCTTCGGAAATCATCGGTTCGGGCGCGGCAACCTTCGCCGGCGGCGGCGCGAACGTTTGCGCGGCGCGCAACGGCTTTTGCATCTGTGCGATGATTCGCCGGACAAATTCGCAATTCGCCGTGTGACTCGGTTTCACTGCGACCAGGTGCCCGCGAATCGGCCGTCCGAGCAGCGACAAATCGCCGACGATGTCGAGCATCTTGTGCCGCACGAATTCCTCGGGATACCGCATCGGCTCGGTCGTCAGCACCGCGTCGTCGCGGATGACAATGGCGTTCTCCAAACTGCCGCCCTTGATCAAATTATTTTTGATGAGGTGCTCGATTTCCTCGTAAAAACAAAACGTCCGCGCGTGCGCCAATTCTTTTTCCCAGGTCTTCGGCGTGATTTCCGTGCTGTAAAACTGGGTGAACCGGCCTTTTTTGTCCGCGCTCGTGCAGGTGATTCTAAAACCGTCGTCGGGAAATAGCGTCATTACCGTTTCGCCCGTTTCCAGTTCAATCGGCTCGGTGGGCGTGAACGACTCGCGCTTTTCGGCCTGCGGCGCGATGCCTGCGGCCTGAATCATTTTGCAAAATTCGCGCGAACTGCCGTCGGCAATCGGGGGCTCGCTCCCGTCCAATTCAATGATGGCATTATCAATCCCATAACCCGCCAGCGTCGCGAGCACGTGCTCGACGGTGTGGATTTTCACGTTGCCTTTGACGAGCGTCGTCGAACGGTTTGTCTCGATGACATTTTCCACGCGCGCCTCGATTTCGGGTTTGCCGTCGAGGTCAACGCGGCGGAAACGGATGCCGCTGTTGGCGGGTGCGGGCAAAATTGTCATGTTCACCCGGTTGCCGCTGTGCAGGCCGACGCCGGAAAAACTCGCGGCCCGATTGAGAGTCTGCTGATTCAGCACGGACGGATTAAACAAAACGCGGGCGCAGTTGGCAAGGTCGCACTTGCTGCTGAAGCGGCGGAGGGCCGCCGCAGTCCAAGACGCTGCGCGCGGCACGATGATTCCTGAAATACGCGAAGCGTTTTGGAGTGCGCCAGTCCTCTGGCGCTTTGCAAGAAGACGAAATATCCGCCAGATTTCCGCATGAACTTTTGTGCGCCAATGACAATATGAATTGCCATAAACCGTGCTACAAACAAAATTCCCATTGAAAATAATTCTTATAGGAATAAAGTCCCAACCATGAAACGAGACAGGCTGCATATAATGCCGCCTACTCATTGTTAGGCACACATGAAAACCGCAAAGTTATTACTCGCATTCGCAGCAGCGGTATTCGCATTGGTTGCCGCATTTCTTTGGTATAAATCAAGCGTTGTGCGTGTAAAGCCTGCTGTAACTAATTCGGGTGAGTTTGCCAGCGCAAGAATCATGGTGTCTGAAGGCCAGAAGGACTCAGGCTTTATAGCTACCGCAAGAGAGCAAACTCGCTGGAGCAAGTGGGCTGCTGTCGCCGCTTGCATTTCAGCTATTTTTCAGGAAATCGCTCTTTTATTGCCACAGTGACCATGAACTTTGTGCGGCCTAACTTTGGATCGATAGGCTGCAGATTTTTTCCTTCTCCGCGCCTTTGCGTCTTCCGCCTTCATCGGATTTCGGCGAGACAGGCTGCGGTTCAATCCATTTCTGAATTGCCGTGCTAAATCAAATCCGCCGCCAGCACGCGGACCATTTCCTCCAATGGGGTTTGTCCATCGGCAACGCGTTGAAGTCCGTTTTGCAAAAGTGTCCTCATGCCTTGCTTGATGGCAATTTCCTCCAGCGCGGACGTGGGCATTTTCTTCAAGACAGCTTCGCGGAAGGGTTCATCCACGACCAGCAATTCCGTCACGGGCATGCGACCGGAGAAACCAGTATTGTGGCAATGCTCGCAACCGGTGCCGCGACGGAATTGCGCCTCCGGCAGCAACGCTTCAGGAATAATTTTGAGCTGGCTTGGTTCCGGATCATACGGTTGCAAACAATCCTGACAATTGCGCCGTATCAGCCGCATTCCCATCACGCCAAGAACGCTCGACGACAGCATGAACGGCTCGATCTCCATGTTGATCAACCGTGTGAAGGCGCCCGCCGAGACGCCGGAGTGAATCGTGCTAAGGACCAAATGTCCCGTCAGGCCGGCCTGCACCGCGATGGCAGCGGTCTCCGGGTCGCGAATCTCGCCCACCATGACCACCTGCGGGTCCTGCCGCAGGATGCTCCGAAGGGCGACGGCATAAGTGAACTCCTGCGCAGGATTGATCTGTGTCTGGCTGACCATCGGCAGATTGAATTCCACCGGATCTTCCACCGTGCTAATGCTAATGCTCGTGCCGTCGCGCTGCATGATGTGGCAGAGCGACGAATACATCGTGCTCGTCTTGCCCGAACCAACCGGTCCGGTGAACAGCATCAGACCGCCCGGTCGTTTGAGCAGGCGCAACAGCCCTTGCTGCGTCGAATCGTCAAAACCGAGCGTGTTCAAATCAAAACGCCGGTCGCGCGGGTCAAACAGCCGCGCAACAATTTTTTCGCCGCGGGTTGTGGGAAAAATCGAGATGCGCAATTGCACGTCGTCCAATTCCGGTCCGCCCATTGCCGTGCCATCCTGCGGTATTCCTGACTGGTAGGTCACCAAGTTGGACATGACTTTGAAGCGCGCGGAAATCTTGTCCAACAACTCCAGCTGCAGGTGCGCCACTTCGAGCAGCACGCCGTTGACGCGCGCGCGCACCGCGATGGCGTTTTCCCACGGCTCAATGTGCAGATCGCTCGCGCCGAGTTTGATGGCGTCCTGCACCATGCAGTTGACCAGCACGATGACTTCAGGCCCTTGTGAAGCAACACTTTCGGATTGGAGATAATCAACAGTGTAACTCATGTCGTATGATGCGTGTTTGCCGGAGAATAAAAGTACTGCCTTTGAATTACAAGGGTTGGATTCAGTTTTTACTTGCCGCTTGCACGGTTCATTCCCGCGTTTAACCTACCCTTGTGGTTTGGTTCACTGACCGGCATTTCTTTTTGCTCGCCGTCGCCATTTACGGTTTGAGCACGGTGTATTCGGTTTTCCTCTGGCGAATGGGTTTTCGCAAGGATGATCGCGTGAATTATCTCCTGCTGCTCGCTGCGTTCGCGCTGCACACAGTTGCGATGTTTTATCGCGGCCTGCGCTTTGGTCATTGCCCCGTCAATAATCTTTACGAAGCCACCACGTTCATCGCATGGACTATTGTCGCCGCCTACCTCGTCATCGGCCTGCTGCCGCGATTGCGATTTCTCGGCGCATTTGCGTCGCCGGTTCTGTTCGCCATCGGCGTTTTCGCGCTCATGCCTGCGCTCGACCTGCCACATGAATTAAAACCGCAATTTTCCAGCGTATTAACGAGTTTGCATGCCACCTTGATTCTCCTGGCATACGGCGCGTTCGGATTAAGCGCCGTCGCCGCCTTGATGTTTTTAACTGAAGAACACGATTTGAAATTTCACAAACTGCGCGCGTTTTTTTCACTGCTCCCGCCGATTCAACGGCTCGAGCGCGTGATGAACGGGCTTGTAATCGGCGGCCTTTTCTTGCTCGCGACCGGGCTCGCAATCGGTTTGAAGCTGATTGAAATCAAGCAAAAAAATGGCGCGTATGCGCCGTTCAATTTCAAAAATGACCCGTTCTATTTTTACAGGGAACCGCTTGTGACTTATCTTATTTTTATTTGGGTGTTTTATTTCGGCCTGCTGATGGCGCGCTGGCGGTTTGGTCAGGGCGGCCGGCGATTCGCATGGGGCATGGTCGCCAGTTTCGTTTTCATTTTGCTCACGTTTTGGGGATTTCTGCTGCTCTCACCCGTTCACCAGCCATGAACATCGTCGTCATCGGCCTGAGCCACCGTTCGTCGCCCGTCGAATTGCGGGAGCGGTTCGCCTTTGCTGACGCGAAAATTCCCGGCGCGCTCAAGTCATTGCGCGAATCCGGTGTCGCTGGTGAAACGGTCATTCTTTCAACGTGCAATCGCGTGGAAATTTACGCCGCAACCTCGCTTGAACCCGCCAAAGCGTTCGCCGAATTAAAACAATTTCTCTTAAGATGGGGCGAGACTGCTGGCGAGCCGGACAATTTGGGCGTCGCAGAGCTCCGCCCTCCGAAAGCTGTGCCTGGCGATGAATTTTACACGCTCGCCGGGCCGCAAAGTCTGCACCATCTTTTTCGAGTCGCGTGCGGGCTCGACTCAATGGTGCTCGGTGAAACGGAAATCCTCGGCCAGCTCAAGCAGGCTTACGCGCTCGCGCATCGCCACGGCCACACCGGCGCGTGGTTGAACAGGGTATTTCAACGCGCATTTCACGTCGCCAAGCACATTCGCAGTCAGACGAACATCCAGCGCGGCAGTGTTTCCGTGGCGTCCGTCGCGGTTGAACTCGCAGAGAAAATTTTTGGTTTGCTGCACGATCGCGAAGTGCTCGTTATCGGCGCCGGCGACACGAGCGAAAAAACCGCCCGCGCCCTGCTCTCCCGCGGTGCGCGCAGCATTATCGTGGCAAATCGTTCACATGACCGCGCGGTGGCATTGGCGAACGAACTCGGCGGACGCGCCGTTCCATTCGACAATTGGGCGGCGGAATTTGAAAAAATTGACATCGCCATCAGTAGCACATCCGCGCCACATCACATTCTCAACCGCGTAAAACTCGAACCGTTGATGAAGGCGCGCAAGCATCGACCGCTGCTGCTCATTGACATCGCCGTGCCGCGCGACATTGATCCCGAAGTGAATTTTCTGGAGAACGTTTATCTTTACAACATCGACGACCTTCAAGCCATTGCTGACGACTACCTGAAACAGCGCAGGGAGGAAATCGCCCGTTGCGAACAAATCATCGCCGAGAAAGTGAAGACACTGCTTGAAGCGAAAAACATTCAGCCACAGATAAGCACAGATGGACACGGATTAAAAATGGTGACGGCAAAACTCTGACAAAATTTGTTAATCTTTTCATCTGTGTTTATCTGTGTTCATCTGTGGCTAAAAAAATGGCCGTTGAACGTCCAATCATCATCGCCACGCGCGGCAGCGCACTCGCGCTCGCTCAAGCCAATCTGATAGCCGGACAATGCCGCGCCGTATTCCCGAAATTGCGGTTCCAACTCAAAATCATCAAAACCACCGGCGATAAATTGCAAGCCGCCTCACTGGCGAAAAAGGGTGTCAGTTTACCGAAAGGTTTGTTCACGAAGGAACTCGAAGTCGCACTCGTCAAAGGCCAGGCTGACCTCGCTGTGCACAGTTTGAAGGATTTACCGACAGATTTGCCCGCCGGACTGAAACTCGCCGCCATGCCCAAACGCGCCGATGTCCGCGATGTGCTCATCTACCGGGATGCTGAAGCAATCGCAAATCGCAAATCGCAAATCGCAAATTCCACTGAATGGTCTCCCGGCCAATCGGCGTTGCGCGGCCTTAAACCGCACACGACGCTGAAAAACCTTCCGGCAAAAGCGACCATCGCCACGAACAGCACGCGACGCAAAATGCAACTGCTCGCGGCACGACCGGATTTGAACGTCGTGGAAATTCGCGGCAACATCACCACGCGAATGCAAAAAGTCGCCGAGCGCGAAGAATTGGACGCAACGGTGCTCGCGCTGGCCGGTCTGACACGGCTCAATTTTAGCATCACGCCCGAAGGCAAACTCGAAGGCGACGCGGTGCTGGACGGTTTACTGGCAACAGTTTTGGATTTGGACGTGATGCTGCCATGCGTCGGTCAGGGCGCGATTGGCATTGAAATTCGCGCGGATGACGAGCGCATTGCGAAAATTTGCGAGCGGCTGAATCATTTCAACACATTCCAGTGCGTGACGGCGGAGCGCGCGTTTTTGCGAGCAATGGGCGGTGGCTGCCAAAGCCCCGTGGCCGCCTACGCGGAAGTAGTTGGCGACAAAATCTTCATGCGCGCGGCATCATTTCGCGATGGAATGCACAAACGAGGAGAAGGGAAACGCCCGTTGACGGAAGCGGCGGCGTTAGGCGAGGAATTGGCGGCGCAGTTGAAATAAATTGGTAGGGCAAGCTCTCCGAGCACGCCGAATGGGGAAGTCGAACTTCGACCGGCGGTTTCGGAGAAACCGCCCTACCCGAAAGACATTCTCGTGATAGTTCTGAACAAACATTTTCGCCGGGGGCAAAGTCAAAACCATGAAACTATAGCAGTTTCAGTTAACATTGGCACAGTTTGATGTGCCTCCGGGAAAAGCGGCGGAGGGCCGCCGCAGTCCAAGACGCTGCGCGTAACACGATGATTCCTCAAATACGCGAAGCGTTTTGGAGTGCGCCAGTCCCCTGGCGCTTTGCACGAGGACGAACTGTCCTCGAGATTTCCTCATGAACCTGTTTGTGCCAATGATAATGTGAACTGCTATAGATAGGCTGTAAAATGCGCCGTCTATTATCTGTTAGGCGGCATCCGACACACCATGAAGACAGGAACTTCAGTTGGGTTTGCCAAGCACCCGCGCCGAGTGTTACGGGTCGCAACTTGGAGTGCTATTGTATTCCTCATCTATGTTTTGAGTTTCGGGCCTGTGTGGTGTGTAGTGAGGCACATGGATCATCCGGTGGACACGATGCGGACAATTTACCATTCACTGACGTTGCTTGGTGACCATTTCACGGCTTTGCTGGAGTGATATGGGGAGCTGTGGGCACCGCCGCTACGTTGATTTGCACTATGCCGCCTAACACCTAGATAGGCTGTATTGCTTCATGCTTTTTCGCCGTTGCGTTCTTCAACCAGCTATTTCTCCAGAGCAGTGAGGATTGAATCCAATTGTTTCCGCTCGATGTCGGTTGCCGTTCCGGCAACGATGTGTCCGGCGATGCTTCGCAAAATGTGAGCTTTGTCTGCCGCCAGTTTTGGTGATAATTCCGTGATGAAATCGCGCGCAATGGCGGCAAAAGTGTTTCCATTGTAAAAGCAGAAAGGCGCCAGCCGATGGCATTTCAGGCAGATTTCAAGCGCCTCGGTAAAGGCAAGTTCCTTGGATTGATTTTTCTCCCAAAGGGTTTTGGCGGGCAGATGTCCGTCGGAGGTGGGTTTGTGAAGAGCATTCTTCTGCCTGCAAAGTCCGCGATTGATTTCAGTGACAATTTCCCAGTCGAATGAGGCCAGCCAGGGTTTGACAAGGCGCGACATGCGGAATTGGCTCCTAATGGGCTGTGGACTTTCTCAAACCGTCTTTAATCCGTTGCAGCGTCATGACGCCTTCGCTTTTGAGGTAACCCTTTCCCGTCCGTGCCAGAATGGGTTCAGCAGCAAAGCGGTCTTGAATCCGGAGCGCATCTTTCATGATCCGTTTCAGTCGTTTGTGCTGAACTTCTGTCATACTTCAAACATAATCAATGAATCCCATAATCGCAAATCCATTCTTGTTGAAATAAAAAACGGCGCGGGTTTTGGCCCGCGCCGTTCCCCAGTTTCTCCTGGCTATTTACACATCATAATACATGAAGAATTCGTAAGGATGCGGACGCAAACGGATGGCGTCGTACTCCTTTCGCTTGGAGCTGATCCACATTTCGATGAAGTCTTCCGTAAAGACATCGCCCTTGAGCAGGAATTGGTGGTCCTTTTCAAGGGCTTTGACGGCTTCCTCCAGACTGCCGAGTATCTGTGGAATCTTCGCATGCTCCTCCGGCGGCAATTCATACATGTTTTTGTCAATGGGTTCGCCTGGATCAATCTTGTTTTGAATGCCGTCGAGCCCGGCCATGAGCAACGCGGCAAAGCAGAGATACGGATTCGCCGCCGGATCCGGCGGACGATATTCGAGGCGCTTGGACTTGGGACTCTCGCTGTAGGTCGGGATGCGGACGGCGGCACTGCGGTTGCGCGCGCTGTAGGCGAGATTAACCGGCGCTTCGTAACCGGGCACGAGGCGCTTGTAACTGTTCGTGGTCGGGCTGCAAAAGGCACAGAGGGCCTTGGCGTGCTTGAGCAGGCCGCCAGCGTAGTAAAGCGCCATCTTGCTGAGACCGCCGTATTCGTTGCCGGCAAAAAGCGGTTTGCCCTTCTTCCAAATGCTCTGGTGCGTATGCATGCCGGAGCCGTTGTCGCCGAAGAGCGGCTTGGGCATAAAGGTGGCGGTCTTGCCGTGCTTCCTGGCCACGTTCTTGATGACGTATTTGTAAATCATCATCCAGTCCGCAGCGGTGACAAGGGTGCTGAAGCGATAATCAATTTCAGCCTGGCCGGCGGTGGCGACTTCGTGGTGCTGCTTTTCAACTTTCACACCCAATTGTTCCATCGTCAGCACCATCTCGGTGCGGATGTCCTGCTGGGTGTCCAGCGGCGCGACTGGGAAGTAACCTTCCTTGTGGCGGATTTTGTTGCCGAGGTTGGGCATTTCGTCGCGACCGGTGTTCCAGATGCCTTCCTCGGAATCAATGCTGTAGAATGTGCCGTTGCACCTGGAATCGAACTGGATGTTGTCAAAGATGAAAAATTCGGCTTCGGGGCCAAAGAAGGCCTGATCGCCAATACCGGTGGAGACGAGGTATTTCTCAGCCTTCTGCGCGATGCCGCGCGGGTCGCGGCTGTAAGATTCCAACGTGCCGGTTTCCGCAACCGTGCAGGTGAGGCTCAATGTCGGCACGGCCATGAACGGATCTATGAATGCCGTTTGGGGGTCGGGCATGGCCAGCATGTCGCTGGCTTCGATGCTCTTCCAGCCGCGGATGGAGGAACCATCGAAGCCGATGCCTTCGGTGAAGGTTTCCTCGGACAGTTCGCCGATGGGCAGGCTGAAGTGTTGCCAGGTGCCGAAGGTGTCCACGAACTTGATGTCCACCATTTTCGCGCCAGCCTTGTTTGCCATTTCAATTACGCTCTTGGGTGTTGCCATATTTTAGGATGTGAAGTTGTTGGTTTTTGTTGGTTTTGTTTGTTTGTCTGTTAGTGCAGTCGAAACCGAAAGCTGCGCCGGTCGTGACTTTGGTCAAGAACCGCCACAGCGTCGAGTATTTTTTAGTTAACTATGATAGCCCTCCTCTCCGTGTTCGTTGATATCCAGCCCGGAGATTTCAACTTCCTCTGTCGGACGGAGACCCACCAGCGCCTTGGTGATATACGCAATAATGATGGTGCCCACGACAGTCAACACCAACGTGATGCCGACCGCCTTGAGCTGTTCCCCGAGCAGCGGTTGGAACCAACTGTCCGTAACATAGGTTTTAAGGTTGGTCGCGAGATTCGGATTGACGGCATTGCGCGCGAGCATGCCGGTCATCAATGCCCCGGTCAATCCGCCGATGCCGTGAACGCCGAATGTGTCCAGGGCATCGTCATAGCCAAACCAACTCTTGACCTTGTAGCAGAAGAACCACGGGATGGTGCCGGCGGCAATGCCAATCCAGATCGAGCCTTGCGGAGTGACGAAACCGCATGCGGGAGTAATGACCACCAGACCCGCAACGGCGCCGGAACAGAATCCGAGCACGCTCGGCCTGCCTTTGACAATCCACTCCCACATCGGCCAGACGAATGAAGCCACCGCTGTGGCAATCGTCGTGGTAGTGAAGGCATTGGCTGCCACCACGTCAGCCCCCACCGCGCTGCCGGAGTTGAAGCCATACCAGCCGACCCACAGCATGCCCGTGCCGATGTAAGTAAGCACCATGCTGTGCGGCGCGAAGTTTTCTTTGCCGAAGCCCGCGCGTTTGCCAAGAATCAAACACAGAACCAGGGCAGACCAACCGGAGGTCATATGCACGACTGTGCCGCCGGCAAAGTCAATTGCGTGAATTTTTGCGCCCGCGTTCCACACACCATTCATCATGCCGTTGATGCCCCAGACCATGTGGCCCTGGGTGAAATAGACGAGGAGCATCCACAACGTCATGAAGATAAAGATGGCCTTGAACTTCATGCGTTCAGCGATGGATCCAATGATCAACGCCGGAGTGATTACGGCGAACATTAATTGGAACATCGCAAACACATTTTCCGAAACCCAGTAGGAATAGTTGGAGTTCGGGGTGGAAGTGACGTTCTTCAGCATCCAGTCAATCACCGGGCTGCCGATGACGCCTTTGATAAGGTCTTCTTTGACGGCATTGCCCGTTCCGCCGAAAATCATGCCGTAGCCGACAAACACCCAGAGGATGGTCACCAAGCCGGTGATCAGAAAGCATTGGGCCAGCACGGACAGGACATTTTTGCGGCGAACGAGACCGCCATAGAACAGCGCCAGACCCGGCAGCGTCATGAACAGCACCAGTGCCGTGCTGGTGAGCAGCCACGCGTTGTGGCCGGGACCGGGATTGCCAATGATCGTTGTATTAGCGACCACTTGATTGCCATTAGTGTCCTTCAATGGCGCGGTGGGATCGGTGTTGGCAATGTAAGCTTCAAGCGATGCCACGCGTTGATCCAGTGTCGGCGCCGGCAGATTGGTGGCCGTGTCCGCGTGCAATGGCAAAACGCCGAGCGCAGTGATTGCAATCAAAGCGAGGGTTGATAAGTATCGTTTCACAGTTTGTTTTACATTGGGGTTCGGAGCATTTTGGTTCTTCAAACAGCCAATTCGCCCTTCTCCTCGGTTCGAATGCGAACAGCTTGTTCGATGCCGGACACGAACACTTTGCCATCGCCGATCTTGCTGGTCCTGGCCGATTTAATAATCGCGCCAACGGCCGCGTCGGTTCGATTATCTGCCACAACAACTTCAATTTTAGTCTTCGGCAGGAAATCCACGGTGTATTCGCTGCCGCGATAAATTTCGGTGTGACCCTTCTGGCGGCCAAAGCCCTTGACCTCACTCACGGTCATGCCTTCGATGCCGATTTCGTTGAGGGCGTCCTTCACTTCCTCGAGCTTGAACGGTTTGATGATCGCTTCAATTTTCTTCATGTTTTTTGTCAGTATAACCAAGTTGCGTTTGGCTTGAGTCAACTCACGTCTGCGTTCGGGCACGTTAAGCAACGATAATGCCAGGCGGAATTTTGCCGTGGCTAAACGCACAAAAATGCCTGATTTTATTGGGGAAAAATAAATTCCCCTCCAAACGCCGGGGAAGAAAAGCCTGTTGCAATTTGCACAGTGAAGAAAAAATTCGCCAGCGCTGGAAAGGGTAATGTCCTATCAGATTGTTGTTACGCCGAAAGGCCGCTTCAAAAATGGGCTAAATCCGTTTTGTTCCTCCAAAGGCCGATTATTTGTGAAGTGCATAATCCCGAATTAATTCGACAATTCGACGATTTACGTAATGTTTTTAATGGAAAAATAATTCTAAAAAAGACTTGTACTGAAACCTCGAAAATGATATAAGTCTCGACACTGCAGTATGTAGCCAACAAAAGAGTAAAACCCGTCACACAACAGTAAAACCATGAAAACAAGCCTCATTAAACTCACCTGCGGTCTGGCTCTGCTGGGCGCGGTGGCCATGGCGCAAGCGCAAACCTACACGACCTTGAATGACCCGCTCGGCGTCGGGGGAACCGATGCCTATGGCATTTCCGGTAACAACATCGTGGGAACCTATTACTACAGCGGCGACATGATGAGTGGTTTTCTCTACAATGGCAGCACTTGGACGACCTTGGATAACCCGCTCGGCGTCAATAAAACCGTTGTCTATAGCATTTCCGGCAACAACATCGTGGGATTCTATTTCGGCAGCTCTAATGGTCCTCAAAGTTTTCTCTACAATGGCAGCACTTGGACGACCTTGAATGACCCGCTCGGCGTCAATGGAACCTATGCCTATGGCATTTCCGGCAACAACATCGTGGGAGACTATACCGACAGCTCTGGTAATTCCCATGGTTTTCTCTACAATGGCAGCACTTGGACGACCTTGAATGACCCGCTCGGCGTCAATGGAACCTCTGCCGCCGGCATTTCCGGCAACAACATCGTGGGAAACTATTGGGACAGCTCTGGTGCTCATGGTTTTCTCTACGATGGCAGCACTTGGACGACTTTGAATGACCCGCTCGGCGTCAATGCAACCTATGCCGCTGCCATTTCCGGCAACAACATCGTGGGGAGTTATTACGACGGCTCTGGTGTTCCTCATGGTTTTCTCTACAATGGCAGTACTTGGACGACCTTGAATGACCCGCTCGGCGTCAAGGGAACCCGTGCCTATGGCATTGATGGCAACAACATCGTGGGAAGCTATTTCGACAGCGCTGGTTATGATCATGGTTTCATCGCGTCAGTCCCCGAACCGTCCATGCTGGCGTTGGCCGACTTGGGCGGTTTGAGCCTGCTGCTGTTTCGCCGCCGAAAAAGCTGAAACTGAAATCTGATTTCATTTGGGAAATGGATGCGGGATTCGTTCCGCATCCATTTCCTGATTTCACCACCTAGTTTTGAAACGACTTCAATCGCGGTCGAAACCGGATTGCCGTTCAACGGGATGTCCTTGTGTGAACCCCGGCGCGCCTTTCGATGCAGGCGTAGGTGTTGTGATTGTGGATGCTCTCGAAATTTTCCGCCCCGACTTTATACCCACCGGACCCGCGAATGGGCGTTCAGCTTCAGCGCCGGAAAGAGAAGTAAAATGGTCGGAGCGACAGGATTGAACCTGTTGCCCGTCTCCAGATTCGCAAGGGGTTACAAAAGCCAACACACAAAGAGACACCCAAATTTCAGTCGCATTGGATTCCCCACCATCGAGCCTTATAAGTTGTGTTTCTTTTCTGGCAGTATCAGCGCTGGGCGTGACGACGACAGTGCTTATTTGATTGACGGGGTTGCTATCAATGGAGTTAGCGGGGGCCCCGTTTTCTACTTGGAAGCAACCGAGGGCGTTTAATTTGTCGGGATTGTTTCCGCCTAAAAACTCCATTCCCATGAAGGCACGTCGGGCGAGCCGCCAGGCCGCTTCAAAAATGGGCTGAATCCGTTTTGTTCCTCCAAAGGCCGATTATTTGTGAAGTGCATAATCCCGAATTCATTCGACAATTCGACGATTTACGTAATGTTTTCAATGGGGAAATAATCCTAAAAAAGACTTGCGCTGAAACCTCGAAAATGATATAAGTCTCGACACTGCAGTAAACAGCCAACAAAAGAAAAGAATAAAAACCCGTCACACAACAGTAACACACAACAGTAAAACCATGAAAACAAGTCTCATTAAACTCACCTGCGGTCTGGCCCTGCTGGGCGCGGCAACCATGGCGCAAGCGCTAACCTACACGACCTTGAATGCCCCGCTCGGCGCCTATGGAACCGATGCCTATGGCATTTCCGGCAACAACATCGTGGGAAGCTATAACGACGGCTCTGGCATAGATCATGGTTTTCTCTACAATGGCAGCACTTGGACGACCTTGAGTGACCCGCTCGGCGTCTATGGAACCGATGCCTATGGCATTTCCGGCAACAACATCGTGGGATGCTATGGCGCCAGCTCTGGTTATTCTCATGGTTTTCTCTACAATGGCAGCACTTGGACGACCTTGGATGACCCGCTCAGCAGCATCTATGGAACCGATGCCTATGGCATTTCCGGCAACAACATTGTGGGAAGCTATTACGACAGCGCTGGTTATTCTCATGGTTTTCTCTACAATGGCAGCACTTGGACGACCTTGGATGACCCGCTCGGCGTCTATGGAACCTATCCCTATGGCATTTCCGGCAACAACATCGTGGGATGCTATTATGACAGCTCTGGTATGCATGGTTTTCTCTACAATGGCAGCACTTATATAACCTTGGATGACCCGCTCGGCGTCAATGGTGGAGGCTATGCCAATGGCATTGACGGCAACAACATCGTGGGAATGTATTCCGACAGCTCTGGTTATTCTCATGGTTTTCTCTACAATGGCAGCACTTGGACGACATTGGATGCCCCGCTCGGCGTCGGTGGAACCGAGGCTTGGAGCATTTCCGGCAACAACATCGTGGGAAGCTATAACGACAGCTCTTATGATCATGGTTTCATCGCGTCAGTCCCCGAACCGTCCACGCTGGCGTTGGCCGACTTGGGCGGTTTGAGCCTGCTGCTGTTCCGCCGCCGAAAAAGCTAAAACTGAAATCTGATTTCATTTGGGAAATGGATGCGGGATTCGTTCCGCATCCATTTTTTGATTTCACCACCCGGTTTTGAAACGACTTCAATCACGGTCGAAACCGGATTGCCGTTCAACGGGATGTCCTTGTGTGAACCCCGGCGCGCCTTTCGATGCAGGCGTAGGCGTTGTGATTGTGGATGCTCTCGAAATTTTCCGCCCCGACTTTATACCTACCGGACCTGCGAATGGGCGTTCAGCTTCAGCGCCACCGTCACCAGTCCGCGTTTGGCTTGAGTCAACTCACACGTCTGCGTTCGGGCACGTTAAGCAACGATAATGCCAGGCGGAATTTTGCCGTGGCTGAATGCACAAAAATGCCTGATTTTATTGGGCAAAAATAAATTCCCCTCCAAACGCCCGCGAAGGAAAGCGTGTTGCAATTTGCGCAGCGAAGGAAAAATTCGCCAGAGCCGGAAAGAGAAGTAAAATGGTCGGAGCGACAGGATTTGAACCTGCGACAGCCAGCTCCCAAAGCTGGTGCTCTACCAAGCTGAGCTACGCTCCGACTTCGGCAAATCATCCCACGAATTTTCCGCCGCGCAATGAAATTTCCTTCATCCACCCGCGGAAGTTCTGCTGGACGCTTCGCTCGTTCGGGTCTAGTTTTTCATCATGTCAATAGAAGCACCCATGACGCGGAAGAAAATCAACCTTCGCCGGCCCGACATCATGGAAGCGGTGCAGGCGCAGGTGCTTTCGCACTATCGCAGCGAACTCGTCGAGGGCATCCGCTCCAGTGGCAACGTGATTTCCGCCGGTGATCTGACCGTCAAACTCGCGAAGGAATTCGGTTTTTGCTATGGCGTCGAGCGTGCGATTGATCTCGCCTATGCCGCGCGAAAATACTTTTCCGAGGTGTCGCCCAGCACGCCGATCTATCTGCTTGGCGAAATCATTCACAACCCGGAAGTCAATGATCAGATTCGCAACATGGGCATCCAAATCATTTCGCCCAAGCCGACCGACGAGGAAATGTCCCGGCTGCAATCCAGCGACGCCGTCATCATTCCCGCGTTTGGCACGGAAGTCGGCACGCGAAAGAAGCTCGAAGCCAAAGGCTGCATTCTCGTTGACACAACTTGTGGCGACGTGATGAGTGTTTGGAAACGCGTGCGACAATACTCGAAGGAAAACGTGACCAGCATCATTCACGGCAAGGCGAAACACGAGGAAACCATGGCCACGACTTCACAAGCGCGCGCCTATGGCAGCGGCCACTATCTCGTTGTCTTCAACCTCGCGGAAACCGATTGCGTTTGCAACTACATTTTGAACGGCGGCGTCAAACGGGAATTTCTGGAAAAATTCAAAGGCAACTATTCGCAAGGTTTTGACCCCGACATTCACCTGCAAGCTGTCGGCGTCGCGAATCAAACCACGATGCTGCGCGGCGAAACCGAGGAAGTTCAACGCCGCATCAAGAGCGCGATGGAGAAAAAATTCGGCGCGGCGGAAATTGACAAACATTTCCGTTTTTTCGACACGATTTGCGGCGCGACGCAGGAACGCCAGGACGCGCTCGAAAAAATGCTGCTCGACCCGCCGAACCTGCTCATCGTCATCGGCGGCTACAATTCATCAAACACTTCGCACCTTGCCGAAATGGGCGAAGCCAAATTGCCGACTTATTTCATCAAGAACGCGGCCAAAATGGAATCGGACAAACTCATTCGCCATTACGATCAGCATCGCAGGGAGGAAATTGGAACGCGCGATTGGCTGCCGCCCGGCAAAATCACCGTCGGCATCACCGCCGGCGCGTCCTGTCCGAACAATTTGATCGAAGACACGATTCGCCGGCTTTTTGAATTGCGCGGAATTTCGGTTCAAGAGCCGTTGGCCGGTTGATTTTATTCTTCATTCTGTATTTGAAACATGCCCCGAACTCGATTTGAACTGGAACAAATTGAGCGGCAAATTCTCGCGCCTTACGCTCAATTCTGCGGCGACACCCGCGGGCGCAAATATCCCGAACCGCCGCCCGAATGGCGCACGCATTACCAGCGCGACCGCGACCGCGTCATCCACTCCCGCGCGTTCCGCCGTCTCGAATACAAGACACAGGTTTTCCTCAACGGCACCGGCGACCATCTCCGCACCCGCCTCACTCACACAATCGAAGTCGCCGCTGTCTCGCGCAATGTTGCCAGCGCGTTGAAACTGAATGCCGATTTGGCGGAGACCATTGCGCTCGCGCACGACATCGGCCATTCGCCGTTTGGCCACAAAGGCGAGACTGTTTTGAATCGGTTGATGGCCGGCCACGGCGGTTTCGAGCACAATCGCCAGAGCCTGCGCATCGTCGAGGAGCTGGAACAAAAATATCCGGATTTCCCCGGCCTGAATTTGACATGGGAAGTGCGCGAGGGTTTGGTGAAGCATTACACCGCCTACGATCATCCCGGCAGGCGGAAAGGATTTGACGCCAAAAATTCATCGCTCGAAGCACAAGTCGCCAATCTCGCCGACGAAATCACTTATTACAGCCACGACCTTGACGACGGACTCGATTCCGGATTGTTTTCTGAAAAAAATCTCGCCCGCGACGTCCGCGTTTGGGCGCGGGCTGCGCGACTTGTGAAAAAGGAGCATGGCGATTTGCCCGATGAATGCCGCCGTTATTTTATCATTCGGACGATTATTGACATGCAGATTCGAGACGTCGTTGAGACCAGCGAACGGCTTATCCTCGCCGCCGGCGTGAAGTCAGCCGATGAAGTCCGGCTTTTCCCGAAGGCGCTTGTGCAACACAGCCCCGAACGCAGCGCGTTGAACCTCGAATTGCGCGATTATCTTTACAAAAATCTCTACTACAACAAAGCCCTCCGCGCGCCGAACCGGCGCGCCTTGCGGCTCCTTGAAACACTGTTTCATTTCTACCTCAAGCACCCGAAGGAAATCGGCGAGCAATCCCATCGCCGCATCCCTAAAGCCGGCCTGCACCGCGCCGTTTGTGATTACCTCGCCGGCATGACCGACCGCTACGTCAGGCTCGAACACGAGCGAATTTTTGGAAAAACACTCAAAGCCGGATGACGGTTTCTCCACTCGCAAGCTCGCCAAGCAATTGCAAAACGGTTTTACATTGCCCTGGCAAAATCAAATCCGGCGCGATTTCGCTCAACGGCTGAAGCACAAACCGCCGCAAATGCGCCCGCGGATGCGGCAAGACCAATTCCGGCGTATCACGCGTTTCCGTGCCGAACACGATCAAATCCAAATCCAGCGGACGAGGTTCATTCAAAATCCTTCCGGGTTGACGGCCAAATTCCTTTTCCAGCTTGCGAAGTTTTTCAAGCAACGATTCCGGCGTCTCCCCTGCCCTTGCAGCCAGGCCAATGACCGCATTCACAAACGGCGGCGAACCCGGCGGACAATTTACAGGCGATGTCCACCAGAGTGATGATTTGAGGATTGGCCGGTCGGAAAAATTTTGCAGCCGCGCCATCGCGTCTGAAACAATCTGATGCGAATCACCAAGATTGGAGCCGAGCGCCACAAACGCAAACGCGCTGACTTCTGACTTCTGGCTTCTGACTTCTGACTTCACTTCAGTCCCAGCACGTCCTGCATGTCGTAAAGGCCGGGTTTTTGTTTGACGACCCAAAGTGCCGCGCGCAATGCCCCGTTGGCAAACGTCTCGCGGCTCGACGCCTTGTGCGTCAATTCGAGCCGTTCACCGGTGTTCGCAAAAATGACCGTGTGATCGCCAACGACATCGCCGCCGCGCATGGAATGAATGCCGATTTCCGAAGCCGACCGTTCGCCGACGATGCCGACGCGACCATGTCGCGCCGCCTTTTCGAGCTGCAGGTTGCGCACGCCAGCCAGAATTTCCGCCAGCGATTTCGCCGTGCCGCTCGGTGCGTCCTTTTTCAGGCGATGATGCATCTCGACAATTTCCAAATCGAAGCCCGGTCCCAGAATTTCCGCCGCTTTGCGTGTGAGCCAGAACAGGGTGTTCACACCGGTGGAATAGTTCGACGACCATACCATTGGAATTGCGGATTTCAGATTTCGGATTGCGGATTGTTCAGATTCAGAATGGCCGGTTGTTCCGATGACAATGGCTTTTTTGTGCCTGGCGCAAAGCCCCGCGATTTTCGCCGTTGCCGTATGCGAACTGAAATCAACGACGACATCCCCCCGCGCAATGGCGGCGGATAAATCATCCCCCACGTCAATTTGCGCGACGACTTGTAGTTCGTGAAAATTTTTCGCGCACGAAATGAGCGCCTGACCCATTCGGCCTTTCGCTCCAGTAATGATGACTCGTGTCATGTAGTGTTAAATTATTTTAAAACTCCGCATTGTTTCATCGTCGCGCGCAATTTTGCGCGATTTGCCGCGCTCATCGGCACCAGCGGCAGACGATATTCCTCGGCAATCAATCCCATCATCGCCAGCGCGGCTTTGACGGGAATCGGGTTTGTCTCGATGAACAAATCCTTGAACAGCGGATAAAGCTCCGCGTGAAGCCGCGATGCTTTCCGGATTTGGCCGCGCGTGAACGCATCCACCATTTGCGCGACTTCGCGCGGGATGACGTTGGACGCCACACTGATGACGCCCTGTGCGCCGACGGCCATGAACGGCAGCGTCAACGAATCGTCGCCGGACAAAATTGTGAATTTCGGACCGAGTGCCGCGCGCAACGCCGACACCCTGTCGGCGCTGCCGCCGGCTTCCTTGATGCCGATGATGTTTTTGCATTCACACGCCAAACGCCGGACGGTCTCGACGCCGATTTCAACGCCGCAACGGCCCGGAATGTTGTAAAGCACGATGGGCAGCCTTGTAGCGCGTGCGATTGCACGGAAATGCTGGAACAAACCTTCCTGCGTCGGTTTGTTGTAATAGGGCGCGACCTGGAGCGAGCCGTCGACGCCGACTTTCCCGGCTTCGCACGTCAGAAGAATCGCCTCGCTTGTCGAATTCGCGCCGGTGCCGGCGATGACTTTTATCTTGCCGCGTGCAAATTTCACCGAACGTTCAATGATGTGAATGTGCTCCTCGTAATCCACCGTTGGCGATTCGCCGGTGGTGCCGACGGGCACGATGCCGTCCACACCGCCCCTGATTTGCAATTGAATCAGGCGGTTGAGCGCGGTTTCGTCCACCCTGCCGTTTTTGAACGGGGTGACGATTGCGGTATAAGTGCCGGTGAACATAATTTTAATTTGTTGGTTAAGAATCAGCAAAAAAGGCGCGTTTGGCGAGCAGGATTTTCAAGACGAACAATTGACCGTAAATCAATTACTTTTGGCGTCGCTCTTGATAAGAGGAGTGAACAACTTTTTGAACGGCCCTCGCAAATCAGGATGTTTTTGATATCCCTGTCAAACCGCCTGCAAAGATTTCTTCGTCTTCGACTTCCGGGTTTTCTTTTCCGGTTTCGGGCTGGCGGTTTGTTCCGCAACTTCCGTTTTCACCGCAGGCGGCAGGTAAAGATACCGGCCGCAGTTCTCACAGAGCTGAATGTCCTGCGCGTGCTTGAGCGTCATAATCACGCCGATGGGCAGATGCATGTGACAGCCGGTGCAGACCTGGTTGCGAACAATCGCAATGCCCTTTTTCCTGCGGGCGACCAGACGGTCATAGTGGACGAGAATTTGTGATGGAATTTTTGAGCGCAGTTCCGCTGTGGTCGCCTCGGCGTTCTTATCTTTGACTTCGCCAAATTGGATGGATTGGAGTTTGATCAAGTTTTGAAGTAATGCATTCATAAAAAACCGCGCATGTATAGTCATCGCAAAATTGGTGAAACTCGGCAAGTCGAATCAGTCCGGCGCCAACAGGCGAAACAGTCACTGCGGTATCCTGCGCGTCGTCTGGCTGTTTTGCTGCCAGAATGAAAAAACGCCCTTCCACCAGTCGGCGGATTGTTCAGCGACATCGTTGTGGTGAGCGCCGGGAATGATTTGAAGGGTTTTCGGCCCTTTGTATCCCTTAAACAATCGGAGTCCGGATGTTGCTGGAATGATTTCGTCGGCGCCGGCGAGAACGATTTTTACCGGTCCACGGTAATCTTTCAGGTCCTTTGCTGGATTGAAACGGTCCAGCAAAAACACATAAGCCGGAAGAAAGAACATTTTGCGTTGCGCCACGGAAGCCAAATCGTGGTATGGCATGAAAAGCTGTAGTCCGGCGATCTCCGCGGAATGGGCCTTGGCCAAATGACAGGCCACTCCCGCGCCGATGGATTCACTCACCACATATCTGGGCAGGTCGTTCGGCAGCGACTCAAACGCCTCCTCCCCGGCGGCAATGAAGCTCCGTTTGGATGGTGAACCGCTACGCGCGCCATAGCCGGGATATTCGAGCACATAAACGTCAACCGCAGCCGCGTCATGGATTGGCCTCGCAAGATATTCACGATCAATTGCACAACCGGCATTGCCGTGGATAATCAAGACACTTGCTGTCGGCGACGCGGCGGCGGGTAATTTCCATCCGATGATTTGGCCCGCCTTGTTTCGCCACGGCACGAAACCATTTTCGGCAGCGGCCCGCTCCGCAAGCCCGGGCGGAATTGTTCTTGGAAAATAAATCAGCCGGCGCTGAAAAATCGCCGCCGCCAAAACAACCAAAACGTAAACTATGATTAACGTTTGCAAAATGCGAAGGGCCGACCGCAAAAACTGGTTTTGTGGCTTGGTAGAAGATGTGGTGTTTGAGGAAACGGGCACACTTAAATCGAATTCAAGCTAATCCAGGTTTTAGGCAGCAGGAGATTTCAACTACTCCTGTTTTGAATTTTTCGCGCCATATCGTTTGGAAACTTCACGCAGCGACATTACAGGTGCGCCCGCTTCCTCCGATTTGGCCGCGCGCAAATCGCGCAGGTCTTCGTAGTTTATCAGCAGTTCTTTGACTGCTTGAAATTCTTCATAAGGCAGCACCGCAAACTCCGGTTGCCCGTCTTTTTCAAGAATTTCTGGATGTAATTCGATCATAATTTTCTTTAGCGATACGCATCGCGCCGATTAACGATACGATACACCGTTACATGATTTCCCGCCAATTCAAAAAGGACCCGGAAATCACCAACACGCAAACGATATTCCGGCGTGAAATTGGTCAGACGTTTTACGTCGCCTTCCAGCTTGTTCTTCATCCGGCTGATCCGCTCGACGATGCGTCGTGCGTCATCCCGTTGTAATGAATCGAGATCTTTAATCGCTTTTGGCTTGAACTCGATTTCGTATTCCATGATGGAATTATTCCTTCTTCGTCACTTTCAATTCCAAATGCAGGTCGCGCAGTTGTTTCGGCTCCACGGCAGCGGGCGAATTGGTCATCAAATCCGCGCCTTTGGCGGTCTTCGGGAACGCAATCACGTCGCGGATGGTCGGTGTGTCACAAAGAATTGCGACGAGACGGTCAAAGCCGAGCGCAATGCCGCCGTGCGGCGGCGCACCGTATTTGAACGCCTCCAGCATGTAACCAAACCGCGCCTTCACCATGTCAGGCGGGATTTGCAGCACTTCTTCGAACACCATTTTCTGCACGTCGGGCCGGTGAATACGAATCGAACCGCCGCCGAGCTCCACACCATTCACCACAATATCATAGTGCTGGCCGCGGACCTTCTTCGGATCGGTCTTGAGCAACGGAATGTCCTCCGCCATCGGCGCGGTGAATGGATGATGGCTCGAATACCACCGGTTTTGTTCCTTGTCGAAGCTCAACAGCGGAAAATCCACAATCCAGATGAAATCAAACCGATCGGCGGGAATCGCCAGCTTCCCCTGCTCTTTCAACACATTGGCGCAGTAACGCCGGATTTCGCCGAGCACTTCGCACGCGTTCAGCCATTGATCGGCGGCGAACAAAATCAAATCGCCATCTTCAATGGCCAGTTTCTTCGTCAACGCGGCCTTCTCGGCGTCGCTGAAAAATTTCACAATCGGCGATTTCCATTCGCCGCCTTCGACCTTGATATAAGCCAGCCCCTTCGCGCCAAAGCTTTTGGCATACTCCGTCATGGTGTCTATTTGCCCCTGCGTGACGCCAGCAAGACCTTTTGCGTTGAGCGCCTTCACCACACCGCCGCTGGCGACTGCGCCGCCGAACACCTTGAATTTGCTGCCGCGGAATTCCCCGGTGAAATCCACGAGCTCCATGCCCAGGCGCGTGTCAGGCTTGTCAATGCCGTAGCGGTTCATCGCTTCCTCAAATGAAATCCGCTTGAACGGCGTCGGGACGTCCACGTTGAGCGCTGTTTTCCAGATCCGTTTCAACAGCCCTTCCATAAGCGCATAAATGTCCTCGCGCTCGATGAATGACATCTCAATGTCAATCTGCGTGAACTCGGGCTGGCGATCGGCGCGCAGGTCTTCGTCGCGATAACAACGCGCGAGTTGAAAATATTTTTCAACGCCGGCCACCATCAGGATTTGCTTGAACTGCTGTGGCGATTGCGGCAGCGCGTAAAATTGTCCGGGACTCACGCGGCTCGGCACGAGGAATTCGCGCGCGCCTTCCGGCGTGGACTTGAACAGCGTCGGCGTTTCAACATCCAGGAATCCCTGTTCTTCCATGAACATGCGTGTGGCGGTCGCCACTTTGCTGCGCAGACGGAGATTGCGCGCCATTTCCGGCCGGCGCAAATCCAAGTAGCGATACTGCAAGCGCAGTTCCTCGTTCACCTTGCTCGCCACTTCCGGGTCGTCCACAGGGAACGGCAGGACCTCGGCCATGTTCAGCACTTCCAACTTGTTGGCCAATACCTCGATTTCGCCGGTTGGAATTTTCGGATTATTCGTTCCTTCCGGACGCAGGCGGACGCGACCGGTGATGCTGACGACACATTCGCTGCGGAGCGAAGCGGCCTGCTCAAAAAGTTCCTTTGACATCAGTGACGGGTCAAAGACGGTTTGGGTGCGGCCTTCGCGGTCGCGGATATCAATGAAAATCAGTCCGCCGAGGTCGCGCCGGGAATGGACCCAGCCCGACAGCGTCACGGTTTGTTTGATATGCGCCGGGCGCAATTCGTTGCAATGATGTGTGCGTTTCATTTATTCGTTGGGAGGGTTGGCGTGCCGCCGACCCAAATTTCAGGGATGGCAACATGCCGTCCCTCCCAGTAAAACGTGCGCATGGTGGCGGGAAATCCGTCGGTTTTCAAAGAGATTTTTGATTGGACAAATAATTCGCCTGAATTCCCCGCTCGCCACGCGGCTTCAACTAAATTAACCTTTATCACCATGACGCCGCTGCCTAAACCGGAAGTCATCATCACGCACGAGAGCGATCTCGACGGATTGCTCGCGGGCGCGTTGTTGCAACGGCTCGCCAAAAAACTTTTCAACTCGGACATTCCGCTGGAGGCGTATCACTACAATTTCTGGAGACAACGCGAGCTGCGTGAGAAAGCCGCATGGGTCGCCGACTTTACGTTTGAGCCGCGCCTTGACAGGCCGGATTGGGTCGTCATTGACCATCATGTCACTGATACCGCGGCGAAAAACGCATGGCTCATTCACGACGTGAACAAATCCGCCGGCCTGCTTTGTTACGAACTTTGCCAGCAAAACGAGCTTGAATCGCCTGCTCTTGCCCGGCTTGTTCACTTGAACAACGTCGCCGATTTGTTTCTCGAAGACGATCCCGACTTCGAACTGGCTTGTGATTACGCGAACCTCGTCAAAATTTACCAGTTTTGGAACCTATACACGCTCATCGACGGCAATATCGAGAAGTTGCTCGACCATCCGTTGCTCGAAGTCATGGCCGTCAAACGCCGGATTGAAAATCCGATCGGCTTTGAATGGAGCAAAGGCAACATCACCGAATTGTGCCCGACCGTCGGCTACGTGGACACCGTCGTCGGCAACAATAATCTGGTCGTCCACCAGTTGCTGGAGCGGCAGGCCACGAAATATCCGGTGCTGGTCACGTTGTTCCGGCGCGGGAATATTGTTTTTGCCAGCTTTCGCAGCCGGGCTGGCGAGGCGCTCAAGGTCGCCGAAAAATTCCAGGGCGGCGGCCACGCCAATGCCGCCGGCGCGATGCTGCCAAAATCCATCCGGAACATCCCCGACGCCGTCGAATATGTCCGCCAGATTTTGAACCCGAAAAGGGACACGCCGCTGAATAGTCTGGAAAATTTGTTTGCGCAAATTGAAGCGGAGAAGAAAAGCTGACGCGAATTTCGCCAATTTTCACGAATATGGTTTCAATTCGCGGCAATTCGCCTGCCTCGGCGTAGCTTGGCGAAGCCGGGTGAAATTCGTGTCTATCAGGGTTAATCCGTGGTTGTTTTGCCTTTCCTCGAAGCAATTGGCGTTTAACATCGCAGCCGTTTATGGCTGATTCATCCATCCGCGCCGACGGTCGTTCTGCAAATCAGCTTCGCCCGCTATGTTTTCAAAATCACATCGCGCCGCACGCCACCGGCTCGACGCTCATCGAATGGGGCAACACGCGGGTCATTTGCGGCGTGACGGTTGAGGAAACCCTGCCGCGCTGGATGAAGGAGCAAGGCGTCAAAGGCGGCTGGATTACCGCGGAGTATTCGATGCTCCCCTACTCCACTTTGGAGCGGAAACCGCGCGACAGCGCGAAAGGAAAAATTGACGGGCGCTCGCAGGAAATCCAGCGGCTCATTGGCCGCGCCATGCGCGCCGCGCTCGATCTCGAAAAAATCGGCGAACGCACGATCTGGGTGGATTGTGACGTGCTTCAAGCCGACGGCGGCACTCGCACGGCTGCCATTACCGGCGCGTTCGTCGCCCTGTCGCTCGCGGTGAAAAAGTTGATGGCCGACAAGAAACTGACGGAAAATCCGATTTTGAATGCCGTCGCTGGCGTCAGCGTCGGCATCGTCAACGGCCAGCCGCTGCTGGATTTGTGTTACACCGAGGACGTGGCCGCGGCGGTGGACATGAATCTGGTGATGAATTCCGCCGGTGAATTCATCGAGGTTCAGGGCACAGGTGAGGAGGCCACGTTCACCGAACCGCAGCTCGCCGACTTGCTCGCGCTCGGGAAAGCGGGTATTCGCGAATTGCTCACTGCGCAGGGAAAAGCCATTGCTCAAGATTGATTTTCCGTGGGCAAGCCATCCTCCAAAATTTCGCGGCGAACAATCCAACCATCGCAGCCAACGCGATTGCTTTTGGTCCGCCACGCGGAAATCGAACTGCTCAATTTCACGCCGTGGCGCGATTGACTGGATTTCAAGCAAAAGCCAGAGAGAGCGGTGTTCTAGGTCATTTCGCTTCGTACGGGAAAAATCTTTTTGAACGAAATTTTGACGATGGAAGTCTGATTTGTTGGAACAAAGTTAAATTTACGGAATGTATCGACATCACTTTCGCTCAGATTCTGAAGAAAAGGAGCGCGTTATGACAAAATCCTTGGAAACGATCAGCGAAGCAGTCCACGATCCAGGACATCCATTTCTCAAAACACAACATGAACCGAAGAAGGCGCGACAACACCGCTATGAACGCCGGAAAATCAAGGAATACCTCCATCTGGAAGATTGGCTGGCTGAAGAAATGACTTAAGGCCGCCTTTTCGCAGTCTGCGTGGAAAATCAGGGCGTCGTGACCACAATTCGCGAAGCGAACATCCCGATTGGGGCAACAAATTAGTGGCGGGCTTGGGAAGCCAAACTCCGCCCTCCGAAGGAAAAATTACCGCTGGCAATCAGGGCAGATCCCAAAAAATTCCAGCTTGTGGGTCACGGCTTTGAAGCCGTTTGCAGCGGCGATGCGCGATTCGATTTTGCGCGGAAAACATTCGTCAATTTCAATCACTTCCGCGCAGCGCGTGCAGACCAAATGATGGTGATGCCCGTCATCGCCTTCGCGAACGAGCTCGAATCGCGCCGCGCCGTCGCCAAAGTCAAACCGCTTCACCATGCCCATTTTCTCAAGCAGATGCATGGCGCGGTAAATGGTCGCCAAATCGCATCGGCCTTTGGGTATGGCGGCGAAAATTTCCCTGTTCGTCAGCGGATGTGCGTGCCGGCGCAGAATTTCCAGGATCGCCTGGCGCGGGCTGGTGATTTTGTGCAATTGCCCGCGCAAACGACCCGTCAACGCGGACAATTTCTGCCGCTTGTGCGAATGGGAACGGGTGCGGGCTTTCATTACCATCCTAAAATCACACCGGCGATTCCCAAAAGCAAGTTTCCGCTCAAATGCAAATCGCTTGCAATGATTCCCGCAAAAGGGCCGCCCGACTGCAAACGCTGCGGGGCGGTGAAATCTTGTCACTTCATCAGCAGCATCTGGCGCGCGCGCTTGATGGCGCGGGTCATGCGGCGCTGATAATGCGCGGGCATCCCGGTGTATTTGCGCGGCAGGATGCGGCCCTGATCGGTCACAAATTGCCGGAGCAAATTGGTGTTTTTGAAATCAAGCGCGTCAACGGTGAAATCAATCTTTGGTTTCGGCCGCTGCGTGCGATTTTCCGTCCGGTGACGCGACCCGCGGCGGTCCCGTTTGTCTGTATTGGTTTTGCGTGGCATGGCTATTTAATCTCGCGGTGAAGTGTGTGGCGGCGCAGGAACGGATTATATTTTTTGAGTTCGAGCTTTTCCGTCTTGGTCTTTTTGTTGCGGGTGGTGGTGTAGCGCGAAGGTGTTTTGCCTTGCTTGCGCGCCTCGGTGCATTCAATGGTGATGATTTCGCGCGGCATAAATTAAATTATTCCTTCTCCCTGGCCTTTTGCTCCTCCGGCTCTTCGGTTTCCTCCTCCATTTCCGTGACGCCGGCGGTGTCAATTGAGCCCAACTGTCCGAGCCGGCGCGATTTTAATGCGCCATCGTGCTCAAGCTGCGCCTGCGCCCCAACGGTGAAGCGCGTCCACGGAATCGCATTGAGACGCGTCTTGGGAATCGGCTTGCCCGTCAATTCACAAACGCCGTAAGTCTTTTTCTCGATGCGTTTGAGCGCCTCCTCAATTTCATAAACGGCGTCTTGATCGGAGGATAACAGGCTCAACGCGAAGTCGCGGTCAAAATTGTCCGTGCCCGAATCCGCCATGTGCAGGCTGTAGCCCGGCATCTCCTCCGCGGATTCCTTGGCCAGCCCGTTCATCTGCCGGAGCAACTGCTCGCGCAGTTCGAGCAGCCGGTTGTAATACTTCTGCCATTCGGGTTTGATCTTCTTCGTCGCGACGGCGGCCCTGGATTTCGACACTGGCTGGCCGAGAATCGCAGCTGTCTCGGCGGAGATTTGCGACTTGCCGTGCGGCATTTTCATACTTTTTCCTTCTTATTTACTGTCACAATTCCAAATCCGTTTTCAATGTTATAGCAGGTTTCAGACCATCAAAGGCGCGGGAATGTAACAAAGGAAATCAAATATGCCACAAAAATCTTCAGGAATTCTTGGGCGGGGAAATCAGCCCTTCTCGATGCACGCATAGGCGTTGTGATTGTGGATGCTCTCGAAATTTTCCGCTTCAATCTTATACCACCGCACCCGCGCGTCGGCATTCAGCTTCAGCGCCACGTTGCGCACCAAATCCTCGACGAACACCGGGTTTTTATACGCGCGCTCTGTCACCGCCTTTTCGTCCCGCCGCTTGAGCAGCGCAAACAGCTCCGAACTTGCCGAGCTTTCGACCATCGCAACCACGTCTTCGATCCATACAGGCTTCGTCGAACGAATCGCCACCGTTACTTCGCCGCGCTGATTGTGCGCGCCGTATTTGGCAATCGCCCTGGAGCACGGGCACAGCGTCGTGACATTCGCCTTCACCGTCAGAACGAAATCAATGTCCGGCCCGCACGCCGTCGCGTCAAACCGCGCAATGTAGTCCATCACGCTTTCCATGCGCGACACCGGCGCTTTCTTAACCATGAAATAGGGAAACTCGATTTCCAGATGCGATATGGCCGCGTGAAATTTTTTCTGTAGTGCGTGAAGGATTTCGCTGATGTTCTCCACGTGGATGACGCTGCCGTGCGCGTTGAGCACCTCGATGAACCGGCTCATGTGCGTGCCTTTGAATTCCTTCGGCAAATCCACAAACATCCCGATGGTGGCCACCGTGTTTTGCACGCTGTGCGCCTTGTCGCGCACCTGAATCGGAAAACGCAGCCCTCGCACGCCCACCTTGTCCACCCGCAAGTCACGGTGATCGCGCTCGCTCTGCTTGTCATGCAATTTCCCCGCCGCGACCTTTCGCCTGGCTGCGCGGAATCTGACGCCGTTCTGGCTGATTTTCAGCACGGGGAGAAAGTAGCAGCGCGGGCGAAATTTGCAAACGCTACATCTCATCGAAAAAGTTTTTTTGACCCGTCTCAACATCCCGTTTATCTTGTCGCCTCATGCCCAAACGCCTTTCATTTTCATTCGTCGGTCTGGCACTCGTGTTGTTTTGTTCGATTGCCTTGGGGACGGACACATTTCACGTCGCCACTTACAACGTGGAAAATTATCTCGACCAGCCGACGGAAACACGTCCGCAGGTCAAATCCGACGCAGCCAAGGCCAAAGTCCGCGAAAGCATTCGCGCGCTGAATCCCGACGTGCTCGCGCTCGAAGAAATGGGCGGCACCAACGCGCTCATGGAACTCCGCACCTCGCTAAAGACAGAGGGGATGGATTATCCGTATTGGGAATTTATCAGCGGGATGGACACGAACATCCACGTGGCCGTTTTGAGCAAGCTGCCCATTGTCGCCCGCCGGCCGCACACGAATGACGTTTTTCTGCTCGACGGACGCCCTTTTCGCGTCAGCCGCGGTTTTGCCGAGGTGGGCATTCGCGCCGCTCCCAATTTCACATTCACGCTCATCGCCGCGCATTTGAAATCGCGCTACCCCGTGCCCGACGCCGACCAAGCCGAGGAACGCTTCGAAGAAGCCAAAGTTTTGCGCGGCATTATTGACGAACATTTTAAGGCGAACCCGAATGCAAAATTGATTGTGCTCGGCGATTTCAATGACTTGAAAAGCTCGGATTCGATCAAAAAAGTCATCGGTCACGGAAAATTCAAGCTCACCGACACACGGCCCGCTGAGCGGAACGGGGACAACACACCCGCTGAAAAACCCTGGTTTGCCCCGCGCGATATCACGTGGACGTATTATTACGGCGCGGAAGACACTTACAGCCGCGTGGATTATATTTTGCTCAGTCCGGCGATGGCGCGCGACTGGGTGACGAACGAGACTTATGTGTTGACAATGCCAAACTGGGTAGTTGGTTCAGACCATCGGCCCATCGTCGCGACGTTTAAAGTGGAAAATAATTAGAAACCGGGAGGGACGGCGTATCGCCGTCCCCAAATAAAAGTGGGCCGGCAAAATGCCGGTCCTCCCATCACAATTTCTCCGGCTTTGACATCAGATCCGCGATGCGCTGGAGCAATCGTCCCGCCGCGCCGCCGTCGAGCACGCGATGGTCGAAACTCAACGTGAGGTAGGCTTCCATGACGGGCACGAACCGGCCCTTGGCTTCGTCCCAATGCGGCATGCGCCGTCCCGCGCCCATGCCGAGCACGAGCGTTTGTTCCGGCAACGGAATCGGCGTCGCCCACTCCAGACCGAACGTGCCGAAATTCGTGACGGTGGCAATGGAACCGCCGGTGGCCTCCGCCGGAAGTTTTTGCGCGCGCGCCAACCCAATGAGTTCGTTGTAAAGCGGCACCAATTCTTTCAACGGCTTTTTATCGGCGTTTCGAATCACCGGCACGAGCACGCCGTCCTCGGCTTCAACAGCAACACCCACGTCAATCGCCGACGGATGAACGATTTTGTTGCCGACGAGCCGGCCTGCCGGCGCGCTGTTTTCCGAAAGCGCAATGGCCAGTGCGCGCAGCGCGTAAAGCGCCGGGCCGGGTTTCGGGCTCGACGCTTTGCGATGCGCAAGAAGCGCGTCGAATCGTGCTGGCAATCCCACTGTTGCCAGCGGGCGCGTCCAACTGCGGCGCATCGCGTCCGCCACGGCCACGCGCATTGTCGAAGCCTGGCTTATTTTTTGTTTTTCGAGATGCGCGATGAATTGTTCAAAATCCTCGATGGTCACACGGCCCGCCGCGCCGCTGCCCGCTACGCCCGCAAGGTCGGCGGCGCTCAAACCGAGTTCAATCATGCGCGCCTTGAGCCGCGGCGAAAGGTAGCTTGCGCCCGTGGCGTTCGCCGGCACGGGCAATCCGCGCACGGTAGGCCGCACGCGATTCCTGCCGCCGTTCGCATCCGGCTTTGAAACGTGCCCGGCGTCGCCCGCTTTGGCTGGAGTGGAAACTTCCAAACCGAGCCGCGCCGTTTCTTCGTTTGTGGCTTCAATGTGGCCGAGCACCGCGCCGACGGCATAGCTTTCGTTCACTTGCACGGTGAACTTTTCAATGCGCCCGCGACAAGGCGATGCGACGGTCATGCTGGCCTTGTTCGTCTCGACTTCGATCAAATCCTGGCCGGCTTCAACGGTGTCGCCGGGCTTGACGAGAAAGTTGATGATGTTGGCCTCGGCGATGGACTCGCCGAGCTGCGGCATGATGATGGGAATTTGCGGCATAAATTTTTCAAAGCCTCAAAAGTTTTCGCGCGGCGGCGGCGACGGCATGTGCCGTGGGACGATGTGCGGTCCACAAATTTGGATGATACGGCACGGGTGTGTCCTTGGCATTGAGCCGTTGTGGCGGCACGTCGAGCAAACCAAATCCTTCAGTCGTGACGCGGGTGATGACTTCCGCCGTCACCCCACCCCACGGCCACGCTTCACCGACGCAGAGCAATCGTCCCGTTCGCGCGACACTGGCCATGACGGTGTCGGTGTCAAGCGGTTTGACGGAACGCAAGTCAACCACTTCAACTTCCCAGCCTTCGGGCGAAAGCTCCTTCGCCGCTTCAAGCGCCTCATGCACCATGGCGCTGTAAGCAACGATGGTCATGTCGCGGCCTACGCGCGCGATTCGCGCCTTGCCGACAGGCAAAGCTTCGCTTGGCAATTTTTCGGCTTTGAGATGGTAATAAAGAAATTTGTGTTCGCAAAAAATCACCGGGTCGTCAATCGCCACCGCTTCAAGCAACATGCTGTAAGCGTCTTCGACCGTTGCGGGCGTCAACACGACCAATCCCGGATAATGCGCATACACGGTTTCCATGCACTGGCTGTGAAACGGCCCGCTGCCCGACGTGCCACCGAAAGGCAACCGCACGGTGATCGGACACGGCACGTTTGTGCGCCAGAAAAGCGTCGCGGCTTGATTGACAATTTGGTTGAAACCGGTGGTGGAAAAATCCGCAAACTGTATTTCGATGATTGGCCTCATCCCCTCGATCGCCGCGCCGACGGCCAGACCGACCATGGCGTCCTCGCTGATGGGCGAATCGAGGACGCGACCGGGAAATTCCTTCGCCAGATTTTTCGTGGCCTTGAACGCGCCGCCGAACGCGCCAACGTCCTGCCCGTAAATGAACACGCGCGGGTCATCGCGCAATGCATGAGCCTGCGCTTCGCGAATGGCTTCAAGATAGGTGATGCTCATAGGGGAAAGGACGAATGAAGAATGCGGAATGAAGAAACGAAATCACCGCGAGTCTCTTCATTCTCCATTCTGCCTTCTGCATTTTCAAACTTCTTCATGTCCTTCGGTCAAATGTTCGGTTGAAATTGCGCGCCAATCTTCCACAAATGGGTCGGGTGCAGGCTCGCGTTGCGCCTGGGCGACGGCTTCTTCGACTTCGTGGTCGATTTCACCACGCATCGTTTTCAACGATGCGGCGTCCGCCCATTTTTGGCGGAGCAAAAATTCCTCGGCGACCTTCAGGCAATCGCGTCCGACCGGCGACGCCTTTAATTTCGGGCCAATATAACCCGCATCATCGTGTTCGCCGTGGCCACAGAGCCGAAGCAATGTGGCAACAACCAGTTGCGGGCCGCGACCGGCGCGGGCGCGCGCGACGGCGTCGCCGATAACTTCCAAACACGCGTTCAAATCCGTTCCGTCCACAGATTGGACTTCGACGCCGTAACCAACGGCTTTGTCTGCAAGGTTTTCACAGGCGAACTGGCGGGAGGTCGGCGTTGAATAGGCGTATTGATTATCAGCCACAACCAAAACGAGCGGCAATTTTTCAATGGCGGCTTGATTGAGCGCCTCGTGAAACGAGCCGGTGGACGTGGCGCCGTCGCCGATGCTGGCGACGCCGACCATGCCGGTAATGCCTTTCATCCGGCGCGCGAACAATACACCGTTCACGACGGAAATCATCGCGCCGAGATGGCTGATCATCGGCAAATAACCTTCCCTCGGTTTACCGCGATGAACGTTCCCATCGCGCCCGCGCATGGGGCCGAGCGCCGAGCCAAGATACGTGCGCGCAGCATCCAGCACGGACTCGCCGAACGCCAAACGCCCCGCCGCGTCGCGAATCAGCGGAGCGAACACGTCGCCTTTCTTGAGCGAAACGCCGATTGCCGCGCTCAACGCTTCCTGCCCGCGACCGAGAAAGACGCCGCCATGGATTTTTCCAGCGCGGTAAAGTGTGGCGAATTTATCGTCCAACACGCGCGCCAGCAGCATGAAACGATATGCGACGAGATGCGCGTCACGCGCGCTGGCAGGGTTTCTTACTGATTTGGCGTCGAGCACCGTTTGCAGCATGACGGCATTTTATCGCCGAAATCGCGTGTCAGCAACGCTTCTTTCCGCGTTAAATTTTCCTCGATGTGAACATATCGGCCATAACCGGCTTTGTGACGAAGACGGGATGAGTTGGCTGGAAATGGCACGATAGCGTCTTGGAGTGCGCCGGCCCTCCGGCGCTTTCGTTGGCCAGTCATGTCCCCAAAGCGGCAGAGGACTGCCGCAGTCCAAGACCATCCGGTTTTTCTTCACGGGTGAGGGTTAATTCCTTTGCGCCATTTCTAAATTCCACGGATTGCACATCCAAAGAGCTAAATTCATCTGGACAAGCTTGGTTAAAATGACTTAGACAGGTCTTGATGAACTGGGATATACAACAATTTTGTTGCATACTGACCTGTTAGGCCACGAGACAAATTTACTATGAAACCCATCATTCGCTACGTTGTCGGTGCCATCGGATTTTTGCTGATATGGCTTATTGTTGCCATCGTTATTGGCTTCATTATGGTATTGATTTTTCCAGTGCCTGGAAATCGGCTGCCGGTGGTTGGCATAGGCGGTGACTGGCGCAATATACCGGGCACAGTGCTTGGATTGCTCGCCGGGATTCAGTCGTTTCGAGCTTCGGTCAGAGCATCGAAAAAGAAAGATGAGAAGTGAGAATCGCGTGGCCTATAACAAATCGCTGGAGGCAACAACCTCTGCGCCAAGTATTATGACTGCCACGGGCAACACAATGTCGTCGGCTTCGGCAACACTGTACTTAAGGAGGCTATATCTATGACCGCGAATCAGAAACAGGATTCCACCGACCTTCCGTTTAATCGAGAGATTATGTTCTCGAATCATAAGAACGTGTACAAAAGGTCCTTGGAAAAACGGCAGACGAAACTGTTGAAGAAAATCGCGCCTGTTGGGCATTTCCTGAAAGAGAACGAGAAAATACTTCTCATCACAACAGGATGTTCACCCGTCTCATTTATGGAACAGTTCTTGGGCGGCTGGATTGTCTTCTACTTGAAGCGCTGTCTGCTCGTATTCACCAATATGCGCATCTTGCACATTCCCACCACTCCGAACTATTCCTACAGAAACTCGATAGCTGAAGTTAACTACGCTGACTGCAAGTCGGTCAGAATGAAGGGGAGATGCCTTGTTATCGAATATGGCAATGGACACAAGGAGAAGTTCCTCTATATCGGAAGCCGTGAAGCAAAGAAGCTCAAAACCCTCCTGACGACCTTGTCGTTCAACCCGAACCTTAGTCAGCACACTCAAAGGGTCCATCTCTGTCCTCGTTGTACAAGGAAACTTGAAGAATCGAAATATGTCTGCCCCAACTGCCGCCTTGAATTCAAGGACAGGGAGGAAGCCAAGAGGATATCTCTTGTTTATCCGGGTGGCGGATACTTCTACACTCGTCACTTTTTAATGGGAATTTGTGACGCCATCACCGAAACCCTGCTTCTCATTCTGGTCATCGTGTCAGCAGTCGAAACGTTGAACCATCATGAAGCTCTTGGTTCATTCATTTTCTTCCTTGTCATTCTGGGGATTGAAAAGGCCACTACCGTTTACCACGCAAATCATTTTATCAGCGAGTACATTCCGAAGGAGAAGGGAATCATACAGGCCAGATGATTACTGCGAAGACACGAATCATTGTTTGGCACATAAACGAGTCAGTCCTCACTATTGACACTTCAAAATTCAATACCGGATTTTGTCCGGCTTGTTTTCCCATTCCGTAAAAACCTCCAGCGCTTCCTTGCGGAGGAATTGCTTCATTGGAAGTTTGCGGCGCGAAACTGGCCGCGCCATTTCGTGGTAAAGCCATTCATCATCAAAACCAATCTTCGCCGCATCGCGCCGTGTGTTGGCGTAATAAATCTTCCGCAGCCGCGCCCAATAACACGCCGCCAGACACATCGGACACGGCTCGCAACTGGTGTAAAGCTCGCAGTTATCAAGCCGGAATGTTTTGAGATGACGGCATGCTTCACGAATGGCCATGATTTCCGCGTGCGCCGTCGGATCTTTCGCCGAAGTGACACGGTTCCAGCCGCGCCCGACGACTTTACCACGCCGGACAACGACTGCGCCGAACGGCCCGCCAGCGTTGCGCCGCATTTTCTCGCGCGAGAGACGGATGGCCTCGCGTATGAATTTCATTTTCATCAAAAAAAGTTTAACCACGAATCAACACGAATAGACACGAATAAACTTGGCCCCACTTAAATCTTGAACAAGCCAGCCGGACTTTCCGCGCGCGATAAAAATCTTCCACCGCGAGGAACTTTTGTCAGCCGGCCGCCCGACCATTTTCGGAGCCGGTAAGTTGTGGCAAACGTGAAATCCGGCGCCGCACCGCCCTGTTCGCCGATGAGTTCCGCACCGCGCCACACGTTGTCGGACATCCACGCCGGCAGCCGCGTGTGATACGGATTGCGCCGCACCTCGCCGACATGACACGCCAGCGCCGCGACAAGATCGCTGACGTCTTCCACACTTGATTCGACGAGCAGGTTGGGATTCTCCATCGGCCTCCAAAATTCCGTTTCGACGACAAAACATTCAAAACTGCGCGGCATTTTCTTCAGCGCGTCCAAAACCAAAAAATGCGTTCCGATGTGCGTGCCGTGGGCGTCGCGCTCGTGTGAAAGGAAAATCAGACGCGGTTTGTTCGCATTCAAAATATTTTTTATTCGCGCAACCGCCGCCAGCCAATGCCCGCGATTTTCCCGGCGGGTGGCTGAATGGATTTTCTCCAAACCAATCGGAATCAAACCGAAGCCAAGGAAACCGCACGCATTTTTCAGTTCGCGCAAACGCTCTTTGCGCCGTTCCTTTTTGCCGCCGAGCGTCACGGCCACATTGACGATGTTCCACTTTGCCTCCCGCAACAGCCGTAGCGCGAGTCCGCCAACAATGCATTCGTCATCCGGATGCGGCGAGAAAATCAATACTTTCGGCGCGTGGTCCGGCACCTTTCGATGCCGCGGGAATTTTTGGGGGCGATTCCGCGCCAACTTTTTTCCGCTTTGGAAAAGCCGGGCGTGTTCAGAAACAAACTTTTGAAACAGGTTCACAAATTCAACTGGCGCTGATTAAACACGGTCAAAACACAGATGAACAGAAAAGATTCCCCCTCACCTGTCGCTACGCGACAGCCTTTCCTCGAATCGTCCGAACTGCCGCATGGTCTTGGACTGCGCCAGTCCTCTGGCGCTTTGGATCGGTTACCGGCCCTTGCCAAAGCGGTGGAGGGCCACCGCACTCCAAGACGCTGCCGCGCCGACGTAAGTCCTCGGTGGTTCATGGGAAAGGCGCGATTGTTTTTATCCGCTCGCCTCGGCGTAGCTTGGCGAAGCTGGGTGTTCATCCGTGTTCATCCGCGGTGAAAATCATTTTTGTTTCACCGCTGTGCCTCCGAAAAGCAATCGCAAACTGTTCATCACGACGACGACCGTGCTGCCTTCGTGACCGACCACGCCGACCGGCAGGGGAATTTTCCCAAGCATCGCAAACGTCACCAGCACAACGACCGTGCCGAGTGAAATGACAAGATTTTGGCGAATGATACGGCGCGCGCGCTGGCTCAGGCGAAACGCGGCAAGAAAATTTTCCAACCGGTCATGCATCAGCACCACATCCGCCTGCTCCAAAGCCGCGTCCGCCCCGCGCGCGCCCATCGCCACGCCAATATGCGCGGCGGCCAGACTCGGCGCGTCGTTCACGCCGTCGCCGATCATGGCGACCTTCTTCCCCTGCCCGCTCAACGTACGAATCGCCTCGACTTTTTGTTCCGGCTTTAATTCAGCGCGCACGTCATCGAGATGAAGTTTGTCTCGCAAATGCTCGGCGGTCGCTCTGCGGTCGCCGGTTAAAACAACGGTGCGCAAGCCTTCTTTACGCAATGCTTCCACTACCGGCGCGGACTGGGGACGAATGTCATCGCGCAAAATGACGCGGCCCAGCAAATCGTTTTCTTCGATCCAGATTTCGGAAAAACCGGCTTCAGTCGCGGTCACACGCGCGATCGTGCCGGCGTGACGGCCCTGCGCCAGCCAATCGCGCCGGCCCAAACGACATTCGCCGCCGCTGCGCCGCGCGCGCAACCCCTGGCCGGTGACGGATTCGAATTGCCCGAACTTAACGGGTTCAATCCGCTGCTGTTTACCGTGGCGCGTAATCGCGCGGGCGAGCGGATGCGTGGAAAGTTTTTCGAGCGAGTAAGCCAGCCGCGCAATTTCGGCTTCGCGGCCGGGTGGAAAACTTTCGACTTTTTCGACGCGCAATTCGCCGGTCGTGAGCGTGCCGGTTTTGTCGAGCGCGACGACGTTGACCTCGGCAAGTTTTTCCACAGCCGCGCCGCCACGAAACAGAATGCCGTGCCGCGCGCCCCAGGCGATGGCCGCGAGCACCGCCGACGGAATGGAAAGCACCAGCGCACACGGCGACGAGACCACGAGCAGCGTCATTGTCCGGTAAAACGCGCTTTGCGATTCGATGGCGGACTCAAACGGCATGAGCCGGAAACCGAGCCACCAGATAAAAAACATGGCGAACGAAAGTCCAAGGATGAAGTAAGTGTAGTAAGTGCTGAATTTATCCGCGAACTGTTGCGCGGGCGCTTTTCGCTGCTGCGCGTCCTTGATAAGCGTGATGATTTTTTGCAGCGAACTTTCGGCAGCGGGCCGCGTAACGATGACTTCGACCGCACCCCAAAGATTGATGGTGCCGGCGAGCGTGGTGTCGCCGACGTTTTTCCCGAGGGGCGTGGCTTCGCCGGTGAGATTCGATTCGTCCGCGGCGGTGCCGCCTTTGGCGATTTCGGCGTCCACTGGGAATTGCTCGCCGGGCTTGATTAAAAGGCGCATTCCGGGTTTGAGCTGCCCGACTTTGACTTCGCGCTCGTTGCCCCGGGCATCCAGCGCGGTGGCGACTTTCGGCGCGTCGCGGAAGAGCGAGCGGATTTCCTTTTGGGTGCGACCGAGCGCGAAATGTTCAAGGGCGGTGGAAAGCGAAAACAAAAACAGCAGTGTCGCGCCTTCACCCCACGCGCCGATGCCGGCCGCACCCGCCGCGACGGCGAGCATGAGAAAATGCACGTCAATCGTCCGCTTTCGCAGCCGTTTCCAAACTTCTTCAGCCGGATAGAAGCCACCGGCGAGATACGCCGCTGCATAGGCAAAAACCTTTAACGCTGCGGGTGAAAAAAATCCTGTCAGCCCAAAAACACCGCACAAAATGGCGACGGCCAGTTGCGGTTTCCATTCGTCAATCTCCTGCGCGTGTTCAAGAAATTCGACGTCGCGTTGGACGACTTTCGGGAACGGAATGTCGCGCCAGCGCCAGAATTTGGGTGCGGTCGGACACGTGGCTCGCGCGATGGTCGTTGTTTGTCCGTCGCTTTGGATGGTGATTTTCCCCCGTTCCTCTTCGGACAATGGCGCTTCACACGTGAGGCAATCGCCCGTGCCGCTCAACAACGAACAAGTACGGCCGGAATCAGCGGCTTGGGCCACTTGAAATTGCGTCGTAATGCGTTCCGTCAACCCGGCCACGTCGGCGCGACCGAGGGTCGCGACGGATATTTTCCGGTGCGCGCGGTCAATCGTCACCGCTTTGAGCGTCGGCTCTTCAGCCAGCGTGTCCACGACCGAACGCGCGAGGCACGGATCGGCCTCGTGGCCCGCAGTGCGGTTGGCAGACGATGAATTCATGGCTAATTCATTTTTAGTTCATTACCGGGCGCGACGCGACGCAAAAGGAACACACAAAAAATCAATTTGGACTGTTCAAACCGGCGCTCATCTGGCAGTGTGTCTCGATTTCTTTTGAGAAAAGTGACGCAAAACATGATGGACAAAACAAATTTACCGACTTCAAATAAAAAAGTTCTCGCCTGGGTTCAACAGATGGCCGACCTCTGCCAGCCGGAACGCATTCATTGGTGCGACGGCTCGGACGCGGAATATCAGTCGCTGTGCGATTTGATGGTCAGGAACGGCACGTTCACGAAGCTTGATGAAAAGAAACGCCCCGGCTCGTATCTCGCGCGTTCCTATTCGAGCGATGTTGCGCGCGTTGAAGACCGGACGTTCATCTGCTCAAAAACCAGGGACGAAGCCGGGCCGACGAACAACTGGGCCGACCCGGCCGAGATGAAGCGGAAATTGCTCGGCCTTTTCAAAGGCAGCATGAAAGGCCGGACGATGTATGTGATTCCGTTTGCGATGGGGCCGCCTGACTCGCCGATTTGCAAGATTGGCATTGAGATTACCGACTCGCCTTACGTCGTCGCCAACATGCGTATCGTGACGCGCATGGGCAAAGTTGCGTTCGACAAACTCGGCGCTGAGGGAGCTTTCATTCCCTGTTTGCATTCGGTCGGCGCGCCGTTGCAACCCGGCCAGAAGGATGTTCCGTGGCCCTGCGAACCGGACCCGAAAAACAGATACATCGTTCATTTCCCGGACGAACCTTCGATCTGGTCTTACGGTTCAGGCTATGGCGGGAATGCCTTGCTTGGCAAAAAATGCCTCGCGCTCCGCATCGCGTCGGTGGTTGCCAAACGCGAAGGCTGGATGGCCGAACACATGCTCATCCTTTGCCTTACCTCGCCGAAGGGGAAAAAGCATTACATCGCCGCCGCCTTTCCCAGCGCCTGCGGCAAAACCAATCTCGCCATAATGCAGCCGACGCTGCCGGGTTGGAAAGTGACTTGTATTGGCGATGACATTGCCTGGATTCGGATTGGCAGGGATGGACGTCTCTACGCCATGAATCCGGAGACAGGATTTTTCGGAGTTGCTCCGGGCACTTCGATGAAGTCGAATCCGAATGCCTTCGCCACCTTTGCCAGGAACAGCATTTTCACCAACGTCGTGCTGACACCGGACAATGACGTGTGGTGGGAAGATATGGGCGTGCCCGCACCGAAAAAAGGGATTGATTGGCATGGCCACGAATGGACGCCGGCCAGCGACAAAAAGGGCGCGCATCCGAATTCCCGTTTCACCTCGCCAGCGTCGCAATGTCCGGTCATTGATCCCGACTGGCAGAACCCCGAAGGCGTGCCGCTTTCAGCGATCCTGTTTGGCGGACGCCGTCCAAGCACGATTCCGCTCGTGAACGAGGCTTTCAGTTGGGAACACGGCGTTTTCATGGGCTCGGCTTGCGGCTCGGAAACCACCAATGCCGCGCTCGGTCAACCCGGTGTGTTGCGCCGCGACCCTTTTGCGATGCTGCCATTCTGCGGCTATCACATGGGCGATTATTTCGCGCACTGGCTTTCCTTCGCGCAACGCACCGACCGCAACAAGCTGCCGAAGGTTTATTTCGCGAATTGGTTTCGCAAGAATGACATCGGCGAGTGGCTCTGGCCCGGCTATTGCGAAAACAGCCGCGTGCTCAAATGGGTTTGTGAGCGTATCGAAGGTACCGGCAAGGCGCAAAAAACGCCGATAGGATATTTGCCGACGCCGGACGCGCTCGATTTATCCGGGCTGGACCTGCCTGCCGAAGACCTCAATCAATTGCTTGCGGTGGACATCGAGGGTTGGAAGAAGGAAGTCGAGGACATAGCCGCGAATTATGCGAAGTTCGACAACAAACTGCCAAAGGCATTGTCCGAACAACTCAACAGCCTGCGGGAACGGCTCGGTTAAAAATTGTGTTTCAGGCGATTTGAAATTAAATTTGGCAAAAACCATTCACAAACCATGAAAAATCATCTCTCAATTCTTGCTTCAGCAATCGTTTGCCTGGGACTCCTTCCGGCCTATTCGCAATTCGGACCGCCGCGCGCACCGGGCTTGAGCGGCAGTATGGCCAGGTTGTTCGGCGACAATCCGAATTTTTCGGCCACGTTGGAAATACAGAACAAAGGCGGTTCGCCGGATCAAATAATGACCATGCCCGCCAAAATTTTCTTCTCCGATGGCAAATCTCGTCTTGAGATGGACATGACGCAAATGAAAAGCGCCCAGATGCGACCGGAAGCCACCGCGCAAATAAAATCCATGGGCATGGACAAAATGGTGATGATTTCACGACCTGACCAAAAAAAATCCTACATGATTTATCCCGGTATGCAGTCCTACGCTGAAATCCCCCTGCAAGACATCGAAGCGTCTGCAACGACAAATGACTTCAAAATGGAAACCGCCGAGCTGGGCAAGGAAACTGTGGACGGTCATCCGTGTGTAAAAAACCAAGTCACCATCATTTACAACAATGGTGACAAACATGTTGTAATCGTTTGGAACGCCACGGATCTAAAAAAATTCCCCGTCAAAATGGAACAAACCGAACAAGGCAACACAGCGACGATGTCATACAAGGACATCAATCTTTCCAAACCCAACGCGAGTTTGTTTGAGCCGCCTTCCGACTTCACCAAATATGACAGCATACAGACGATGATGCGGACAGTGATGATGAAACGCATGGGCGGCGGCATGGGCTTCCCGCCGCCTAATCGGTAAAAGTAGCGCCTTTATTCAAGCAGCGACCTTGCTTTCGCAAGCGCCTCATCCAGTTTGGACGCATCCTTGCCACCGCCGCGCGCGTTATCCGGTTTTCCACCGCCTTTGCCGCCAACAATCGGCGCGATCTGCTGAATGATTTTGCCCGCCTGAACTTTTGCCGTGAAGTCAGGCGTGACTGCGGCGACAATTGCAACGTTTCCGCGCTGCGGGCCTCCACCAAGAACAATGACGCCTTTGAACCGGCTTTTTAAGGAGTCAGCGACCGCCTGCAGGAAGTCTGCGTCCACGGCGCCGAGATTGTGAATGATGGCCGGCACGTCGTTGATGGTTTTGATTTCTTCGAGCAAACGGCTGGCGGCGTTGGACGCTTCGCGTTGTTGCGCAGCCCCAAGCTGTTTCCCCATCGCTTTCTGCTGTTCAATCAACAACTCGATTTTCTTTTCCAGTTCGCCGACCGGTGAATTGACTTTGCCCGCAAGTGACTTGATGAGCGTCGCTTCGTCGCTGGCTTGACGGTAGGCCTCCAAACCGGCGATGGCTTCAATGCGCCGGACGCCCGCCGCAATCGCGCTCTCGCCCACGATGCGGAACAAACCAATCTCGCCCGTCGCTCGCACATGTGTGCCGCCGCAAAGTTCCATCGAATAACCGTCCAACTTCTTCGCGTGACCGCCAATTTGCAGCACCCGAACGGTGTCGCCGTATTTTTCGCCAAAAAATTGCCTTATGTCCTTGCGCGATTTTATGTCGGCATACGGAACTTCCGTCCAGCTTACGCTGGCGTTTTCGAGGATGCGTTCGTTGACAAGTCTTTCGACATCGGCAACCTGCTGCGGCGTAAGCGGCGCGCTGTTAAAATCGAAAGTCAGTTTGTCCGGCCCGACGTATGAACCCTTCTGCGAAGCTTCGCGGCTGACGACTTCATGTAACGCCCAGTGCAACAAATGCGTGACGGTGTGATGACGCTGGATGGCTTCGCGACGAGAGCGGTCAACGGAAAGAGTGACAGCGCTTCCTGCAATGGGGAGCGCGGGTGCTTGTGGCTTGGGAGCGCGACCGTCCCGGTCGCCCCGTTTCGCGTCTCGCGAAGCGGATTCTGTCGGCGGGACGCCGACGGTCGCGGGCGAGACGCCCGCGCTCCCCTCTTCAACAAAATGCAACCACGTGCTGCCACTTTTCTGCGTGTTGGTAATGCGCCAAAGCTGGCTGCCGTGTTCCAGTTCACCCGTGTCACCGACTTGGCCGCCCGACTCGGCATAGCAGGCCGAGGTATCGAGAATGACGGCGGTTTTGTCCTTCAAACTGACGACTTCGAGCACCTTGGCCGATGTTTCCAGCTTGTCATAGCCGACGAACTTTGTCGGCTTGGTGGTCTCGATTTGTGAAAGTGAAATCACAGTTTTCTTTTGTGCGGCGCGCGCTCTCGTCCGTTGCTCTTCCATCAACTTGTTAAAACCGGCGACATCCACTGTCAAGCCACGCTCGCGCGCCATCAACTCGGTCAGGTCGAGCGGAAAACCATAGGTGTCATAGAGTTTGAAGGCGTCCGCGCCGGAAATTTCTGGCACTGATCGAATTATATTTCTCCAAACTCCTCCTTGCAATTCGGCCAGCGAGTAACGGGCAATTTTTTCATTGCCACGCACGAACGTTCGATGCGTCCACAAAACTTTCAATATTTGGCCTTTGCCCTGTTCGTCCGTGCCAACAAGTCCTCCCTCAGAAACAGTTAAACACTTGATCCCTTCTTTTTCTGCAGCAATTGCAATCGCGTTAGGGAAAACTTCGTTCTCGAAAAGCTCAATCCCTTTATCCAACGTCTTGTTAAACGCCTCTTCCTCGGTGCGGATAACTTCCTGCACGTGCTTTTTCTTGGCGCGGATTTCGGGAAAGACGTCGCCCATCGTGTCGGCGAGCACGTCCACGAGTTTGTAGAAAAATGGCTCATGAAAGCCAAGCATGCGGCCGTAGCGCACAGCGCGGCGCAGGATGCGGCGCAAAACATAACCGCGTCCTTCGTTCGATGGCTGGACGCCGTCGGCAATCGCAAAGCTCAACGTGCGGATGTGGTCGGCGATGACGCGGAAGGCGATGTCCACCTGGATTTGCTCCGCAGCCCTGGGAGCGCCGCCGTCCCGGCGGCCAGTTTCAGAATCGGCAGGACCGGAACCCGCCGGCGGGACGCCGGCGCTCCCAGGAAGCGTGCTGCCATATTTCTTGCCGCTCATTTTTCCCAGCGCGTCGAAAATCGGACGGAAGATGTCGGTCTCGTAATTCGAGATTTTAGCTTTGGTAAAATCTTTGAAGCCTTTCGTGCATTGGACGATACTTGTGGCGCGCTCAAATCCCATCCCGGTGTCCACATGCCGGGCAGGCAGCGGCGAAAATGTGCCATCAGGATTAGCATTGAACTGGATGAAGACGTGATTCCAGATTTCGATGCAACGGGCGTCGCCCTTGTTGACGAGGCTGCCTTTCGTGTCGCCCCCAG
This sequence comes from Verrucomicrobiota bacterium, assembly GCA_049517655.1. Taxonomy (GTDB): domain Bacteria; phylum Verrucomicrobiota; class Verrucomicrobiia; order Limisphaerales; family UBA11358; genus UBA11358. The sequence continues at coordinate 412,627 of JBEKRQ010000001.1, read as the reverse complement.
GCGTGAGGTCCATATGAATCTCCGAACACGGACCGCACGGGCCGGTATCGCCCATCATCCAGAAGCTGTCTTTCTTGCCACCGAAGACAATATGATCTTTGGGATTAAGCCCCTCGCGTTTGAAAATTTCCGTCCAAATGTCATAGGTTTCCTGGTCGAATTCGGACGGCTCGCCTTTGCCGGGTTTATAGACGGTGGCGTAGAGACGCTTGGCCGGAAACTTCCAAACCTTGGTGAGCAGTTCCCAGCCCCATTCGAGCGATTCCTTTTTGAAGTAGTCCCCAAAACTCCAGTTCCCCAGCATCTCGAAGAATGAGTGGTGGTAAGTGTCGAGGCCGACGTCTTCGAGGTCGTTGTGCTTGCCGCCGGCTCGGATGCATTTCTGGGCGTCGGCGGCGCGACCCGGTTTGTAGGGGCATTTGGTCTGGCCGAGGAAGATGGGCACGAACTGGTTCATGCCGGCGTTCGTGAACAGCAGGTTCGGCGAGTCGGGCATCAGACTCGACGACGGCGCGATGGTGTGCTGCTTCGACTTGAAGAAGTCGAGAAACGACTGGCGGATTTGCGAGCTGGTCATCATGGCAAAATCAAACTTAGGTAGGGCGCGATGTCCCCATCGCGCCGCGGCGGGCTGGGAGAGCCCGCCCTACCTTTGCGACGGTCATAGACCGCCGCTACAGTAAAAATCTGGCAGGGAGATTAGCCCCAAACCACCGGACAAGGCGAGTTGGAAGTTTTGCGTTTGCCGCGCCATGTTTTTAGATAACTCATTTTGCGTTTGTCAAGGGCGCCATAATAAATTTTCCGAAAAATATTTCTTGAGAAAATTCCTGCCCTGGGCGATGTAATGGCCAGAAAGCGCGAGTGAAAAACCGCGCGTTGTTCTTTGGAAAACTTGATGCGATTTACCCTGCTCTGTTCGTGATTCGCAACAAATCCTTGAACCGTAGTAAAACGATCAATGGAGCCAATCTGTGACTGTGGCCGACATGCCTTCACTGGAAGTCGAAAGCAGCCCGGCGGGTTCCGCATGTTGTAAAACATGTTCAAAGGATCATGTCGCACACGGCAAGGGTGGGGTTTTATTTTAAATGTGGAATGACGAATGCAGAATGAAGAATCAAAGCCTGCCGGTCGGCGGGCTTTTTTGTTTTGGGCAAATCTCCTGCCAACTGTTAATTTTAATTCATGGCGCGCGACGATTTGTTTGCAACTCCGGCTGAATCGAAGCTGCGCGCTTCGACCACGCCGGAAACTTCCCGCCATCAGCCGCTGGCCGCGCGAATGCGACCACGCCATCTCGACGAGTTCGCCGGACAGACGCACATCCTCGGCCCCGGCCAATTGCTGCGCCGCGCCATCGAAGCCGACCGCATCCAATCGCTGATTTTCTTCGGGCCGCCCGGCACGGGCAAAACGTCGCTCGCGCAAATCATCGCGCGCCAGACCAAAAGCAAATTCGAGCGTTTGAGCGGTGCGGAATCCAACGTTGCCGACATGCGCCGCGTGCTCTCCTCCGCCGCGAACCGTCTCGAAAATACCGGCCGGCCCACGATTCTGTTCATCGACGAAATCCATCGGTTCAACAAGGCGCAGCAGGATGTGCTGCTGGCGGACGTCGAGAGCGGCGTCGTCCGGCTCATCGGCGCAACGACGCACAATCCGTTTTTCTTTGTCAACTCGCCGCTGGTCTCGCGTTCGCAAATCTTTGAACTGCGCCCTCTGGCCGAGGATGAACTTTTTCCGTTGCTGCAACACGCCCTGGCCGACGGTGAACGCGGCCTTGGCTACATGAAAATCAAGGCGGAAGAAAATGCGTTGCGCCATCTTGTAAAAATCGCCGACGGCGACGCGCGCAAGGCGCTGAACGCGCTGGAAATCGCCGTGCTCACGACGGCGCCAGACAAAAAGGGTGTCGTTCACATTGACCTTGCCGCCGCCGAGCAAAGCATTCAGAAAAAGGCCGTCGTTTATGACGACGAAGACGCGCATTACGACACGATTTCCGCGTTCATCAAATCCATGCGCGGCAGCGACGCGGACGCGGCGCTGTACTGGCTGGCGAAGATGATTCACGCCGGCGAAGACCCGCGATTTATCGCGCGGCGAATCGTCATTTGCGCGGCGGAAGATGTCGGACTCGCCGATCCGATGGCTTTGGTGCTGGCGAATGCGGCGCTACAAGTTGCAGAATTTGTCGGCTGGCCGGAGGCGCGCATTCCGCTGGCCGAGACGACGATTTACATTGCCACAGCCAACAAAAGCAACAGCGCTTACCTGGCGATTGACGCGGCGCTTGAAGACGTGAAGTCAGGCCGCACGCTGCCGGTGCCGGAACATCTGCGCGACGCAAACTACAAAGGCGCCGAACGGCTTGGTCATGGCCAGGGTTACGAATACGCGCACGATCATCCTGGACATTTCGTGGCACAGGATTATCTCGGCGCTGACAGGCGTTATTACGAACCGACCGAGCAGGGTGTGGAAAAGAAAATCAAGGAGCGTGTCGAGCAGTGGCGTAGAGCGTTGGTTGAAGCACGAAAGAAGAAAAAATGACTGCTGATTTGAACTTTCAAAAAGCTGTGCTGCGAAAACAAATGCGTGGCATATTGCAAAAAATTTCCCCGGCGGCGCGCGAAGCGGCGTCGGCACAAGTTCGAGCGCTTCTCAAGGAGCAATCCATTTGGAAAAATGCGGCGTCTGTATTGTTTTTTGCGCCGATGTCAAATGAAGTGGATGTATGGCCGCTGCTGGAAGAAGCCCTCAACACGGGAAAAACCGCCGCCCTGCCACGCTTTGATTCAGCCGACCAAAGTTACGTTGCGTGCCGCGTCCAGAATTTGCGGAGCGAGATTGTGACGGGGGAATTCGGCATTCGTGAACCGGCGGCAAAATGCGCGGAAATTCCCCTAAGCAAATTTGATCTGGTTCTTGTTCCCGGCGTGGCTTTTGATTTGCGCGGCTACAGACTCGGTCGCGGCAGGGGATTCTATGATCGGTTGCTGGCGGAAGTGCGTGGAGCCAAATGCGGCGTGGCCTTTGACAAGCAAATTGCAAGCGATGTTCCAGCTGGAATGCTGGACGTTCAGGTGAACTTTATTTTAACGGCAACCCGCTGCGTGAAAGTTGAAGAATGACCCGCGGCGACAATTCACTCATGCTGCTGGCTCATCCCGGGGATGCCATTTTCCCAGCTTTGCGGCGCGTTCCACGGACGAACTGAAGCATTCTCGGGATCATTTGTCGCACAACCACTGACACCAGTGAGTACGGCGCCGAGGACAAGCAGTAAAAGGCATTTGACAGCCCGGCGTCTCATCTCAAGAAGCAGGATGGGCCGGCGTAACTGCATCGCCTTCGATCACATCACCGAGACGCCAATTCGGCACGATGTTGGCGATGCTATGATTTTTTTGGACGCTGCGGACGATGACTTTGGCGACGAGCTTGCCATCGCGGCTGACGAGCATTTCGCCGTCTTCCAGCACGCCTTGATCTTCGCCAACGTTCAACACAACAAAGTTCCACTTGGGATCCACGGCGACAATTTTGCCTTCGAGATTGGCGCGCAGCTTGACAACATAGTTTGTTCCAATGAATCCGGCGAGTTGATTGTTCAAACGGCTGACGGTGCGTTGCAAAACAATATTTTCTTCCTTGACGGCTTCTAGCGCGCTCTCTGTATTTTTAAGCGTCTTGCTCAATGTCATCACCTGCTCGGGTGAAAGGGTTGTTGCCGTGTAAGCAGCCAGTTGTGATTGTGTGTCGTTTAATTCCTGCGTCGTTTTGACCAGTTTGTCGGATAAATCACTGGCACGCTTGATCTGTTCCTTGGCGTCGGCCACGGCTTTGTCACGCTGGGATTTTGTGTCAGTCAATTCCTGTTGCGTCTGCGCCAAATTATCTTTTGTCTTGGCCCATTCCTTTTGGGTGTTGGCAAGATCGGTTTTGGCTTGATCCCTTTCGGTGTGGAAGTCATTGCGCTGGGTAATCAACGTGTTGATTTTGTCCCGAACTTGAAAGATGTTCAGCGTGCCGGCGGCTAGCGCCGCGACGATTGCCACAATCAGACTAATGCGAATCAACATGGTTCAATCAGTTGCAACTTTTTGTCACACTAGACTTTTGCCCCGAGCATGTCAATACCGGTTTGCACATTGCCAAACTTCAATTTCGCCTCATCTTTTGGGCATGAATATTGAACAATTCAAACGTTTGCAATTCCGGCCGGATGCCAAATTGCGGTCGCAGCACGCTGCGGGGACAATTTTCGCCCCCGTCGGCATTGTGGCTGCCGTGGCTGTCTGTCACGGCGGAATACGAATGGACGCTCGCGCGGTTCGCTGAACGCGGGCTGGCCAACCAATGATTTTTCTGATTTTCTATTTGTGATGAATCGGAATTTTGTCCGCCAATTCCGCACACTGTTCGTTTTGGGCCGCATTTCAAATTTGCCAACGGTTTGGTCGAATTGTCTCGCCGGCTGGTGGCTGGGCGGCGGCGGAAACTTCCAAAAATTGCCCCTGCTGTTCTTTGGCGTCAGCTCACTCTACCTGGGTGGAATGTTTTTGAACGACGCATTCGATGCCGACTTCGACCGTCAGCGCCGCGCGGAACGGCCGATTCCATCCGACGTCATTTCGCTGCAAGCAGTCTGGCGCTGGGGACTGGCCTGGCTCGGTTTGGGCGCGTTGAGTTTGATGGCCGTGAACAAAACGACTGGCGTGCTGGCGTTGGCACTGCTGTTGTGCATCATCATCTACGACGCGACGCACAAAGTCATCACCGCCTCGCCGTGGCTGATGGGCATGTGCCGGTTCTGGGTTTACGTCATCGCTGCGTCGGTAAGCATGCAGGGTGTCAACGGCTGGGCCATTTGGTGCGGCGCAGCGCTGGCGTTTTATGTGGCTGGATTGAATTACATGGCACGGTGGGAAAATTTGCGCGGACTCATTTCTTACCGGCCCCTAGCCCTGTTGGCCATGCCGATTTTTTTGGCGATGCTCATGAACACCGGGACGAACCGTATACCGGCAATTTGGATGTCATTCGCGCTTGTGTTGTGGATCGCGTTTTGTGTGCGGCCGATTTTTCAGGCGGGTGAAGCCAGCATCGCACGAACCGTCTCCGGCTTGCTCGCCGGAATCGTTTTTGTGGACTGGCTGGCGGTCGCACCGGAATGCCCGCGTGAATTGAGCGTTATATTTTTAATCCTGTTCGGAACAACGTTGGGTTTGCAAAGATTCCTACCGTGAATTTGAAATCTATTCGCCCGGAGGCGGACCGGAGCCGGGACCGCCACCGCCGCCAAAACCGCGTCCACCACGACCACCGCCGAAGAATTGCCGCATGTTCACCGACGTGCCATTCTGAAGCGCGTTAACGGTCGCGTTGATTGCCTGCACCATGGTCTCGTCGCTAGCGTATGCTGGTTGTGACAGCAATTGATTCAAAAGGTTGATCCGGCTGTTAATGACCTGCGGATCGGTGGGACTGGGGGAACTGAACGGGCCAAAGCCGCCCCCAGCCAGTTGCGCGACGATAAAGGCCTTTGCACGGGAATCCAGATCGGTATTGTTCAACGTTTCCGCAAACAGCGCATTGGCCTGTGAATTCTGGCCGACGTAATTCAGCACCTCCCGGCCCAGCGACATCTTGTCGAACTGATTGGTCAGATTCGGATTCTCGTAGGCCTGATAAAGCGCGGAAGCGGATTGATCTTTCAAGACTTCCGAGAGGTAACTCATCGCGTCCATGTCCAGCCGGCCATCCGTGCCGACGAGCATTTGCTGTGCATTCACCGCGAACGACGTGTCGTGGAAAAACTCAAGCACGCCAAAAAGATAGGCCCGGGACAAGTCATCAAGCCTGTTGGGATTGTCAATCGACGGCGGGCTCATCAGCAATTCCTTCGCGGCGGCAATGGCGGCATCGCGATATTTGCCGGGCACGATTTCCTCGAGTACCCGCGCCAGATAGGCAATCTCGACGCCGCGCCCCGTGCTGCTCAACATTTCCGCCAGCGCCTTTTCCCCCTCGGGGCCGCCGATTTCCTTGAGCGTGCCGACCAATCCCAGACGCAGCGATGGCGGCACCACCCAGTCGGTTTGCAGATTTTGAATGCGGCGAAAACGTCCACCCCGGCCACCACGACCTCCGGGTCCTCCGGGCCCGCCACCAAATCCGTTATTGTTATTGAGTTGGTTGGTTGAACCCCCGGCATCCGTCTGGTTGTTGGCATTGCTTTGCTCACCGTATTCCACGTCCACGTTACGTCCCAGAAACGCGCGGATGGCCGGCACCGCCGCCCTGCCGCGCTGCGCAAGACTTTCCAATTTGAAAACAATCATCCGCAAACCAGTGTTGCGTTCGCTTCCCGTTCCGAGTTTCGCGTTAAGCAAATCGTTGAGAATGTCCTGCGGCGATTCTTCCGCCGAAGCAGACACAGCGGCCATAATCACCTTTTCCACCGGAGCAGGCGTAGGATTGGTTTGGGGTTGTGTCTGTTGCGCTTTGAATTGTTCAAGCAGCGCGTCTTTTTGTTTTGAGACTACGACGTAAGCCGCGGCAAACCCGACACCGAGGGCCAAAATAATGGCAATCAAAGTTTTCATGCTGAAATCAGGACTTTACAACCAATATAGGACGCTCCAAGCCGGGTTACAGTTACAAAAATCATTCCGGGGTCAGGAATGCGCCCCGTCGTTTTTTCTAGTGAAAAAGCCCGAGGAAAAATTTCTTCCCGCCGAAAATCCAGATCGCCACCGCCAGCGCGATGTAAGGCCCGTAAGGCATCCGCGACGACCATTCGCGGCGGCGCATCAAAATCAGCGTCACGCCGACGATGGAGCCGATGACAGAGCTGACCATCAGCGAAAACAGCACGCCCTGCCAGCTGATGAACGCGCCAATCGCACCCATGAATTTCACATCGCCCATGCCCATCGCCTCGCGGGGCAGCACGATTTCCGCGCTCATCGCCTCCATGCATAACACGTCGCCGGGATTGATTTTCTCATCGTCGATTTCCAGCAATGACGGCGACAACCGCACCATCACGTTCTTGTAGCCGCGATCCACCAACTCGACCGTTCGCGCGCGCAGCACAATCACGTCCGACTGGCGATAAAACAATTCTTCGTAGGGGATTTCCCTGTCCGGCAGGTGCACCGACGTTTCGGCGAAAACGATTTTTGTTTCCACCGGTAATTTCAATCGCTGCCGGCCAAATAGTAATTTCCCCAGCCGCAAAATCGCATAAACGATTCCCGCACCGGCGCCCATGCCAATCAGACTTTGCAACATTCCGGCGGTCAATGTTTTCACGTCATGCAGCGACGGCAGCAAAAACGACACGATGAAACCGACAATCATGCCGCCAATCGTGATTTCGTCGGGGATGATGAAATGCTCGAAGTCAATAAACGTCGCCACAATCAATCCCGCCAGAAAAACCGCGTAAACGAGAGCGATTGGCATGGATTGAAACGGATGATTCGGATCGCCGAATTTCAGCCAGCAACTCAAAAACGCCGCGCCGCTCAACAATTCCACTGTGAAATAACGCGGCGAAATCGGCGCGCCGCAGTTGTTGCAGCGGCCGCGCAACGCGAGCCATGTCACGAGCGGAATATTCAGATACCACGGGATGGAATATTCGCAGTGCGGGCAATGCGACTTCGGCGTGACGATGCTCATGTTCAGCGGCAGCCGGTAAATGCACACGTTCAAAAAACTGCCGACAATGCAGCCGAACACGAAAAACACCACCGACCAGAAGTGAAACGGCACCAAAGACCAGTCCGCAGTCCACGGTCGCCAGTCCCAAGTCCAAAGTCCGGCGCCCAAAACCGATAAACATACATCCAACGGGCTGTGGGCGATGGACGGTGAACAGTAAATTGTGTGTATCATTTGAATTTTCTACCGCGTAGATCTGATTGTTTAAGGTAAGCCATAAACCCGGCGAGAAGCCGGCCCACTTCGTCGGCAGAGTTGTAAAGCTTGTTGAACTGCGTGGAACTGATGTACTGCTGATCCAACGCAACGCAAAGGTGTGACTTCACTTCTCCACAGGAACCTTTGGAGATCGAAAGAAACTGGATAAATTCCTTGTCTCCACCCCGGTCAAATCCCTCCGCGACATTTCCCATGATCGAAACCGAGGCGCGCTGAATTTGGTCCCTCAATCCGAAATCTTTCGCAAATGGACCGGCTTTGGTGTGGGCGTAAATTTCTTTGGTCAATTCCCGCGCCTTTTGCCAGGCAACAATGTCTTCAAACTTTTGAATTTTGCTCATATCGTTCAGTCCACAGTTCACAGTCTTCCGTCCACGGTCAAAAAAAAGCGATTGTTCAAATGCGGTTGCAGATTTTAGATTCAAGACTGTGGACTGCGGACTGTGGACTGGTAAACTTCCAGTTCCAAGGCGCGGCGCATCACGTCAAGCGGCGCAGGTTGTCCGGTCCAGATTTCAAAAGCCTTCGCGCCCTGATGCAGCAACATGCCGAGGCCGTTTGCCGTTTTGCAGCCCGCCGCCGACGCGCTTTTGAGCAACGCAGTTTCCGCCGGGTTGTAAATCATGTCGTAAACCGCTCGCGCCTGCCGTGGCGAAAACGGCGTCCCCTCCAGCGGCGAGGCGTCGCCAGCCTTCAAGCCGAGCGGCGTGGCATTCAACAACAAATCCACTGAATCTTTTGGAAAGCCGACTGCCACTTTTACCTGCGGATGCCGTTTGCGGATTTCCTGCGCCACCGCCTCGGCCTTGGCGGTCACATAATCCACCAGAAATAATTCGGACACCTTTTCCGCTGCCAGCCTTAAAGCCGCCACCTGCCCCGCCCCGCCAGTCCCGAGCAACAATACTTTCGCGCCCGCCAATTCAAGGCCCAAGTCCTCACGCAATGAACGGGCGATCCCATCCGCATCGGTATTGAAACCCTGCGACCGGACTTCACTGGAAACTGGTCCTGAAAAGTGGTGCAGCGGTTGCCATTGTCCTTTGCCATCCTGCGCTTCAAATCGAACTGTGTTGACCGCACCCCACGTTTTTGCCGATTCATCAAGTGCATCGAGCATTTCCATCGCGAGTAATTTATGTGGCACGGTGAGATTCAGTCCCGCGAAGCGCATGGCTTTTGCGCCTTCAATGGCGGCACGCAGATTTTTCGGCTCGACTTCAAACGCGAGGTAACGCCAGTTCAGCCTGAGTGAGGCGAACGCGGCATTGTGCATCGCTGGCGACGCGGAGTGGCTGATGGGAAAACCATAGACCGCGCAACAGCGCGTGGCTGCGTTAATGGCGGATTGGCCTGGCTGAGACACGCGGAATTTATATGCGGCAACGGCCCGAGTTCAAAGCGCAAAGTCTCTAGCCTCCCACACTTTCAACTGGAAGAATTTGCGCCGATTCAAGGGTCAACTTGCAATGGACAAACCAACAACACAGGAATAAGGTCATTTCCATGAAACTAGATAGGCCGCAAACTGCGGTCTAATACCTGTTAGGCCACACCATGCGCGCATCGAGTATGACATCTCTTGCCAAGCGTATTGTAGTTGGCGCGTTCATTGCTGCGTGCGGTGCATTTGTCTGGGCACTCGTCGTGTTTGAGGCGAGCGGGAGAAGCCCTATTGAGTGGTGGTTTGGGGGTATTCCGTTTTGGGGTATTCCACTTGCGGCCGGATACGCAGTGTTGATTGCGAGTTGGTTTGTTTTGCCGATTGGTGGCGTTCTCGGCGCGCTCATGCCAGCGGTTGTCCGAGGTTGCTCGCGTCGTCGAGCGTTTATTCGCGGATTTTTTCTCGGAATCTGTGCAGCCTTGGTTGCAGCTATCTTCACGATGATTCTGACGGAGTGGCCTGATATTTCTCGACACGCCACGATAGTTGACCGAGCGGTGTGGTGGCAAAGCGTTCGAGATGCGTTTTTGTGTTGCTTGGTCACGATGACGCCGATTTGTGCAGTTTGGGTCGGAGTTTGGGCATTGCTCTGGAGCAGAAAGGTGTGGTCTAACACCGCGCTGGAGCCAACGGCCACTGCCCCTTGAGAATTTGGGTTGAGCTATGAAATTTGAGAGTCCAGATTGCAGACGTGAGTCAGCCGCCGGTGGCCGTGGCTCAGCTTTGGATCGTTAGGCGGCTCGAAATCACAGGCTCCACATGAACAAGACGAAGCCGAAAAACAAAAGAAAACCAAAAGTTCCACACATCGTTTGCAAGCCCTGTTGGGAACTTAAGTATTGTCCATACGGACCGTATGTGGAGCACTTTCCGCTTTCGCCCAGCACAGCCGATATTGACGATGTGCGGAAGCGTTACAGAGCATTGTTGGCGCGGTTTGCACGAGGGGAGTTTAAGACGGAAGATGATATTATGTTCTGGGTTGAGCATTTAGAGTATCTGTGGCCAGACCGTTGGGAGGCTCTCAAGGGATATGATACTTCTGAGGTAGAGTGCAGGGTGTTTGGTCATGTATGCCCCGTTTTCTTTAACAAGGAGCCATTCACGGAGACAAAGGAGTCACGACGATTTGGACGTTATATTCCGCGAGAGATTATGCTAAAGGTTGTGCGTCGTGATGGGCAGATGTGTCAGATTTGTCACAAGAACGTCTCCGATAATGAGTTAGAGTTTGACCATTTGATTCCGTTTTCCAAAGGAGGGCCGGTGAGTGTCGGGAATCTCCGCGTCGTATGCGCCACGTGCAACGGAAGGAAGCGAGACAGCTTAGATGAGTTGCTTGAACCAAAGATTCAAGATGAGACCGCCGCTTAACACTTAGATAGGTTGCACAGTTTTCTCCTCTTTTATTGCCGAATGCGCCAGTTTCAATAAATTGTGCGCGTGAAATCGAATCGTTCTAGGAACCAGTCGCTGTCAGGTCAGCGCATTGTCGTCACCCGTGCGCGCGAACAGGCCGGCGACTTATCGCAAAAGCTCGCCAAACTCGGTGCGGATATTCTGGAAATTCCGGCGATTAAAATCGTCCCGCCGACGCGTAAACGGGACATTGTGGACGCGTTGCTGGGATTGAACGCCTATAACTGGCTTGTATTTACAAGCGCGAACGGCGTCACGGCCTTTTTTGACTTTTTCTTCAGGCGCTTTCAGGATTTACGCGACATCGGCGGCGTGCGCATCGCAGCAGTCGGACCGGCGACAGCGGCCAAATTGCGCGAACTCCATTTGCAGGTGGATCTGACTCCGGATGAGGCACTCGGAACAAAAATCGCCGGGGCGCTTACCAAATTCGAGAGCGTCGAGAATCTGAAAATCTGCCTGCTACGCGCTGAAGACGCGAACCCCGATTTGCCGCGCGCGCTGGAGGAACTCGGCGCGATTGTGGACGACATCGCGGTTTACAAAACCGTGGCCGAAACCGAAGGCCCGGCGGGCGCAGGAGCGGCGCTTCTGGAAAATGGCGCGGATTGGATCACGTTCACAAGCGGCTCGGCGGTGGAATACTTCCATGCGCGATTCGATTTGGTGAAGCTGCTGAAAAAATTCCCGCAAATGAAACTGGCGTCCATCGGCCCGGAAACGAGCAAGGCCATCCGCGCCTTGAAAATCGAGCCGGCACTTGAAGCAAAGGAACACACAACTGATGGTTTGGTTGCGGCATTGTCGCGCGCAGCGAAAATGTGAGTCCTGTCCGCAAGCATTCTCGGCCGGCAAATCATTGAAGGTGGTGGCTGGGGGCGGAATAGGTTATTTTCCACCGCGTTTTAAACAGTAAAATTCAGACGCATGAGCAAATTCCTGGCATTGGGAAAATTTTCATTCGGTTTGGGCGACCGCTTCGCGCATCAGGCAAAAGCCCAATTGCAAGCCTGCCTCAGGGCCACACAACGAGGCGTCGAAATCGTTCCCGTCTGGAACAAATCCAACCGCGAACACACCATCATCGGTTCCGAACCCGCCGGCACGCGGGCGGCGGCGGACGCGGCAGTCAAGGAACTTGGCTGGAAGAAACCCTTTCATGTGGACGCCGATCACATCCGGCTGGAAACCGTGGATCGTTTCATCCCGCACTCGGATTTCTTCACGATTGATGTGGCTGATTCCATCGGCAAACCCGCCGATCCGTCAAGCATTAAAGCGTTCGCCGACCGTCATCCAGAGCTGGCAGGAAAAATCGTCATCCCGAACATTGACCGTCCGCTCGAAACGACGCGCGCCAACGTCGAGCGCATTGCCGGCAAATATCTTTCGGCCGTGCAAGAAGCGGGCAGGATTTACCGGCACATTGCCCAAGCCAAGGGCGAGGCGAATTTCGTCACGGAAATCTCGATGGATGAAACCGACAGTCCGCAAACACCGCCGGAGCTTCTGATTATTCTGGCCGCGCTCGCCGATGAAGCCGTTCCGTTTCAGACCATCGCGCCGAAATTCACCGGACGTTTCAACAAGGGCGTGGATTACACCGGCGATGTGAAACAGTTCGAGAAGGAATTCAATGAAGACCTCGCGGTCATCGCGTTCGCCATCAGGAAATACAGCCTGCCCGCCACGCTCAAACTCAGCGTCCATTCCGGCAGCGACAAGTTTTCCCTCTACGCTCCGATCCATCGCGCGTTGAGGAGATTCAACACCGGTCTGCACCTCAAGACCGCCGGTACGACCTGGCTCGAAGAGGTCATCGGCCTCGCCGAAGCCGGCGGTGATGGTCTGGCGCTGGCCCGGGAAATTTACGCCGGCGCGCTGGACCACATAGACGAACTTTGCGCGCCTTATGCAACGGTCATTGACATTGACAGAAAGAAGCTGCCGTCGAAAGAAGATGTCAATGGCTGGACGTCGCAGCAGTTTGTTTCGGCGCTCCGGCATGATCCCAATTGCAGGGATTTCAATCCGAGTTTCCGGCAATTGCTTCATGTTGGTTTCAAAATCGCCGCCAAGATGGGCGACCGTTATCTTGATGCCCTAAAACAACACGAAGCTGTCATTGCCAAAAATGTCACTGCAAACCTGTTCGAGCGGCATATGAAGCCACTGTTGCTCGGCCGCTGATCAGGTGTGACATCGAGTCTGCGGCTCGATTTGAGGTAGGTCGCCTCTGAGGCGACCGCCTGGAACGGACGGCTGGGACCAGCCGTCCCTACCGACAACCTCCAGCGTTGCGCTGCCGGTCATTTCTTCGTAACAAGAGGCAACCATGAAATGTCGAACCACCATTCAGTTGCTTTCGGCCTTGCTTGTGTCCGCTGTCATTTCCGCGAAGCTGTCAGCGGCGCCGGTTGTGGGGGCTGCGCCCAAGCTCGGCAACCTGCTCTATGAAACTGCTGTCGGTCGCACGATGCTGCCGGACGAACTGTTTGCCGAAGCGCAAAAAAACGGTCGCAGCAAAACCAAAATGCCCGATGGCCGCGTTATAACAGTCTCCTTTGAGCGCGAAGGGAAAAATTTTGAGCTCGAATTTTCCGCAAATCCGGCTGGTGATATCCTCAAATGGGGCCTGGCTATGGATGCGGACGCGGACGAATATTTCACCGGCCTGATGGAACGCGTCGTGGACGGGCCCCAAGCGGATTCGTGGGCGACGAACATCACGGCGGCCATGAATTTGCGGGGCGAAACGGTGGACATGATTGTCAAACCCACAACGTCCGTTTACGCGCCGTTTTACCTTTCCTCGCGCGGTTATGCCCTGTTCGTAAAAGGCAACTGGCCCGGCCGGTTCGATTTTTGCGCCAGCGATCCGCAACGGGTGAAAATCGAATTTGAAGGCCCGTCGCTAGAATTGAAAATCTACACGGCCAATACTCCCACCGAGCTGGTCAAGACCCATGCGCTCGATGCCGGGCCGCCGTTCCTGCCGCCTCAATGGATGTTCGGCACCTGGCGCTGGCGCGATGAAAACACGCAACGCACGAATTATTACGACGGCACGACCGTCACCGGGCCGTTCAATTCCGAGTTCATGGAGGACGTTTTACTGATGAAGGCCTATGGCATTCCACTGGGGATTTATTGGATGGATCGTCCGTGGGGGCCTGGACTGCTCGGTTACGACGATTTTGAAATTGACACCAATCGTCTTCCGAACTTTGAGGCCTCGATAAAATGGCTGAACGAGCAAAACGTCCAGATGTTTATGTGGATTGCGCCGTTCTTGCAGGGGCAGATGGCAACCAATGCCATTGCGCTCGGATATACGATTCCCTACCAGAATCCCAAGTATGGCAATTATCCGTTGGTGGATTTTACCAACCCGAGAGCCAAAAAATTTTGGCAGGACGGCGTGGCAAAATTGCTGAAACTCGGCGTGGCCGGATTCAAGCTGGACCGTTCCGAGGAGGACATTCCCGAATCCGGCCCCGGCAAGGTGTTTGACGGACGCACCGTCCGCGAAAACCGGAATGCCTACCCGGTGATGTATGCGCAGGCGGCTTACGACATTTCCAAAAAATACCGCGATGATTTTGCCTGCATGCCGCGCGCGGCTTACACGGGCAGTTCGCGCTACGGGGTTTTTTGGGGCGGCGACATCGCCGGCATACCGGAGGGTTTGCGTGCTTCGATTATCGCCGTGCAACGCGCAGCGGTGATGGGCTATCCGAATTGGGGTTCAGATACGTGTGGTTACAGGGAGCAATCCATGGACACGGAACTCTGCGCGCACTGGCTCGAATTCAGTTGTTTCACTCCCATCATGGAAGTCGGCCCGACGAAAAACCGCGCGTTCTGGGATTTTCATGACCCGCCGGCCTATGATGCGAAATTGATCGCCCTCTGGCGGCTCTACGCGCGCCTGCACACGCGGCTGGCGGATTATAGTTTTGAGCAGGCCAAAATCGCGCACCAAACCGGGCTGCCCATTGTGCGTCCGCTTTTTTTGGTCGAGCCGGACGCGCCCGCAGCCTGGTCGAACTGGTGGACGTATCTTTACGGCCCGGATATTTTAGTCTCACCCGTCTGGCAAAAAAATCAGCGGATGCAGGAGGTTTATCTGCCTTCGGGAGAAAAATGGCGTGATGCTTGGAATCCGGAAAAGACATACGACGGCGGCCGGATGATTAAGGTGAATTTGGAATTGCACCAACTCCCGATTTTCATCCGCGTTGGCTCAAAAGTCGAGCTGGGCGATTTGAATCAGGAATGGCGCGATGCTCAAGCCGCCGCCGCCACGCGGCCGGACCTGAAAACGCTCGATGCAGGAGTGCGCGAGTGGTTTGACCATATTAAATCGGCCCATTGAAACGGCCATGCGTTTTACCCGCCGCAATTTCATCAAAGCCGCCGGTGCAACGAGTTTGGCGCTGGCGGCTGCTCCCACTTTTGTATTTGGAAATTCTCGCATTGATCGTCAGGCGCTGGTGCGGCGGCACAATCCGGTCGTGACAAAATTCGATCCCTTTTCCGCGTTGACCGTGGGCAACGGCGAATTTGCCTTCACCGCCGACGTCACCGGACTGCAAACATTTACTGCCGATTGTGAAAAGAAGTTCCCATTGTGCACCACGGCGCATTGGAGTTGGCACGTGACACCTATGCCCACGGGAATCCGGCGCGAAGATTTTCGCTACCGCGACTATGACACCTACGGCCGCAAGGTTGGTTACGCAACGGAACGAAAAGGGCAGGAAGTGCTGTTCGACTGGCTGCGCGAAAACCCTCATCGGTTGCATCTGGGGCGGATCGGTTTGGAACTGAAAAAAAACGACGGCGCGCGCGCGACACCGGCCGACCTGAAGAACTGCGAACAGGTTTTGGATTTGTGGAGCGGCGTTTTGGAAAGCCGTTTTGAATTTGAAGGCCAGCCTGTCCATGTCCAAACCTGCTGTCATGCGGATTTGGATCTGGTCGCGGCGCGAATTGAATCACCGCTGCTTGGCACAGACAAATTGCAGGCATTGTTGGCATTCCCCTACGCCTCGGCGGAAATGAGCATGGCCGATTGGAACGAACCGGCGCGGCACACAACGATCCTTTCGCAGACCGGAAAGAACCGCGCCGACTTCGCCCGCAAGTTGGACGAGAGGGAATACTGCGTCAGCCTGCAATGGAGCAGCGGTGAGTTTTCACAACGCATCGCTCATAAATTTGAGCTGGGTGGAACCTTCGGGAACGCATTGGAATTCGTCTGCCTTTTTTCGACAACAGCTTTTCCTGAAAAATTACCGTCGTTCGCTCAAGTCAAATCCTCCAGCGAACACGGTTGGAAAAAAATTTGGAACGAAGGCGGCGCGGTTGATTTGAGCAGCAGCGCCGACCCGCGCGCCGTGGAACTGGAACGGCGCATCGTGCTTTCGCTTTACAACACGGCGATTCATTGTGCCGGCTCGCTGCCGTCGGCGGAAACCGGACTGCTGTTCAATTCGTGGTATGGGAAGTTTCATCTGGAAATGCACTGGTGGCACAGTGTCCATTTCACGGCGTGGAACCGCTTTTCGCGCTTTGAAAGAAGCCTCGCGATTTATGAGCGCATTTTGTCGCTCGCACGCGACACGGCGCAGCGACAGGGTTATCGCGGCGCGCGCTGGCCGAAAATGATTGGCCCGGACGGTCACGATTCACCATCGTCCATCGGGCCGCTCCTGATCTGGCAGCAGCCGCATCCGATTTATTACGCGGAACTGTGTTATCGCGAAAAGCCGTCGGGAAAGGCTCTGGAACGCTGGCGTGAAATTGTCTTTGAAACGGCGGAATTCATGGCTTCATTCGCCGTCCTAGTCAAAGCGCGAAACCAATTTGTCCTCGGTCCGCCATTAAAAACCGTTCCCGAAAACACCGACGCCGGGACTGCCATCAACCCGACGTTCGAGCTGGCGTATTGGCGGTTCGGTTTGCGTGTGGCGCAACACTGGCGCGAGCGGCTCGGCTTGGGAAGAAATCCGGAGTGGGACAAGGTTTTGAATCTGCTCGCTCCGCTGCCATCACAGGATGGTCTTTACCTGTTGCAGGAGGGCATGGCCGACACTTACACCAAATGGAATTGGGAACATCCGACGCTCGTCGGCGCGCTCGGGATGTTGCCGGGCGATGGTGTGGATTTTGCGACGATGCGGCATTCACTGGCGCGCGTGATGGAAGTGTGGCAGTGGGACCGCGCGTGGGGCTGGGACTTCGGCATGGCGGCGATGTGCGCCGCGCGGACCGGGCAGCCCGAACTCGCCGTCAACGCGCTGCTGCTGAATTCAGTGAAGAACCGTTATCACCCGAACGGCCACAATCATCAAGGGGAAGATTTACCGGCGTATCTGCCGGGCAACGGCGCGTTGCTTTGCGCGGTGGCAATGATGTGTGCGGGCTGGACGAATGGCCCCAAAAATTTTGCGCCCGGATTTCCTTCGAACGGCCAGTGGTCGGTGCAGCACGAAGGTTTGAAGCAGTGGATTTGAAACGACCGCAGAGCTTGCCACGCATCACGTGGTCACAAAGAATCTGTGCCGCATCGTTGAGGGGATCACTCAGCGCAAGTTTGTTATCCGTGTCTCTGGGTGAGCCGATTGCGTCAGATTCAGACACGCACCCGGCGTATCATGCGCCGGAACGTCAACAAGGCCGACCCGAGCACCGCCAAAACCGCCGACGACGGTTCCGGCACGACGGCCATGAAAGTCGGGTGGTCCAACCCCGAAAGGAGCGCGGCATTCACTACCGCTCCCGAGGTCGTATATTCTCCGACGCTGCTGCTATTGGCACTCGCCACAAACAGATCGCCGTTCCCATCCAACGCGAGTCCCAACGGGCAGTTCAATCCCGAAACGAGCGCGGCATTCACTACCGCTCCCGAGGTTGTGTATTTTCCGATGCTGCCCCCACTTAAGCCAAGCCCGAGACACGACACAAACACATTATTCTCATCGGCAGCGATGCCCCACAGGCCACCGAACCCCACCGAAATGAGCGAAGCGTTCACCGTCGCTCCCGAGGTTGTATATTCCCCGACCATGCCATTCCCGTCATTCGCCACAAACAGATGTCCAGCGCCATCCAACGCCAGACTAAACGGGTAATCCAGCCCCGTAATGAGCGCGGCATTCACTGTGGCTCCCGAAGTCGTGTATTCCCCGATTGTGTTATTTCCTTCATTCGCCACAAACAGATGTCCGTTCCCATCCGACACAAGCCCCAACGGGGTATTCAACCCGGAAACAAGCGCAGCATTCACTACCGCTCCCGAGGTGGTGTATTCGCCGATGGTTCCCGACGGTTGATTCGCCACAAAGAGATTTCCGTTCCCATCCAACGCGACGCCATAAGGCCTGTTCAATCCCGAAACGAGCGCGGCGTTCACCGTCGCTCCCGAGGTCGTGTATTCCCCGACGGTGTCAGCATTCCAACTGCTTACATATATCTGCCCCTGCGCCGTCTTGGCCAACAGGATTCCCGCCAATACCGTCAGAACGCAAATTGCACGAACAGAAGAAAATCCGAACAATCCACGCCAATCTTGTTTGTGTAAATATGTTATTTTCATACGTCTTGTAGCGTAGCGTTTAGCAAATATGTTGCAATTATGCAAGAAAAAAATGATGAAATGTGACACAGCGGGAACGGCTTTCCATGCAGAACTCCTTGTTAATGTGTTGCTTACAAATGAAACCAATGGCTGGATTTACCCGATCTATCCTGCGGTTGTGAAGCCAATATGCCTGATTTTATTGGGAAATCAAGCCTCATCGTCCTAACCAATTTATACCCTTTTTAACTCGTTTGGCGTCCGTTTTGGTGTCCGCTTGGACCCCTTAACCACGCAATTCCTTGCTGCACTCACAGTTAGAAGTGGTGGCTGGGGGCGGAATCGGACAACGCTCACCGACTCTGTCTCCGATGCCAAGTGCCTAACCAACACTTAGTTCCTCAATGAGGACAAGTCTATCAAACACTTTTATGCCCTTCAAGCTAATTCATCAAAAGGCTGTCACTAGGATTCCGCTAGGCATCTACTAAGATCTCAATGGGATTTTACTGGAGCTTTTACTGGAGGTGGAAAATCAAATATTGAACGCCAACTGGTCGTTCCGGCTCGCAGCGAGGCAGGTTCCTCCAATAAAATGAACCCGCCTCGTGTTGGCGGTTATGTCAAGATTGTTTGAACTGCAGCCGATCCCAAAGGCGGGTAACAAATCACTGCAGCCAACAGCCACCGCGCCGGTCAGTCGACCGATTATGGAAACTCGGACATCATTATTGCAGGCTCAGATCTTCCTCCGGTGGCTGTGGCTGAGCTTTCTACGTTAGGTGGCGTTCGCACATCTAGCGCATGAAATAGTTTCTTTGGATTGATGGAAAGCAGGACAGGCCTTACAAGCCAAAGGAGATTCGTGCGCTGCTTGGCAAGGGGTTCAAAAACGACCCCTTCCGTCACCTATTGTCGAGGCGCAAAAGACCAAAGGCTACGGCAAGCAGGTGGTGGAACGGCCGGCGGGTGACTTGCAAAAAGGAATTTCCCGGCGTGGCGGGTTTCTCGCCACAAAACGTCTGGTTCATGCGCAGCTTTTATCTGGCTTGGTCGGCGATGCCGCAAAAACTCTCACAAGCTGTGAGAGAATCGGCCACGTCCGCTCCGCCAGCACCCATTTCAGAATTGCCGTGGGGACATAATCGCCTGCTTTTGACTAAGCCCATTCGGCACCACGCAAATTAGGCCCATACCAAGTGTGGGGCTACGCCCTGTCGCCAACCGTCCAGTGCCGAAGTAGACCCACGCCACTCCCATAGCTCCGGCAATGGTGCGGCGCGGATGAGATTTGACTGGCTGTTACTTTCGATGTCCCTTCAGTGACCCTAGATGTCCCAAATGCGATAGATTGTTAACCAGTTTTTGTTTAGAAAATACGGACGCGCATGGCTGTTAATTACCTAACAATGATGGTCGGTGAACCGCAGGAGAAAACATCATACTATTCCGTGAAGGCCTTGCGACGATGGCATCTGTGGTTTAACCACACTGGACATCGAGTGTACCAATACTGAATCTCAATAATCTGTGGAAAATCCAATTTCAGAGAATTCAACTTCATCTTCCCCCAGAACCATCCTTCTGGTTGATGACAGTGATGACCTTCGCGTCACAACGAAGTGGTTCCTGTCCAATTTCGGTTTCGCCGTCGAGTCTGTGCGGAGTGCGGAAGAAGCTCTTGCCCTGTTCGATCCGAAAACCCATGACGTGATCATAACTGATAATTCCATGTCGGGGATGACTGGTGCGGAGATGGCGCACATCATCAAACTGCGATCTCCGTCCACACCGGTGCTTATGTACACGGGGCGGCCCCCTGAAGATAGATCTTGCCTAGACGTGGTGATTCAAAAGCCAGCTCATATGCTCGCATTAAAAGAGGGTGTGGATAGACTCCTTGCCCAAAAACCGAGTCAGCGACCTCCGGCAAGGCTGGAGGCTTGAAAGAGCCGGAGAGGGGTTCATAAAAGATTTTAGAACACACCTCCTCATCCCGGCCCTCTCCTCCACTTCGCGAAGGAGAGGGGGTTAATCGCTAATGGTTTCCCCTCGATTGCGCACAGGCGGCACATTCCAGGAACCGTCAAACTTTGCGAGTCTCCGGGCAGAGCCTGAGGGTTTCCTATTGGACTAAAGCGCTATGGGACATCGAGAACAAGTTGACACCCTTTGTCCGTTCGATTGGCTCCCTGCGATCACCCCGCGTGCAAATCCTTTAGCGCCGCCGAGACCCGCGCTTTGCCGATGGGACAAGTTTTATCGCTGTGCCAGTGTGCCGCTGCTTCAGTCCGAAATATGATATGTAATGTCCTATTTATGTAAAAAAACTGGCCGAATTTTCTTGAATAATCCGCGTTCAATGAATTAACTGTGCTAAAAGAGCCAGCAAATATGTTTGCGAAAAAAGGCAGAATAGTGGCATTCAACTGGAAATTAGTTGTTCTGGGCGAGAATGGCTTTTAAATTTTTAACGTGTAAGTTGTTACACTTCAGAATGATGCGAAACTTCTTGGAAAGGGTGACAAGTAAAAAGCGGATGATGTTTGACATAAATCGGACTGAATCCTTTGTGCGTGACCGGATTGCCGTAACGCTTGGTTGCATTACCCCTGCCTGATGGTCTCACAGGTTCATGTGAAAACTTTTGTTTATTTGAAGTACCGAGCCTCATCGGCTGAAGCGTTTTGCCTTGGGGATTGGAGTTTTGCGGCCTGTTCGTGACAAAATGGAGATGCTAAATGCTTTCTCAAGAACATCTTACTTTGCGGTTGGTGCGCCTCAAGCCGTCTGAGAAGTGGATCCATAGAGCGAACGGACTTTCGTTCGTGTTCCCAAATGGGGGTGGCGGAAAATACGTTTCCACAGCGGTTACACAACGTCTTATGCCTGGTGACGTTCTGGTTCTGAACGGGACACCGGAAGGCGAAGGCGGACTTTGTGCCGATGAGGGAGGTGAGATGGTTTTCTGGTTCTTTGCTGTCAACTTTGAACACTTGTTCCCTCTGTTTGCCGGTAATGAAATCTGTCTGTTGCAAAACGTCATCGAAGGTTTCAAAGGAACCAAGTTGTATGGAGCCTCCAGCCCTCTGGCCGGGGAGTGCCACAAGCTGCTTGCAGAAGTTCCGCCCCAGTTCAACCTCGATCACCGCAGTCAGTTGCTGCGGGTCGTCGCTGCCATCTTAAGCGTGGAATTCAAGACCGCCCAATCCCATCGGGTCGGGTTCGTTCGTGCCGAGGAACACATGACCCAGGTCTTTGATAAATTGTCGGCCAATGAACTCTTGAGTTTATCGGTCGTGGAACTGGCAGCCAGGTTCGGTTGCAGCAAGCGTCATCTCAACCGCCTGTTTCATCAGCATTTTGGCTTTTCCGTAGCCGCCATGAGAATGGAGATGCGCCTGTTAAAAGCCGCGTCCTTACTGCGGAATCCTGACACCAAGGTCATAAACGCGGCCGAACAATGCGGATTCAACCATCTGGGACTCTTCAACACCTGCTTCAAGAGACGGTTTGGCGCCAGTCCGGGGCGGTGGCGGAAGATGCCCGCCCAGGCCGAAGGCCAGTCCGTCCATCCGGTTAATGACAGCTTGGTCTGTCCTTTGCGATCGAATGGCTTGTGCTCGTTGGCCGGCAACTTCGATAACCGTCTACCGGCAGAAGGCGAGGCGTCTAAAACTCAGAAGGCCGGCCCGACAAGACTTGTCATTAGCGTGCAGATTCCGGATAAGAGCGTTGGGCACAAACCGGTGGCAAGTCAGCGAAAGATTGTCGGAATCGCCGGCCGGCAAAACTTACTCCGACCCGGTTCTTGAATCACAAAGAAATCATGTTCTTCATGACATTATCAGCGCACAGGGTCGAAACGGTCGGCTGCGGCAGCTCGGATGGAAACTCCATTTCTGTTCCTATTGATGCCGGGCTGATCACGCGGGTCGGAGTTCAGACGGCGCTCTGGTCCGAAGTCGCCACCTGAACCAGGCCCTATGTCATCGTCCACTTTGTCCAACAAGCCTCGAGTCAACCGGAGATTGTTTGTCCCCTCTGCGCGTTGTCTGGGCGGTCTGCCGCGTTATGCCTGGACCCCCTGGCTGGCGGCTTCGATGCTTCTGACAGCCCGGCTGGCTACGGCGCAGGAAGCCTTGCGAACATCATTGGCCGGCGATGCGGCGGCAGAGGCACGGCGCCTCCAGCTTCAATCTCTGCCCTACACCGTCAAGTCGGGTGACTTCAGGCTGCTGGTCACACCCTCACTGGAACTCGACTGGAACGATAATATAAACCTTTCCAGCGACAACACTGAAGCTGATTTTATTCTGCGGCCTTCGGTTGCTCTGAATGCGAGTTATCCCCTCGGCACATACAATCTGTTGAACCTTTCGGTCGATTTTGGCTACGACAAGTATATCAATCATGATGAATTCAGTCAGTGGTATTTGAGCTCAGGGTCGGAGCTTTCGTTCGACGTTTATATAAAGGATTTCTGGATCAATTTTCATGACCGGTTCCAATGTTCTGAAGACTCCGCGCAGGAATCGGCGGTGGCGGGGACGGGGAGCTACGGAACTTTTCAGAACACGGCGGGGCTTTCCGGCACGTGGGACTTGGAGGACGTCACGTTGACCCTCGGTTATGACCATCAAAATGTCATGTCCCTGTCCGATCAGTTTAACTACATCAACCATGTGTCGGAATTGGTCGTTGCGCGGGCAGGTCTGCGGGTACATCCCAAGCTTACCATCGGCGTGGAGGGTACGGCTTCGTTCACGACATACGACCAGGCGGTGCTGAACGACAATCAGGAATATAGCGCGGGAATTTATGGAGACTGGCGGCCGGGGTCTTTTTTCAGCGTTCAACCTCGTTTAGGCTATACGATTTTTGATTACAGCCAGACAAACTCTTCCGTCAAAGGCGGGAACCTGACCGCATGGTACGCCAATTTAACCCTGGTACATCAAGCAACCGACTTTCTGAGCTATTCGTTGAGCGCCGGGCATGAAATCAGACTGGGCATACAATCCGATGCCATTGAAGACTCATACATTCGCCCGAGTGCTAATTGGAACGTGACCAAGAATGTGACTTTGCAACCCTCGCTCTTTTACGAACATGGTGTCGAAGGCGGCAGACAACTGGCAAGCCTGCTTGATGAAAAAAATTACGACTGGTACGGAGGCGGGTTGAGTTTATCTTATTCACCCATGAAAAAAGTCAGGATCAGTCTGAATTACCGATTGACTCTGAGGTCTTCCGATGTGGCGTCGCGAGAATACACGCAGAACATGGTTGGTCTGCAGATTACATACACACCCCAATGAATATTGCCTGCACGGACAATTTTAGAACGGTATTCAATGCCAGAAATTGCGGACGGCGCCCGTCACTGTCCAGTGCGGCCGTTTTATTCCTCGTTTTGAACACATTCAGTTTATTGGCCGGCCAGTCGTTCTTTGCGGACATCCCCATCCCGCGACCGGCGACGAACGCACCGCATGGAAGGCCGGCCACCTTGTTGCAGGCATCCACGAATATTTCTCAAGCGACGAATGTTTCTCAAGCGGGCATTACCAACAGCATGGATGCCCTTGACGACAAACACACGCTGGCCATCGGAGACGTTCTGAGTTTCCGGATCGTGGAGGACAAAGAAGAACCCAAGTCACTTATCGTCACCGATTCGGGGGACTTGGAAGTTCCCTACATTGGGCGATTCCCCGCAGAGAACCGGACCTGCAAGCAGTTGGCCCGGGAACTCAAAGCTGCCCTGGAAAAGGAGTATTATTACCAGGCTACTGTGATCATCGCCGTTGACTCAATGGCCAAGAGCCGCGGCAAGGTGTATCTGGTCGGCCCGGTTCGGATGCCGGGGCCGCAGGAACTTCCGAGTGACGAAGTCCTTACGCTGAGCAAGGCCATCCTCCGCGCCGGGGGCTTCACCGACTTCGCCGACAAGCATAATGTCAAAATCACGCGCCAGGAGAGTGCTGGCAAAAGCGGCAAGGTGACATTGGTTGTGGATGTGGGCCAGATTTTTGACAAGGGTAAAACCGAGAATGACGTGGCACTGAAGCCCGGCGACCTCATTTACATCCCGGAGCGGATGATTCGATTCTAGCCCCGCAAGCTACAGATGCAAACGAACAAACAAAAGACTGGCCGCTCGTGAATACACCCACACCACCACCGCCGGAACCGGGCTACGAGCTCATTGACACTCCGGAAGACTATTCAGCTCCGGCCTCGACCTTTCACGTCCGGAAGTTCCCCGCTGTTCTGCGCAAGCACTGGTGGGTGCCGGTTCTTACCCTGGCACTTTTCCTGGGTGGCGCAATCGGTTACATCATTTGGTCTCCCCCCACCTTTGTTTCCAAGGCCAGCATGTGGGAAACTGAAAAATTGCGCCTGCCGGAGGGCGCCATGTTTTCCGAAGATCCGCAGAACTACCTTGGCACCCAGACTGAATTGATCCGGAGCGGCAGGATGCGGCAGTTGACCCTGGCGCACTTGCAGGCAGCGGGTACGAATACCGTCCCGCGGGACAAGGATGGCAAGCCGCTCGAAGTGGAACTCGCGGTCAAGCAGGCGCCCAAGAGTTCGATATTTGTGGTTCAAGCCAGCAGTTCCGATCCGGCTTACACCCAGGCCTATCTGGACAGCCTTATGAACGAGTATCTGGAGTACAAAAGGAATGTTCGCAGGGTAGTTTCAGGTGACACACTCGCCTCCATTTCCGAGCAGGTTCTGCGCATGGAACGGGATCTGAAAGCCGATCAGGACGCCCTCACGACGTTTGAGCAATCCAACAACCTGGCCATCTTGCAGGAAGAAGGCACCATTGCGGGGGGCTACCTGGCGAGACTGCAAACTCAACTCTCGGACTGCAAGCTCGAATCCCAGCTTCTTGAGGCCACCGCACTCGAACAGGACATGAACGGGGCGGGGACAACGAATTTCGCCGGGTCTCTGGTTGATTCTCTACGCGCGCAGAATTCTGCTCCGTCGGCGGCCACGGTCGAGCGCCAGTCGGCCTTCCAACAGGTTGAACTGCTGAAGATCGAGCGCGAGAAACTCAGCAAATACCTGCGGCCCAAACATCCCAAAATCGTCAAGCTCGATGCGGACATCGAACGGGGCCAGGAACTGCTCGAACTATACCGCAACCAGAACCGCGAACAACTCGCCACGACCCGGCAAGCCCTCAAAATGAGGGCGGACAGCGTGCAGGCCTCCATCAGGGAATGGGAAGCCAAGGTGGTTGATGCCAATGCCCGCATCGCCGAGGCGGAACACCTCAAACTGAACGTCAATCGCACCCAAAGCCTGTATGACCGGCTCGTGACTCTCCTGCAAAACGTGGATATCAGCCGGAACATCGATCAAGGAACCCTTGCCATTCTGGAGTCCGCCTCCCCGGCTGAACGTTCTTACATGCAGGAACTTGCCGCGTTGGCCCTGGCGATATTCGGCGGCCTCGCTTTGGGGGGCGGGATCATCGCGTTGATCACCGTTCGCGACGACCGCTTCACCTCCATTATCGAAGTGCACGCCACAATTGGAGATGCCGTTGTTGGCTTGCTGCCGGAAGTGACGCAGAAGGGCGAAGTCACCATGTCTCTGCTGGAACTTAACGACCCGCGATACATGTATGCCGAGTCGTATCGCAGCCTTCGCTCTGCGCTGCTCTTTTTGCCCGTGGAGGGCGAGCGGCCCAAGGTCCTGCTCATCACCAGCGCCGTCCCGAATGAAGGAAAGTCCACCATCGCTGCGAACCTGGCCCGGACCCTGGCTCTGGGAGGCTCACGCGTGCTGCTGGTGGATGCCGATCTCCGAAAGGGCGTCCTGCATGAGTTGATGGGGATGCAAGGCGAACCGGGCCTGGTCGAATTGCTGCACCAACCGGACAACCTGGACAACGTCATCCAGAGAGACGCCCTGCAGAAGAACTTTGCCTTTCTCTCCCGGGGAAAAGCCTTGGGCCACTCCAGCGACTTGTTCCTGGGTCAAGCATTCGATCAGGTCCTCGCCCGTATGCGCCAGCAATTCGATTATGTGCTCATAGACAGCAGCCCCGTTTTTGCGGCCGATGACGCAAGCACCCTGGCGCCGAAGGTGGATGGCACCCTTTTTGTGGTGCGCGGCAATTTTTCGAGCGCGCGGCAGGTCCGCGAAGCTCTCGAACTGCTTCACCAGCGGCAGGCAAAAGTACTTGGCCTGGTTTTCAACCGGGCGGACACCTCGTCGCGCTCGTATTACTATTACAAATATGCGGGCTACCATGGAGCAGCAGGAAAAAGCTGAAAGCTGAAATGCGGAAAACTGAAATTGAAAGGCTTTTGGATGAGGGGCGGATAGAAAGCTAAAATTGCGAAAGCGGAAGGGGGTTTCTGCTTTCCAGATTTCTGCGGAGTGTGTGCAAGCAAAACAAATATGCAATCAGTAGATCGCAGGCCGGGCAAAAAGGGGCCTGCGAATTGACCGGCACGAAGTGTGTACAGGAAAAGCTGAAAAGGGAAAAAACTGAAAGCGGAAATTGGGAAAGCTGAAATGAACCAAATGGCGAACACGATTATGAAATCCAGCAGAGCGATTGGAATCCATGCGGTGGCCTGCCGCATCCCGCCGAAGAGGACTTTGACTGCGCTTGGGACGGCCATCGGATTACTATTCTTGTCCCTTGGAATGAATTCCTATGCGCAGACGAATGTCACTCCTGCGCAGTATTTGGCACTCCAACAAAAACCGAATTTCGCAGCGAGCTATCATCTGCCACACTTGTCAGTTTGTATGTATTATCCGTATAGCGATACCTGTATTGAAATTGCGAAGGATTGGGGGTATGCACTTTACGCGGGAACCGGAAGTTATAACAACAATTTTAGCACCGACCTTGCCAATACAAATAGCACGCTTTGGATAGCCATTCGACTGGCACACAGCGACCCAACACATTATCAGTTGCAGTTGAACATAAACCAGCGGTATATGAATCCAGCAGCGACTGGATACCCAACCAACATCGGTGTATGGACTACAAACTCTGCTGGATTACTTGTTGCGCCTTATGGCACAAACACATTCTCCGACCCCAACTATTTGAGCACTTCCAATATTCTTAGTCCAGAGGGGGATGATAAT
Organism: Verrucomicrobiota bacterium; assembly: GCA_049517655.1. Classification (GTDB taxonomy): domain Bacteria; phylum Verrucomicrobiota; class Verrucomicrobiia; order Limisphaerales; family UBA11358; genus UBA11358. The sequence continues at coordinate 385,082 of JBEKRQ010000001.1, read as the reverse complement.
TACTGGTCAAACGCTGCCGCATGGTGGGTTGCGCCCATCGCCACGATTGCCTCTAATGCGCCAATTGCCATTGTTGAGAATGAAGGTGAATATGGACTTGGCCATTTCGGAAGTGGGAGGTCACAAGCATGGTGTCAAGACCCTAGAGTGCAGGCTGACACCAACAGTTCACCATGGAATACCTACATCGGTGGAAATGGAGATTATTCTACTAATGGCTGGCTACTTTGGTTCAATTACAGTTCCTATCGCTTCGCGCACCAATATCAATTCACAACGGATGCTATACGCGCCCTACTTCCAAACCGAGACCTTTACATTCTCTATGGCCCCGATGGAGAATCATATAGGTATCTAAACATTGGCGGGACTGGGACTGGAAATGGGACGAACTGGGCTACTCCAGGTGCTTTTAATGGTTACTACACCCGGTCACTGTCTGATTATCCCAACTTCGAGTCTTATTACAACCATTTTAATACGGGTTTCGTGGGGGTAAACAGTCTTGGTAATGGAAGCAATGAAGATATGCTTACAAAATACCTCAATGCTGTGGGAGCATTTATTACCTATGGCCCAACGACGAACTATAGTTGGGTTTCCGGCGGTTATACCACAAATAACTTCGGCAACATCACGAATTACACGGGTTTGCTGAAATGCTACTATACCGCCGGAATGATGGGGGGTGTTGCCAGTTATTTCAATGCCGACCAGACAGAGAATCCATTTTCACCCACCAATCCGCCTCAATGGTTGCTTCAAATCATGGCTCTGGGACATGTTCACGCTCTGTTTTCGCATATTGATAACTTTATCTGGAATGGAGATTTGTTGCCCGGAAATGGGATGCACATTTCGTCAACTGACCAACCGGCTTATGAGTTCACTAACACGACGGCCGATGCAACGGCGCGGGTGCTTGCCCGGAAACTACGCGGCCAGAATCAATGGATTGTGACTGCGTGGGCGGCGGATGGAACGAATCGAAACGTCACGGTGAGCATTCCAACGGTGGGCGTGTTGACGGTATTGGCTGCAAATAGCGGGTCGGTTTATCAAGTGACGATGAGCGGGACAAACGTGCAGCAGACGTTGCTGGACGAGTATGCCTCCTTTCCTCCACTAGCGCCACCAACCAACGTGCGAGTTTTATCTAAATGAAACTCGGTGCGGGCGGTTGCTTACAGATTCAGGAGCAGTAGTCGCTAAAGAGAGATGAATATCTCAACTCCAAAGGTCCGCAAAGACGGGGAATCGGTGATAGTATCTGCCGAGTTCCATACGAGTGAGCATAAGGATGTGCTATGGTTTAAGCTTGACGCAAAATGTCAAGATTACGTGGTAACTGAAAGGGGTGACGCATTCCTAATTGGCCTTTTGCTATATGCGATGGCGCGCGGAGAGGACATCCACCTTGATTGCCCGATTTCTGAGAAACTATACTATAACCTGTCAAATTATTTAATTCCTGCCCTTTCACTTGCCAATCCAAAACTCCTCCCGATCAAAGTGATACCGCGCGAGTTGGAACATTCTTCAATCAACCAACGAAACGCTGTAGGAACTGGATTTTCAGGGGGAGTTGACTCCTTCTGTACGTTCTATGATCATTTTGTAAACCCGCAGTGTCCAGTTAATTACCGTTTGACGCACCTCGCCTTCTTCAATGTCGGGTCTCATGGGGATTTTGGCGGTGAAGCCGCACGAGCACTATTTCACAAGCGATTAGATGATTTGAAACAGTTTCCAATAGATGCTGGATTAGAGTTCATCGTCGTTGACTCGAATATCTCAGAGATTCTGCAAATGAGCTTTCTAGCAACTTCAACGATCCGCAGCATTGCACCTGTGTTGTTGCTACAAAAGCTATTTCGCGTATATCTCTTTTCTTCGGCTTATAGAATGAGTGATTTTCAAATGCTGGACGATGATGACGGCCATTATGAAGTGTTAACTTTATCTATGCTTTCAACAGAGTCATTGGACCTTTACTCGTCTGGCTGCCAATATACACGCGTGCAAAAGACAGCGATAATAGCCGGTTACGAACCAACGCAGCGATACTTGGACGTGTGTGTGTCTGGGGTTGGGAATTGCTCTTCCTGTTCAAAATGCATGCGGACGTTGTTCACTCTCGAGATGCTCGGCGCAATTGACCAGTATTCCAATATATTTGATCTCGCCGTGTATCAAGCGAACAAGGCGGCATTCATTGGCAGAGTCCTAGCTAATCGCCACAAGGATCTCTATAGGGAGATATATAACGAGATGAGCTCCAGACATATTAGAATTCCTTTTAAGTCTCGTTTGCTGTGCTGCAGACACCTCTGTGGCTCAGCTCTAAGAAGAATGGCGAAGAACGTACCGCATGGGTCACAATAAATCGTTTGTGGGTGTTCGTTTATCTTAAAGAGAGTTGCCTTCATGATTGCCGTAGCCTCGCTTAGGACAACGACTGGAGTTCCCGTGCAAAAGAAAAGCCGGTTTGTCGCCAACATTACTGCAAACCTGCTCAGCTTTGCGGTAGCGATCCTGATTGGTGTCTGGTTCACTCCATACCTGATCCGTCATCTGGGCATAGCAGCTTATGGTCTTATCCCGCTGGCCATTACAGTCAGTTCCTACTTGGGGCTCGCTACAATCACACTGAACGGAGCTGTCGGCCGCTTCCTGACCATCGCAATCGAGCAGGAAGACACGAAAGAAGCCAACCAGATTTTCAACACTGCCTTAATCGGCAACGTCCTCGTTGTCTGTGTCCTGTTCGTCCCGGCCCTTCTGGCTTCCTCGCATATAAGTGCATTCTTCAACGTCCCTGCAGGATGTGAGCGACCCTTTGCCTGGCTGTTCTTCTGTATCATCTGCTCGTTTTTTATCACGACATTGGGCAGTTCCTTTTCTCTGGCGTCGTTTTGCCGGAATCGCTTTGATCTATCAAGTGCTGTCGGGATTCTTGGCAATCTCATCCGGGTGGGAACCGTCGTGGTCCTGTTCTCATGTTTTGTGCCCCAAGTGTGGCACATCGGAATCGGAGCCTTGCTCGCAGTCATTGTTTCCTTGATCGGCTCGATTATCATTTGGCGGCTCCTGACCCCGATGCTGCATATCGAGCCTCGTGCTTTCGACATGGCGACTTTGCGAGATTTGACCAGCATGGGAGGCTGGTTCCTCGTTAGTCAACTTGGCGTTCTGTTGTTTCTAGGCATTGATCTGGTCGTGGTCAATAAGATGCTCGGAGCCGAGGCGGGCGGACGCTATGGCGCCGTTATGCAATGGTCATTGTTGCTTCGGAGCCTCGCCGGTGTCATGGCCGGTGTCTTTGGCCCGACGATCTTTATGCTATATGCCCGGCAGGACATACCGGGGCTGGTCCGCTACTCGCAGCAGACCGTGAAATTTCTAGGGCTAACGATGGCGCTGCCGATCGGCATCATTTGCGGCTTCTCCAGTTCGTTGTTGTCCGTCTGGCTTGGCCCGAAGTTCGTCTCCTTGGCACCGTTGATGTCGTTGATGACGATCCATCTGGCCGTCAATCTGAGTGTGCTGCCCCTTTTCAATATTCGCGTTGCCACCAAGAAAGTCCGTGTTCCGGGAATTGTCACATGCGTCATGGGCGTAATGAATCTTGGGCTGGCGCTGTTGCTGGCCGGGCCGGTCGGCTGGGGGATGTACGGTGTCGCCGCCGCCGGCGCCATCGTCCTCACCTGTGGAAACTTGGTCTTTGGGCCTTGGTATGCTGCGCATATTCTCGGTATTCCCCGCAGCACCTTCTTCCGAGAAACGCTGCCGAATATCTGCACCACACTGGGACTCACCGCCGCGTGTTGGGCCGTCTCGCATTACTTCCAGATCCACTCGTGGCTCGGATTGGTTGTTGGCGGAGGCGCTATTGCCATCGCCTATTCCCTCTATGTCTTTGCCATCGCGTTGAAAACGAGTGAGCGCGAAACGGTGCTTACCATGCTTCGCACATTCCGGCAGCAGTCTTCATGACTCCGCTGATCCAAAACTTCCGCTACCGGCCTGAAATTGACGGGCTACATGCCATTGCTGTGCTGGCGGTCGTCGTCTTCCACACGGGTCTCGGCGTTAAAGCCCAAATCAGCCCAAACGCTGACCATTGGGTAGCCGCCTATTAATTTCTTTGCAGGAAACCCAAAGAATATTCTCCCACATGAAAACTTGGCCTATTGTCGCTGGAAGCCCGAACCGTTCGCGCTCAAGGTTGTTAACGCTCAATGAGATTTCAGCACTAATGACCTGCATCGCCCTGATGATCGTTTTGGGTTGGTTCTGCCGGAATCGGATGAATCCCGATGCGGTCCATTATTTGCGGCTGGCTTCCTACTATGTAAGTGGGAGTCCCGACCTCGCGGTGTCAGGGCACTGGAGCCCTTTGATTTCCTGCCTGATGGCGCCGCTGTTAGGAATGGGGATCGACCCTCTTGTGACAGCCAGGATCGTCACAGGCATGTCGGGTCTGCTCTTTTGGTTCGGGTCTCTATTCCTTTTAAAAAGGCTGGGGCTGCCACCCCTTGCTGTAGCCTTGGGGGTCTGGTGTTTGAGCTTTGCCTGCGCTAGTTGGTCGGTCGCTGTAATCACGCCGGATCTTCTGGTGGCGGGGCTGATCTGCTTTGCGGTCAGAGCGACCCTCGCCGATGACTGGATTTTGAACTGGAAACGGCAATGTCTAGTCGGCGGCCTCTGGGCCCTGGCTTATTATGGGAAGGCCGTAGCCTTGCCTCTGTGCATTTTGACCTGCATCGGCTTGGCGGCATGGCGGGTCGTTTTTTTGGGGGGAGCTCGTGCCGCCGGAACCCGCTCTGTTGCTCTCACTCTCGCGGTTTTCCTAGCGTTGACAGCACCGTGGGTGACTTTGCTCTCGATCAAGTATCACCGATTCACCATCAGCACAGCCATCCGGACTAACCGCGTTATGATCGGTCCCAAAAGCACTTCGCCAGTCGGGCCTTTTTACCCCGCAACCACACCGGAACCCGGGCGCATCTCCGTATTTGAGTCTTTTGATTATCCCACCGTCTGGTCACCTTTTGAGAGCGTCGGCAATGCGAAGTATCAATTAAGACTCCTCTTCAAGAACGGAATCGCCATAAGAAACCAGTTCAGAACATTCGACTTCTTCTCAATCGGATTTACCAGCCTGTTTGTCGTCCTGATCCTTGTTCTTTTTGAACGTGCGCTTTTCCGCGATAAAAAGTGGGTGTGGAGTCTCGTACCCGTGCTCTCCCTGGCAGCCATCTACTCGACTACCAATTGTAATGATCAGCGGTATTTTTGGGTCCTATTGCCGTTCTTTCTTGCTCTGGCTTTCGGGCTGGCCGAATTGGTGGTTGAAAAGGTAGGCGTTTCCAGAATCTCTAAATACTCCATCTTCGGCCTGATTGCATTGTCATTCACACTGAATCCGCTGAGGAATTGCGTGGCCATTGTCCGTCATCGCGCGGAGGGAAAAGGCGTCTCCTCCTACCGCGATATGGCCAGCAGGCTGAAAGAAAAGCAACTGCTTGGTCCTGTCGCGGGCAGCTCGGAACAATCCGCTTGCCGTGCCTTGTATGTGGCATATTTCTTGAATCAGCCCTGCTTGAATCTGCACAGGTATTATGGCGATGCTACGCCCACCACCGTCACGCAATTTCTCAACTCGAAAGCGAGAATCATTATTGTGAACCGCAATGAACCCGTGGCGAAAGAATTCACCGATAGCCGCTTTCGCGACTTGGATAAAGACCTGTTTGGCGATTCGCAAGCAGCAGCTCAATCGGAACTTAAAGCTTTCGAGTTGTTGCATTAAACCTATTGTTATTGGGACTATAGGGCATCAGAAACGCCAAATTGAAGTCCGGTTGCTATTCATGGCGGCGATCCGCGCCCCAGCTTTATGGATGATGCCAGATATTTCATTGTAGAGAAAAATGGAATTTCCATATACCGCGATGCCCATCATTTGTCCGCCAACGGTGCAAAAATGATGCTTGTTCCGTTTCTGAAAGAAGCTTTCAAACTTCCCAACAACCAGCTCCATGTTTCCGGGTAATAAGCCCAATGGCTCGATAGGGTAACTCCTGGATTGGCGTGTTGGTAACATCGAGAGCCTGCAAAGCCACCCCCTGCTCGCGAGCAAGCAAATCGCAAGCCTCCTCAGTTTTGGCCATGTTAGCGAACACTACTGAAGCCCTTGAGAAGTGGCAGAAGCTTTATTGCAAGCAATATGACGCAACGCATGGGATCATTTAAGCGGTCATTTCTTTGGCGCGCGGCTAAGGTGTTAGCAGCAGACCCGGTCAGGCGTGGAATCGCGAAAGTCTGCAATCGTGGACGAATACCCGTGGGTTACTTCGACATTCCCAACTGGGGAGACGCTTTGAATCCGGTGCTTGTCGAGCTGCTTTCGGGACGCAAAGTACAGCATTTGGATGGTCTTTTTTATGATCGGTATCTAGTCGCTGGCAGCGTTCTAGCGGGTGCAAATTCCCGTGCAGAAGTTTGGGGGAGCGGCTTCATGAACGAAGGAGCGAGCGTCCTTCAACCCCCACGTGCGATCCATGCCGTTCGCGGTCCATTATCCCGGGCAGCTCTGCTGAAGGCTGGTATCGAATGCCCGGAAGTCTATGGCGATCCTGCTTTGCTTCTGCCGCGCTTTTTCAATCCGCCTGTCACCCAGCGATACGAGATTGGAATAGTTCCACATTATATTGATAAAGGACACCCTTGGGTAGAACAACATAAGGGCAACCCACATGTTCTTATAGTCGATATCGAAAGCGGAATTGCCAATGTCGTCAGAGATGTAAAGTCTTGCAAGGTGATCTTGTCCAGCTCCCTTCACGGTCTGATCTGCGCGGATGCTTATGGCATTCCAAACGTCTGGATCAAATTGTCAGATATTTTGCTCGGTGGAATGTTCAAGTTCCGGGACTATCGGTTGTCGATAAACGCCGGGGAACCTTTTCCAGTTGACATCAGACTGGATCCATCTCTCGACGACGTGGTCTCGAAGGCGGCTCTCCATGAGCTTCGAATTGATTTGCGAAAGTTACTGCTCGCCTGCCCGTTCTTAAACCCGCAGTTACGCAACGAGGTCGCTTCTGCACCTCAGGAATCCTGCGGTCTTCCGGAAAGCCTTTCCTCAGGAATGTTTGATCCCGCAGAACTCAACGAAATGTTCTCTCGATGATAACCTTTGAAAACCTGAATCGCAGGCTTCCAGCTCGTAAATGAAAACGGATCTGAACGTCCTCTTTGTTAATCCCGGCGGTGCGGCCTATGGATCCGAGCGCAGCATGCTAGTCTTGTTGCGAGGGCGGCAGTTTGAGGCCGAAGTCGTATGCCCCGGCGGCGGGGCCTTGGAGCGGGAGTTGCAGCAACTCGGGGTCAAAGTGCATCCGCTGGAATTCGGCAAATACTCGGTGCGGCAGAATCCAATGTGGCACATTGGCTTCTACCGCCGGTTCAGGCGCATCCTCAAAGCCAGCAAGCCGGATGTGGTGGTCATCAACCTTGGTGGCAACACGCCACTGGTGACACTAGCGGCGGTGCGGGCCGGTATTCCCATCATCCGGTTAAGCCGTTTTGAGTTCAAGCCCCCGACTCGCTGGCTTGACCGTTGGTGCTGGCTCAAAGCCAAGGTGATCATTTGCCCGTCGGAATTGGTGCGACAGCAGGTCGTAAGTTGGGCTCCACGACACTTTCACAGCAGGGTGCATCATCTTTATGATCCGCATGTTCATGTTGATATTTCGGGAAGCCAGAAGGAAATCATAAAAAACGAACTGAAGCTTCATGGCGTAAAAACAATAGGATATGTTGGTCGCCTGCATCCCAAAAAACGGATCGAGACATTGATTCGAGCAGTAGTAGAGATTCGTTCTCGAGGGGGGAATGTTCGACTGCTGGTTATCGGCGGTCATGACGGCTCTGCTGCGGGGGCAGCGTATGAGCGGCAGCTTCGGGACTCGACGACCGAATTAGCCGCGAATGACGCCGTGCAATTCCTTGGGTACCGAAATGACGTCCCCGTAGTCATGGCGGCGTGTGATGTAATAGTGCTGCCGAGCGAAACAGAATCCCTGGGAATGGTTCTGCTCGAGGCATGGAGCCTGAAAGTTCCCACTGTAGCTTCAGATGTCGCCGGGTGCCGTGAAGTTACTTTGGCCTCGGGTGGTGGACTGCTCTGCCCCGTTGGCGACCATCGTGCAATGGCGGAGCTCATCTGGGACTTGATTATGCGACCGGAGCTTAGCCGCAAACTTGGAGAGTCTGGGCAGGCTTGGGTAAAGGCTAATTGCGACTCGAGAGTGTATGGCGGTCGTTTCAGCACGCTGCTGGATTCAGTGCGGAAGCATTCGAGGTCTGATTCTCATGCAAATTAAAGGGGAACAGTCTGTTAACAGAGTGGCCTGGGTAACAACTACCTTTTCGGCTGGTGGTATTGGAACGGTCTGCCGATATGCCGCGGAAGGTCTCGCGCGCCTGGGCGGGGGGCACGCCACCGTGGTTTCTCTTTGCGACGCCGCGGACGATCGAATGGATACTGTCACGAGAGTGCGTTACGTGGCGCTCGGGCTAGAGAAGCACGCACCGCAAGCTTTCTTGGGTTGGCTCAGGGAGAACCCGCAGCAATTCGTCATCACAAACGATGTCCCACGGATTGAACCCGCCTTCCCGTATTTTCCCCGGGAAACACTGCATATCGTTGGGATGCACGATTCGTCTCGCCGCCAGCTTGATGTGGCGATGCGGAATCACCGGTGGGTGGATGGCGTCGCTTGTGTGGCCACGCATATCCAGGAGCGCCTCCGGGCTCGTCTAAATAGCGTGAACTTTCGTGGGTTGTTGGAGACTGTGCATAATGGAGCGGCATTTCCGCCGGCACCGACACGCGCACCCTATTCCGGCCCATTTCGGCTGCTGTTTATGGGCAGCACGGGTGCGTTCAAGGGCATCTTTGACTTGGTGCCTATCCTTCAACGCGTCAAGAAGTTGGGGGTGCCCGTGCAGTTGATGATAGTTGGCGGGGGGAGCCGTGACTTGCTAGAGCGTCACTTCAAACGGAAACACCTCGATTCCCTGGTCACATGGGCCGGGCGTGTTCCGCATGAGGAATGTTACCGCTTGGCGGAGGAGAGTGACGTTCTCTTGATACTCAGTCGGAAGGAGGCGTTTGGCATGGTGACCATCGAGGCGATGGCCATGGGCTGCGTGCCTCTGGCTTATGACATTACCTCCGGCAGCCGTGAAATCATCGAGAATGGCAAGCATGGTTTGCTGCTGCCGCTGGGCAATTTCGCGGCTTGGGCGAATGCCATCAAATCCCTTTACGAAAACCGCGAGGAATGGCGACGGCTTTCCGCGGGCGCAATGCAACGGGCGCGAACGCAATTCAATGCGGAGACTATGGCTTCGCAGTTGTGCGCGTTTTTGAAGCGGGTGGAAGCGCACGCAAAAACATGCCCATCAGAGCGGAAACCAGGACTGCCTCCAGAAATCGAATTTAAATCCCGTGCACTGTACTCCCAGTATCAGCGCCTTTCGCCAAGCATACGTAAATGGTTGCGAAATCGGATTGATGCCTGCCCGCGGCTTGACTACTGGTTGCGCAACCGTTGGTAATCATGAAAACGAAGGCACATAGCGTCGAGCAGACGCTAACAGCCGGTCAGCGTGCTGATGCCCGCTGCGGCAGGCTTTGTCACAGGATTATACCTTGAGAGAAAGGATCTCAAATTCTTCCCGTTCACGCCTCCATTTTCACTTACGGAATAGGAGGGATGCGGCTGCAAGGCGCAGGGCTGCTGGCATAGGTTCGCGGACAGATGCAAACGCAGGTTCGTTCGGAACCTTCTCGGGCCAACCGGCTAATTTGCTCAAGTGGGCGCGCTGGTGCGGGATGCTTGTTGTATTGGTTTATTTCATCAGGGGGACCGTTCTGCCTTGGTATTTGCATGTGCCCTATGCGGGATGGATATTGATCACAGTCTTATCGCTGTCGCTGGGAATGGTAATGGCTATCGCTGGCGGCGGAAGATGGCACCTATCGTGGATAATCGTTTTGCTCGCGTTTGCCGCCAGCCTTACCCAGGCAGAGCAGTTGAACACGGCTGGGTCGCATTGGCTTGGGCTTGCTTTGCTGATTCTTGCTGTGGGACCCGTGGTTCTGAACCCTGTAGCGATCGGACTGCGGTCGGCAGCATGGAAGCTTACAATTAGTGGGTTAGTATCACTCACGGCAATTTTTGTGGTGTGGTATATTTTGCACCTTCCAAACTTTGGTGCCGGCTATTTTTCGAGTTTCATGAACCAATGCATGCTGGCGGGGCCAATCGCTGGAATGGGAGTCGGGATTGCGTTGGCCCGTGCGCTGCACGGCCGCTCCTGGCGCTGGAGCCTGTTAGCGGTTCTCGGCTTGGTCCCCTTGGTTGCTGCCGGGTCCCGCGTGGCTGTCCTCGCCACGGGCGCGGCCGTTTGCTTTCTCCTGGTTCGACGCAAACCGGCGCTTGGAGGAATCTTTGCGCTTCTATTTTTAGGCCTCGTATGCGGCTTTTTTCTCCAGCACGGTACCGACGAGACGAGCGGTGAAGCGGCCGGTGCTCTAGCTCACAAAGGGACCGTTAACAGCCGCGCCGGCCTTTGGCAGTCACGGATAGAGGAGTTTGAATCCAGCCCCGTGTTCGGCATCGGTGTGGCCATGGGAACCGGCAGCGGTTCCGAAGTGGAAGAGGGTGGTGCAATACGGGTCGAGCCCGGCTCCTCTTACCTTGCAGTGCTGGCTATGACCGGAGCGGTGGGGTTTGTGTCGTTTTTCTCGGCACTGGGTCTTCTCCTGTTTGGATATGTGAACTCTCAGCGGCAAGCGGGACTAGACCGGGACATTTTGAATGTAGTGGGAGTCTTTCTGGGCGTTCATGGTGTGGCCGAGGGCTGGATACTTGGCTTTGGCAGTCCCCTCTGCTTTCTATTCTGGCTTTGGCTTGGAAATGTTGGCGATGCCGCGCTGCAACCGGCTCGCGCGAGAACCAAGCGCCGGCTGCGCGCGCTCCACAAGTTTCGCCCTGCTCAGCCCGCGCTCCGTCCATTGGCGACTGGCGACTAACCACTGACCACTGACCACTGACTACTGACTACGGACTACTGACTACTGACTACTGACTACGGACCACTGACTATGGACCACTGACCCATTGAATACCGTCTTCTGGCAGAACATCATCAGCCCACACCAAGCCCCGTTTTTACGGTCGCTGGCGGACTTGGGGCATGAAGTGACTGTGGTGGCTGGCGAATCTATGATCGCCGATCGCCTGGCATTGGGATGGGATGTCCCGAACTTGGGGCGGGCACGTGTCGTAATCGGTCCCGGTGCAGAGGAAACCCGGCGGTTGATCGAAAGCAGTTCTAAAGATGCTATCCACATTATGGCCGGAGCGCGCTGGACACAACTCGGCAACCAAGCTGTCCAGCAGTGTCTGTCGTCAGGCCGGCGCATCGGCATCCTGTCCGAAGCCCCTGATCCCAGAGGCATTCTGGGCTGCGGACGCTGGGCCAAATATACCGTAGAGCGATACACCAGAGGGTTTCATTATGATTTTGTGCTCGCCATGGGCGAAATGGGCGTCAGATGGTTTCGTCGCTGCGGTTATCCTGACATAACCGTGTTTCCTTTTGCGTATGTAACCGAGCCTGCCCCAGATTCGCGCGTGAATGTTCCCGCAGGTGCGCCCGTTTTGTTATACGCCGGGCGGTTCATTACTCTCAAAGGATTGGACCTTCTCCTCCGTGCCTTTGCAGCCGTGCCATCGCAGCAAGCCCAGTTGCGTTTGCTCGGAGAAGGCCCGGAAAAACAGCGACTTCAAGGTTACGCTCAAGCTCTGGGAATTCAGAACCGCGTAACCTGGCTGGCCAAGAGGGACACCGCAGGGGTTCAAATGGAAATGGAAAAGGCGGACGTCACATTGTTGCCCAGTCGAAAGGATGGTTGGGGAGCGGTGGTGAACGAATCGTTGACAGCCGGAACGCCGGTTATTTGCAGTTCTGCGTGCGGGGCGACAGAACTTGTGAGGGAGCCGTGGCTGGGCACGGTCTTCCGGGCTGGCCGCGTGGATGATCTCACGAAAGCGCTCAAGGATTGGATTGAATTAGGCCCTCGCTCGCCGGCCGAACGTGAACGCATCCGCAAATGGGCAACCTGCATTAGTGGTGAAGCGGTGGCCAAATATTTTGCCGCTATCATGGACCACATTTATTCCAATGCTGCGCGTCCGGTCGCGCCGTGGAGGGTGTCATAAGGGACCACGGGACTACGAGACGACTGGACCACGGAAAAAGGACAACGAGACTACGGAGTGACGGACAACAAGACAACAGACCACTGACTACAGGACCGCAAGACTATGAGAGACTATAAGAAAATTGAAGCTTGGAAGCTTGCTGACGACTTGACCGTTGCCGTTTATGAACGCACGCGCTCATTCCCAAAAGAGGAAATCTACGGCCTGACGAGTCAGTTGCGCAGGGCATCTTACTCAGTTCCGGCAAATATTGTGCTCCGCCCCGTAGGCGCATGAGTTTTTTTGTTTACGCCATCCAATCGGCATCCGGGCGCATTTATGTTGGACAAACGGCGGACGTCACCAAGCGGCTTTCCCTTCACAATGGCGGAGCCGTTCATTCCACAAAAGATAACCGCCCGTGGGTACTCTTCAAAACACAGGAATTTGATACCAGAGAGCAGGCACGATATTTTGAATGGTGCCTCAAACGATCACGAGGCAAGCGGCAAAAATGGCTGGAAACAAAATAGGCCGATGAAAATTGGGGCTACGCGCCGGAGGGAAGGCTCTTCGCGGGAGAGCAAGAAGGATTATCTGCATTTCCTGTATATCTCGCGTGGCTCGCTGAGCGAGACTCAGTATTTCATCCATCTCTCGCAGCGGCTTGGCTATTTAAACGCGCAGGAAGCTGATGTTTTGATCGGTCAGACCAAACAGACCTTTGCCTGCCTGCCTGGCTTGATCAAAGCCGTTGAAAAGGAAACCGGCAAATTCGGCAAAATGGTGGCTTCCGTGACAAGCCTGATTGTGATCGGCTTGGCTCACTGGTCAAGTAGCCCGTAGCCTGTGGTCTAGTAGTCTCATAGTCTTTTTTCTGATGCACATCTGGCTAACCATCCCGAACCTGTCCAAGAAATCGGGCGGACGAGTGCCTGTCGTTCAACACCTGAGCGATCACTTGGCTTCGTTGGGGGTCTCTGTCACTGTGCTGACTCTTGAGGCTGATTCCGGGACCTCCGAGGCGTTGCCTCAGGATCGGCGCGTCAACGTAATTCACGTTCCTACAAGCACGCGGAGCAGGTTGGGAGGTGGATTCCGGAAGACGCTGCAGGACATGCTCGTGCCAAAGAATGTTAGCATCGTCCACGACTTTGGCATTTGGTTACCACAAAATCACGCGCTTGCCTCGGTCTGCAACGACCTCCGCATTCCGCTGGTATGTTCCACATGCGGTGCGCTCTCTCCGTGGGCGCTTCAGCATAAGGCATGGAAAAAGAGATTGGCCTGGTGGTTGTATCAACGAAAGGATTTGTCGCGCGCTGCACTAATGGTAGCCACCGCCGAGCAAGAGGTGAAAGATATCCGCCGGCGGGTGCCTGGGAAGAACATCGCACTGGTTCCTAATGGGGTCGAACTGCCAGAGGGCAGTGGTCAGTGGTCAGCGGTCAGTGGTCAGCGGACGGAGGGGAGCGGGCGCAAGACAGCTTTGTTCCTGGGAAGAATTCACCCGGTCAAGGGGCTAAAAAACTTAGTGGAAGCCTGGCACCGTGTCCGGCCTGCCGGATGGCATTGCATCCTGGCCGGTCCGGATAAGGCTGGGCATCAGACGGAGCTGGAAGCCTTGCTTCGGCAGCGCAACCTGGCAAGCGTATTTGAGTTTCCGGGAATGATGGAGGACGAGCAGAAATGGGCGCTACTGCGCGAGGCCGATCTTTTTGTATTGCCCAGCTTCACCGAGAATTTTGGAATTTCCGTAGCTGAGGCATTGGCCTGCGGAGTGCCGGTGATTACGACGAAAGGCACGCCTTGGAGGAATCTTGTTGACCATCGCTGTGGCTGGTGGGTTGACATCGGCGTGGAACCATTGGCAGCTGCCCTACGGAAAGCGACGTCGTTATCAGACCAGCAGCGCTACGAAATGGGCCAGCGTGGCCGCCGCTTGATTGCGGAAAAATATTCATGGCCGAAGATCGGGCGGGAAATGAAAGCGGTTTATGAATGGGTGCTGAATGGCGGGACTCCGCCCGCCTGCGTCAATTTGGTAAGACATGAGTGAAATCCTGGACATCAAGGCCAATCGGGCTTCTGTGAAATACTCGCGTGGTGAAATGCTTCTGCGGCTGCTATGGAGCTTCGGGAAGATACTCTTTCGATTCAGTCCGCGACCTTTTTTTGCCTGGCGGCGTCTAGTGCTCCGGGCTTTTGGCGCTGGGCTTGTACGGTTGGCCCGACCTATATTAAGAAGGCCGGCAAGAGTTGGGGCGTCCGCATCAGGAAGAATTGGAAGTCCCAACTGCCACTATGGCTGCTTTGGTCATTTTTGCCAAAAACCCTGCTCTTGCGAGTGGCAGCGCTGGCAGGAAAAGACGCTGCGCGGAAAGACGCAATGGCGTGCGTGAATAAAATCGCGAGGCTGGTGTGACCAGTCATGCCGTCGAATTGACAATCCAACCGGCGAAGAACAGAGGGCTATCACATTTATGAGCATCGCAGAGCGAATCTATCCATTTCTGCCAATTTGGGCACAGAATCTGGCGTGTTCCTACTACGGCTCGCGTGAACGCCGCATCCGTTTCTCCGAGTCATTTGACAAGAGACTTGCCTGGCTTCGTGAAAGCGAATTCTGGTCCGCATCTGAAATATTGGCCTACAAAGACGACCAAATTAAAAGCATTGTCAAACATGCCTACGATACAGTCCCCTATTACCGTAATCTGTTTGGTTCCCGTCGCCTAAAACCAAGTGATATTAAAGGTGTGGCAGATCTGGACAAGATACCCATTCTAACCAAGGACGATATTCGGGCACACTCCAAGGATCTTGTATCTTCGGCGTATAGGCGGCAGAAACTGGTTGAGCGCCATACCAGCGGCACCACTGGGACCAGCCTTCATCTCTATGCAGACAGAGACGAAATTGCATTTCAATGGGCAGTCTGGTGGCGCCATCGGTTGCGTTTTGACTGCGCGCCAGGAGACCTGCATGTAAACTTCACAGGCAAGCCCATCGTGCCGATCGATCAACAGAAACCACCTTATTGGCGCTATGTGAAACCCCAGAACCAGTATGTGGTGAATATGCACCACATAACACCGAGCAAGATTCGCGATGTTGTTTCATTTCTGAACAGCATTATTCCGAAGTTCTACTCGGGTTATCCCAGCATCATTTCGGAGGTGGCGCGGTTGGCGTTGGAGAAGAAGTTGGCGCTTGATCCCCGAAGCCGACCAAAGGTGATTTTCGCCGGGGCTGAAGCGGTCCAGGAATTGCAAGGACGTTTACTGGAAGAGTGGACCGGGGCAATCATTACCGATGAATACGGTTTTACCGAAGGAGCTGGCAACGCTTCGCGCTGCAAGCAGAACTGCTACCACGAAGACTTTGAATTTGGACACCTGGAGTGCAGCCAGCCAGAAGATGTAGGGAATAACCACACGCGAGGTAACATAATTACCACGGGTTTCTCAAGGAAAGCCATGCCGCTTATACGCTATCGGGTCGGTGACTCTGCCACCTGGGAGTCGCCTGAATTCCGTTGTGCGTGCGGGAGGAAGAGCGCAGTGATTCTCGCGATTGACGGCCGGTCGGAAGACTATGTCCTGACACCTGAAGGAAGGCGCATCATGCGCTTCGACTACATCTTCAAGGACACGCACTCGATTCGTGAAGCCCAAGTGTGCCAGTGCGCACTGGGTGAGATTATCATTAAGGTAGTGATCACTCCTGACTACAAGAAATCAGATGAAGAGGAGTTGCGTCGTTTGGTGGCCCGGTGGATAAGCCCACAACTGAAAGTTATTATTGAGCCTGTCAAAGCGTTGGAGCGGGAAGCCAACGGCAAGTTGCGGGCGGTCAGGTCAACCATAAATACGCGCAGTTGACATTTTTAGATCGAACTTGTTGCATACTCTTTCGTAAAGAACACAATTGCCAGCGCAACGAACCATCCAGACTATGAGCCAACTGAAAGCCGCTATTATCGGATCGGGATTAATCGCCAAACTAAAACATATCCCCGCCTTTCACCGGCATCGTGACAAGGTTCATCTGGCCGCCCTTTGTGACGTGAACATTGAGGCCGCGCGGCAAGCTGCATCTGCCGCCGGCATCCCGACGGCATACGCCGACGTAGGCGAGATGCTGGCCAAGGAAAAGCCGGACATTGTGGATATTTGCACGCCGCCGAAGACGCACGCGAAGCTTGCCATTCAAGTCATGCAGGCGGGCAGCAATGTGCTCATTGAAAAACCAATGGCGCAATCCGTGGAGGAATGTGACGCCATCATCGCCGCCGCCCGCGAAAACAAGGTCACGGTCTGTGTGGCCCACAGTGATTTGTTTTACTACCCGTTCATCGAGGCGCGGAAACTTGTTCGCGAAGGAGCCATCGGCACGTTCCGTGGCATGCGTATTTTTCTTTCGACACCAACGGATTACATCACGTCCAAACCGGAGCATTGGGCGAACAAATTACCCGGTGGCGTGATAGGCGAAACCGGCCCCCATATCATCTACATGACGCTCGCGTTCATCAATCCAATCCGCCATGTCTCGGTCAACGCGATGAAGCTGATGGATTACCCGTGGTCGCCGTTTGAGGATTATCGCATTGACCTGGTCGGGGGAAAGGCTGTGAGTTCAGTGACGCTGTCCTACGCAACGAAACAATGGATGGCGCGCGTGGAAATTTTAGGAGAAAACGCGACACTGTTGGTTGATCTTGAAGCGATGAGCCTGGTGAAATATCGGCGCGAACGCCTCAAACCTGTGCCTATCGGCATGTCTCTCCTGAGCGAGACGGGACAGCTCTTGAAAAACCTGGCCGTGAGCGGTCTCCGTTATACCACGGGTTCCCTGCGCTCAACGCATGATTTTATTATCGGTGGATTCGCAGACAGCATTATTAACGGAACGGAATCGCCGGTGCCTGCCGAGGAAGGGCGTGAATCGGCGCGTGTTTTGAACATGATTGTGGAGAAGCTGAAAGCGAAAAACTGAAATAGGAGACCAAAGCAGAAATTAATTTCAGATTTTGGTTTGGTGTTTCAGCGTTTCAGATTTTTTATGAAAGTAGATCTCTTAAAATTTTCCACCGGCGATTTTAACCGGGGCGCGGGGCCGTTGAAGGAAGGTTTCTGGATTCTGGCGAGTCTGCTCCTGTTCCGGCTTTGTCCGTTCAAATTGTCGGGATTGAAATGCGCCGTGCTCCGGGCTTTTGGCGCGAAAATCGGTCACGGCGTGACCATCAAGCCGCGTGTTACCATCACGTTTCCTTGGAAACTCACTGTGGGCGATCATGTCTGGCTGGGCGAGGAATGCTGGTTGTTGAATCTAGAGCGAATCACCATCGGGAACAACGTGTGCATTTCGCAGCGCGCCTTTCTCTGCACCGGCAGCCACAATTACAAGCTGCCGTCCTTCGACTTGATCGTCAAGCCAGTCACGGTCGAGGATGGGGCTTGGCTTTGCGCTGCTTGCTGGGTGGGGCCGGGGGTAACGGTGGGCAATCACGCGGTTTTGACCGCCGGTTCAGTAGCGACCAAGAAGTTAGAGCCTTGGGGCATTTATCAAGGCAATCCGGCGGTGTTGGTGAGGCAGCGAATCATTTCGTCGGGGAAGACATCCCAGTAATCAAGCAGAAGCAGTTCGAAACTCTTTTCCCATGCCCGTACCAAAACAACCAGTCCCCGCTACTACCGCCGATCAGGAGGTCAATTCTGCCATTCTTTTTTCTCCTCTTGTGCTGAAGTGGGTCATCGTATTATTGCCTCTCGCCTACCTCTGGTTCCGCCTGATCAACAACTTGCGGCTGGAGTGGACGACCAATCCGCAATATGGCTACGGCTGGGTGGTTCCTTTTCTTTGCCTCGGCCTGTTCATCCGCCGCTGGCAGGCGTTTCCGCAAAACAGAAATCAATTTCAGCTTTCCATGTCGCGCCAGAGCGAAGCGGCGGCGGAAGCTTTCAGCTTTCAGTATCTCAGCTTTTTAAAAAGTCCGTGGTCAGTGGTTCTTTTATTCGGCCTTCTGGCCTTTCTCTACCTGCCAACCCGCTTGATCGAAGCCGCCACCCCGGAATGGCGCCCGATTCAATGGTCGCTCGGGGTGATAGCCATTGGGTTGACACTCTGCGCCATTTATGTGGGCAAGGGACGAGGCTGGCTGAGGCAGTTGGCGTTTCCAATTTGCTTCTTTTTCGTTGCCATACCCTGGCCAACGCTCATCGAAACCCCAATCATTCAAAATCTGACGCGTGCGAGCGCTGCCATCGTGATCGAGTTGCTCGGATGGGTGGGCGTGCCCGCGCTGGCCCACGGCAACGTGATTGAAGTAGCCACCGGCATGGTGGGAATTGATGAAGCCTGCAGTGGCATTCGATCGTTTCAAAGCAGCCTGATGATATCCCTTTTCTTCGGCGAATTTTATCGCTTGAGCGCCGGGCGCCGCTGGCTGCTGATTCCGGTGGGGTTTGTATTTTCCATGGCATTTAATATATGCCGCATGTCTCTGCTGACGCTGGTCGCCGCAAAAAAAGGTGTGGCCGCCATTTCCCAGTACCATGATCCGGCGGGAATCACGATCACGATACTTTGCACGCTGGGGCTCTGGGGACTGGCGCTGCTGCTGAGAAGGAAGAAGCCAGAAGTCAGAAGTCAGAAGGCAGAGGTCAGTGGTCAGGAGTCAGGAGTCAGAACTCAGAAGTCGGCAGTCAGTGGTCAATGGTCAGTAGTCAGTAGTCCCTTCCCAGCGGTCAGTCGTCTTGCCTTTGCCCTGTTAGTCTGGTTATTCATCGTGGAAGCCAGTGTCCAAATCTGGTATCGCAGCCGGGAGGTGTACTTCAATCCGGGTCCGAGTTGGTCCGTGGTTTTTCCCGAGGGCAACCCCACTTTCAGAACACTGCCGGTCGGGGAGAAGGAGAAGTATCTGTTGCGCTTTGACGAAGAGAAACAGGGTGAATGGCAGGAAGCCGACGGGACGCAATGGCAGGCATTTTACTTCAACTGGTTCCCGGGTCGAGTAGCAGGCTACCTGGCCAAACGGCACACGCCTGAGGCGTGTATGCCGGCCGCGGGCTGGGAGATGACATCAGGCCCGGAGTTGATGGTGGTAAAGGTCAACGGTATCGAATTGCCGATGCGCCATTATGTGTTTGGAGGCCCGGGAAATGCGCTCCAGGTATTCCAATGCCGGTGGGAAGCCGGAGTTGATGAAAGTGCTTACGTGCAGCATGAATCAGCGCGCTTCAATCTCATACGTGCGATATGGGCGGGCCGGGGCAACAAGGGCCAAAAGGTTTTGGAAATTATCATCTCCGGCTGTGAGGATTCCGAGCAGGCAAAGGCGGCTCTGGTGCGTCAACTGGGAAAAATGATCAAGGTGGAGGCATATAAGACGCTGACACGCTGACAACTTGGGGAATACTGAAACGCTGAAAGCTGAAATCAGAGAGCAGATGACAGAGGTCACGACCGATGCGAATTACATTCATTAACCAGGCATTTCATCCGGACGTGGTGTCAAGCGGGCAGCACCTTACGGATCTCGCCTTGGAGTTGGTCGAGCGCGGTCATGAAGTCACGGTGATTACGAGCCGGCGTGCGTATGATAATCCCAAAAAAATCTTCCCAAAAAAGGAAATCTGGCGGGGCATTCGAGTTCATCGTCTTTTCAGCACAGGCTTTGGCAAGGGGGCGAAATGGAGACGAACTGCTGACTTTACGAGTTTCATCCTGTCCGCCTGTTGGCAGTTGTGCCTGCTTCCCAGGCAAGATCTCGTGGTGGCTATGACCTCACCGCCGCTGATCTCATTTATCGGCGCCTGGTTTGCGCGCCTGCGCAATTGGCGGTTTTGTTATTGGATCATGGACTTGAACCCTGATGAGGCGTTGGCAGCCGGATGGCTGCGGCCCGGTTCGTTGGCCGCGAATTGGCTCGAGCGTTGTTCCCGGTTCAGCCTGCGTCACGCTGCAAAAATAGTCGTGCTCGACCGGTTTATGCAAAAACGCATTTTAGACAAAGGAATTGATGCCGGAAGAATCGTTGTCATACCGCCCTGGTCGCATGATTCCGGGGTCCGCTTTGACGCCGAGGGACGAGCTCGTTTTCGCAAGGCCCACAACCTGGAAGACAAGTTTGTGGTCATGTACTCCGGGAACCACAGTCCCTGTCACCCACTGGATACGGTGCTGGCAACTGCAGAGAAGCTGGCTTCCAGCAACGATATTGCGTTTTGTTTTGTGGGGGGTGGAACTGAGTTCTCCCGTGTCAGGCAGTTCGCGAAAGAACATCGGCTATCCAATGTCTTGTGCCTGCCCTACCAGCCTCTGGAGGAATTGGCTGGCTCCCTCTCGGCGGCCGATCTGCATTTGGTGGTAATGGGCGATCCGTTCGTCGGCCTCGTGCATCCCTGCAAAATTTACAATATCCTGCGAATCGGGGCGGCCCTGTTGTATGTCGGTCCCGAACCGAGCCACATTTCAGAGATCCTGCAGCAACTCAACGGTCACCTGCCATTTGGCCGGGTCAAACATGGCGCGGTTGACCAGGCGATTCAAAACATTCTGAGGTTGAAGGAAAGCGTGTCTGAAACAACCCGGGAACGGTGCCTGCCGCTCGCCGACCGGTTTTCCAAGGAGACGCTCCTTCCGCAACTCGTGAAAGTGCTGGAATCAGCGGGCGGGAACTGACCACGGACCACTTGGAAAATGCTGAAACGCTGAAAGCGGTGGGGAAAAGCTGAAAACTGAAATTTGCGGACGGGGAGGAAAAGCTGAAAACTGAATTATGTTCGGCGATTTGGATAAATACATCGCGGTGTTCCTGACCGGCTTGGTGGTGACCTATCT
Organism: Verrucomicrobiota bacterium; assembly: GCA_049517655.1. Classification (GTDB taxonomy): domain Bacteria; phylum Verrucomicrobiota; class Verrucomicrobiia; order Limisphaerales; family UBA11358; genus UBA11358. The sequence continues at coordinate 363,948 of JBEKRQ010000001.1, read as the reverse complement.
CTTCACCCCGTTGGTCCGGGCGGCGGCTTGCCGGTTCGGTGTCGTGGACCTTCCGAACGAGCGCCGCCCTCACAAGCACCCCACAGCTCGCGGCGGGGGGCTCGCGGTCATTATCGGCGTGCAGGCCGCCTGCATGATGGCGCTGGTCTTTCCCTGGCCCAAGTTGGCCGGAGGGCTGGACCTGCATTGGTGGCAAGATTTCACACTCGCCTCGCTGGTCCTGTTGGCCGTCGGGCTGGTGGATGATATCCGCGGTCTGCGCCCCTGGGTGAAACTGGGCGGCCAGGCATTGGCGGCGTTGTTGATGTGCCTTTCGGGGGCAAGGTTCGGCACGATCCTGGGTTTTGAACTGCCGTGGTTCCTTGACTGTGTCCTCGTGATATTTTGGCTGGTGGCCATAATCAACGCCTTCAACCTGATCGACGGACTGGACGGTCTGGCCTCGGGCCTGGCGATCATTTCGGCGACAGGGCTCTGCGGAATCTTCCTGCTCGGGCATATGCCGGCCAATGTCCTGGTGCTGCTGGGCCTTATCGGTGCGTGCCTCGGCTTTCTGCGTTACAACTTCTACCCGGCAAGCATCTTCCTGGGCGATACCGGCAGCATGTTCCTTGGGTTCATGCTGGGGGTCATTTCGCTGCAGACGTTCACCAAGAGCACCTTCATCCTCTCCCTGACGATCCCGATGCTGGTGCTGGGGGTGCCGATCTATGACGCATTGCTTGCCATTTGGCGAAGGTCCGTGCGGCTATGGCTGAGCGGCAGCCAGCCGGGCGCAACTGCAAAGCCCGGCGGCATCATGCAGCCGGACCTGGAGCATCTGCACCATCGGCTGCTCAAATCCGGCTTGAGCACTCGCCGGGTGGCCACCGTTCTTTGTGTGTTGAATGGCGTGTTGGTGGTCTTCGGCCTGCTGATTACCACCTTCGAGTCCCATGCCGCAGGAATCTTCCTGCTCGCCTTGCTGGCGGGGGTCTATGTCCTCATGCGCCACCTGGCGATCATCGAATTGCGCGATACCGGCAGGGCGGTGCTAACCGGGCTGCGTCGCCCGACCCATGCCACCTTCAAATCCCTGTGCTACCCAGTCTGGGACATGGTGTGGCTGGCCGGGTCTCTCGCAGTCGCCATGTGGGCATTCGAGCCGCCGCGCCCCAATTTCTGGCATTATTGGTTCCTCGACTTGCCGGTTTGGGTTACCCCGACCTTCTCCCTACTCGCCGCGTCCCGTATCTACTTAACCGTCTGGACCCGGGCGCGTGTGCTTGACGCGCTCATGCTCGTATCTCTGCTGCTGCTCGGGCTGTTCATCAGCCTGGGCATAGCCATGCTCATTGAGCCCTCGGACATTCCAAAGTGGCTCGTGAGGGCCCTGGTGATGGGTGCGCTGAGTTATCCGGCCATCCTCGGCATGCGGATGTTCTATCGCGTGGTCGAAGAGCTTGTGATCTATCTCAGAAGCAAGAGCGACGAGCCGGCGCAGGGGGAGCGCGTGGTGCTTTACGGGGCGGGCGGGCGTTGCCAGCTCTTTCTGAAAGAGCGTGGCTTTAGCAATTCGAAAAGCTACGACGGACGCGCCGTTGTCGGGCTGCTCGACGACGAACCGTCGCTGCATTCCCAATGGGTGTATGGCTACCTCGTGCTGGGGGGAATAAAGGATTTGCCGCACCTCATCGCGCGACACCGCATTACCGGCATCGTCATCACCGCCACCCTTCCGCCGGCCGCGCTGGCGGCCGTTCAAGAGCTGGCGCTCAAACATGGCCTGCACTTGAGCGAGTGGTGCTTCGGCGAACGGAAGCTGGACGGCCAGAGCCTCCAAGGATCCCCGGCACCGACCGTGGATCAAGCGCCGGAGAGGAAAGTAGAAAACAGAAAGCAAAAATGAATTTCAGTTTTCAGTTTTCAGCTTTCAGCTTTTTCCCTTCTCTTCCTCGGTCCCCATTTCAACAGTCCAAATAATCATTCTCAATCACACATCAAAATAGTATATACATCAAAATAATATGCGTAAGCTGATAATACTCTTCTTGTGCTGCACAGTGGCCTTACTGGCGGGGTACGCCGGTTATCGCGGCTACAAAGTCTGGAAACAGAATCGTATAATGAGCCTCGCGCGCACCTTCGCCGCCAAGGGGGACGGTCGAAATGTGTTGCTCTGCGTGCAGCAGGTCTTGCGCTCCAATCCCCAGAATCTGGAAGCCTCCCGGATGATGGCCGCGTTGCTGGAGGCCGGCCGCTCGCCCAGCGCTCTGCTTTGGCGCAGCCGCGTGGTCGAACTCAATCCACGCTCGTTGGATGATCGGCTGGCACTGGCCCAGACCGCCATGATGTTCCACGATTACATGGTCGCCACCAATGCTTTGGAAGGAGTGGACCAGGCCGGCAGGAAAACCGCCGCCTACCACAACATTGTTGGTGCCGTGGCCGCCGCCGCGAATCAGTCTGCTGATGCCGAGGCGCAATTTCTTGAAGCCGCCCGGCTTGAGCCAACCAACCCGGTTCCGCAATTGAACCTGGCTGTCGTGCGCCTCCACAGTACCAATGAGCCGGCCAGGGCCGAAGCGCGCGCCACGCTCACGCGCATTTCTTCATCCAGCCCCGCCTTGCGCTGCCAGGCCCTGCGCGAACTCGTTGTTGACGCCATTGGCTCCAGGAAGACGAATGCGGCTTTGGCTTTGTCCAGGGATTTGGTGGAACAGACCAACTCGGCTTTCAGCGACCGGCTCTTGCGGCTGGATGTGCTGAAGGAAAGCCAAAATGCCGAATTCCAACCGGCGCTGGCCGCCTTTCAGCGCGAGGCTGGGACGAACACGGCAAAGATTTATGAACTGAGCATGTGGCAAATGGCCAGGATTGGCCCTGCAGAAACGCTGGCTTGGCTGCGGAGCCTGCCCAAGAACACGCAGACCAATCAGCCGGTGGCGCTGTTGGCCGCCGAGTGCTACGCGATGCTTCGGGATTGGCGCGGACTCCAAGTCTCTCTTGAGCAACAGAATTGGGCCGAGTTGGAGTTCGTCCGGCACGCCTTCCAGACCCGCGCCCTGCGCGGACAGGACTTGAGCGCCGCGGCGAAAGCGGAGTGGGAACAGGCGTTGAAAGCCGCCAATGGCCAGAAGGGAAGCCTGATTATGCTCCTGCGCCTGGCCGCACAATGGAACTGGCAGAGCGAAGGGGAGGACCTCCTCTGGACCATCGTCAATCAGTATCCCGGTGAGAAATGGGCCTTCGGGGCGCTCAACCAGGCGTTGTTTGTCGATGGCCGGACGCGGTCTTTGATGATGCTTTACAGCCAGGCACTGAAGCGGTCGCCGTCAGACCTTGCGATGAAGAACAACCTCGCCATGACGGCGCTCCTCCTGGACGCACAGGAACTGAAACCGCACGAGTTGGCGCGTGAAGTGTACGAGAAGATTCCCACCAACGCGGCCTACGTTTCCACGTACGCGGTTTCCCTCCACATGCAGAAGAAAGACGCCGAGGCGCTCAAAGTAATCGAACGGCTCAAGCCGCAGGAGCTTAAGAACCCTTCAATTGCGGGTTACTACGGCCTCATTCTGAAGGCGACGGGCAACGGCGCCAAGGCGAAGACCTACCTCGAACTTGCTTCCAAGGCGCGCCTGCTGCCCGAGGAGAAAAAACTCTTTGACCGGGCAGCGGGCGGAATGTAGCGCAGGCGTCCTCGCCTGCGGGTTAACCGGGCGTCCCCCCCGGTGCTCGTACTTGTATTTGGAAATAGACAGAAGATTGATCAACACACAAGCCCTGAGCGCTGCGGGTGCTCAGGGCTTGTGGCGTTAAGGGGGTTAAAAAACCGCCTTTCCCCTGACGTTTTTGTCCTCGTTGTCGTTCTCGCAATCGGAAGCTATCCGTGTTTATCCGTGTCCACTCGCCTCGGCGAAGCCTGGGTCCGTGGTTAAAGAAAAAGCTCTGCGGCTCTCTGCGTCCTCGGCGTCTCTGCGTTGAAAGCGTTTCCGTTTGGTTGCGGCTCTGCTGCGCTGTGGCTTCGTGACTTTGTTGTTCAACTCCGCTGCCGAAGCTCACCCCCCCCAAAAAAAAGAATCAGGCCGGTCTTCAAGACCGGCCTGTTTTGTTAGCAACTGATTTCGTCAGCAATTATGCCGCCCGGTTCTGCTTCCGGAGAATCCGAAGCGTGCTCGCCCCAAACGGGAGCAGCAGCAACGCACCGGCGATCATCGTCGTGGGCTCTGGAACTTGATGGAACAATTGCTCGACATTTTCAGCGGCTCGGAGTGCCGGAGGGCGGGGGAAAGGCTGAAGGCTAAAGGCTGAAGAGCCCACTTCTGTTCCCACTTTCCGTGTATTTGGCGCGGTTTTCGTGGTGATCCATGGGATTTCAGCTTTCAGGTTTCAGGTTTCAGCATTTTCCATCCGTTCCGCTCGCTCAGGTCGGTTCGAGCAGGTCGGCGTCGAGCTTGACTGCTGCCGCCTGACTGATGAAGTCGAGGCGCAGCAACACGGTGGTCCTGCCGTAACGATGCTCGACCCAGCCCTCGACGCCTCGCAGCGGTCCGGCTTTGATGCGCACGCGCATACCCTCGCCGATGGACGGGGCCAGACGCACTTCCAAATCCGTTTCCAAAGCCAGGAGAATATCTTCCAACTGCCGGCGAAGCGTTTCCTGATCGAACACGTCGAGAAGATTGGCGACATGGTCGTTTTGGCGGACAGAATTCTTCTGTCCGGGTTGAAGTTGAAGAAAGACATAACCGGGGAAGAGCGGCTTCTGGAACACGACCGTCTTGCCGCGATACTTATGCGCGGACTTGTAGCAAGGGAGCGTCGCTGCGATGCCGTGTCGCTGGCAGTACTCGACAAGCTTTTTCTCCCGTCGCGGTCTGGTATGGGCCACGAACCAACGCAGTTCTGACACGGGGCGAAGAATTCGGGAGCAGGCCCCCGATGTCAATCTGAACTTGCATGTTTGTGCGAGGGGGACGGATCAAGCGTTTTTAACCACGGATGAACACGAATAGACGCAGATTTTTTCTTCAGATAATTCCTTCGGATTAACACCCTGCTGTTGCGGGGTGTTAATGTGACCTGGATCTCATCCAAAAACAGGAGTCTCTATTCATCTCGTGAAAACCCGAGGACAACCACCAACCTCAAACTTCGATAGACTATGCATCCGGCTCTGCTTCGAAGTTCGACGTATCGTGGTGTCGATGTTTTTAATGCGCAGTCGCTTTGGCAAACAGCCTGGCTCTCAGGGCAGGGCTCTTTCTGAACCGAAGGCCAACCAAGTCTTGATCGGGAATCAACAGCTCCGTGTTCTGTGCGCTGACTGAGCCTTATGACAAATCATTCCTGTCAATTCTGGGACTTCCGCATTCACAAACAGGACAAAAGACTCGAATAACCTTGCCATTTTGAGCTTTTGTGGCACTATCGCCATGTCTGGAACATTGGAAGGTTTGAAATACGATGTCCCGCCCCCCCAGTGGATGCTTAAACGCCAACACGAGAGATTCAAATGATCAAACCGACCCGAGTTCTGATAGTTGGCATCGCTGCCGTGTGGCTGATTCTCCCTCGCGTGGAGGCTGGTGTTTCCCTCACCACCTTGGTTTCATTCAATACCACAAATGGCGCTTTTCCCAGTGCTGGACTGGTACAGGCGAAGGATGGCAATTTCTATGGCACTACAGCCTCCGACGGTCCAGGAGGCTACGGCACCGTATTTCAAATGACTCCATTGGGGACTCTTACCAATCTGGTTTCATTCAACAGCACCAATGGCGCAGGTCCCCGTGCCGGACTGGTCCAGGGTGCGGACGGCAGTTTTTATGGCACGACTTACAATGGCGGCAGCAACAACGCCGGCACTATATTTCAGCTCACCACCAATGGCACGCTGACGACGCTGGTCACTTTTGCCATTATTAGCACTGGTGGTTATCCGAAAGCGGGACTGATACAGGGTCAGGACGGCAATTTCTACGGCACGACCGCCATCGGCGGTACGAACTCTGGCGGCACGGTGTTTCAACTATTGACGAACCAAACCCTTACGACTTTGGTTTCGTTTAATATCAGTGGTAATGGCGGCAACAGTCCATACGCCGGGCTGGTGCAGGGAAACGATGGCAGTCTTTATGGCACGACCTACCAGGGTGGCACGAACGGGCACGGCACGATATTCAAACTGACGACCAACGGGACATTTACCTCATTGTATTCATTCACCGGGACCAACGACGGTGCCAATCCCTATGCTGGACTTGTCCAAGGCGCGGACGGTAGTTTCTATGGAACGACATTTAATGGAGGCACCAACGGTTACGGCACGGTATTCGAGTTCGCGACCAACGGCACACTCACGACACTGGTGTCATTCGGCAATACGAATGGCGCTTATCCCCAGGCCGGCGTCATTCAGGCTTCGGACGGCAATTTTTACGGCACCACCTCGGCTGGCGGCGCTTACACCAATCTATCGGGTCTGGGCTGCGGCACAGTGTTCAAGCTGGGAACCAATGGAACACTCACGACGCTGGTATCGTTCGATGGCACGAATGGCGCCTCTCCTGAAGCCGGACTGGTGCAAAGTGCTGACGGCAATTTCTACGGCACGACGACCCACGGTGGCACGAATGGATACGGCACGGCTTTCCGGCTCAGTGTCATCGTTCCGCCGCCGAGATTCCAGACAGTGACAAAGGTTGGCACGACGCTGACGCTGACTTGGAGCGCAACGGTGGGACAGAGTTACCAGATGCTGTACAAAACCAATTTAGACCAGACCATTTGGAACAATTTGAACAACTCTCTCACTGCAACCAATCCAATAATGATGACGTTCGATGCCATGGGGCCGGACCGGCAACGGTTTTATCGAATTCTTCTTCTGATGCCCTGAAAACCGGTTGAAACCGGGAGTGCGACCGTCCCGGTTGCTGCACGGCGTCCCGCCGGGTCAAACTTCCGCAAAGACAGGTATTGTATCAATTTGGCGCGAATTGGAAAGTAGCGCAGGCCTTTGGTCTGTTGGGGTGTTGAGTTTTATGGACGCGACGACTGGGCCACTTTTTCAAACTGATACAGCACCCAAAGATAAAGAACTGAATGGTTCTGTTGGCTTGAACTAAAATGTTTCCGGGCCTGGATGCGGGTAATTGCGGACGCAACATTCGCGGTCTCCAAATCGAACTGCATCGTTCCAACTCACAAGCTCATCTCCGCAAGGTTGCTTCTCTCTTTTTCCTCCCAGCCAGCCGTGGACCGTCCCGCAACCTTTTTGGGTTAAACCGTTGGGAAAAACCAAACGGATCTGAATGACCAACCCTGAGGGACTCAACTATTGTACCGCGTGTTTCTTGCGGAGAATCCGGAGCGTGCTCGCCCCAAACGGCAGCAGCAACAAGGCGCCCGCAACCACCGTCGTAGGCTCAGGAACAACAATAACCAACTGATCCTGAACCGTACCAGGGGCACCCAAGTTCAAGACATCTACACCATATGCTCCATTGGCGTTGCCCACAATGAGGAGATCCTGAGCGGTGCCATGGGCACCGTACAACGCATCTTCGGCAGTATTGATAAAGCTGTCTCTCACGCCGTTGGGTTCAGCCTCAAGCCACCAAATCGCTTGTTGCAACGCGCCGGCCGAAGTTGAGCTTTGGCGACCGCCGCCATAAGTATAGTTATAACCACTCAATGTGCCGGCAGCAAACTGACTGTAGAGCCAAGCGGTGCCGATTGAGATTGGGTCTCCGTTGGGTGGTTGATTCCCATACATGGCATTCTGGCTAACCCCAACACCGTAAGACGTACCGGGAGTAAACTCCTCGTTGTATTCAACGCAGAAGGTCTGAAAATAAGCCTGACCCACTGAGACGGAACTGCCCCCCCAAGAAGAGCCATCTGCAGCGCTTATTGCGCCCTTTGTTGTCGTTGAGTAAGCGTTCCAATTGACAATGCTATCCAAACCTGAATTACCCACGGCTCTGAATTCGCCACCATTAGCGTAACTATACTGCGACGTGTCATCAATCAATATAACCCTCATTGAGGCGAACAGGTTGGGTACCGCCATCACCCCTGCCAAACTTAAAACCATGCAAAACTTCTTCATGTTTCTCGTTCTAGTTGATTTATTACTAACTTTTATGCCATGCGCTTTTTGCGGAGAATCCGGAAGGTGCTCGCCGCAAACGGGAGCAGCAGCAGCGCGCCAGCAATCACCGTCGTGGGCTCAGGAACAGGAGCAGTCACTATCCCAGGAACAACAGAAATAGCGATCAACAACTCTTGCGGAGGCTCACCATCGGCATTTACTCCGCTTAACTGAGTGGGATAAAGGAGGTAGCCTTTTAAACCGTAACTGCCATCCAGACCCGAAAGCCAACTGCTCGCCAAGGCAATCGCAGTTGCGTCGCCGCCGCTCACAGTAAACCGTGTTCCGGTAACGCTGCCGGAAGCAGTCGTATCGTATAGCGCCTCCCAAACAGCCAACTGCAAAGCTGCCTTCTGCTCGGTAGTGCCGCCGAGGCCAGTGCCCGTGAGTTGACCATAGGTGTAGAAGAGATGAGCCGCGTTTTGAATTGCCTCGGCTGCGCTGTTGGCGCCGGTCCCCCATTGGGGATTGACTCCGGACTGGCCGCTGAAGGGAGTCACCGGCGTGGCGTATTCGTAGCTTTGGCCGAGATATAAAGTGCCCTCTATGTCCGTGCAAACAGTGACATAGCTGGAAGGCAGTGAGGCGTCACCGGACATTTTATTGATCAGGATACCCCCGGCAAGAGCTCCATTTATCGAGTTGCCATCGATTGCGACGTTAAACGACTCCAAACCTCCGTTGTTTATCTGATAAGTCACGGAAGCACTGGCCGCGGATATGGAACACGCCACCACCAACGCGAATTCCAGCGTTTGAATTGCTCGTTTTGATTTTCTCATTATTGACCTCTGGTTCATGTATTTCTTTACGCCACAGATTTGGTTTACTTGCCGATTAGCGGCGTTCTCCACCGGGAATGAAAGCATAGTTTTATTACTTATTACTAACTTTTATGCCATGCGGTTCTTGCGCAAAATCCGCAGCGTGCTCGCCCCAAACGGCAGCAGCAGCAATGCGCCCGCGATTATCGTGGTCGGCTCTGGGACCGCAACCAGGGAGAGGTCATCCAAGGCGAAGTCGTTTCCCTGAGCAACAGTATTATTGTCATAGATCGCGGCAAACGCAGCAGAAGTGGAGGTGGCCGTCCATAAGAAGCTGTGGTTTACCCAAACGCCAGGTGTAGCGGGAGCATTGAGGGTGGCTTGTGTCGCATTGTCGATCTGGACATCGAGAATAGCTGGGCTGGCATTATCCCAACTCGACAACCACAGGCTGAACTCATACTGCTGACCGATTGTCAGACCACTCACCGTTTGGCCCCAGACCAACTTGGTGGAGTCGCCCGCCCCGTTGACGGCCATCATGAGTCCAGCTTCGGTGCCTAGTGTATGGTCAAAATAGGGTGTGGTAGTTGTATAAGGGTTCCGATCCGGGGCCGATCCTATCGGATTGTTGATGACTGAGTACGTGTTTTCCGTGACACCGATTTGATTCGCAGTGTAGTCGGTACTAAAACCTGTGTCCCCAGCCTGGAAGTCTCCATTGACGATCAAGTTTGCGGATGCCTGGCTGACTGCCAGACCACCCAAGCAAACCAACACCGCTAATTTCCACGTTGTTTTCATAATTCTTCCCATGTTTATTTTTCAGTTTTTGACCGTCGCGGAAAACGACTTCTTGGCTCGATGTCCAAGCCAGAACTCATTCCTTCACACGATTGCCATATTGTTGTTTATTGTTAAACTTTCTCGATCAACTTTTATGCCGTGCGATTTCTGCGCAGAATCCGCAGTGTGCTCGCCCCAAATGGCAGCAGCAGCAATGCACCCGCGATTATCGTCGTGGGCTCTGGAACTACCTGATGGTACGATTGCTCGACATCAGACAAACCAACTAATTGACCAGCTAACGCACCGATCAATATGTCCTTTACGACGAACAACTGAGACTCGCCAGGATTGATATAAATGTTGTCGCCAGCCTCCGGTGGCGGATCGCTCAGATCGGTCGGATTTAGCGTGAGCGTTGAATTGCCTACAATTGCGCCGCCATTATTTCTGACAGTCTCGCCAATTATGATCTGGCCACCTGAAGGTAGCGCATTCGGTGTGTAGTTCTGATCAATCATCGTGATTAATCCTTGATTCGCGGTGACAGTGTAGGTTAACTTCAGATCCCCAAGGAGAGGACTGTTACCCGTATTGTATAAGGCGATAAATCCACCAAAATCCAAGGTATATATCCCGTTCACGATGGACGCTGTAACAGACAAGTTAGCAGCTTGCGCATTCAACGTCCCGTCCGAAGCTAGCCAACTGAACCCGCTGAACGTTTTATCGCCAACGGTGAGAGATCCGCCGCTTCTAGCTAGGTCAGCCAACGTATCGGTGGTAATAAAACTCGCTTGAGCTGTTTGTATCATCGTCACCATGGTGGTCACGGCAAAGATAGCAATTAGTTTCTTTCGTATCATATGTTGCCTTTCTGTTTACCGATTTTCAGTTTTTGACCTTCGCGGAAAATGACTTCTGGCTCGATGTCCCAGCCACAACTCGTTCCTTCACGCGATTGCCCTATTGTTGTTTATTGTTAAACTTTCTCGATCAACTTTTATGCCGTGCGGTTCTTGCGCAGAATCCGGAGTGTGCTCGCCCCAAACGGCAGCAGCAGCAATGCACCCGCGATTATCGTCGTGGGCTCGGGAACAGCGTTGAGGGAAACGTTGTCAATTACTGCACCGAACGCTGTCGGGCTGCCGTCCGCGAGCGGGGCGGAGGCGTCCGTAAAGCTCAGGACTGTGCTGCTGCCCGAAGCCTGGAACCAACCCGAGTCGAGTACCCAGCCCATGTTTGCATGACTAATCCCTGTTGTGTCGAAAGTAAATACCTGCGTGGTATTGCCGAAAGTAACATCGAGGGTTTTAATTGTCGGCGGTCCATCGGGGTTGCCGGACATATCAAACGTGAAATAGTACCAAGCACCCGCTGTAAGACCATTGATGGGCTGCTGAATCGTGCCGTTGGCGTAAAAACCAGCCATATCCACCGACTGAGAACCTTGCGCTGGTTGCCAGTAGTTCCCGATGAGATCGACGCTGCCAGCAGTGACCGTCCAACCTCCCATGGTACTGACTGCGGTATAAGTCTGGAACGGTCCAGAGACCGCCCCTTGTTCAAACCCACCATCGAGAACCAAGTTTGCGGATGCGCTACCAGGTAGAAGCAACATGGTTCCCACCGTGCTGGCAGCAACTATTGATTTCAGTGATTTCATAAGGCACGTCTTTCGTAATCTCAACTGATTTTCAGTTTTTGACCTTCGCGGAAAGCGACTTCTTGGCTCGACGTCCAAGCCACAACTCATTCCTTCACGCGAGTGGTCTAATTCTCTGATTCTCTGCAAACTAAGTTTGCACGCTGCCCATCATCCATGAGTAATGGAATTACATCTATCCCATGTTGGGACATCTTTGTTCACAATTGGGACATGGATTCTGAGCGGCCCGGACTTCCCTGAGTTGCTTGAAAGGGACATCTTTATTCACTTTTGGGACATGGGCCCAAATGAAAAGCTGAAATTGGGAAAGCAGACCCGCCTACGTCCAACTTCGGCGCGGCAAGAAGTAGAAATCACAATGAAATCAAAAGCGGCCCGGTGAAGTGGGAGCCAGACTTCACGGGCCAAAGAGGAAAGCTGAAACCGGAGTGCCGGGGGCGGAGGCCAGCAAGGCGGAGGGATGGCTGGGAGCATTTGCCCGTCCTGCAAGCTCCTGTCCTTCCGGTGGGGCAGCACCGCCTCATGGTTTGTGAAGTTCTGTGCGCGGGCTGCACTTTTGCGGGCATGGCTTGGCTTGCGTTTTGTTATCTGTGAGGTTTCCCTTACCGGCACCCGCGCGCTTTTTAGTGAAGAACGAGCCTGTAAAACCGCATTGGGAATTGACTGGCTTGTGGATCTGAAAATTGAGTCCACGCATTGGAAGTGGCTACTCCTGTTTGCCCAATAGTTGTCCAAGCTTGCAAGTCTTCCGAGGCTTGAATTTCATACCAATGACCCCATGCCACGGGGAATTTCATGCTGACTAAATTGGAGTTGGTCCCGCCAACCATGCTAAGGAAGCCAGGAGTAATATATGTAACCTCGCTGGAAAAATCACTCTCGACTCCGTCCGAATTATATGCAGTGACAGCAAAGTAGTAGGTTTGTCCTTCCTGCAAGCCGGAAACCACAGTCATCGTATTTGTTCCTGTACCGATCTGATTAGTATACGTCCTGCATGCTGTACCATAATAAAGAAAATAACCTGTGACTGTTGGATCCTGCGGAGCATCCCATCCCAGTTGTACAGTTTGGGTTCCGTGTGTATTGGCAAGACCAAGGCTTAGAATAAGTAGCGTTATTCCCCACATCCCACCTTGTCCCTTGGAAGTACAACTTTTACGATTTTTATTACAACATGCCATCCACTTTCATAGGGAAAGCATGAACGTTGCCAACAGCTTTCTGCCCTTTGAGGTTCCCCTGAAACGGTGGACAGTTGGCGCAGAACCCCAATTATGCGTATTTATTGGGGAAATGATGGCGACCCTACCGGGAATCGAACCCGTCTCTCAGATTTAGGGTGGCGAATCATGGCCCATGCGTCTGGCTTCTTCAAACCGCCCGGTTTGATTTTGGAAAACAGTTGGCTTTCGGGAGGTCTCCCGAAATCGGTTAAAGGGAAGACCCGTAGTCGCAGGACTGCGGGTGTGAAGGTTCGCTAAGGCTGATGAAGGTTTTGGTGGTGTCATCAAAAGCGTAATAAACACTTTTGCGACGAAGGAAGAGGCGATAACGCGTTTTCATTTTCATACGTCATCGATCCTATCTAGAATCTGATTCCAACGGTTATCCGATTCTCGCCGGATAATTCCGGCAGAGTGAAAGAATTCTCGGGAATGGCAAAAATTGTTAGCCAAACCGTTAGCCATTGGGTTGACCATCCTCCTAATTCTTTACCGCACACGCAGTAAGAGCTGGAGGCGAGGGTCGGAATCGGCCTAGTTTTCCCGCGATTGCGAAGCCAATATGCCTGATTTTATTAGGAAATCAAGCTTAATCGTTTCAACCGATTTATACTCTTTTTGACTCGTTTGGTGTCCGTTTTGGTGTCCGCTCTTGTTTTGCTTTCGTCACAAGCGCGATCCTTTGCTCGGCAATGTCCCTTACCTCAATGAACGATACCCGCGAAAGCCCGGTCGTCGCTCCCTTCACCTGTTTTTCGGCGATCCGTTTGACTTGGCGCAGCACGTTCAAGTTGCGAGATTGAAGAGCGCCGTGCAGTGACACAAGGAGTCTGGCAGGGTCTTGTTCGATTTCGCCGATAGCCTTCAACGCCGGTTGGCAGAGTTCCGGGCTGTTGCCGAGCGACCAAACAAATTTACGAAATCGGTTTGTTTCCTCTTCGGGTTCAGTGATCGTTTCTTTGAAAACTGGCTGGCTAATTTTGAGAGGCGCTTTCAGAAACAATGCGAGAATTACTTTCTTCACGTAGGGAAAGGATTCCCGATTATAGAGTCTCCGCAATTGCCGGAAGTGCTGCTCCTCAAGCGGAAGCAACATCAATGTCAATAGAGCCTCGGCTCGTGCCGCCCAGTGCAGTTCGCTGCGTCCGATTTTGAGAAGCTTTGACCGATGTTTAATCGTCAGGGCTTCACTCCGCCGAAACAACGGGATGAGCGAGAGATATTGCGTGTCAAACAACTCTCCATTTCCAAACACCGCGTTTCTCACTGCCTGCTGCACGTCTGGGCGATCCATCCACAAGGCTAAGTATTTCGTAATTTTCTCTGTCAACGCGGGCTGATACCAAATGCATTTCAAACAGAATTCGACAGCGATGGGCGACCGCACTGCCTTGAGCACAGTTAGCACGCGTTTGAACAAGCGGATGTCCGTTTTCTGCAAAGTGCTGGTGGTGCTGAAATGCTTGTCAAAAATTGGTTTTACCGCACTGACCGCCACTTGCTTCTGTGCTTCTGTGATTTTCTCGTCCACTTCAGGTAACGCATCGAGAATCTCATTCACCTTTTCGACGCGTTCATCCCGGAGTTGCGCTGCGATCTTCTCCCCCTCGAAAATCTCCGTCTTGCTCGTCTGCATATTCAAATGCATCTGTCTCAATAGTTGATTGATCAGGAACACGACCTTTCGCGCGGTTTTGTAGTCTTTGGCAAAAACTTTGAGGTCGTCAACATAACGGACAAATTCGATAAAGCCCCTCCGTTGAAGTTTTAGGAGTTCCATATCCATTTGAACAAGGAACAATGTCCCCAGCCAACTGGATACTTCGTTGCCCTGTGGAATACCGCGCTGCGGTCTGATGCCCCAGAAAGAGGGGGTCGCCCATGTGGAAATCATTTCCATCATCACATTGATCAATCGCAGTTGATGATGGGCATTCTGTCGCAGCACATCGGCTAGTAACGGATGATTGATATTTTCAAAATATGCCGTGATGTCTGACTCAACTAAAAACTTGAACCCCTTTTCCGCATACAACTTTTGAGCTTCAACCATGAATTCCGGCCAAACCTCATACCAGTCTCCAAAAATGCGCAGCCGTTTTCGCAGGTGCTTGGCAAGTAATATCCGATGCTCATTCTGGAAAAGCTGTCGCGGGTGCGGGCGATCACCTTTCTTGCGGACACGGAAATGGAAAACGCTATCAGGAAGAACTCTATCAAGGACTGGAGCCAGCAAATACGCAATGCCGAAAAAAACAATGTGGTCTTCAATATCCAAGGAACTACCCGGTCGAACCGAAAGCCCAGACTTGGGCACGTCAATTTCCCGCAACGGACGGGGGTGATATGTGCCATGCGCCAGATTGCGAGCAAGTCTCGTTAGATTCTCATTGAGGTTGTAGATATAATCTTGGTGCTGGAAAATGTCCGGCACGAAGTCGTCCTTCTGGTCATCCAAAACGTAGTTGGCCGCGACTTTCAAAGTTTCGAGTCGGCAGAGTTTGGGATAAAGGTCTTTGGGCATTACGGATTGAATTGAGGATCGTTGCGACGGAGATAGTTGTCGAGTAAAGTCTTTGCGCTAGGGGGAAGCGGTTCCGACGGTCAATCGGCATTTGCGAGTGACGGTCGGTTTTTTTACTTGAAACAACCGTCCGGTGGACTCCGCCGAAAGACTGCCGGTGTTCCGCCGAAAGATCGCCGGTGGACTCCGAAAAAACCGTCCGGTGAACGCCGAAAGATTGCCGATGCTCCGCCGAAAAATCCCCGGTGAACGCCGAAAAATTGTCGCTGTTCGCCGAAAGACCGCCGATGCTCCGCCGTGAAACCGCCAGTGTTCCGCCGTGAAACCGCCGGTGCTCCGCCGTGAAACCGCCAGTGCTCCGCCGTGAAACCGCCAGTGCTCCGCCGTGAAACCGCCGGTGCTCCGCCGTGAAACCGCCAGTGCTCCGCCGTGAAACCGCCAGTGCTCCGCCGTGAAACCGCCAGTGCTCCGCCGTGAAACCGCCGGTGCGCCACTGAAAGATCGCCGCGACACGCCGAAAATTCCGCCGAAAACCAAGCCGGACATGGCCATTTTCGGAGCGGAGATGCCGACGCCGCCGAGAAACGCCGGAACGCCACCGAAAGATCGCCGGTGTGTCGCCGAAAAATCCCCGGTGCTCCGCCGAGAAATCGCTGCCGCTCCACCGAAAGATCGCCGGTGTTCCGCCGGAAGACGGCGGCTTATGACACACTTTCACCGGACGGAATAATTATTTGGACGGACTGACTCAAAATCGCCAACGGAAAGCAGAAAATTAGGAATTTCAGCTTATTTCCGGGCGGACACCAGTAGCGGACGCAGATTTCCGGCGGAATTATGATTGCGCAATGCGAGACGAAGGGACTAGATTTTTTAGAATCTATGGGTTTTTCGCATCCAGAATATAAAACGGAAGAAGTTGACCGTGCCGGAGAACTCTTAATCAACCCAGACAGAATTTCTTCCTACGATGAATTGGAACAGGCTTATGCCACAATTAATAATTGGCGCAGTTCTCATGTTTTCCCGCTTAGAACAATTCGTTATGGTATTTATCATAAAGCGAAACGAATAGACCCTAAAAGCATCACAGTTCAGCGGCTCAAAAGAATTTTTTCGATAGATTTGAAATTGCGAAGGTTTCGTAATTTGAAATTATCAGAAATGCAAGATATTGGCGGTTGCCGATCTTTAGTTAATACCGTTTCTGAGGTTAGAAAATTAGTGCAAGCATATAAAGACAGCGAGATTAGACATAAGCTTGATGACGAGGACGATTACATCACCGATCCTAAAAAATCTGGATACAGAAGCCATCATTTAATTTACCGTTACCAAAGCGACCGAAATACGATTTACAATGGTCTTAAAATTGAAATTCAAATTAGAACCAAATTACAACATGCTTGGGCGACAGCAGTTGAAACGGTCGGAAGATTTATTGGGCAGGCGTTAAAATCAAGCCAAGCAAAGGATGAAGGACAAGACTGGTTGCGATTTTTCACGTTAATGGGAACTGCCGTTGCAATGAGGGAAAATTGTCCCCCTTGTCCTAAGACCCCAACCACCAATACAGAGCTTAAAAAAGAGCTTCATGGTTATGCCAGAAAACTTGATGTTGAAAGCCGATTAAACGCATACAGGGCTACAATAACTACAACAAAAACGGCGCGTTCTAAAAATGCTCGTTACTTTTTGCTGCTATTGGATACCAATACCAAACAGATGGAAATTACAGGATACCGACAAGCTGAGCTTAAAAAAGCCTCGGAAGAATATACCAAAATTGAAACTGGTCATCCGCAAAAAGCGGGCAAGGATGTTGTTTTGGTTTCCGGCGATTCTCTAAGGGAAATAGAACAGGCATACCCTAATTATTATCTCGATACAGACTTGTTCTTAAATGTCTTGAAAAAGGCCGTTGAATAAAAATCAAGCGCAGACTCTCCGAGCCTGCTGAAAGTAGCGCATTTCTAATCCATTCGGTTTTTGCCGTCCCTGTTTGTTCCACCGTCCGCCGTTCCAAATGTGCCCTAAATCCGGTCATTTCCGGGTGGACGCGGACGCGGATTTTCGCCGGAATTTGGTGGAATGCGGCGGTTTCCGCTAGTTTTCGATAACTTACACCGCTGCGAACGTGGTTCCCATATTTGGTCTAATCCACCCGCTTTGACTCTGGGGCAATTCTTTCTTTGTTCGCCTTCTACCTTTTAATTACAAAAGTTGACGGCCACCCAAAACCAGCAAGTCGGAAAATTGCGTCGCCTGAAGGTTGTTGTATTCGGTTTGCAGCACCTTCAAATAAGCCCACGATTTGCCAGTGAGCCGCGTCGTGTTTTCGCACCACAACTGCGCGGCGCGGTCTTTGTTCGCCACGTTCACGTCCTCCAAGCCTTTTGTCTCGGCAATGTAATGCGTGCCGTCATTTGTCAGCACCACGAAATCCGGCTCGTAGTGGCGGAAGTTGCCCGCGTTGTCCGTATATTCAATGGCGAAACCGAATTGTTCCGGCAATTTCGCAAACCGCACCACGTCGTCCGCCTTTTCCAAAAATTGCGCGAACTCTTTTTCAAATTCATTGTCGCACGGCACAAGATTGAAAACGCACTTGCTCGCCCTCATTGTCGGACGCGACCACGGGAACGGCGGCGTTTCGGATAACCCCCGCCCGGCGTGTAACAGTTGCGGTTGAAGTTCCGACAGCACCAACTTGCGGAGCGCCTCGACAAAAGTTTTTATCGTGACGTATTGCGCGACGTTACTGCTGATCGCTTTCAACATCGCCGGTTCATTCAAGTCAACCTGCTGTCCAAATGCCTTTTTTTCCAAAAACTCACGCACTTTCGGCGCGAGCGCAGAAAATTGCGACGGCAGTTTCACGTCTTGCGCGATGCGACGGGCGTAATAGCCAATCACTTCTTCCGCTGTTTGCGGTTCGGGGATTTTGTATTGCCGCTCAATCAGCTTTTGCAGCGTGATAATATCGTAACCCTCGTAACGAAACGTCTTCGCAACCGCGTCGCCTTCTTTGCGCGGCAAGACTGGACACGCGAATTTACTCACGTCCATTTCCGCAATTTCCTCCGCAAGCGATTTCTTGCGCGTCAAGACGGGGCTTAAAACCGGAATTGGAATGTCTTTGTCCTTTTTCTTTTCGTCCGGCGCGATGGTGACAATCACCACCTTTTCCTTGCCGACTTCAAAGGTTTCCAACTGCAATTCTTCTTCACGTTCCAACTGCTCCACAAACTCAATGAACGTGTTATTGCCAATCACGTCCACATGCTCGATGTAACCGGAGCCAGTGCCGCGAAACATCAAACGCAAGCCGCGCCCGACGGTTTGCTCCGGCAGGATGTTCGCCTTTGAAGTGTAAGGCCGCAGCCCGACGATGACCGTGACACCTTGCACGTCCCAGCCTTCGCGCAACATCAGCACGCTGACAATGCAATTGACCGGACTGGTTTCGTGATCCACTTCACGCGATACCTTGCGCGCCTTGTCCAAGTCTTTCTTTGAAACGTCGCCGGAATTGTCCGTGTGAATCACCAGTAATTTGTCGCTGCCGAATTCCGACGGATATTTCTTTTGCAACCAGTCGCCCACGTCATCGGCTTCCTCTGTGCCGTTCATCATCACAAACAACACCGGCTTTTTTCCGAACGTCTTCAACAGGTCACGGTATTCCTTCCATCGCTCGACACCCGCCGCCAGATATGCCTGATAGCGCGTGCTGGCAATGTCCGACCGTTGCTCCGCAATCCCCTTTGCAATGCCCTTCAATGGCCGTTTCACCACGTTGTCCAAAATCGCCTGCTTCAGCGGATAATCGAAAACCGTCCACGAAAACAACTGCCCCTTGCTATGTCGCGGCGTGGCGGTGAAATCAAACTGCGCGGTCAAGCCTTTGGGAACATCCTTATTCAATTGGCGGATGATTTTGTTCCATTCGCTTTCCTCGTCGTGCGTGTGATGCGCCTCGTCGTTAAGCACGGCCACCCTGCCGCCCCGCGCAACGATTCGCTTGTCAGTATCCTCCACCGTCAATTTCTCGGCGGGCGGTTTTGAGCCAAGCACCGCCGCCAGCGCGTCCGGTTCATCCGAGCCGATTTCATGCCGTTCATAGAATTGCTGAATGTTGGTCAGGTATAATGCGCCCAGCGAACCCGCCCGCTCGCCTTCTCCGCGCATGTAACACTGGAAATCCCAGTAAATGCGAAGCTCGTTCGGAATGACGGGATCGGTGTTGAAAATCTGCCCGCCTTCAAAATCCGTCCGCAATCGCTCAAACACAATCACGTTTGGCGCAATAAGCAAAAACGTCTTGGCAAAATCATCTCGCGCTTCCGCTACTGCGTTGAAAAACTGCCATGCAATCACCAGCGACATGACTTTGGTTTTGCCGCTGCCTGTCGCCATCTTCACGCAGTAACGGGCGAAGTCATCATATTGCAGCAGGCGCAAATCGCGCCGCGTGGCAAAAGTTTCCACCAGATTTTTGTGCCGCCGGATGTTCGCTACTTCGTAGAGATAAATCAGCGTCTCGACCGCTTCGCGTTGGAAGGAGTGATATTGAAACTTGAGGCCATTCGGCAGCCGGTGATCGGTGTAAAACCAATGATTCAACAAAAGCCGCGTCGTGTCCGTCGCGCCCTTGTATCCGCCTTCACGCCACGCCTTCACTTTGTCGCGGATGCCCGGCACGCACGGCGCGGTTGAAACTCGCGCTTCTAGCAGACCGAGTTGGTCAACATCGTTTTTCTTTTTGCGTGGCATAGCGGTTGGTCGGATGATTATTCCAGTTCCCACCCCAAAAACTCCCGAAGGTCGTCGCCTGTCAAAAGTTCCTTTTTGTCAGACCCCGGCTCGCACTTGTGAATTTCAATGACAGTTTTGTAAAGGGCTGCAAAGTTATTCCATTTTGTTCTATCCGACTGACTCTCGATATATTCTTTGCAGGCGCTCCAATAGCCGCGAATCCATTCAAAGAAAAAATCATAAACCAACTTTTCGTCGAGGTAGCCTCTATTGGTCAAGTTTCCAATCGGTGAGTCAAAAAAGTCGAGCACGTCATCCACGTCGGTATCCTTGCCGCCTTTTTTCAAAAGGTATGTGGCGGCTAATTTTCTTTCGGGTTTAAGGTCTTTGAAAACTCTCTCGTATTGAGCGATCCGGTCAATTGACTTTTGAGTATATGCGCCGCGTGCCGCGAAAATCGCCAGAATGAACACCAACAAACCAGCGACACAAACAGCCCACCACGGCCAATGATTTGCACCTAACGCAACAGCTAACGAACCTAAACCCACAAACATTGAAGCTGTGCTCCATTCGATATGAGCACTGAAGATTTTTAGATGTTTTTTGACGTGGCACACGGCTATTTCACTTTCACTTTCACCGTCTTGGTCGTGTCGTTGCCGAGAATATCAATCACCTTCACAACCACCATGTATTCGCCCGGCGCGTCGTAAGTGTGCTTCGTTTCCAAATCCAGTTTCGGCTCTTTGCGCGTGCGGTAGGTCTGCCACTCGTTGTGGAACGTGTCGCCCTTGTTGTCCCAATCCACCGCCCAATAATCAATCCACTGGCTCCAATGCTTCACTTTGCGCCGCACGTCTTCCGGCACGTCGTCGGGCGGAATTACAAAATCCTTCAGTTTCAAATCCACTTCGCGCTTGTCCGCCTTCGCTGCCACGGACAGCGCGGCCAGCTCAAAGAAATGAATGTCGCCTTGCTCCACCGCCCGTTTGTCCATCGCATCATGCGGGATACGTAGAAACCGCATTTGAATGTTCGCTAGTGCCGCCTGTTGCTTGGCGGTTTCGTTCATCTCAAAGGCGAAATCCCAGCCCACCACGTCCACGCCGTTCGTCTTGGGCGCGTCCTTGCCCGTGCCGACGGCGCGTTTGAACTCCGCTGCGATTTGCGCCACATCGCCCACGCTCACCGGCGCGTCCACCGCGCCGACGTGAACCATGCGCCCGCCCTTCACCCCATGCAGCCACGAATAACCATTCAACGGCTTGGCTTGGTAAAGTCCCAAAATGAACTGGATGTAATTGCGTTGCCGTGCTTCCGCCTTTGCTTTGCCTTTGGATTCCGCTTCCTGATTTCTAAATTGCTCCTGCTGCCACAACTGCCGCTCGTATTTGCCGAGATTTTGGACGATAAACGGACGCACGCTGGGAATGGCGAGCAACCGCTTGCGCGCCGTGTGAATGGCGAACCGGCCAAGATCACAAGCAATCCAGCGGCGTTTCAATTTCTCCGCGACCGCCGCCGTCGTGCCACTGCCGCAAAAGCTGTCTAGCACCAAGTCACCTTCGTTTGATGAGGCTTTCACGATGCGTTCGAGCAGAGCTTCGGGCTTTTGCGTCGGGTAGTCGAGACGTTCAACTGCCTGCGAATTGAGCGGTTTGATGTCTGTCCAAAGCGAATGCACCACAGCGCCTTCAATTTCGTCGAGATACCTCTTTACGGATGCTCGGCCACCGTCGCTAATTACGATCTTTCCGACTTTCCAAAGCTCGTCAATCGTCTCCTGCCCGAAACGCCAGTGTGTTCCCGGTTTGGGCGACAGCACTTTGTTTCCAAACTTGCGCGGAGGCCCATCGCCCTTCGCCAACATATTATCCAGCCGATAGATTCTCCCATTTTCGTCCTTCTGCGTGAAATGACTTTCGATGTAGGAATCCTTGAGGGGGGCACGTTCAGTGTTCCAGATATAATTTTCGCCTTTCGTGTAAAAAAGAATCCCTTCGTGAACTATGCCGAATCTCTTTGCGTCTGCGTGGTAATTGAATCTTTGCCAGATGACTTCATTTTTGAAGTTGTCCATGCCGAAGACTTCATCCAGCACGCATTTTGCGTAAAAACTAACGTGCCAATCAAGATGCACGTAAAGGCTTCCGTTATCTGCCAAAAGTTCGTGGAGCAGAACGGCTGATTCGTAAAACCACTGCATGTAGGAATTTAACCCCCGCCCCCAAGTGTCACGATAGGCTTTGTGTTCGATGACGCTCGGCTCTTTGGTGAAGGAGGCGGCTTCGTCTTCCTCCTCGTCAGAATGATTCGGCACGCTGGCGGTGAAGGAAAAATCCGCGCCGGTGTCGAACGGCGGGTCAATGTAAATCAGGTTCACCTTGCCCGCGAACTCGGCCAGCAGCGACGGCAGCACATATTTCTTGTCGCCCCAAATCAGCCGGTTGCGCCATTCGGATTGCCGGTGCTGCCCGAACAGTTCCAGCGTGTGCCGCCGGTCTGCCGTTGATTCATTGACCGTCTCGACCGTTTGAAACGGCAACGGCACGCGCAGCGGCGCGACACGGTTGCCCGCGCTGTCATATTTGCCTTCCCAAACCAGTTCCGTCCGGGTGACGGCGAGCGGGTGCTGGGTCTTTGCCGCCGTCTCGTCGGTTTCTGCCATGTGCGAAGCGTAGCAAACGAGCCGCACAAGGAGCAAGAGCGGTCAACCGTTTTTGCCCGCACCGGTTAAAATTACGCGCGTAGATTTACGCGCGTAGTTTTGCGGTCTTACGCAAATTCAGAAAATGTGAGAACAATAGGCGTATTGAAAAATACGTCTATGAAACAAACAGAAAACACAGAGCGAATATCCGGCCTTCCACGGCTGGCTTTCACAATGCAGGAAACCGCCGACATTCTTGGCGTTTCTTACATAACGGTTATTCTAACAATTTTATTTCCGCGCGTATCCCTCTCAAAATTAGCCAGTAACTTTTGGGAAGTTACGCGAATTCAGGAAATGTGAGAAAAATAGGCGTATTAGGAAACACGTTTATGAACCCGGAGCGTAAAGAATTTTTGAGTGTGCTACGGATGCCGCCCGCCCGCGTGCTTGCGGAAGAAGCGGCATGGTATCTCGGATTTATGCCGCATGACATTCCCGTTCTTGTCAGTGCCGGGTTGCTCAAACCTTTGGGACACCCGCCAGCCAGCGGCACGAAGTTCTTTGCCACGGCCATACTCTTAAAGTTGCGTGACGATGTTAGTTGGCTGGCACGCGCTTCGGATGCCATTGTCCGGCACTGGCAGGTGAAAAACTCGCGGAAATCCAAAGTTCGCAATGAATCGCCGCGCGCTAATTTCGCATCTCCGTCAACACGAGCGGTTGAATTGTCCGTCTCTCGTATTCCTCCAAAGGTGGCAATGTAACTTGCGCTCTCTTTGCATACGCCCGATGCACCGCTTTTGAACTGTGTCCCAATGCTTCTTGTGCGAACCGCTCTGGATAGCCAGCAACCTTCGCCCTTTCAGCCCATGCGTAACGGTAACTGTGCAAGGACACGCCGCTAATTCCTGTCCGGCGGCAGTCCAGTTGAAACAAACTCGCCCGATGCTTCTCGTCCATCGCGGCAAGACGCGGAAACAATTGGCCGGTTTGCGGCAGTCCCCGCAAAATTTCCGCGAATGATTCGCCAAATCGAATAATTTGTGCAATGCCGGTTTTTGAGCGGAAAAAACTCACCACCTGATTTTGCCAGTCAATATCTTCCGCCTTGAGATGCGCCACGTCACTTTGTGAACCGCCAATGTGCCAGCAGCACCAAAGGAATGCGCGCATCTCGGCATTGGATTCACGGTTGATGATTGTTTCGTGTTCCTCCCTCGTGATCGCCCGCTTTTCCTTGTAATGGATCGCTGGCCAACGGCGCTTGGGCAATACCGGCCACGGAAGCCAGCCCATGTCCACGGCGAAATTGTGAAACCGCCGCAAATAATTGTTCGTTGAAACTTTTTTTGATTCGAGAACCTGCAAAAAATGCTCCGCGCGGGTCTCAATCAATTGCAGGTCGCGGATTGAATCAAAGGATTTATCCAAAACCGCGCGTTCCGAGCGCGTGTGGTTGCTGCCGGTCTTTGTTTTGACAAACTCGACCATGATTTCGCGCCAAGTGCGGCGGATATAATTTGCATCCGCAGCCGCAAGATACGCTTTGGCGATTTGCAGATTGAGCACCGGCTGGCGTTGGGCTTGGTTCTTGGCTTCGACTAGCTGGCGGGCTTCTTCCTCGCTGCCGGTTTGCAGGCTGGCGCGTTTGCCGGTCAGAGTGTCCACGCAGTAAAAAGCCCCATTGCGGATGCCGCGCCGGATCAAGCGGTAACGTGTTTTCATGCGATCTTTCACGCAACCGCGAAGATAAACGAAGCCGATCCCGAACTGTTAGAGTGTTACGGGTTCTTCATCGCCCGTTACACACAGTTCATCCCGGACACCAAATTGGTGTCCGTTTTGGTGTCCGTTTTGACCCCTAAATCACTCAAACCATTGCTGCACTCACAGTTAAGAATGGTGGCTGGGGGCGGAATTGAACCGCCGACACAAGGATTTTCAGTCCTCTGCTCTACCGACTGAGCTACCCAGCCTCCGGCGGTGGGCACCCATTCAACTTGGCTTGTGGCTGATTGGCAAGGCGGAATTCATCCGGTGACTGCAAAAGAATGGGTAAATGAGCGCGCAAAAGCGATAGGGAGCGGAAGGATTCCTCACTCCGAAAAGTGAAGGACAATCGTTGAAATCCGTTTGGTCAATTAAAACTATCGCCAATGCCCACGCGTTCCGTGCCAACCGTGAGATCCTCTGTCCCAAGTACCCCGAACCCAGACTGCATGAGGATATGGCGGCACACCCCAATAACCGCCCATCCAAACCCATCTGCCGTCCCATAGCCATTCGCCATCAATCCACACATAGCCCGGTGCGGGCGCGATAACCACCCTTTCCACCGGCGGAGGAGGCGGCGGCACTGTCACATACGTGGTTGTCTGCGACGCCGGCGCGGCTTGCGAAGTTCCTCCGACCAAACTTGGCGTGTTAATCATGAAATCGATGACCCTCTCGTTCACACCGGAACTATGCAAATCAATGATGTCAGACGTGCTGAGATGAAAGATGGTATGGGAATTCCGAATCTGGCTGATAATCACGTCGTCGCTCACTCCAGCTTTTGCCAAGGCTTTGATGTCAGTAGTGGACAATGGCTGCCCTTGATCAACACGGACATAAGTCTGCGGCGCCTGTGCGCGCAGCCGCGCCTGCTGATCCAGATCCATTGAATGTCCAATGGTGCCGCCGGCAAGCGCGCCTACCGCGGCGCCAATCAAAGCGCCCGCGCCGCCATTTCGGGGACCACCAATTGCAGCACCTGAAATGGCGCCAACAGCCCCACCTGTCAAAGCGCCTGATGCCGTATTGTCCGGCGTGCCTTCTGGCGTTTCACAACCCGTCAATAATATTGCCAAACCGGCAATCACCAAAGTCGAAGTGTATATTTTCATATTTCAAGTGTTTGAGTGATTAGACACCTAATAATGCCTTTGGTTTCAAAAAAATCAATTCTGAATGCACCCCGGGAGCGCTAAACTTTTCACGCTCGGGGATGCGCGGCATCGTAGGCCTTTTTCAACCGCTCCGTCGTCACGTGCGTGTAAACCTGTGTCGTCACAAGATGTGCGTGACCAAGCAGTTCCTGCACGCTGCGTAGATCCGCGCCCGCGTCGAGCATGTGCGTCGCGTAACTGTGCCGCAGCTTGTGCGGTGTCAAACCCGGATCCAGTCCCGCGATGGCCAAATACTGTTTCAATCGCCGCGAAATCTGAACGGGTTGGAGCGGCGTGGATTTCCTGGTCTCTGCAAAAAAAACCGGCGAATGGCCGGACGGCAGCTGCTTCAGCGCCCGCCAATAATTCTGAATGGCCTTTACCGCCGGTTCGCCAATCGGCACGAGCCGCTCCTTTTTGCCCTTGCCGCGCACGCGGACGAGCTGTTCATTCCAATCAATATCCTCGGCGCGCAACCCGCACAGTTCGCTCACGCGCAGTCCGCACGAATAAATCGTTTCCAGCACTGCGATATCGCGCAAACACACGCTTGTCGAAACCGGCCGGCCCGGACCTTTTTTCCGTTTTTGTGTGGCGAGCAGTTTTTTCGGCGCAGCGAGTAAATCGAGAATTTGCTGTTGGGTCAGATATTTCGGCAAGCGCAAGCCCTGTTTCGGCAACGAGAGATTTTTGATTGGCGATGTTTCAACGACGCCGTGCCGGATCAGAAACTTGTAGAACGTCCGCAGCGCGCAGAACCGCAGTTGAATCGCCGCGCGGCTCAAATTCTGCCGGCCAAGAAACCGCAAATAGCCGCGGAAATCATCACGTTGCAATTTTTCCCAAACGGGCCCTTGTCGCGCCGGAGCGGATTTATCCGCGAAGGCGGACGGCTGCCCCCGTTCTTCACGATGCCAGTGGACAAATTCCGTCAACGCCTGCCGGTAATTCCGCTGCGTGTAAACCGACGCGCCACGATCGGTCGCCAGATGCGCGAGGAATTTATGAATCCACTTGTCAGTGACGGCTGGTTTGGCCTGCGCGGTTTCAGTCATTTCGACCAGTCTTGAACCTCGCCCGTGCGCGGCGGAAATTCAAACGTGACCTTGCCCTTCTCATCCATCACGAGATATGCCGGGAATGGTTTCCCGGACTTGGAAATGAATTTGTCGAGCAAATCGGTTTTGCGGTTGGTCAGCAGTTTTTGCGCCTGCACCCACTCAATCGGTTGCTGCAAAATTTCGCGGTTGATCCTGAATCTGCACGGCTTCTTGTCTGCTTGCGACTTTTCACACAGGTAGGCCCCATTGGTTTCGAACACCTTGCCGCCACACTTGGGACATTTGCCCAGCGGTTCCTTGCCGGTGAAATCAATCTTCGGCTGCGGTTCCCTTGGTTTGGCATTTCTCGACCGTGACTTGCGTTCGCGCGGCAGAAATTTAAACACGGTCCCGCCATCTTTGATCACCAGAAACGCTTCAAATTTGCGGTTGTTTTTCTTCGAGACAAACCCTTTGAGCAAATCCGTTTTGCCTTCGGCGAGCAATTTCTTCACCTGCTCCGGCGAAATTTCCTGCTGCAAAATGATTTTGCCGGTGCGGAACGTGCAGGTCTTGTCCGCGCCGGTTGCCTTTTCGCAAAGGTAACTCATCCCCGCGTCGAACACCCGGGCGCCGCACTTCGGACATTTGCCCAGCGGTTCCTTGCCGGTGAAATCCACCGGCGCGGCGGCCTCGCCATTTTCGTTTCTCGGCCCGTTGCCGAAATCAAATTCCATCTTGAATTCCGGCGTGAGCTTCAGCACTGCGGCGAACGGCTTGCCTATCTTGCTCCGGAAACCCTGCAATGGCCCGATTTGTCTTTCGCTGATGAGTTTCTCGACTTCCTCCATCTCGAACATCCGGCCGCACAGCGTCTTCCAGATCGCAAAATCGCACTTCACACATTGGAACTGCTTGTATTTCTCATGGACTTCGCCGCCGCATTTCGGGCACGGCGTTTTCAACACGCCAAAGTCGCCGGGGATGGTGTCGTGCTCGTATTTTTTCGCGCGCTCGACGATGTGTCGCGTCATGTCGGCAATCTCCGACATGAATTCGTTGCGGCCTTTCTGCCGGCGCTGGATCTGGTGCAGTTTGAATTCCCAATCGCCGGTCAGTTCCGGTTTGGTCAGTTCGGCGATGTCGAGGCCGTTGAGCAATTCCATCAGTGAAAACGCCTTGGCCGTCGCCTGCAACTCGCGTCCGTTCCGGTGGATATAATTCTCGTAAATCAGACCTTCGATGATGGCGGCACGGGTGGCGGGCGTGCCGAGCCCTTTCTCGCGCATCGCCTCGCGTAATTCGTCGTCCTCCACGAGTTTGCCCGCGCCCTCCATCGCGCTCAGCAACGTCGCCTCCGTGTACCGTGGCGGAGGTTTGGTGACGTTTTGCTTCACCTCGATGCTGCTGGTGTTGACCTTTTCATTCGGCTTCACCGGCACCAGATTCATGTCTTCACCTTGCGCTTCCTTCCCGTAAACGGTCAGCCAGCCGGGTTTGACGATGACCTTGCCGGTGCTCTTGAACGGCTCGTCTTCGACGCGTGTGATGCGTGTGGTTTCGAGAAATTCCGCCGCCGGATAAAAAATGGCGAGGAACCGCTTCGTTACCATGTCGTAAAGTTTTCGTTCCGGCTCGCTCAAGCCCTTTGGCATCTGTGTGGTTGGGATGATGGCGAAGTGGTCGGACACCTTGGCATTGTTGAAGATGCGTTTATTCGGATGCACCCAGTCATTTTTGAGAATCGTTTCGGCAAACGTCGCGTAACGGGTTTCGCCCAGCATCTTCAGCGCATTTTTGACAGTGCCGATGTAATCCTCCGGCAACGCGCGCGAATCGGTGCGCGGATACGTCAACACCTTGTGCCGTTCGTAAAGCGACTGCGCCAGCCCCAGCGTGTTCTTCGCGCTGAATCCGAACCGCGAATTGGCGTCGCGTTGCAAACTCGTCAAGTCATAGAGCAACGGCGACAGCGACGTGCTCGGCTTGCTTTCCTCGGTGACAATGCCGGGTTTGCCCAGACATTTGTCGCGGAGTGCTTGCGCACGGCCAACATCCCAGATGCGCTCGGGCTTGAGCTGATCGTCGCCGTCCTTCGCGTCAGACCTGGAAAACTTTTCGTCGAACCAGCGTCCGGTGTATTGCCCCGCCGCCGCGTCGAACGTGCCGATGACCTCCCAGAAATCGCGTGGCATAAACTTGCGGATTCTCTCCTCGCGCTCAACCACAATGGCCAATGTCGGCGTCTGGACACGGCCGACCGTTGTCTTGAAAAAACCGCCGGACTTCGAGTTGAACGCCGTCATCGCGCGCGTGCCGTTGATGCCGACCAGCCAGTCGGCCTCCGACCGGCTGTACGCGGCGTCGGCCAGCGGCAGCATGTCCTTGTCTTCGCGCAACCGCTCGAACCCTTCGCGGATGGCCGCTGGCGTCATAGACTGCAGCCAGAGCCGTTTGATGGGCTGCTTCGCCTTGGTGAACCTGACGATGTTGCGGAAAATCAATTCGCCTTCGCGCCCGGCATCGCAGGCGTTGACCAGCGCGTTCACGTCGGCACGCTTGATGAGCTTTTTCAGGACCTTCAGCCGGTTTTCAGTTTTCTCAATCGGCTGTAAATCGAAATGCGGTGGGATGACCGGCAGGTGTTTGAACGTCCATTTGCCGCGCACGGCCTCGACACCTTCCGGACAGACCAATTCGAGCAAATGACCAACCGCCGACGAAAGGATGTAATGGTCGCTTTCGTAGTAATCGTCCACTTTCTTGAACCCACCGAGCGCCTTGGCGATGTCGCCGGCGACGGACGGTTTCTCGGCAATGATGAGGGCTTTGCTCATTTGTGTGCCCGCGCTTTTACACCGGGCGCGGCAAACATGCGAAGAAAATCTTTTTTGTCAAACCGAACACGCACCTGCCGCAATCGCCGTGCCGAACAAAAATCCAATGCGGTTCCGGCAAAAT
Source organism: Verrucomicrobiota bacterium (assembly GCA_049517655.1). GTDB lineage: Bacteria > Verrucomicrobiota > Verrucomicrobiia > Limisphaerales > UBA11358 > UBA11358. The sequence goes on along the minus strand of JBEKRQ010000001.1, from coordinate 334,494 downwards.
CGGCTGCCAGTCATACTGGCGTGCGTGCGAATTTTATTTTGCCGGAACGGGAAACTTTTGCAGCATCTTGGCATCAATTTGTGTCCAGTTCCATCCGGTCGCCCCCTTTGTTCCCGCCGCCACACCGGTCGCATTGGCCGTGGCAGTGGAAGTGCCCTGAACCAGGTAAGCTTGGTTGCCGAAATAGACCACACTTGTCCCGGGCAGGGCCAAGTCCACAAAGCTGCCGAAGTCGGCATACGGCGCAATCCGGCCGTTCTGCAACGCGGTCACGGCAATGACGCCTGGAGTCGCCGCTGGATAAGTCGGCGTGGACACCGGCTGATTGCCCGCCGCCGCGTAAACCGGAATTCCGGCAGCAATCGCCTGTTGGATCACGTTGTTCAGAATCGAACTGTCACCCGCGCCACCGAGGCTCAAGTTGATGACGGTTGCGCCCTTGTCAACAACCGCCTGAATCCCGAGCGCCACATCCCAGGTGGTCGTCATGGGATTCGCGCCGTAAACATCAACGGGCAGAATCTGCACTGAACTGCTGCCGCCTGCTGCCAGCGCAATGGCCTCCAAAATGGTATAGGCCATCGCCGTGCCATGCGTCATGTCGCTGCTGTTTGCCGGCGCGTCACCAGCGACGGAGATTTGCTTTAGAATAAATTTATCCAGATCGGGGCCAAGCGATTGCATTCCTGTGTCCACCAAGCCAACGATGATTTTTCCGGAATCACCCGGCGGATTAAGTTGCAATGAAAGCGGCGGTATGGGCGCGGACGAGAGCAATTGCGGAGTGGTTGGCGGATCAAAATAATAATTGTAATCCACGTCGGCCACGTCGCTGTTATTCTGAAGCTGGCCGAGCGCAGCATCCGTGGCGGCCGCATCGCCGAATTGCAAACGGTAGATGCCCAGTTTGTCGTTGCGGCCAACGACTTTCGCGCCAAGCAGTTTGGCAAGAGCATCAATGTCCGCACCGGGCTTGAGCTTCACAAGCAATTCATTCGCCACACGCCTGGCCGCCGTCGTTCCGGGCGCGTGCACCAGTCGTGTGGCATTTTGCATTTTGGTGGTGAAAACGTAGAGTCGCGACGCGGCATTCGTCTGCGGCACGAGTGCAAAATTCAAATTGCCGAACAACATTCTCAACGCCTCCCCGGACGGCAAATTTTTGAATTTTGCGGACGCGTTGCGCGTCGTGCCCGGCTCGACATAGACCCGCCAGCCGGTTTGGGCGGTGATTTGTTCCAGTAATTGGGATAAACCGAGTGAACTCACGTCTGCGTTCACGCGGTCTGTGGTCTTATTCCAGACAATCGAGTTCGTCTCCGCAGCGCGCGCGCCCAAGGCGGTCAAGCTGCACGCGAGCAGCAGGCAAAAAACACACTGGCGCATCCGAGACATGAATGTTCAGATAATTTGAGAATGCGAACAGTTAAACGTTCAACAATTCCACCTTTATGATCCAATCTTGATTGTCGAGATACCACTGAACCGTCTCGCGAATGCCCTGCTCAAATTTGTGGGCGGGCGTCCAGCCCAATTCGTTTTTAATTTTCGTCGCGTCAATGGCGTAACGACGGTCGTGGCCGGGGCGGTCTTTCACAAATGTGATGAGCTTGCGTGAATTGCCGCCCAGTTTGGGCGCGAGACGGTCAACAGTGTCACAAATCAACTCGACGATGCGGATGTTCGCCCATTCGTTGTGGCCGCCGATGTTATAGGTCTCGCCGTCGCGCCCGCGCGTGAGCGCCAGCCACAATGCTTCCGCGTGGTCGCGCACGTAAAGCCAGTCCCGCACGTTCATGCCGTCGCCATAGACCGGCACCGGTTTGCGCGCCAGAATGCTCTGGATGGCGACAGGGATGAGTTTTTCAGGAAATTGATACGGGCCGTAATTGTTCGAGCAATTCGTGATGACGGCCGGCAGACCATAGGTGTGATGATACGCCCGCACGAGCATGTCGCTGGCAGCTTTGCTGGCGGAATAAGGCGAGTTTGGCGCGTAAGGCGTCGTCTCGGTAAAATGGCCTTTCGGGCCGAGCGAACCATAAACTTCGTCCGTCGAAACATGATGAAAACGAACCTCTGACTTTGGACTTTGGACTCCGGACTCCGGACTCAACCAACAGGCGCGGCAGGCTTCGAGCAGATTGAACGTGCCGACGACGTTGGTGTGAATGAAATCTCCCGGACCGGTGATGGAACGGTCCACGTGCGATTCCGCCGCGAGGTGCATGACGTGCGTGATGGCGTGCCGCTCGACGACGCGCAGGACGGCGGCTTTGTCGCGCAAATCCACCTTTTCAAAAAAATATTTCGGGTGCCGGGAAACCTTCTCCAGATTTTCCGGATGCCCTGCGTAAGTCAGGCAATCGAGATTCACCAGCCGCGTGACCTCCGACCGGTCAATCACGTGATGAATCACGTTTGAGCCGATGAAGCCGGCGCCGCCAGTAATGAGCAGTTTCATGGTTTATCCAGGACTTGTCGCAGGCTGGTCTCCCAATCCGGGAGCCGCAACCTGAAAGTTTTTTGCAATTTGCCGCAAGCCAAAACCGAATACGCCGGGCGTTTTGCAGGCGTCGGATACTCCGGTGTGGTGATTGCTTCCACCTCGCGGCATTTCCGTTCCGCGTCCGGCATCAATTCGATGATGCGGGAAGCAAACTCATGCCAGTTGGTCTGGCCGCTGGCGGCAAGGTGATATTCACCGTTGACCGCGGAAACATCCGCGCCGGCCAGGACCTGCTTGAGCGCCAGCGCCGTGGTTTCGGCGATCATTCGCGACCAGGTCGGACAGCCAAATTGGTCACGCACCACGCGCAATTTCTCACGCTCGCGCGCCAGCCGTTGCATCGTGAGCATGAAATTCTGGCCGCGTGCGCCATAAATCCAGCACAGCCGGAAAATCAAATGGTCCGCGCCTGAGGCCTTCACCGCCTGGTCGCCTTCCAATTTTGACCGCCCGTAAGCGCCCAGCGGATTCGGCGCGTCGGTTTCGACGTAAGGCGACGTCTTCGTCCCGTCAAAAATGTAGTCCGTCGAGTAATGCACCATCAGCGCGCCGGCCTTCTTCGCCTCTTCGGCCAGAACTCCCGGCGCGACCGCGTTGATCTGCCGGCAAAGTTCCGTTTCCGTCTCGGCCTTGTCCACCGCCGTGTAGGCCGCCGCGTTCACCACCACAGCTGGACGCGTCCCGGCCACGAGCCGCCGCAGCGCCGATGTGTCGGTGAAGTTGATTTCGGGATAATCCACCGCCACCACCTCCGCCAGCGGCGCGAGGGTACGGCGCAGTTCCCAGCCAACCTGGCCGTTTTTTCCGAGGAGCAAAATTTTCATGGTGCGCAGACGTCGTTCAGGCAAACAGGCGATCCTTGGGAAGATCCTTCAATCGCAGCCCATGCGCGTCCTTTTCCGAAAGCTGTGGGTTGTCCAGCGGCCATTGGATGCCAATGTCGGGATCGTTCCACGCGAGCGTCAACTCATTCTGCGGTGCGTAGAGCTTCGTGCATTTGTACGCGAACAGCGCGGTCTCGCTCAGCACCACAAATCCGTGCGCGAAACCCGGCGGGATGAAAAATTGCCGTTTGTTCTCGACGGAGAGATGCAGGCCGTGCCACCGGCCAAACGTGGGCGAACTGCGCCGGATATCCACCGCCACGTCAAACACCTCGCCCTGCAGCACAAAGACCAGCTTGCCTTGGGGGGATGGATTCTGAAAATGCAACCCGCGCAGGATGCCCCGCCGTGAAAGCGACACGTTGTCCTGCACGAAATTCCAGTCCAGTCCCGCCTCATGGTAACGCTGGCGGTTCCACGTCTCCATGAAAAAGCCGCGCGCGTCACCAAAAACTTTCGGCTCGATGATCAGCAATCCCGGCAGTTCGCAAGTGATGACGTTCATCGCTCAATAGAGATTTGTCCGAACCGAAACGCACAGCCTGAAGGCCGCGTTCCGGATAACAATCGCAAGGTGTTGCTCATTTCAAAAGCGCTCAAGCGCTGGATGCAGCCAACCGCCGCGCCTCCGCCACAACCTCAGTCAGATAATCGCGGTATTCGCACTTCGGCATTTTGTTGGCGAGTTCCTCCAGTTGCGGCAGCGACAGGAACCCGGCGCGGAACGCTGCCTCCTCCGGGCATCCGATTTTGATGGCGGCGCGTTTTTCAATCGTTTGCACATAAGCCGAAGCGTCGTGAAGACTGCTGCTGGTGCCGGCATCGAGCCAGGCGAACCCGCGGCTCAGCCGGTGCACCCGCAACTGTCCGCGCCGCAGGTATGCCAGGTTTATGTCCGTGATTTCCAATTCGCCGCGCGCCGATGGCTTCAGCGATTTCGCGATGGCCGTCACTTCACCGTCGTAAATATAAAGCCCCGGAATGGCGTAGTTGCTTTTGGGTTGTTTCGGCTTTTCCTCAATCGAAATGGCCTGACCTTTGGCATCAAACTCCACGACGCCATAGCGTTCGGGGTCATGAACGTGATAACCGAAAATCGTCGCGCCGCTTTTGAATTCGGCAAACTGGCGATAAAACACGTCACTGCCATAAAAAATATTGTCACCTAAAATCAGCGCGACGTTGTCCCTGGCGACGAACGATTCGGCAATCAGAAACGCCTGGGCGATGCCTCCGGGTTTGGACTGTTCGCGGTATTCGATGGAAATCCCAAACCGGCTGCCATCACCCAGCAATTGGCGAAACCGCGGCAAATCGTGCGGCGTGGAAATCAGGCACAACTCGCGGATGCCGCCTTCGATGAGCGTCGTCAGCGGATAATATACCATCGGTTTGTCATAGACCGGCTGAAGCTGTTTGCTCGCAACCAGCGTCAGCGGATACAGGCGCGACCCAGCGCCACCGGCAAGGATGATTCCTTTCATTAGCGCAAAGCCTAAGAATTTTCTCCCGAAAAGGAAAGCCGAAGTTAGCTAACGGAAAATTGGCGTTTAAATAAAAGATTTAATCAAACATGAAGAATCATTAGCAGTGGAAAGACCGCAACCGAACAAACGTTCCCGACTAGTGATGCAAATAAACATTTAAGGAAAGATGGCATAGGAAAACTTACTTTGGCAGAAGGCGCGAAACGACAAAGCAGATAAATCAAACCTCCTTCAATCAACACGATTAATCCTTCCCCCATTGCCACCGCAAAAGCTGGGCGCAAACCTTCAGAAAGCCAGAGTAATCCCAGAAATACCGGATACGTGAGTAGATGCATCCCCATGAGACAGAGAAGGAAAAAATGCGGTGTTCGCCAGCGCCGGAGAAGCAATAAAATACAGACCGCCTCCGCCAAAATGGCAAGGGTGACAGGGACAATAATTCCGAGCGAAACAGGACCTTCGTTTACGCTAATCGGATTGGCCTTCAAGGAAACAGCCAAAAGCAACAGCACGGCCAAAAATCCAACGCGGTGGATGACGCCGTTCATGGTTGCAAAGCCTAAACATTCCCACCGGAAAAGAAAGACAGAAATCCCCTTCAAAAAATGCTCGCCAACAACTTTCAAATGGAGCAAATGTTAATACGATAATAACAGAAGAAGCTGCCCGTGAAAACTCGTCTGGGAAAACTATTTTGGGAAATCGCAGCAGTTCTCGTCATCATTGGCGTCATCGGTGCCGTGTTCCTGTCGCGCTCGGACAACGCCGTGCAAAAGGCTGCGCAAAAAGCCGTGGAGGCAACCCGTCTGGCCCTGCGCCAGCAAGGATTTAAGACTGACCTCGCTGATTTCGACTTTTCGACTTCCGCCGAATTGCGTGCCCGTGAGGCCATTTTGACTGCCACCAGCCCGAACCGGCGTTCCGAGCCATTTCATGATTATCCGAACCTCATGGCGGCGATAGGAACGAACTTGGCGATTGTGGTCTGGAAGCAGAATTCGTTGAAAAAACAATATCGATCGTGGCCGGACGATAGCAATGAACTCACTTGGGAGGAATTTCGCAAAGCCATTAATACCAACCAGCCGCAGATTGATGCTGCTTGTGTCGCAATTCTGTCCGGCCCTATTCGTTTCAACCTGGATGCTAGAGGTGGCAACGGCATATTGCTTCCGCATCTCTCGATGCTAAAGAACCTTACCCAAACCCTCGGCAGCCGGACCGTACTCGACATCCACGATGGCAACAAAGATGCCGCATGGACCAACTTGCTGGCCTCGACCCGGTTGATCACTGCTTGGGAACCGGAACCAATCGAGATTTCGCACCTCGTCCGGTTCGCTGATGCCAACCTTGTGTTTAATGCCACATGGCAGGCGCTCCAAATGAACGGTTGGTCGGATGAGCAACTTGCCCGTCTCCAGCAGGAATGGGAATCAGTTGATTTTTTAAAGAACCTGCCGGAGACGGCCGCCTTCAAATGCGCCAGTGACGTGGCGATGTGCCAATGGGAACGCAAGGAACAGCGAGGCCGGCAGGAACCTTTGGAATCCGGTCCAACGTTCAGCGATTTTCTAAAAGAAGCGTTACGATCTCCTCCTTCCATCTGGTCTGAACTCAATTATCGCTGGAACCGCACCAATTATCGTAAACACGGAAGCTGGGACGATGAAAAAGCCCTGTTGCTCTTCTATCGAGATCGCGAACTTGAACTCCGCAATGCTGTGAAAGCTCCGACATGGGCACAGATGCGCCAGCTTCCGGGCGTGATGAATGTAATTCTATTTCAATTCAAGAATCATTCACCAATGCAAGTCAGGTTGAACTTGCAAGCAATGAGCAGGAGATTCCAAATGGAAGGTTCTAGCTTGCTTGGCCGCGCCGCCGAAGCTGAAGCCCGCCGCAGAATCCTCATCACCGCCATTGCACTCGAACGATATCGCAGAAAATATGGTTCGTATCCAAAAACACTTACAGACCTCGCGCCGGAGCTCCTGAAAACTCCGCTGGTTGATTTCATGGACGGCCAACCGTTGCGCTATCGTCTGACGGATGATGGTCATTTCATTCTTTATTCCGTCGGACGAGATTGCGTGGATGACGGCGGGAAAATGCCATCGCGTGAACGGCAAAGACTGCCTGATTTTCGTTCGGGCAGTTCTGGCGCTCCGCCGAAGGGCGACATCGTTTGGCCACGTCCAGCTTCAGCCGAGGAAGTTACAACCCAGCAAAAGCAGGAATTAAAAGCACAAGAGGAAAGAACCATGCAGAATGAGTAAAGAGAGGCAGACAAAGATGCTTGGCACAAGGCATTTGGAATTGAGACAAGAATTACTTTTCCCCTCGGACAGAGCCCAAGGACATGACAACTCAATAAACTATCAATGAAAATAATAAAAACTATCTACGTAATTTTTGTCACCGTGGGGATTATCCTCATTATTTTTGTTGGATGGGCTGTGATAATATCTTCCGATGCCTATCAGCAATACCACAGGAAAAAGGTGTTAAATTCATATCTTTCCGGCACCAATGAAAATTTATTCCTAAAACAGGTAATTACCGGTGAAGAGCCGGCCATCGCTACCTTCGAAGTGCCGGTTAAATATGACCTGCTGAAATATCCGGAATACCTGCACTTAGTGGTTGATCCCCGGGATAATGAGGATCATTCAGGCAAGGGTGGGGAATTTCAAGAATGCAACCGTGCGACAAACGGCAACAGTCTATTACTTTGGAACACGACTTTCGATCCACCGGGACAACATACTCTTCAGGCTCAATTAAGCCTCCCTGAAAAGGAGAAAAGCCGGCGTACTTTCGAAGTCAGGGGACCGGTTGTGCCCTTCTATTCCAGTAATATTTGCCAATTCGATCCTATGTATTCCTATTTCAATTCCCGCGGTGCGATTCTTCACGCCAAATTGCCGGAGCCAAATGGAATTTACACCGTCGAACTTAAATCCCCGACTGGGGAACATATCAAAACACTTGCTGGCACCACATCCAACGGAGTGATTAACGTGAAGTGGGATTTAAAGGATGACCACGGGAATAAATGCACCAATGATTCCTTTAAGGCCATCTTCAATGTTACACTTCCGGATTCAGGCCGCTCACAGACCTTGCGCGGGCCGTGAGTAATTGCAATTAGGCTTGGAGCGGAAGATCAACCCGACAGCGCACCCTTGGCGGCGGCCTTTTGATTGAAGACGATCTTTTCCTTGTCGGTCGTGACAAGAATCGGATCTCCCTCGTGCAAATTGCCCTTGAGAATTTCCTCGGCCAGCGGGTCTTCGAAGAAACGCTCGACCGCACGGCGCATCGGACGCGCGCCGTATTGCGGGTCGTAGCCCTTCTCGACCAAAAAGTCCTTCGCCTTTTCGTCGAGCTGAAGTTGAAGGTTTTTGCGCTTGAGCCGTTCCAGCACTTTGCCGACTTCCAGATTGAGAATTTGGATCAAATCCGGCTTTGTCAACGCGCGGAACACAATCGCGTCATCCACCCGGTTCAAAAACTCGGGCCGGAACATTTTTTTGGCCTCGTCCATGATCCGTTCGCGCATTTTTTCATAGCTGGCTTCGTCGGTGATCGGCGAAAAACCGAGCGTGCCCTGCCGTTTGATGATGTCCGAGCCGACATTCGAGGTCATCAAAATGATGGTGTTGCGGAAATTGACGATGCGCCCGACATTGTCGGTCAGTTTCCCTTCTTCAAGAATCTGCAACAGCAGGTTCCAAACGTCCGGGTGCGCCTTTTCAATCTCGTCGAACAGCACAACGGAATACGGATTACGGCGCACCTTTTCCGTGAGCTGTCCGCCTTCTTCGTAGCCGACATAGCCCGGCGGCGAGCCAATGAGCCGCGAGACATTGAACTTCTCCATGTATTCGCTCATGTCGATGTGAACGAGCGATTTCGCGTCGCCTAACATCTGCTCGGCGAGCGTTTTGGCCAAAAGCGTTTTGCCAACGCCAGTCGGGCCCAGCAACAGGAACGTGCCGATGGGACGGCGCGGGTCTTTCAAGTCCGCGCGTGAACGGCGCAATGCCTTGCAAATCGCAGAAACGGCTTCGTGCTGGCCTATGATGATTTTTTCCATCTCGCTTTCAACCGTCAGCAGCCGCTGCATTTCACCCTGCTCCATCCGCTGGAGTGGAACGCCGGTCCATTTCGAGACGACGTGCAGAATGTCTTCCTCGTCCACAACAACGCGCTTCTCCTCACCCGCGGCGCGCCAATCGCGCAACAGCGTTTCCAATTTTTCCCTGGCCTGCTTTTCCTTGTCGCGCATTTGCGCCGCGCCTTCGAAATCCTGGTTTTTGATGGCCTGTTCCTTGCGGCTTTTGATGTCTTCAATCCCGGCTTCCACTGTCTTGACCTCGGGCGGGCGCGTCATCGTGCCGATGCGCGCGCGCGAACCGGCTTCGTCCATCACGTCAATCGCCTTGTCCGGCAAAAACCGATCGCTGATATAACGGTCGGAAAGTCTCACGGAAGCTTCAATGGCCTTGTCCGTGAACTCGGTTTTGTGATGCTCTTCGTATTTATGCCGGAGGCCTTTCAAAATCTGAATGGCCTCGTCAATCGAAGGCGCTTCAACTTTCACAGCCTGGAAACGGCGTTCGAGCGCGGCGTCCTTTTCAATGTATTTGCGATACTCGTTGAGCGTGGTCGCACCGACGCATTGCAACTCGCCGCGGCTGAGCGCGGGCTTGATGATGTTCGACGCGTCCATCGTGCCTTCAGCCGAACCGGCGCCAACGATGGTGTGCAATTCGTCAATGAACAAAATGACGTTTTTTGCGCGGCGAATTTCATCCATCACCGCCTTGATGCGCTCTTCAAACTGGCCGCGATATTTTGTGCCCGCGACCATCAGCGCCAAATCGAGTGTCACGACGCGTTTGTCGCGCAAAAGTTCCGGCACGTTGCCTTTTGCGATTTCCTGCGCGAGGCCTTCGACAATGGCCGTTTTGCCAACGCCCGCTTCGCCCAGTAAAACCGGATTATTCTTCTTCCGGCGGCAGAGAATCTGGATGACGCGCTCAATTTCGTTCTTGCGGCCAATCACCGGGTCCATGTCTCCTTTACGCGCGATTTCCGTCAGGTCGCGGCCAAACGCCTTGAGCGCGGGTGTTTTGACTTCGCCTTTTTTCTCCGGGCCTTTCTCGCCTGTTTCAGGAATGGACGATTCCTCACCTGTAAAATTGGGATCCAGCTCTTTTAAAATTTCCTGCCGTGCCTGCTCGATGTCCACGTCAAGGCTTCTTAAAATGCGCGCGGCCACGCCGTCCCCTTCACGCAATAAGCCGAGTAAAATGTGCTCCGTGCCAATGTACGTATGGTTCAGGCTTTTGGCCTCCCGCCTGGCCAGATCAAGAACCTTCTTCACGCGCGGCGTATAAGGAATGTTGCCGATCACCTTCTGGTCCGGCCCGGTGCCGACCTGTTTCTCTACTTCCATGCGGACGGTTTCGAGGTCCAGACCCATTTTCTGAAGAACATTTACCGCAACGCCCTGCCCCAATTTGACGAGGCCGAGCAAAAGATGTTCCGTGCCGATCACGTTGTGATTGAACCGGTCGGCTTCCTTGCGCGCCAGCTGCAGCACCTGCTGTGCGCGCGGTGTAAAATTGCTCATGGCATCATCACTCATACCCGTTTCATTGTGCTACGAACCGGAAGGTTTGTCCAATCCCGCCCCGCCTGTTTTTACGTTTGGCCGGCTCACATTGTTCAGCCGTTCCCGCAGCATGTCGGCACGGATCAAATCGCGTCCCTCAGCGGACAGCTTGTCCGAAACCTGCTTCTGCAAATGAGCCGGCTGCGTCAGAATGAACAATTCATCCACCGTCGCCCGTTCCCCGGCCGGAAATAATTCCAAGTCCACACCCAAACGCATGAGCGAGAGCAAGTTCATCGTTTCCTTCGACGAAATGCTGTGCGCGTTCGCCAGAATGCCGTAGGCGCGGCCAATGTGATTGAAAACAACTTTCGGTTTTTTCTCCAACAAAGTTTGCCGCGCATTTTCCTCGTGCTCGATGATCTGGGACAAAACTTTGTCCAGCCGCTCGACAATGGTTGCTTCGTTTTCGCCAAGCGTCATCTGATTGGAGACTTGAAAAACATTTCCGAGCGCTTCCGTGCCCTCGCCATAGAGACCGCGAACGGCGAGGCCGAGTTTGTTGACGGATTGGATGATGGGATTGATTTGTTCGCCCAAAACCAACCCCGGCAAATGCAACATCGCGCTGACGCGAATGCCCGTGCCGAGATTCGTCGGGCACGCAGTCAGGTAACCCAGATCATTGTTGAAGGCGTAATCGAGTTTTTTCTCCAGTTCGGAATCCAGATGATCAATCGCACTCCACGCCTGCCGCAATTGCAAACCGGGACGCAGCGCCTGCATCCGCAAATGATCCTCCTCGTTGATCATCACGCAAAAACTTTCCTCGCGGTTGAAAACCAGACCGCTACCGGAACCTTTCACGGCGTGCTCGCGGCTGATGAGGTGCCGCTCGACCAAAATCTGCCTGTCGAGCGCGCTGAGATTGTCCATCGCTTCGGAAAAAGCGCCCTTCATTTCCGGCAAACTTTCGACCGCCGGACGGACCATTTCCAAAATCTTCACCCGCTCCGGTTTTTTCGCCCAGCCGGGAAACGGCGTATCCCTCAAATTGCGCGCCAGCCGCACGCGACTCGACATGACAATGCGGTCATGCGGGCCGTGACGACGCGCCATTTCAGCGGGCGGAGAAAGAAATGATTGAATGTCCTTCATTCTCTTCAATCGGTAGTACGGGACTCCCGGTAGGTAAAATGACTAATTTCCAAATCCGAATGACTAAAGAATGACGAATTCCCAAGCTGCAAATTCGGCATTCGGGTATTTGAAAATTCTTTAGTCATTATGGTTTCGTCATTCGTCATTTTCCACTTCGGCTCGCGAGGATCGGCCTTCGCCTAGCTTCGACCCGACAGGCACTCGCCCCACCTTGCAAATCGTCACGTCACACTCAAACCCGGCGCGCGAGGAGTCACCTGTTTGATTTCGTCGCGCAAAATGGCCGCCTGCTCGAAATCCTCGGACTCAATTGCCTTCGCCAGTTTCTTCTGCAACGTCTTCAGGCGGTCGGACAGGTCGCGCGACTGGCGCAGTGCCTCGGGCGCCTTGCCGATGTGCTGCGTGCCCTTATGCATCGTTTTGATTAAATTTCCCAGCCCCTCCGCAAAAGTATTGTAGCACTCCGGGCAGCCGAGCCGGCCGGACTTTTTGAAATCCGCCTGCGAAAAACCGCACCGCGGACATTTCAATGCCACGCCGCCGGCGGCCTGCTCGATTTCCTGCGACGCACCGAGGCCGAACAGGACATCCGCGTCCCCAAGCGAAAAGGAAGTCGGATCATTGATGCCCTTGGCCTTGGCGCACTCCTCGCACAAATCCAGCTTCTGCATCTTGTCACCCACGATTTGGGTCAGATGCACCGTCGCCGGTTTTTCTTTGCAGATGGAGCAAAGCATAACTTCCTATTTGTATATCGGCTCGCCGGAGACTTTCGTCAAGGCGTGGTAATCTCTCACGAGTTTGCGCGTGAGCGTTCCCGGTTTGCCTGTGCCGATGACCCGGCTGTCAATCTTCACCACCGGCACGATTTCCGCGCCCGTGCCGGTCAGAAAACATTCGTCCGCGTTGAACAAATCGTAGCGCGTCAGGTTCGGCTCGGACACTTTCAAGCCGGATTCCTGCGCCAGCTCGATCACCGTCAGCCGCGTGATGCCGTAAAGCGCGCCCGCCGAAAGCGGTGGCGTGAACAATTCGCCGTTCTTCACGATGAACAAATTGTCGCCCGTGCATTCAGCCACGAAACCTTCCGCATTCAACATCACCGCCTCCTCGCAACCGCTGTTGTTCGCCTCGATTTTGGCGAGGACGTTGTTCAGATAATTCAGCGACTTGATGGCCGGGTTCAACGCACTGTGCAAATTACGCGTCGTCGGCACGGTGACGATGTCCATGCCTCTTTGATAAAGTGCGGGCGGATAAAGCTGGATGCTGCCTGCAATGATGATGACCGACGGATTTTTGCACCGATTCGGGTTCAAGCCGAGTGTGCCTGCGCCGCGCGTCACAACGAGCCGGATGTAGCCGTCGCGAATTTTATTTTCCCGGCAAGTCTCGACGACCGCGCGCATGATTTGTGCGTGCGACATCGGGATTTCGAGCAAAATCGCCTTTGCCGAGCAAAAAAGCCGGTCAATGTGCTCCTTGAGCTTGAACACACGGCCATGATAAGCGCGAATGCCCTCGAAAACGCCATCGCCGTAAAGCAGTCCGTGATCAAACACGGAAATTTTTGCGTCGCGTTCGTCGTAATATTTTCCATCAATGAAAATTTTCATGAATTTGCCGCAGGTTATTGAAAAAACAGCGCAAAGGAAAGTGAATTTGCGTGACAGTGACGCAACGGCAATTACAATGCCGCATTCAATGACCCTATGGTCTAGCGGTTAGGACACCACCCTTTCACGGTGGTAGCCCGGGTTCGATTCCCGGTAGGGTCGCCAATTTTTCATCCCGATTCTTGTTCTCAGTGACTGCGCAAAATCCGGTGACTAAAGAACAAAATGAAACAAGCTGTGTCCGTTGCCGGTCGTTACGTTGTCCACAGCAAAATTGAGCTTGCGCCGACCGCGCCAAAACCGTTTAAGTTTAACGTCTGAAAAATGGCGCAGGGTATAAAGTTTCGAACGACTGAGATTATTGAATTATGAACGCTGAAATTGAACAATTGCTGGGCGATTCCGCCAAAAGTCTCCTGGAATATAAATGTAAAGCGGTGCCGAAAGAGCGGCTCCACCTGCCGGGACCGGATTTCGTGGATCGCATTATCGCTCTGTCTGACCGCAATCCGCAGATGTTGCGCAGCATGCAGGTGCTCTTCAACGGCGGCCGGCAGTCCCGGTTGTCCGGCACGGGTTACATGTCCATCCTGCCGGTGGATCAGGGCATCGAGCATTCCGGCGGCGCGAGCTTCGCGAAAAATCCGGACTGTTTTGACCCCGAAAACATTGTGAAGCTCGCCATCGAAGGCGGCTGCAATGCTGTCGCTTCCACGCTCGGCGTGCTCGGCGCGGTGTCCCGCAAATACGCGCATAAAATTCCGTTCCTCGTCAAACTGAACCACAGTGAACTGCTCACCTACCCGAACCGATTCGACCAGGTTTATTTTGCGCACGTTGAACAGGCGTGGAACATGGGCGCGGTGGCCGTCGGCGCGACGATTTATTTCGGTTCGGCGGAATCCACGCGGCAGATTGTGGAGACCAGCCTCGCCTTCAAGCGCGCACATGAACTCGGCATGGTCACTGTTTTGTGGTGTTACCTGCGCAACAGCGCGTTCAAGACCAAAGAAAAGGATTATCACGTGAGCGCCGACCTCACCGGACAGGCCAATCACCTCGGCGTCACGATCGAAGCCGACATCATCAAGCAGAAACTTCCGGAGAACAACGGCGGTTACAAGGCACTCAACACCGACACGTCCAAATACGGCAAATACGACGAACGTATCTACACGGAATTGACCACCGACCATCCGATTGATCTCTGCCGTTATCAGATTTTGAACTGTTACGCCGGACGTTCTGGACTCATCAACTCCGGCGGCGAATCCAAGGGCGCGGGCGATCTTGCGGCGGCGGTGAAGACTGCTGTGATTAATAAACGCGCCGGTGGCATGGGCCTGATTTCCGGACGTAAAGCATTTCAACGTCCGTTGAAGGAAGGCGTCAAATTGTTGAACTTGATTCAGGACGTTTACCTCGACAAGGGCATCACCGTCGCTTGAGTGCAGACAGATTGAATTGAAACGAGCTGCCATGCTGAGCATCGCCTCCGCACGACAGTTGTGTTTTTCAGCCATCGCAAAGGTAGGGACGGCTCGCCGAGCCGTCCGTTGGATGACATGAGGAACAAACAGCGAACGCGCGGGCCTGATTTGGAGTGCGGTGACACGTCACCGCTTTTCAAAGCGCCGACATGTCGGCGCACTCCCAAATTTGCGGCTCGCCGGTAGTCTCGCCCCACCAACTGATCCATTGCCTTTTCCAACACCGCGCTTGCATCGAACCGCCTTTCCATCATAAAGAAGGGCGAACGATGAACTGGCTCGACCAGATTGCCAGATTTTGGCCGCACTTGGCTGCGGGCTTTGGTTTACTTGCCGCGCTGCTCGCCTCGGCTCATGCCCTGCTCCACAAACGCGATTCCCGCGCCACAACACTCTGGCTCGGTTTCATCTGGTTGCTGCCGTTATTTGGCCCGATTTTTTATCTTGTGCTCGGCGTCAACCGCATCCGCCGCCGCGCCGTTTCACTCGGTGTCCACAAAACTTTCAGCCGCCCCGTTCCAAAGAACCTCGGCGAACCGGAACACGAAGGCGCGGAACATCTGAAAATGCTCGCGCGCGTTGTCAGCCGCGTCGTCGCGCAACCACTGACAACCGGCAATCAAATTCAACCGCTGGTGAATGGCGACAAGGCATTTCCCGCCATGCTCGCCGCGATTGATTCCGCGCAAAAATCCATTTCGCTCTCGACCTATATTTTTGACAACGACGCCAGCGGCAACCAATTCGTCGAGGCCCTTGGCCGCGCCGTCGCTCGCGGGGTCGTCGTGCGCGTTTTGATTGATGCCACCGGCGCGCGTTATTCATGGCCGTCCATCATTCACGAATTGAAACGCGCCAATGTACCGGTTGCGCGTTTTTTGCCGTCGCTCGCGCCGTGGCGGGTGATGACGTTGAATCTCCGCAACCACCGCAAATTGCTCGCGCCGGATGGCCAGATCGCCTTCACCGGCGGCATGAACATCCGGCATGGTAACGTGCTCGCCGACAAACCGAAAGGCCCCGTGCAGGACTTGCAGTTTCGCGTTGAAGGCCCGCTTGTGGCCCAACTGCAGGCGGCATTTGCCAACGATTGGGCGTTCACCACCGGCGAAGTGCTCGATGGCGAAAAGTGGTTCCCCAAACCCCAGCCCACCGACCAGGGCGTCATCGCGCGGGTCATCACGGACGGCCCAGACGGGGATTTTGAAAAGCTGCACTGGACGCTGCTCGCCGCATTGGCCGAGGCGCAAACGTCCGTGCAAATTCTCACGCCGTATTTCCTGCCGGACACTGCGCTGGTTTCCGCGCTGAACCTCGCCGCGTTGCGCGGCGTGCAAGTGGACATCATTTTGCCGGCCAAGAACAATCTGCCTTACGTTCATTGGGCCTCGCGCGCGATGTGGTGGCAGGTGCTCGAACGCGGCTGCCGCATCTGGCTCACGCCGCCCCCGTTCGATCACTCGAAGCTGATGATTGTGGACAGCCACTGGGTTTTGTTCGGCTCGGCCAACTGGGACGCGCGCAGTTTACGGCTGAACTTTGAGCTGAACGTCGAATGTTACGGACGCGATCTCGCGCATGACCTGGCGGCGGTCATCGGGAAAAAACTTCGCGGCGCGCGCGAAGTGACGCTGGCCGAAGTGGACGGGCGGTCGTTGCCCGCAAAATTGCGCGACGCCATCGCGCGGTTATTTTCACCGTATCTGTAAATTCGGATTTCGGAATTCGGAATTCGGAATTTGAGTAGCTTTCGAACTGAAAGTAGACATTTGCATTTGAAAAAATGATTCGATTCCTCCTGACCCGGGGCCACAATTATACGCTGAAACAGGTGAAAAAATCACCATTGGCGCCACCCATTGGATTGATGAATTACGACCGCCTGTTTCGTTCCCGCTGGATCAAACACGCCACTCACGTTTTCGCCGACCTGGACCGGCTGGGTTACTGGGACCTCGAACTGGCCGCTGATCTGTATCTGCAAATGAAAAATGCGGGCCTTTTGGTTTTAAACAATCCCGCATGCTTCAAAAACCGCTACTCCTTGCTGCGGGCATTGCATACAGCCGGCTTGAACGATTTTGACGTCTATCGCGTTCACGAAATCAACTCCATCAAACGTTTCCCGGTTTTCCTGAGAAAAATTCAAGGACATCGCGCGCCTTTGAGCGATTTGCTCGAAACGCATGAGGCAACGAAAAGGGCAATTGACGCAGCAATCTCCGCTGGCACACCGGAAGAAAATCTCGTTGTAATCGAACTGGTCGCCGAACCGGTCCGCCCCGGATTATATCGCAAGCTCTCCGCTTTTAGAATCGGCAATGCCATCGTCCCGCGCCCCCCCTTGCATGACACCGTGTGGCTGGTCAAGTATGGCCGGACACTCGACTTGACCGAAGACATCCATCGGGAAGAACACGATATGCTGGAACAGAATGCGTTTGACGGACATCTCCGGAAAGTTTTTGATGTTGCTGGCGTCGAATACGGCCGGGCGGACTTCGGGTTTTTTCAAGGCCGCATTCAGGTATTTGAGATTAACACCAATCCTTGCGTTGACCAAGTCGAGCTGCATCCCTCGGCCATTCGAATTGCCAGCATGAAGCTGGCTTGGGGAAAATACATGCAGGCGTTGCGGGCAATTGACAGCCGTGGCGGATGGCCGGTCCGCCTGGCCGATGGCCGGCTACAGCGCTGGCGTCCGTGGAAAAATCTTCTGGCGCACACACGGAAGGTTCATTGAATATTCGCTAGCCGTCCTGAACGCGAAACCGCGCCATGAAACTTTCATTGATCATCGCCACCTATAACCAGCGGGACGCGCTGGAAAAGGTGCTGGCCGGGGTCTCACTGCAAAAGGTTCGGCCGGGTGAAATTCTCATCGCCGATGACGGTTCCGGTGAATCCACGCGCGAACTGATCGACGGCTGGCAACGCAAAGCCGCCGTGCCGGTTCGCCATCTCTGGCATCCGGACAACGGTTTTCTCAAGACCACCATCCTCAACAAGGCCGTCGCGGCGGCCACCGGGGAATATCTCGTGTTCCTGGACGGGGATTGCGTTCCGCATCCACTTTATATTGCCGACCATCGCGCGCTGGCCGAACGTGGATTCTGGGTTCAAGGCCGGCGGTGTTTTGTGCGCGAACCGTTCGCAATGGCGTTCGTGCCCGGGAAAACCGCCGTCTGGCGATGGGCACTGTGCGGCCGAGTGTCCCGTCCGCAAAAAAGTTTCCGCCTGCCTTTTCCAATCGTTTTTCGCAACCAAAAACAACGTGGTATTCTGGGCTGCAACATGGCTTATTGGCGTGACGACATCGTACAAGTGAACGGTTTTGATGAAACTTACCTGGGCCGCGGCATGGGCGCGGACTCTGATCTCGGCAGCCGGCTTTACAATCTTGGACGCCGGCGCAAATTTGTCTATGGCCGCGCCCTGGTATATCACCTCAATCATCCGATCATGCCACGACCGCACTCCGCCGAAAATAAACAGCATTTCTTGGAAGTCATTCATTCCGGCAAAATCCGCTGCGAACGCGGCTTGGATCAATATTTGAAGAAACCATGAACTTATGAAAACATTCGACAGCCTTACCGAACAGGAAATCCTCGCTCTGGCCATCTCGCTGGAGGAGGAGGACGCGCGCATCTACGGCGACTTCGCTGACGGCTTGCAGGCGAATTATCCCGAACAGGCTGATAAGTTCCGTGCCATGCGCCGCGAGGAGGACGGCCATCGCCACCGCCTGCTCGAACTTTACAAAAGCCGCTTTGGTGATCACGTGCCGCTCATCCGGCGGCAGGACGTGCGCGGGTTTGTGGATCGCCGCCCTGTCTGGCTTGTGCGTCCACTCGGACTCAAAGCCGTGCAAAAAGCCGCTGAAACCATGGAGCTGGAGACCAAACGCTTTTACGAAGTCGCGGCACGGCGCACAAACGACGTCGGGATCCGCCAGTTGCTCGGCGATCTCGTGGAAGAGGAACGTAAACACGCGCACATAGCGGAACAAATTACCCTGACTAAACTGAGTGAAACGGAATCGTCCCGACAAAAGCGAATGTTTCTGTTGCAGGTGGTGCAGCCGGGATTGGTCGGGTTGATGGATGGTTCAATTTCGACGCTGGCCCCGTTGTTTGCCGCAGCGTTCGCCACGCACAACAGTTGGGACACTTTTCTGGTCGGCCTCGCCGCAAGTGTCGGCGCGGGCATCAGTATGGGTTTTGCCGAGGCGTTGTCCGACGATGGCAGCCTTACCGGACGCGGTCACCCGTGGGCACGCGGATTCGTGTGCGGTCTGATGACCATGCTCGGCGGCATCGGCCACACCCTGCCCTTCCTGATTCCTGGCTTCAAAACTGCCACTTCCGTCGCTGTGTGCGTGGTGCTGGTGGAACTGGGCGCAATTTCCTGGGTGCGGCACAAATACATGGACACGCCGTGGGCTTCGGCGCTGTTCCAAGTCGGGCTGGGCGGCGCGCTGGTGTTCCTTGCCGGAATTTTAATTGGTAATTCGTGAAAATTTCACTTGCGAGGAAAATGTCTTTGCCGGACGTTCGAGACATTCGCATGAAAATTCCACGTCGTGAATTCATCGGCAAATCCGCGTTGGGCGTCGGCGGCCTGATGCTCGGTGCGACTTTGCCCTCGTTCGCAAAACCCGACGCGAACAATTTTGACCCCTACGAAATCGTTCCCCTCGGCAGGACCGGATTAAAGGTCAGCCGTCTGTGCATCGGCACCGGTTCGTATGGCTTTATGCGTTCGTCCAACCAGACGCGACTGGGCCATAAAAAATTTGAAGCGTTGCTTCGCGGCGCTTACGACTGCGGCATACGGATGTTCGACCTCGCCGACGCTTACGGTTCGCATCCGTATCTCATTCCGGCGCTTAAAGACATTCCGCGAAAGGATTATGTCATCGTGACAAAAATCTGGCACGGCGAGAGCGGCCTGCCCGAAGATGAACGCCCGGACGCAGATGTCGTCATCGCGCGTTTTTTGAAGGAAATCCAGACCGATTATCTCGATCTCGTGTTGCTGCACTACGTCTTTTCAGGAAACTGGCCGGAGGAACTGCGCCGGCAAATGGAAATTTTGTCCAAGCTCAAAAACAAGGGCATCATCCGCGCGCTCGGCGTGTCGTGCCATTCCCTTCCCGCGCTCGAAGCCGCCGCAAACGAGCCGTGGGTCGATTCCGTCCACGCACGCATCAATCACTACGGTTCTTCGATGGATGGTCCGCCGAGGGAGGTCGTGCCAGTTCTGAAAAAAATCCATGCCGCTGGCAAGGGCGTTGTCGGAATGAAAATCATCGGCGCAGGCGAATTTAGCAACAGCGACGATATGCGAAACCATTCCGTGAGATTTGTCCTGCAGCTCGGTTGCGTGGACGTGCTGAACGTCGGTTTCGAAAGCGTGGACCAGATTGACGACCTCGCCGCGCGCGTCCGCAACGTGCCTCGACCGGCAGCGCAAGTCGCGCTTGGCACGCGCTGGTTTTCCTAGCGGTAATTTTAATTGGCAGTTCGCAAACCTCCCCTGCCAAATCAGGTGGGGTCGCCTCGCCGAGGCGACCAAAATGGGAGGCGGAACTTCCGCCGGACGGCTCGGCGAAACGTCCCTGCCAAAATTTTATACCGCCAGCAATTCGCGGCAGGCGGTCTGAAGCTTTTTAAAATTCGCCTTTGACTTGGCCTCAATGTAGCAGCGAATCAACGGTTCGGTGCCGCTGGCGCGAAAGGCAACCCATTCGCGGTTCGGCAGCAAAAATTTATAGCCGTCGGTGGTGATGAACTTTTCCACCTTGAACGGCCCGACGTTTTGCAAACCGGCGCCAAGTTTCGCCAGCAACGCGTCCTTTTTCTCCGGCGCAAAGCCGACGTTGATGCGGTCAGTGTAAAATTCACCAATTTGTTTCGAGAGTTCCTTCAAAATTTGTCCCAACGATTTCTTTTCGGTCGCAATCAGTTCCGCCATGAGCAGACAGGCGAGGATGCCGTCCTTTTCCGGCACGTGGCCCTTGACGCTCAAGCCGCCGGATTCCTCGCCGCCGACAATGATGGGTACGGTTTCCATTAGCGCGCCGATGTATTTGAAGCCGACGGGGGTTTCGTAAACCTTCACACCAAGCAATTCGGCGATAGCATCCACCTGATGACTCGTCGGCACGGTGCGCACGACCGCGCCCGTCCAGCCGCGGTTCTTTTTCAAATGATACAACGCGAGCGCGAGGATCTGGTTTGGTGTCAGCCATGTGCCGTCCTTGTCCACAATGCCGAAGCGGTCGGCATCGCCGTCAAGACCGAGGCCGATTTGCGCCCTGCCGCTGCGGACAAATTTTATGACCTCGGCCATGTTTTCGGCGTTCGGTTCGGGACGATGCCCGCCAAACAGTGGATTAATTTCGTTGTGAAAAACGGTGACCTTCGCACCCACACTTTCGAGCAGTTTGTCGAGATAACCGTGACCGGTGCCGTAGCTCAAATCCACGGCAACTTTGAGCTTCGCTTTTTTGAGCGTCACAAAATCAATCAATTTGTGGAGCTGTTGGAAATACGCTGGTTGAGGATCGAACGTCTTGCATTCGTAAGTACCGATGACCGCGCCTTTGAACGACCAGCCTTGCTGTTGTAGTCGTGCGATGTTCGTTTCAATCCGCTCCGTCACTTCCGGCGTGGCAGGTGCGCCATTGGACGTGGAAAATTTCAGGCCTTGATACTCCGCCGGATTGTGGCTGGCGGTCATGTTGATGCCGCCGATTGACTTGCGATGACGGATGGCATGGGCGATGACAGGTGTGGGCGTATCGCGGTTGCAAAGGAGCGGTTTGAGTCCGTTGGCAGCGAGCACTTCGGCGGTGGCCAGCGAAAATTCGCGACCGAGAAACCGCGTGTCGTAACCCAAAATCACGACTTTGGACTTCAGATATTCCGCGATGCCCTGCGTGGCGAGGCGGACGTTGTCGAAGGTGAAATCGCGCGCGATGATGCCGCGCCAGCCGCTGGTGCCAAATTTAATTGCGTCCATATTAAATTATTAAATCGTTGAGTCGGAGGGGCGAGTTTGGCTTCCCAAGCCCGCCACAAATTTGTTGCCCAAACAAGGCTGTTCGCTTCGCGACTCGTGGTCACGAGTCCCCATTATTTTGTGTCTTGAGGAAATTCACGGATTCGCATAGCTCGTCCCTCCGAAAAGGGTTTCATCGGTTCAACGGTTTAATAAAGTTTCAATCTTTCCAGTCGAATGCCTTCTTCTTCAGCGCGTAAAAATACCCGGCAAACAAAATTGCCAAAAACGAAACCATCGAACCCAGAATGAGATTCCGCGTGGCGTGGTCTGCGAGCATGTCGCGGTAAACGACCGCCCAAGGATAAAGAAACACAACTTCGATGTCGAACAGGATGAACAACATTGCCACGAGATAGAATTTCACGGAAAACCGCACATTGCCCTCGCCGACGGGATCTTTGCCGCATTCGTAAGCCGTGTCTTTGGCGGAGGTGCGTTTGCCACGCTGTCCGAGAAGCACTGATATCACAAGCGTTCCCGCCGCGAAACTGACGGCCACGACGAGCAATATGAGCACCGGAATGTATTGCACCAATTGCGTCTGTTCCATGCTCAAGAATTTAGGAACGGCACGGGGAAAATTCAATAAGGAAAGCAGGAAGTCAGGAAAAATTTGGTAGAATCATCGTTCTTAGCGGGAGGGGTGGATCGAATCTCTCGGGAGAGGCCGGACACATGCCGCAATACACCTCATCTCCCCGATCAAAGAATTCCTCCAGTTGCCTGTCCGTGCAACCGGGTTTCAAGGGTTGATATTGCAAGTAAGGCTTCCATTTCGCGGAGAGGCAATGCCTGGCATCCTGCATTGGCAGATATGCCAATGGTGGGCATTTCCAGAGTTTCCCCTCCAACAACTGCGTACAATACTTTGGAGCACAATGTTCCCAGCTAAATCTCGGCTGCCCGTCTTCGAACGGCTCCATCGCAGAGCCAAAGCCACGATACCTTCTGGTCCAATTTTTGTATGACTCGATGTAAACCACCCGGATCTGGTGGTCTCGAACCCAGCCGTTTACCAGTTCCAGAGCCGGCCGCATTTTCTCCTGGTATTCCGACGCATCGGAGTGAATCGTGACATAGAGACAGGCATCACGGTCCTTTTTCAAAACGATGGGCAGGAGTGGGTGTCGTTGAAGGAAAAAACCGTTTGTCACAATCTTCAAGTGCGCCCGGGGCCAACACCGGCGCGCCAGCGGCACAAACTCCGGCAGGTCAGGATGAATCGTGGGTTCGCCACCCAACATGGAAAAGTTCCCGGGATTCAGCCTGTGGTTCCACAAGCGCATCCAATGTTCCGCGTCTGTCAGGGACAAAATTCCCTTGTGCCCCTGGTTGGAATAATGGGAGCAGCTCTCGCATGCCAGATTGCAGGCATGGACGAGATGAATTTCCAAGTCGGAGATGTTCCGCGCCCCGGTCGCTTTCCGCCGCAGCCGATTGAAAATGAATGACAGGAAGGACATGCGGTAAACTCACAAAGTCCCGGCCAGATTCCGATTGCACACCAAGGCAAACAGGCTTTAGCCGGCAAAAACAGTTCGCAATTACCACCAAGCCCAACGTGGTTCAAGCGCAAAAAGTCACGGGTTGTAATTAAAAAATTCTACTTCGACAGCTTTTTTCCTTTTGCCGACAGTGGTTTGCCTTTTCAATTGCGCGCCATGTCGCGCGATTACGTTCTTGCACCGTTTCAACCGGAGGTTCATCTCCAAATTGATTACGCGCGCGAACTCAATCCGCAGCAACTGGCCGCCGTCACCGCGCCGCCCGGCCCCGCGCTCGTCATCGCCGGCGCCGGCTCTGGCAAGACACGCACGCTTACCTACCGCGTCGCCTATCTGCTCGAACAGGGCATTCCCGCCGACCGCATCCTGTTGTTGACGTTCACCAACAAGGCCGCCGGCGAAATGATGCGCCGTGTCGCCGATTTGCTTGGCCGGCAACTTCCGTCGCTTTGGGGCGGCACGTTTCATTCCATCGGTGCCCGCGTGCTGCGCTTGCACGCCGAACTGCTCGGTCACCGCCGCGATTTCACGATTCTTGACCGCGACGACGCGAAGGCCTTGATCAAAACGTGCGTCGCCGCCGCAGGCATCGAAATTAAAGGCACGCACTTCCCAAAACCCGAAGTGCTCTGCGAAATTTTTTCGCTCGCAGTCAACACGCACAAAACCACCGATGAGATTTTGGAAGAGCAATACGATTACTTTTCGCAATTTTCGGCGCAGATTGTCGATCTGCGGAAGCGTTACGCCGCCCGCAAACGTGCCTCGAACGCAATGGACTTCGACGACCTGCTCGCGCTCTGGCTCAAGCTGCTTCAAGACCATGCCGACGTGTGCGAGCATTACCAGCGCCGGTTTCAGTTCATTCTCGTGGATGAATATCAGGACACGAACAAGCTCCAGAGCGACCTGATTGACCTGCTCGCCGATCGGCATCACAACGTCATGGTTGTCGGCGACGATGCACAAAGTATCTATGGTTGGCGCGGCGCGAATTTTGAAAACATCTTAAAGTTTCCGAAACGTTATCCCGACACGAAAGTTTTCAAAATCGAAACCAACTACCGCAGCACACCGGAAATTCTGAAGGTCGCCAATGCCGCCATCGCCGCGAACCGGAATCAATTCACAAAAATCCTTGCGCCGGCGCGAAAATCCGGCGTGAAACCTGCCCTGCTCGCCTGCATTGACGCCGCACAACAGGCGGCGTTCATTGCACAACGCGTGCTCGAACTCCAGGACGAAGGCGTGAGCATGAATCAAATCGCTGTGCTTTACCGCTCGCATTTCCACGCGCTGGAATTGCAACTTGAACTCACCAAACGCAACATCCCCTTCTCCATCACCAGTGGCATCCGGTTTTTCGAGCAGGCGCATATCAAGGACGCGACGGCATATTTGAAACTCGTCGCCAACCCGCGCGACGAAATCGCCTTCAAACGCCTCGTGCAATTGCTGCCCGGCATCGCCGCCAAAGGCGCGGAAAAAATTTGGCAAGCCTTTCAGTCCAAAGTCCAAAGTCCAAAGTCCAATTCTCCAATCGCCACTGCGTTGCGGGACTGCGCGAAGTCCGTTCCGAAAAAAGCAGAACCGGTTTGGGCGCGACTCGTAGCGACGATTTCACAACTCGAAGACGAAACCGTTCGTAAGAGTGCGGCGAAAATGCTGCGATTGGTGATGGATGCGGGTTACGACGATTATCTCAAGGAAAATTTTGCCAACTACCGCACACGCTTGGAAGACCTCGAACAACTCGCCGTGTTCGCCTACCAATTCAACTCGGTCGAGGATTTTCTGACGCAACTCGCGCTGCTCACAAACGTCGAAGCCGAGGATGGCCAGGCACCCAACCGCGACGCCGGGCAAATCCGGCTTTCGACGATTCATCAGGCGAAGGGTTTGGAATTCGATGCCGTATTCGTCATCACGCTTTGCGATGGTTTGTTTCCATCCGCACGCTCGATGGAAAACGATGAAGGCGAGGAGGAGGAACGCCGATTGTTTTACGTCGCCATCACCCGCGCTCGCAACGAGCTTTACTTGAGTTACCCGCTGATGCGCGCGAACTTCAGCAACACCGGCGGCGACTCAATGCAGCAGCCCTCGTGCTTTTTATCGGAAATTCCCGGCGACCTGTTAAACAAGTGGAATCTGAAGCCGTCCTACTGAATCTTTTCCCATTCGCGCACCTTGCCATGCAGAATTCCGAAAAGCGGATGTGGCGAGACGCGTCGGAAAACCTGACTTGATTCAATCCCTGAGCGCACGCCATTGGCGTCGGGCCATGTAAGGATCAATCCGGCTGAGCAGAAAGTAAGCCCAGTGCTGTTTCAGTCTTCGCCAAAGCGTGCGCGATTTGCGCCATTCCTCGCCGGTCACGCGTTTGCAATGTTCAAGATTATCTGTGAAAATTTTGCGCGCTATTTTCGCAATCTCCTTGTTCTCAAAACGAATCATCAGTTCGTAATTGATGTGCAGGCTGCGCGGATCGAGATTGGCTGATCCAATATAAACGATGTCATCCACGATGATCAGTTTGGCGTGCAAAATTTGCGGCTGATATTCGTAAATCTCGATGTTACCGCTCAAAAACCGGCGATACAAACTTTGCGCGGCGAGCATCGAAAGAAGCACGTCGGACTTGCCGGCCAAAATCAATTGCACGCGTCCACCGCGACGCGCCACGCGCATCAAATCGCGCCGAATCCTCCACGTCGGTAGAAAATAGGCGACGATGATCTGGACCTGTTTTGCGCGCGCCAAATCTTTTCGCAATGCGCGTTTGATGGGGCTTCGTCCCCGACCCGGCCCGCTGAACAGGATTTGTTCCGTCGGCAAGGCGACGATTTTTTTCGCGCCGAGTTTGCGAAGTCTCACAAAATGTTTGTGCCGGAAATCGGCGCGCGCGAACATTTCGTCAAAGGACATCGCCAGTTGCGGGACAAGCCTGCCTTCGAGTTTCAACCCCACGTCGCACCAACCGCGTTCGACACCGTCGCCTTCGTATTCAGGCGCAACGTTGAAGCCGCCGACGAAGGCCACGCGCTCATCGCACACGAGCAATTTGCGATGATTGCGAATCCAGAACCGTTTCAATGCCATCGGATTGAACTGGCGCACTTCACCGCCGGCGTTCCGCAGCGGCTCCCAAAAACTGTCCGACAATGACATTGAACCAACCGCATCTATGAGCACTTGGACACGCACGCCACGGACTTGAGCACGAATCAGCGCCTCACGAAAACGTCTTCCCAGCAGGCTGTTCGTGTAAGTGTAAATTTCCAGACAGACCGATTTTTTTGCGGCATCAATGGCGGCAAACATCGCGGGAAAAATTTCATCCCCCGCGCACAGCCAGTTGTAAGTTGCATTGGTATCGACTTGCATCGTTACTTGTTAATCTATTTCGTTCAGGCGGATTTTTAATTAGGACAAGCGCTTCGTCATAATTGTGAAAAAATATTCTAATTTTCCCCATTTTCGTGCAACTATATCCCTGTGCGAGCTTTTTCGAATCTGCTCATCGTAATTTTTCTTGGCCTTGCCGGAAATTTTGCCCACGCCGCGCACACGCAGGCGCAGCTGATTTTGTCCGCCGACATCGCGCGACCCGGCGACACGATTTGGGCCGGCGTGGATTTGAAAATGGAATCAGGCTGGCATACGTATTGGAAAAATCCCGGTGCCGCCGGCATGGCCACCAAAATCCAGTGGCAATTGCCACCCGGCGTCACCGCCGGCGAAATCCAATGGCCGTTGCCGGAAAAACTGCCGCCCGCCGAGGTCACCACTTACGGTTACAATGATGAGGTCGTCCTTCTGGTGCCGCTCAGGCTCGCCAACGATTTGAAGCCCGGTCCGCTTGATTTGAAGGCTGACGTCTCGTGGCTCGAATGCAAGAAAGCGTGCATCCCGGGCAAGGCGACCGTTGAGACCACGCTCAATATCGGCGACCAAACCAAAGCTTCAGCCGATGCCGCGACAATTGAATTCTGGCAAAATAAAGTTCCAAAATCGGCCACGAATTTAACCGTCTACGCACGGTGGTATGATTCAACAAACGCCAATCCAAGATCACTCTTAATCCAAATCAAGCCTCCCAAGTCCGGCGCTGTGGACTTTTTCCCAGATGCAAGCGACGATTTTGAAATTCAACCCAAAACCAAATCAACTTTCGACGAATATAGTAACTCAACCATAGTAAATAAATTCGTTAAAAAATTCTCCGGCGATTGGCCAGGAGAAATCAGCGGCGTGATTGTCACAGAAACCGGCAATCTACGAACCGGCTTTGAAGTCAAATTGCTCGTCAGCGAACGACCTCCAGCCGGTGAAACGATTTCATCGCAAACATCGCGGGAAAGCGGGACAGGCATCCTGCCTGCCCGGGCAGGCGAGACGCCTGCGCTACTTTCGCAGTCGCTGTGGCGAATGCTGCTCTACGCCTTTATCGGCGGATTGATTCTCAACATCATGCCGTGTGTGCTGCCGGTCATCGCGCTGAAAATTCTCGGCTTCGTCGGCGAAGCCAGAAGCGAGCCGCGTCGCGTGCGCAAACTCGGTCTCGTCTATGCACTCGGCGTGCTGGTGTCGTTCCTCGCGCTCGCGGCCATCGTCATCGGCATCAAAGCCGCCGGACACAAGGCTGGTTGGGGAATGCAATTCGGCAGCCCGGTTTTTGTCGTCTGTCTTACAACACTCGTCACGCTCGTGGCGTTGAATTTGTTCGGCGTGTTTGAAGTTTCATTGGGCGGACGTGCGCTGAATGCCGCGGGCGAACTTGCATCGAAGCACGGCGTGGCGGGCGCATTTTTCAACGGTGTGCTGGCAACCGCTTTGGCAACGCCTTGCACCGCCCCATTTTTGAGCGTTGCGCTGGGATTTGCTTTCGCGCAAAGCGCGCCGGTCATTGTGCTGATGTTTCTGGCCGTCGGCACCGGCCTCGCTACACCGTATGTTCTATTGAGCTGGAATCCGGCGTGGTTGAAGTTCTTGCCGAAGCCGGGCGCGTGGATGGAGAAATTCAAAATTGTGATGGGCTTCCCGATGCTGGCAACGGCAGTCTGGCTGTTCAATCTGGCTTACGGTGACTACGGCAAACGTGTTCTATGGCTCGGTGTTTTTCTCGTGCTCGTCGCGCTCGCCGCGTGGATTTTTGGCGAGTTCGTCCAACGCGGCCGGGTGCGGCGCGGATTGGCGTCGGTAATTGTCCTGATTTTGTTGATTGGCGGTTATGTTTATGCCTTGGAAAGCCGGCTGGATTGGCGCGCGCCTATTGCCGTCGAAGATACAACGGGACCTCTAATAAACTCGCCGGATGGCATTGATTGGCAGCGATGGAGTCCTGAAGCAGTGGCGAAAGCGCGCAGCGAAGGACATCCGGTGCTCGTGGATTTTACCGCCGACTGGTGCCTCACTTGCCAGGTGAACAAAAAAACCAGCATCGAAATTTCGCCCGTGCGCTCAAAACTGAAGGAAATCAACGCCATCACGTTGCTGGGCGATTACACGCATTTCCCCGACGCCATCACGGCGGAACTGAACCGCTATGACCGCGCAGGTGTGCCGCTGGTTTTAGTTTACCCGAAAAACGCCGATGCACCGACAATCGTGCTGCCGGAAATTCTGACACCGGGCATTGTGCTGAATGCCCTCGACCGCGCGGCCCGTTGACTTTTGAACGACATCGGGTAGATTCGTGTCACTTAATCAAATAATTAACATTTCTGAACCTATGAAAAAATTATTTGTTTTATTGACCGGAATGGCATTGGCAGTCAGCGCAATGGCGTTGGACATCGGTAAACCCGCCCCGGATTTCACGGCCACGGATATCAACGGCAAGACCGTCAAATTGATCGATTACAAGGGCAAGATTGTCGTGTTGGAATCTTACAATTCCGATTGCCCGTTCTGTAACAATCAATACCGAACCGGTGCAATGCAGGCATTGCAAAGCGACTTGGCGGCCAAGGGTGTGGTATGGCTGATTGTCAATTCCGTGAACCCAAAACATCCCAGCTATCGCACACCAGAGCAGGCCAAAAAGGAATGGGCCGACAAGAAAATAATCGCGACGGCATGGCTCGACGACAATTCCGGCGCAGTGGGTCATCTTTACGGCATGAAAACCACGCCGGACATGTTCGTCATTGATAAAAACGGCATCTTGGTTTACGCGGGCGCAATCGACAACAAACCCGATCCGATACACGATCCTAAAACAGCCCGTAATTACGTCCGTGAAGCCGTGGATGATTTGCTTGCCGGTAAACCCATTGAAGTCTCTCAAACGAAACCTTATGGCTGTAGTGTCAAATACGCGGATTAATAATATATGGTAGGGTCGCCTCGCCGAGGCGACAGGCGGAAGTTCCGCCTCCTAAATGGGCATCCCGGCGAGATGCCCCCTACCTTTTCTTAAACCCGTATTCCTTCAAAAATTCTTCCGTCGGCGCGTGGATTTCCACGCGCTTTTTTATAAATGGGTCGGTGTAGGCCAATCGCACCGCGCGCAAACCCAACTCCAGCTTGCTGTCTTCCCGTCCGTAAAGCTCATCACCCACCACCGGGCAGCCGGATTCAGCCAGATGCACGCGAATCTGGTGCGTGCGACCGGTGACAGGTTTTGCTTCGACCAGGGAATATTTTCCACGCGTCTTCAAAAGTTTGAAATGTGTTTCGGCTTCTTTGCCAAAACGCTCGTTCACTTTCATTTTTCTGAATCGTTTTTTGTCCGGCGCGAGTTTGAGTTCGCACGTCCATTCATTTTGTTTCGGCTCGCCAACGACGACGGCCAGATACGTCTTCTCTATTTTGCGGTTCTCGAACAAATCAAAAAACCTTTTGACCGCGCCGGGGCTTTTGGCAAAAAGCAAAATGCCGCTCGTGTCCGCGTCGAGGCGATGAACGTGGCGAAGAAATTTCAGTCCGCGCGACCGCGCCCAGAAATCTCGCGCAGCGATGGAGGATTCAATGGCCGCCTGCAGATTGCGCGACGTGTTCTGCCACGCCACCGGCGCGAGCATCCAGCCGCGCGGCTTGTCAATCGCCAGCGTCGAGCGGTCCTCATAAAGAATCGGAATCGGCTCGCAGCCAGGTAATTCGATGTAATTGGGTCGGGCCATGCAGTAATGCGGCAAGACTTCCGGTGAATTCCGGTCGGATCAATGCAGCAAATCCGTGAACTGTTCCTTGGTGAGTCCGGCTTCACGAATCAAAGCCCGCAAAGTTCCCTTGGCCAGTTCACGATGGTTGGGCACTGTTAAGCGCCTTTGGGAAGGATGACGCAAAATAATGTGGCTGCCGGTCTGGTGATCCACCTCGTAGCCCAGACAACAAAACGCCCGCACGGCATCCGCTCCGGAACACACCGGCAAGCGGCTCATGCCGGCACCTCAACCACCTCTTCGTTGACAGGCAAAGGAATGGCTTCACCGTGTTTTTCGAGGCTGGCCAGATAACCGGCGATGGCGTCCTTGATGTTGTCCAGCGCCTCGGGCCGGGTGCGGCCTTGGGAAATGCAGCCGGGCAAAGTCGGACATTCTGCCACGAACACCCCGTCCTCATCCGGCTCAACATGCACACGGAATTTCATGGGGATACCATACGGGTTTTTCCCAGCTTCGGCAAGTGGCGTCCGCGGCAATGACCGAGCGGTCCTCGTAAAGAATCGGAATCGGCTTGCAGTCCGGTAATTCGATGCAGTTTGGTTTAGCCACACCGCCATTCCTTTTTCGGCGGTTCCGGCAGGCCTTGCGCACGAAACGCCGTGCGGAAATGCACCTTGGCAATTTTTGGCAAACTTTCCGCGCCCCGCTCTTCCACAATTTTTTTCGCCGCCGCATCCACCGCTGCCGATGCGCCTTTTGGCAATTTCATTGCAAATTGTTTTTCCAGTTTCGCCAGACCTTTCACGAATTCGTCCCGCGCCAGAATCGAAGCCGCCGCCACCGACAAATCTTCCTCCGCACGATGACGCTGAACCAATTCAATTTCCCGTCCCAACGACATCAGCGCTTTCGCCACAACTTCCTTGTTCGACGCGAACTGGTCGCTGATGGCTTTCACAGGCGCGGGATTCATTTGATGCCGCTGGCCCATGAGGTTTTCAATCACGCGCGCATGGCCCCATGCTAGAATCGCATTCACATTTTTCATCCTAGCATAAAGCCGGTTGTAAGCCTCGTTGCCAATCGTGACGACATCCATCACGCAACCGGAAGTTTTGCGAATCAGTTTTGCCAACTCACCGATTTTTTTGTCGCTCGAAATGTTTTTTGAATCGCGGATGCCCTTGTCCTGCCACGCCTTGACGACGCTCTCGTTCACATAAACTCCGGCCACGCACAGCGGCCCGAAGAAATCGCCCTTGCCGCTTTCATCCACGCCAATTCGCGGCAACAGCAAATCAGGATTTAAAACCGTTTCATAACCCAGCCGCGCCAGTTTCAAAACTTCCGGCTCCAGCACGAACTCGATGAATTCCTGCGTGCCCTTCCCCTGCACCACCAATTTACCGCTCTCGTAAAACACCACGCCGATTTTGTCCTTTTCACCGGCGAACCGCGCATACGGCACCGCGCGAAATTTGAAGCCGCGCGAACTCAAGGCGGTTTCGAGCGCCGACGCCTGTTCGTCGGTCAGCTTGCAAGTGTAGGAAGTCAACGGCTTCATTGGAAAAGATTAGCCGCAAAAAAGCACAAAGGACACAAAAGTTTTTGCGGATTTACAGGCGTTTAGTGCGTCTTCGCGCAGGAAGAATTCGTTGTTTTATCAGGCGCGGCCAGACATGGTAAGCCATATCTTTAAGTCTGCATCGGCCATTGAATCTTTCGGAAACTTGGCGCGGATTGCTTTTCGTGCCTTAACTTCAATCGCGGCATATTGTTTCGGGCTTGATGGAGTGGATTTAGGAATTTTCTTTAAGCCGCACTTTTCACGCAAGAATCGTAAAATATGCGTGTCCAAAACGACGTGCTCACAGTCGGCACGTGAATGGAGCAAAAAGAATCGAGACGTTTTGCCGCCAACGCCAGAAATGCCAGTCAAATCGTCCAAAGTGCATTTCCTCAAGTCCAAGTGAAGGCTTTCCCGAAACGCTTTTTTAATCCGATTGTATTGCCCCATTTTGACAGTCTGTAATCGCTTTAATAGCTTGCCAGCTTCATCCAACTTCTGAATCTTCTGAAATGGCGTGTTGCCGTTCAGTCCGTCCAAAAAATCGTGAACTTTCCGCGCCTGTGTGGTTCCGTTCTTTCCGGCAACGCAAATTGCCACAAGCCAAAATTCTTCCAATTCGGCTTGTGTGCGCTTGAAATTCGTGACTTTGGTAATGTCAACCATGTCAGGCGGCTTTATTCACCACGATAAACACATCGTGCTGTGCAGGTTTCGGCCACAACAACTTCCATGAGCAACGGCAGTTTCGGCTTCAACTTCGTCCAAATCCAGACCGCGATGTTTTCACTAGTCGGATTTTTCAGTCCGGGAATTTCGTTGAGATAGTGATGATCAATCTTTTCCCAAATCGGATTGAACGCCGCCGTAATGTCGGCGTAATCCATCAGCCAGTCGAGTTTGGGGTCGCATTCGCCTGCAACCGCAACTTCCACCTTGAAGCTGTGTCCGTGCAACCGTCGGCACTTGTGTGATTTCGGCAATCGTGGCAGCAAATGCGCCGCCTCGAATTGAAATGTCTTTCGTAATTCCATTTTCATAAAAACTTCAACCACGAATTTACACCAATAAACACGAATAAGAATTTGTGCGCTAATTCATGAAATTTACATCAAAACATTCGTGTCGATTCGTGTTCATTCGTGGTTAATTACATTTCCAAGTCCGTCCACGTTACCAAATCACCCAGCGCCGGCCGGCCATCGTGCCGCCACGTCAAAGGCGGATTTTGCATCCGGCCGAGCGGACACACCCGCGTTGCGCCCCAACGCGCCAGTTGCTCCGCCAGTTCGCGTATCTTTTCTTCGGGCACGGTGATGCCGATGGTTGAGACGTGGCCACGCACGACCTCGGTATTTTGCAGCATTTCGTTCAAATCTTTCACGCCCTTCACATAAATGAAGCGGTTCAGGCATGACATTTGAAAGCGCGCGTCCGCTTCAAAAATCACCGTCCACGCCGTCGAATCCTTGCTGCACCAATGCCGCGTGGCGTCAGGCGAATGCGCCGCGCGGATTTCGTAAATCGAACGGCGTGATGCAATGGCTGCTGCGTGTTCCGCCGCCAGTTCACCGCGCGGTTCGGTTTGTTCGCGCTGCTCCAATTCCTCCGCGAGCCATTCGGCGAATTTTTCCGGGGAAATTTCGCCACCTGATTGAACGTAAATCACATGCGGCGAAAGACAGCCGAGTTGGTTCCACGCCACCACATCCTCCGCGGCATTCGTCACCACGCGCCGCGCATCCGGGTCCGACAAAACCTCGCGCGCCACAAAACCAAAACTCACACGATGGCCATAGCCGAGAAAACGGGTTTTGACCGGCAAACGCGGGCGAAGGACTGCGAGCGTCTCGTCACTGCCGGTCGCCGTCACGCAATCGGCTTCCGCAAACAACACATTCTCCAAATCCACGTTCCCCCCGCGCCACCCGGCGATTTCCAAACACGCTCCCAACTTGGGGTCGGCATCGTAAATCGAGTGTGCGAATAATCGCGGAAGGAATGATGCACCGCTCGCGCATTTCACAAATTGAGCCGAACGCACGAGCAAACCAAAAACGATG
The DNA here is from genome assembly GCA_049517655.1 of Verrucomicrobiota bacterium. GTDB lineage: Bacteria > Verrucomicrobiota > Verrucomicrobiia > Limisphaerales > UBA11358 > UBA11358. The sequence continues at coordinate 300,400 of JBEKRQ010000001.1, read as the reverse complement.
CCCGTCAGCGTCGGATTCGGAATACTGCCCGCCGTGATGTGAACGAGAAGTTCCGGTCCGATTGCCATTGCCGCGCGCATACGATTATGTTCGCCGTCGGCGCAGAACCCATCCAGCCGTTTCGCATCACCGAACTCCTGGACGAGCAGCATGTTAAAATTATCAGGTGTGAGTTGCCGGAAAAAATTGTCCAGCCCCTTCGCCAGTGTTTCGCGTGAAAAACCCATTTTCGCCGGCCCCAGTTCAAGCGCGAGTTTTCGGAACGGATCGCCGGCTTGAAGCCAGTTTGCAGCCACTTCACTCAATACTTTCACCATACTGTTGGTGGAACGCGATGTAAGATAGCGCTCACGATTGCGTTTGAGCGTCTGACAAGCCTCCGCGATCATCGCCGGCGACAGGGTCGCCTCCGGCGGCAGATCGGCGAGAAAATAGTTTGGTAAATTCATTCGGATTCAACGCTCATCAATGAACAACCTCGAGGTTCAGCAAATTGCGCACGGCCAAGCAACTCAAAACCGTCACCGTGGCGAACGCCCAAATCTTCCGTCTGAATTGCCATGACGGAAAAGACATTCGCCAAATCAAAAACGCGAATCAGACCGGTTTCGCCGTCTGCCACTTCACGGTTCGTTTCAGGCGAAATGATCTGCACCCGCGCCCACGGAGGGAAATGAAAATACCGACGAAGGTAGGGCGCGGTGTCCTCACCGCGCCGCCACCCGGCGGGCTGGGGACAGCCCGCCCTACCAATGGCCTCGTCATAGGCTTGTGAACTCAACTCGCTCATGCCGTATTCACAAACAATGTGGCTTTGCGGAATGCCGAGCCGCTCTGTGATGAGCGTATACAATTCGTCCTTCGGCATCGTGCGTGAATGGTTCTTGTAGCCACCGGTTTCCATCACACGCGAACCAAGCGGCAGCCGGAACAGCAAATTCCGTTCACCCAGAAAATCGAGCAGATGCACAAATAAAAACGCTGTGCCGAGCAATGTCACAGGCGTCGCTTTGTCGCAGGCCGCTTTTAGCTTTTGGACGATTACATCGAAATCCAGCGTCCACGAGCCGTCCGCTGCGATTTTGCCGAGAAATTCGGCCCGGCTCGCGGGGACGCTCGCCCCACCAATTTTTTGCCGCACCGTTTCAAACATGTGGACGAGCGACGAATGTGGCGCCTGCTCCGGCAGCGGCGTCAGGAAAATTGCCGATTGCAGATTGCCGATTGCGGATTTGTTTTCCAATCGGAAATCGCAATTCGTAATTCGTAAATCCGGCAGGACATATTCAAGAAACCAAGGCAACAATGATGCCTCGTAAATTTTTAATGACTCGGCGCTGTGATAGTGGCGGCTTGGTTTTTGCTCCGTCGTGCCGCTCGAATGAAAAACAGCGGTGCGCTCGTCTGGCGCAAGGCAGGTCAATTCCAATTCCTTGAACGCCGCCGCCGGCACTGCGGGGATTCGCGTCCAATGTTCGACAACTTCCGGTGGGCGTTTTTGTGCCTCGCAAATTATACGATAAGCGGAATTGTATTTAAACTGGAGCGCGAAAAGTTCAAGCGCGAGTTCGTTAAACTCATCGTCTGGCGCTTGCCGCGCCGTATCCCGCAATAGCGGGAGAAGGCGGGCGGCGAAATTGGAAAGTTCAGGTTTCATGCGGTTTTATCTGGCTGGTTTTCCGCCACAGCCAGCCAGTTTTTAGCCTTAAACAAGCCTTATCGCAAGCTTGAACGCACCACGTAGTTGCCAATACTGCATCTGTCCTTCACACTGTTTTTCACATGAGCAAACGGTTTTACATCACCACCGCGATTGATTACGTCAATGGCCAGCCGCATCTCGGCCATGCCTACGAAAAAATCGTCACCGACGTCATCGCACGGGCGCGACGCAGTCTGGGGCAGGAGATTTTTTTCCTCACCGGCCTTGACGAACACGGCCAGAAAGTCCAGCAGACCGCCATCGCCGAGGGCAAGACGCCGCAATCATATTGCGATGAACTCGCTAAGGATTGGAAGGCGTTTGCCAAAAAATTGGAGCTGACCAATGATGATTTTGTCCGCACCACTGAACCGCGCCACAAGGAATTTGTCCAGGCCATCCTCACCAAACTCCATGACGCCGGACAGTTTTACAAAAAAACCTACAAAGGGTTTTATTCGACGAAAGAAGAAACGTTTTTGACTGAAAAAGACCGCCTTCCCGACGGCACGTTTGATCCAAGTTACGGTGAAGTCGTCGAACTGCTCGAGGACAATTACTACTTCAAACTCAAGGTGCACCAGCAATGGTTGATTGATTACGTCGAAAAAAATCCGTCATTCGTCGCGCCCGACCATCGCCGCAATGAAGTGCTCGGCTTTCTTAAAAATAATGAACTCGAAGACTTGTGCATTACCCGTCCAACGGCGCGATTGAACTGGGGCATTCCCCTGCCCTTCGACAAGGATTTCGTGACCTATGTCTGGTTCGACGCGCTGGTGAATTACATCAGCATTCCCGCCGCGCTCGGCGATCCGGTTGTGCTCAACGCGCTTGGCTCTCAACCTTCAACTCTCAACTCTCAACTGTCTTTGTGGCCCGCCGACATTCACGTCATCGGCAAGGACATCGTGAAATTTCATGCTGTCTATTGGCCGATCATGCTCAAGGCGATGGGATTGCCATTACCAAAACAAATTCTCATCCACGGCTGGTGGCAAAAGGACGGCGCGAAGATCAGCAAAAGCACCGGTAACATCGTTGACCCGATCGCGGTCATTGACGAATGGGGCGTGGACGCGTTTCGTTTTTACGTGCTGCGCGAACTCGACATCGGCCCGGACGGCAACTGGACCGACTCCGGATTCAAGGCGCGTTACAACGCCGAACTCGCCAACGGCCTCGGCAATCTCGTCAACCGCTCGCTTTCGATGCTCAAACGCTATCGCAACGGAATCGTGCCAGCAAAATCAAATGAACTGGCGACCGAAGTCGCCATGATAGCTAAAGCAACATGCACCTTTCTTGAGCAAAATCAGCTTCAGGCCGCGTTGCAAAGCATCTGGGGACTCGTCACGCGAGCCAACCAGTACGTTGACCAGACCGCGCCGTTCAAGCTGGCCAAGGATCCAGCACAATCAAAGCGGCTGGACGAGGTGCTTTACAATCTAACAGAAATCTGCCGCGTGCTGGCTGTTTTGCTCTGGCCGTTTTTGCCCGGCACGGCGACGAAAATTTATTCGCAGCTTGGTTTGAATGAAACGCCGGACAAATTTTCAGAAGCCGTCTGGGGCAAATTGAAGCCCGGCCACAAAATCGGCGAGCCTTCTCCGTTGTTCCCGCGCAAGGAAGTGTAATTTTGTGGGGACGCACCACCGGGGCGTCCGTTGGGAGGCAGAACTTCCGCCGGACAACGACGCGATTTCCCCTTTGGCCAGCTTAGGCAAGAAACCCTGGATACATATGCCGCCGATGTCGGAATCTGGCTTTGCGCGGCCAGAACCCACGAACCAGACGCTGCGCTTCGGCTATTTGCTCCGGAGTCATGCACCTCTCAGTAATAGCAAGATATTGTTTGGCTCCTGCTACATATTGCGACAAGGCCCATGTAAACCATCTGTATGCCTCCATATAGTCTTTGGTTACGCCTTTGCCTCTGTAATAGCATTCGCCCAGATTGTATTGAGCCTCGGCGTGATTCTGTTCGGCCGCTTTGCGAAACCACTTTGCGGCCTCCACTACATCTGTCTCCACGCCTTCGCCATTGGCGTAGCAGCAGCCCAGACAGTATTGAGCACGGGCGTAATTTTGCTCGGCGGCTTTGCGATACCACTTCGCCGCTTCCGCATAATCCTTCGCCACACCTAAACCTTTGGCGTAACAGTAGCCCCGACTGCATTGAGCGCGGGCGTTATTTGGCAAGGAGGCTTTGCGATACCACTTTGCGGCCTCCGCCCTATCCTTCGCCACGCCCTGGCCATAAGCGTAGCAGCAGCCTAGAGCGTGTTGAGCATGGGGGTAATTCTGCTCGGCTGATTTGCGAAACCATTTAACCGCTTCAACATTGTCTTGCGTGAAGACTCTGCCAGTCCAATACATGAAGCCTATGTAGAATTGCGCATCGGCATTTCCCTGCTCGGCTGCCCTGTGAAACCACTCCACCATCTTCACCTTATCTTTCTCAACGCCGTTGCCATTGGCGTAGCAGTAACCTAGATTTAATTGAGCACCGACGTCATTCTGCTCGGCGGCTTTGCGATACCACTTCGCCGCCTCCACATAATCCTTCGCCACACCTCGGCCATTGGCGTAGCAGTAGCCCAGATTGAATTGAGCAGGGGTGTAATTCTGCTCGGCGGCTTTGCGAAACCACTTCACCGCTTCCACCGCAGTCGGAATACCCAACGCGACTTCGCAAAAGTAGTAGTCTTCGCCCACCTTGCATTGATCCTCTGCGTTATTCTGCTCGGCAGCTTCGGACTCGTTTTCTTCAGAAGGTTTTTGCGGTTCGCTCATGGAAGTGATATAGCACAACTCAATTAAAGTTCAATCGTCACCATACCCCTGTCGTCCATCACAAAATGATTTTGGCAGCGGAAGTTTCTTCGCCCTGTGCAAAATGAGTTGGTTCCCGCTGGCTGACAAGCTCGTCATTTGGCTACATCTTCAAACTCGCGCAAATAATGAAGCAGTATTGTGCTTGGTTTTGGTGGCGCGCCTTTTTCAGAAAACTTCTCATAAAGCGCAACATATACTCCCCCTTCTTGTTCCCATTTACTATCCAACTTATCAGGTGATATTTGATCATACTTTGTCCACAGATCCTTAATGCGGGATTTGCTGCAACGATTTAAGAACGGCCATACTCGCGCAACAGCATCTGTAAGCTCTTGCCTACTTTTGGCATGGAATTGCTGAAAATCCTTTGTGAAAAACCGCGAATCCCGAATGGCCTCGACGCGGATACGTTGCTGCGATATGAAAACCAAGAAGGAGTCTTTGGCATCTCGTTTGCGCTTGAGAAAAAACAGACAGACGCCAACAAGGCCGGAAGTCAAAGCTCCAACGACGAACGGGAGAACTTTTTCAATAAATTCACATATCTTCATTCCGCAAATTCAAACGCCACTTGCCCCGGTCGTCCATTCCAAAATGATTTTGGCGGCGGAAGTTTCTTCGCCCTGTGCGAGATGAGTCATTTTCAACTGGCTGCGCATCTACCTTCGCTAAGGCTACGACATGACCAGTCCGCCCGTTTCCAATACGGAATTCGGATTGCGGATTGTGGAGTGCGCGGACATGTCCGCGCTTTCAAAGCGGCGACGCGTCGCCGCACTCCAAAATTTCCGGCTCGCGAGGACGCTCGCCCCACCACAGTTACAGCCCATCCAAACGCTTCAATTCAACGGCACGCCGCGGCGAATGTAAGTCGGGATGTCGAGGTCCTCGCCTTTGTGAATTGTCGGTTCGCTTTTGTCAAACCGCCCCTTGGAAATAATCGCCAGCGGCAATTGTGTCTGAAGCATTTTAGGGCCGACTTTTCGCGTCCGGCCACCGGGTTGTTTGGCCAGCCCCGAAAGCATTCGGGGTTCGCGTTGCTCCATCGTCAATGACGGCGACTGCACAAGGTTGCGCACCGGACGGGCACCGAAACCGCACGAAATTTCTTCTTGTTCCGACGGTTCTTCGGGCGTAGCCGCCGCCGGCAATTTTGCGGCCACTGCGTTTTGTTTTGCCGCAATGACGGTCACGGACAAACGATTCTTCAGCGTTTCGTCCACCGCCGCGCCCATGATGATTTGCGCGTATTCACAATGGCGGCCGATTTGTTCCATCACGCGGTTCACCTCGGCCATCGTCAAATCTTTTCCACCCATCAGGCTCACAAGCACGGCATCGGATTCGGCTAGCGCACGGCCTTCGTCGAGCAACGGATGCGCAAGCAATTTTTCCACCGCTTCACGCGAGCGCGCCGGACCACTCGCCTCGACGGAGGCAAAGACGCTTTCGGAATGGCGGTCACGCACCAGCACACACAAATCGTCGAAATGAATCTGGATCAAGCCCGGCTGTGTAAGCAATCGCCACACGCCATGCGCACCCCCGATCAGCAAATCGCCGATGATGCGGAATGTGTCGAGCACATTGGTGTTTTCGTCAATCAACTTGAACGTTTTCTGGCATGGCAGGCAAATAACGCCATCGGCGACGGCTTTGAGTTGTTCCAATCCCTGCAGTGCCTGCTGTTGGCGGTGGTTGCCTTCGCAGGTGAATGGCAGTGTCACAAACGCCAGCACCAGTGCGCCGGTTTCCTTCGCCGCGTGCGCCAGCACGGGACTGATGCCACTGCCAGCGCCACCGCCCAAACCGGCGACGATGAACACCACATCCGCGCCTTCGCAAGCGGTTTTGAGCATGGTAAATTGTTCCTCGGCAACCGCGCGACCGCGTTCAGGATCGCCGCCAGTGCCAAGGCCGCGCAGTAATTTTGTTTCGAGCTGGATTTTTACCGGCGCGGACGACGCCTCAAGCGATGGTGAGTCGGTGTTGACCGCAATGAAAGCCGCGCCTGTGAATCCCCCCCCGCCCATGGCGTCGATCAGATGGACGCCGGCGCTGCCCACACCAAAAATTTTTACGGCGGGCATTCTGGCCGGTTTAAAAACCGCTGGTGAAGTCTGGGTTTTGGTTTTCATAACTCATGATTATTATGACCGGCGCAAGAGGCTCGCGATGGTACCTTTGATTCCCTGGGCCAGCGACGGGCGGCCTTCGGGTTTGCGGGTTTTGAACGAGCCGAATTTCACAAGGCCGATGCCGGTGATGAATTCCGGCTGGGCGAGCGCCGATTTCAGGCCGCTGATGGAATTGGTCTGGCCGAGTGACACCGGCATTTGCAAAATGGGTTCGGCGAGTTTGGCGATGTGTGGCACGCGCGCACAGCCGCCGCACAGAAAAACACCCGCGCGCAAGTAATTGAACAGCCCAGCCTGCTCCAAATTCTGCGCGACGAGCTGGAAAATTTCCTCCAAACGCAGCGACATGATTTGGCGCAAATGCTCGACGTTAATCGTCTTGATCGGCAGGCCGAGCTCATTGGTGATCGTGACGGTTTGGCCTTTGTTTTCCCCGTCCAGCAACGCCGAACCATGTTCGAGCTTGAGTTTTTCCGCGCGGCTCAACGGCACCTTCAGACCATAAGCTAGGTCGTTGGAAACGTGGTCGCCGCCGATGGCCAAAACGCCGGTGTATTTGATGACGCCGTTGGCGTAAACGACGTAATCGGTCGTGCCGCCGCCGATGTCAATGACCAGCGCTCCAAGCTCCTTTTGCTCGTTGGTCAACAACGCGAGCGACGAGGCTAGGCCGTTGAACACAATTCCGTCCACGTCAAGCTGCAGGCCCTTGACGAGGCGAATGGCATTTTGCAAACGGTTTGTGTTGCCGTGAACAACGTGCATGTCCACTTCAAGTCGCGAACCGAGCATTCCGACCGGATTTGTCACGCCGTCCTGTCCGTCCACCAAAAAGTGCTGGCGAATGGCGTGAACGACGTTGTTTTCCGTCGGCAAATTGATTGCCTTTGCGTTTTTGATCACGTCCTGCACGTCGTCCTCGGAAATTTCGCGGTCGGCAGAAACCACCGGATGCGCGCCGCGATTGTTGAAGCCGCGGATATGCCCGCCCGTCACGCCAAGATAAACGTTGCGAATTTCCACGTCGGCCATTTGCTCGGCCTCGACGATGGCGTTGCGCACATCCTCCTCGGCCTGCGCCGGGTCCGCAATCTCGCCCTTGCGCACGCCGCGTGAGCGCGCCTGGCCGAGGCCGATGATGTTGAGTGAGCCACCGGCGCTTTGTTCGCCAACGACGGCACAAACCTTGGACGTGCCGATTTCCAAACCGACGATGATGGATGAAGCATCAAACATTTTTCCTCCGAATGTGTGCTGGGTTGACCGATTTTGGCACAGTGACCGGCGGCACGCTGGCTTCCATCCAACGAACCGGAACGTTGTTGGAAACCGCCAAATCGAGCGTCACGATGGCCCTGTTCATACTCTGTCCCAAATCGTAAATTTTGCGCCAGCGTTGCAATTGCTGATCCAAATTGTCGAGGCCAAAAGTAATCTTGCTGCCCTGCTCTGTCGTTGCGACAACGATTCCCGGTGACGAAACATCAATGCGTTGTAAATCCACAAACCCCGACATCGGCGAATGGTCGAACGCAGCCACCAATTGCAATGCGGCCCGCACTTGGGGCGATTCGACGCGATGACCGGGCCGCAATTCATACATGTTTAGTCCCACAATCACCGGCAATTGCCCGCTTACTTGCGACAATGGAATCACGCACAGCCGGGGGTCGAGCGGTTGCATCACGTAACCATCCGCGTCCAATTGAAAAACTGAAACCGTTATTCCACCCGTTGTGCCCGCGCACGGCACGTCCACTTGCGCCACCGGCTGGCGTTCCGTCACGCGAATTCGCAGTGTGCGCGGCAGGATGCGCTCGACGGAAACAGAATCAATGGTCGAAACAAGTTCCAGATTGCGTTTCACCGACGCCAAATCAAGCGCGATCAAATTTTCGCCGAGCTTCACTCCAGACCAGCGGCGCAGTTGGTCCGGGGCAATAACACCATCGGTTTGCACATTAATCCGCTGAATGGCGAACTCGGAATTTTTATAAACAAATTTGTCCAGCGTCCACTCGCCCGTGCGCCATAACAAATAAAGTCCGGCCACCGTTCCAAAGGTGACGCCCAGCATGATTACCGCCAGCCGCGTGCGCGCGGCGCGCACCTGACTCGAACGCAGTTTCACGTCGAGCACGCGTCCACGCCTCAATCGCCGGTTTTTTTGTTCGCGTCTAAACCACATGATGAAATGCAGAATTAAGAATGATGAATGATGAATGAAGAGCGAACCTCTGATTCGGGTAATGGCTCAAAGTTTGTTCGATTCTGCATCTTACATTCTTCATTTTTCATTTCCTTTTCAACGCCAAATCCACCATTCGCTGGCAAAGCTGCCCGTAATTCAAACCCGCCGCCGCCGCCGCCTTCGGCAGCAAACTCGTTTCCGTCATGCCCGGCAGCGTGTTAACCTCAAGCACAACCGGTTCGCCGCTTGCACGCACCATCATATCAATGCGCGCGTAATCACGACCGCCAATCGCCTTAAACGCGCCCAGCGCCGCTTCCTGAATCCGTTCCGTCAGCGCCGCGTCAAATGGCGCGGGGCAAAAATACTCCGTGCAGCCCGCTGTGTATTTGTTTCTATAATCGTAAGAACCGACTTTCGGACGAACTTCAACAATCGGCAACGCCTCGTCATCCAAAATGCCCACGGTGCATTCACGCCCGACAATTTTCTCCTCGACCAAAACTTCCGAATCAAACTTCAGCGCCTCCGCTACTGCTTTTTGCCAATCTTCGATCTGCTCGACAAATTGCAGTCCGACGCTCGAACCCTGCCGCACCGGTTTCACCACCAGCGGCGGCCTCCAGCCATCCGGCCACGGAACTTTTTCTGAATTCACAACCAAAAATCTCGCCGACGGAATTCCGGCTTCGATGCAACGTTTTTTCGTCAGCACTTTGTCAAACGCGATGCGGCTCGATTCGGCGTCGCAACCGGTGTAAACCGCTCCAAGTCCATCCAAGCGCCGCTGCACCGTGCCGTCCTCGCCATAAGTCCCGTGCAAGGCGAGAAAGACCACGTCCATTTTCTGCGGCAAAACCCACGAATCATCGCGAGGATCAAGCTCATGAACCTCGTGGCCAAGCGAGCGCAACGCTTTCGTTACCGCCGCACCCGAACGCAACGAGACTTCGCGTTCCGCGCTTGGCCCGCCCAACATCACCACGATTTTGAGTTTGCCGGTCATTTTGTCATAAAAATCTTTTCAATCCTCGCCGATGATTTCAACTTCCGTGCATAATTCGATGCCGCGCTCATCTTTCGCGCGCTGTTTCAACATTTCAATCAATTCCAAAATGTCGCGCGCCGTCGCGTTGCCATCATTCACGATAAAATTGCCGTGCTCGGCCGAAACCATCGCCCCGCCGACACGCGCGCCTTTCAAGCCCAGTTCGTCAATCAGTTTGCCCGCCGGAATCGCAGCCGGGTTTTTGAATATGCAACCGGCGCTCGGCGCGGCAGGCTGCATTTCCCAGCGCTTTTGACTGAATACTTTCATGCGTTCCCTGATTTTTTCGCGCGGCGCGGGCGTGCATTTGAATACCGCGCTCAGCGCGATGTGCGTTTTCAAAACGCCGCAACCGCGATATTCAACCGACATTTCCTCCGGCGCGAGTTCACACACATTGCCATCGAAATCCATTAAACGAACCGACTCGACGACATCAAACGTCGCATTGCCCATCGCGCCCGCGTTCATGCGCAACGCGCCGCCAATGCTGCCGGGAATGTCTTCGAGAAATTCCACATCGCTCAAACCGTGACGTTTCGCTTCCAACGCTACATTTTTCAGTTTTGCGCCCGCGCCGCAGCGCAGCCGCTCACCCGCAACTTCGATGCGGCTGAAACACGGATGTGCCAGACAAATCACCACGCCGCAAAAACCGCCGTCGCGCACCAATAAATTCGAGCCGCGACCCATTACGAAAAACGGCAAATCATGCTTGCTGCAAAATCTCACAACGCCCGCCAAATCGCCTTCCGACGCCGGCTCGATATAAATGTCCGCCGGACCACCGACGCACAACGTGGTGTGTTTTGCCAGCGGCTCCCCGCGGCAAATGACGGTCGCGCGCGAAACATGTTCAGCGAGTTCGTCGGCAATATGTGTTCCGGCTTTCATCGGTCGTTCCAAAATAGCTCTCATGCGGCGGAAAAATTCTGCCGTTCAACCGCATCGGAGCGCGGACAGCATTGCCCGCTGGTTTCGCGCAAAGATTCATCCGCGCGGACACGGCTGTCCGCGCTCCAAAAAACTGCAGCCAGCATGATTTCCGCGATTTGCTCCGCCGCCTTGGGCGCGTGCCATTGTGCGAGCGCGGTTTGAATCTTTGAGCGGGCGGCGGCGTCTTCAACCAGTTCACGCAATAGAATGGCAACTCTTTGGGGCGTTGCGGCTTTTTGCTCGAGCAGGCGCGCCGCGCCGGTTTTTTCAAAAGCGCGCGCGTTGTGAAATTGATGATTGTTTGCCGCAGCCGGATACGGAATCAGAAGCGACGGCAGGCGCATCGCGGCAATTTCGGCCAGAGACGACGCACCCGCGCGACTGACGGCAACGGTCGCCGCACCAAGCGCCAAATCCATTTCCACCAGAAACGGTTTGACAACGGCGATCAAACCACGGGCATCGTAGGCGCTTTTGACTTTTTCCGAATCGTTTACGCCAGTGAGATGAAGCCACTGCCAATTTTTGGCGCATTCACCAAGCGCGGGCAACGCGGACAAAATCATTTCGTTGACGCCGCTTGCACCCTGACTGCCGCCCATGACCAGGATCACCGGGCGGTCGGGTTCAAAGCCAAGCGCAGTCCGGCACGCGGCGGGATCGCGCGGCTGAAATTGGGGGCGCACAGGCGTTCCCGTCGTCGTGACTTTGAGGACGCGGAGTCGGGCGGCGGCTTCGGGAAATCCGGCGAACGCTTCATCCACAAAGCGCGCAAGAAAGCGGTTTGCGCGGCCGGGGATGGCGTTGGATTCGTGCAGGAACGTTTTCGCATGGAATTTCTTCGCGGCGAGAACGGGCGGGGCGCTGGTGAAACCGCCCATTGCAAGCACAGCCTGCGGCGGGTGGTCTTTGAAAATTTTCAGCGACGCGCGCCACGATTGCCAAAAGCTGCGCGCAAACGAGATGTAATTGCGATTTTGCAGCGCGACAGCAGGCAGCGTGACGATTTGCATGCCACGCGCAGATTTGACGGCCTGCTGGTCTATATCCTTCGGCGAGATGAGCAACGTGACGGCGCAATTCCGTCGCTGAAGCTGTTCAGCGACCACCACCCCCGGAAACAGATGCCCGCCCGTGCCGCCGCACGCGATGGCGACGAAGGGCGATTTGACTCCGGGCGCGATCATGTGGTTTGAGTGATTGAAATCTCGTCGGTTTCGATGGCAGCCGCGGGAATTCTGCCGCGCGCGCGGGCGTGACGCGCGACACTGAACAAAATCCCGACGCATATGAACATGGCGAGCAGATTTGAGCCGCCATAACTGATGAACGGCAACGGCAGGCCTTTATTCGGCAGCGCGCTGGTGACAACGCCGATGTTAATCGCCGCCTGCAGGCTGATTAGAAACGTGACGCCCGCTGCAAGCAAAAATCCGAACGTGTCGCGCGAGTTCAGCGCGATGTAAATGCCGCAAATCGCAATGACGACGAACGCGAGAACGACCAGCAGCGTCGCGACCAAACCCAATTCCTCGCCAATAATGGAAAAAATAAAATCGGTGTGATGTTCCGGCACGAAGCCGAGTTTCTGGCGGCCGTTCCCGAGACCAAGGCCGGTCCAGCCGCCGGAGCCGAGCGCGATCATGGCCTGATGTGCCTGATAGCCGACGCCGTCCTTGTTCTGCTCCAAATCCCACCAACTGAAAATGCGCTTCATGCGCATCGGATCCCGTAAAATGGAAACTGTCAAAGCGAACACACCGAGCAAAACCGGAGGAACAATGTATTTCCAACGGACGCCGGCAATGAGCAGCATCGCGCCGCTGACGGCGGCAAGCAAAATGGTTGTGCCACGATCGGGTTCAACAAAAACCAGACCGAGTATCAGCACGATGAGGATGCCTGGCAAAATGACGCCGCGTATCCATGTGTGCATGTGCCGCTGGCAATGGTCTCCATACCACGCCAGCAGGATGATGAGCGCGATTTTTCCGAATTCGGACGGCTGAAAACGCATGCCGTAAAAATCGAACCAACGACGCGCGCCGTTGATTTTTCTGCCGATGTGCGGAACGAGCACAAGCAGGAGCAAAAGTACCGCAAGGATAAAAATCGGCCAGGCGAGTTTTTTGAGCAATTGATAATCAAGAGCGGTCGCCGCCACGCAGAGGGCGAAGCCGAACGCACACCAGAGAAGTTGCAGCATGATGTAACGCGCGCCGACTTGCGTCATGCTTGAACTGTAAAGCATCACCAGCCCCAGCGCCAACAGGGCGGCGACGCAAAACGCCAAAGTCGTGACGGCGACCTTCATTTCAATGCCTTCAAAATCCCGCAGAGCGGGACCCCCCCCAGCCGAAAATTCCACCCGGCGACGGTTACTGACCGGCTGGCGCGGGCGTTGTGCCCTGCGGCAGCACAGGCGCGGGCGCAACTGGAGCCGATACCGGAGCTGCAACTTCAGCTTTTGCCGGAATCTTCAGTTTCTGGCCGACTTTGATTTTCGTCGTGGACAGATTGTTTTCGGATTCAATCGCCTTGACGGTTGTGCCGTGTGCCTTCGCAATCTTGGTCAGCGTGTCGCCGGATTTCACCGTATAAGTTTCCTCGCCCATGCTTGAACCAGTCGGAGTCAGGGCGCTCGCAGCAGCAGGCGCAGCTGTGCCGCCGGACGACGCCGGAATCGAAAGTTTTTGTCCGACTTTCAATTTGGTCGGTTCGACGCCAGGGTTCATTGCTTTAATTGCTTTCACACTCACGCCAAATTTTTTGGCAATCTTCGAGAATGAATCGCCTTTGACCACAACGTATTCGGTCGCAGCAGCTCCCGTCTCTGGCGGTGCAACGGGCGGAGGAGTCATCGCCGGCGGAAGCAGCACAGGAGGATTGGATGCTTCCACCGCCGGTGGAAGATTCGTGTTCATCGCAGTCTCGTTTGTTTCGAGCGATGGCTGGTTTTCCGTCTCGGTTTGTTCGCGTTTGCAGCCTTGGATAAGCATTGTGGTCAGGCCTACGATTCCGACCGCAAGCACGCAGAACACGCCGACTTTTATGCGTGAACGGCGTTTGTTTTGCTGCTCCAACAGGGAGCCTTGAGGTACGAATGGGTTTGGATTATTCATTGATTTGGCGCTGGTTGCGTCCTTTCGTGTTGAGGTTGTGTTGTTGAGTTTTCCGCAACGAAGTTTCCCCTCTCAAAACTCCGTGGCGTGTTAAAGTCGTCATATTCACCGGTTTGCGCTTGAAGCCGCTGCGGATGTGGATTGTTTAAAAACCCAGGCCAGTTCAGTCTCAAGCCATCGACTGAATATAAAAACACCCTTCGGGCCACCGCGCGCCTCTCCGCTGCCACCAATGTTTTTAACAGCGAACGGTCATCGGCGCAAGGAGTAAAGCAACCTGTCAAAATTCCGTTTTTAGCCAATGCGAACATCATCATTCACCTCAGTTTCAGCGTGGCCAGCGCGATGACCGCGAACAGCACGCACAAAATGTAAAAACGCATCACCACTTGTGATTCGTACCAGCCTTTTTTCTCGAAATGATGATGCAAGGGCGCCATTAAAAAAATCCGTCGGCCTGTGCCGGTGCGCATTCGCGTGAAACGAAACCAGCCGGTTTGCAGAATCACCGAAACAGCTTCCATCACAAACACACCACCCGCTATCACCAGCACGAACGGCTGATGAATCAGCACCGCGATGATGCCGAACGCTCCTCCGAGCGCGAGCGACCCCGTGTCGCCCATGAACACCTGCGCCGGATGGCAGTTGAACCACAAAAAACCAAGGCCCGCACCGATCAACGCCGCGCAAAACACCGTTAACTCGCCCGCACCGGGCACATAGGGAATTTGCAAATAGCCCGCCACCTTGATGTTGCCTGCCACATACGTGAACACAAGAAACACAAATGCCACAATCAGCGTGCAGCCAATCGCCAGACCATCGAGGCCATCTGTCAAATTCACCGCATTCGAACTGCCGACAATCGCCAGCACCACAATCAGCAGACCGATCCAGCCTGCGTTCATCGCCACCGGATATTTCCAAAACGGCACCATGATTTGCGTCACCAATCTGCCTGTCGAGGGCGTCATCCACAAATAGACACCGATAAAAACCGCCAATACGATTTGGACCCACAGTTTCACGCGCGGCGGAGCGCCGCCGCCGCTTTGCCGGATGATTTTTGCGTAATCGTCGTAAAATCCCAGCCCCGCCAGCACGAGCACCGACAACAGTGTCAGCAAAATCAGTTTGTTGTCCAACTGCGCCCATAAAATCGTTGAGAACAACAAAACCGCCACAATCAAAATGCCGCCCATCGTCGGCGTTCCTTTTTTGCCCAAAACGCGCGCGTCCAATCCACCGACTTCTTCGGCCTTGTCCGCGTAATCCTGGCCGAATTTTAATTGCTTGAGCCAGTCAATGATTTTCGGCCCGAGCCACCAACTCAAAGCCAGCGCCGTGATTGCCCCGCCCGCGCTCCGCACTGTGATGTAGTGAAAAAGCCGCAGCCACGAGAGCCGGCTTTCCCAAGGTGTCCCATGAAACCAATCGAGCAACTGCTGGCTTAAATAATAAAGCATTGTTTTCGTTTACGATTTTCCCGACTTCAACGTCTCGGCAATGCGTTCCAGGCGCGACGCCCGTGACGCCTTCAATAAAACCACATCGCCTGCCTTTAAAAAAGACTTCACTGCTTTCACCGCCGCTTCGACATCCGCAAATTCAATCACGCGGGTCAAGCCCGCTTCGCGCGCCGCTGTTGCCGTGACACCCGCCATTTTGCCGACAGCGAACAATTGTCCGATGCCCAATTCCGCCGCGCGCCTGCCAACTTCCGCATGCGCCGCCTCACTGTGCGCACCGAGCTCAGCCATGTCGCCAAGCACCGCTACGCGCCGGCCTTGCAACGGCAAATCGCGGAGCGTTTCAAGCGCCGCGAGCGTCGAATCCGCGTTCGCGTTATAGGCGTCGTCGAGCACGCGCACGCCGCCCGCTTCCCAAAACTGTAGCCGCATCCTTGGCGGTTTGCATTCGGCCAGGCCGTCCCGCACTGCGGGACGGCCCAAGCCTAGTTCCTCACTGACCGCAACCGCAAACAAAGCGTTTGTCACCTGATGGCGACCGAGTAAATTGATGCGATACTCGCCGCTGAATTCCGCTTTCGGCGCGTCCACGCGAAACGTCACTCCATTTTTGTCCAGACGAATCGAGCGGGCGCGCCAGTTGTTTTTTTTCCCCAACCCGACGCGAACAATTTTGGCGCGAACTCGTTTCGCGATTTGCTCCGTCCATTCGTCGTCGCCGTTGATAAAGAGCGTGCCGTCCACCGGCAAAAGTTCTGCAAGCCAGCCTTCTTCTTGCACGACGCCCGCGACATCGCCAAAAAATTCCAGATGTTCGCGCCCGATGTTTGTGATGACGCCGTATTTGGGCTGAATCATTTTTACGAGCGGCGCAAGTTCCCCTGGATGATTCGTGCCCACTTCAAGCACGGCGGCTTGGTGCGATTTTTCCAGACGCAACAACGTCAGCGGCACGCCGATATCGTTGTTGAAATTCGCCTCACTCCAAAGCGTCGCCAAGCCTTGCCGGAGCGCCGATGCCATCAGTTCCTTCACTGTCGTTTTGCCATTCGAACCGCCAACAGCAATCACCGGTAAATCAAATTCTTTCCGATATGCCGCCGCCAACTGACCGAGCGCTGCACGCGTATCCTTAACAACTAGCACTGCACAGTCCGGCAATTGCGCTGGAATTTTCCCCTTTTCCGGAACAACCACCGCCACAGCACCTTTGGCCGCCACTTCGTTGATAAAATCGTGGCCATCGAATTTTTCGCCTTTGATGGCAAAAAACAGATCGCCCGGTTTCGTCTGCCGTGAATCGGTGCAGACATTTTTTACCAAACTTTTCACCAACCCGTGGCGAACATCGGCGACGCAGGCTTCGGCGACAAATTTCAAAGAACGTGTTTCCACTTCAATTTTCAACGTTGCTTCATGGATTCTGCATATTCGCGCGCGGTTTCGAAATGCTGGTTGCCACGAGAGACCGTGACGGATTTTGGCTGTTGCAGATTTTCAGCCGGTGGAATGCTCAAATAACTCGCACACCGCTCGGCAACCTCCCTGAACACGGGCCCGCAAACCTGTCCGCCGTAATAACCTTCCTTCGGCTCATCCATCACAATTGAAATACAAAGTTGCGGATCGTCCGCGGGAAAGAACCCGATGAACGAAGAAAAGAATTTATGTTCGGCATAGGCGCCATTCTCCACTTTTTGCGCCGTGCCGGTTTTGCCTGCAGCGGTATAATCCTTCATCGCCGCGCCCGGCGCCGTGCCATCCGGCGACACAACGGTTTTGAGCGCTTCCACCATCAGCTTGTCGGTGGCGCCGCTGATGACCTGACGCACACGCTGTGGGGCGTATTGCTGCACGACATTCCCATCACGATCCTCGAGGCGACTCACGAGCATCGGTCGCATGAGCCAGCCGTTGTTCGCCAACGCGCCCATGGCCATGATCATTTGCAATCGCGTCACCGCCACACCCTGCCCCATTGGAATTTGCGCAATGGACACTTTGCTCCAATCCCTGACCGGATGCAAAATGCCGGCAACCTCGCCCGGCAGCGGAATGCCCGTGCGCTGGCTAAATCCAAAATCGCACACATAATCGTAAAGCCTGCCTTCGCCGAGCCTGATTCCAATTTTTGCCGCGCCGATATTTGATGATTTTGTGATGATGCTTTTGGTGTTTAAAATCCCAAACGGCTCGTGATCGTGCAAAACCCGCCCGGCATAGGCAAAATGCCCCTCCTCGCAATTGAATGTGTCATCCAGTTGCACCACGCCATCGTTCAATGCACCGGCTACAGCGACGACTTTAAACGTCGAACCCGGCTCCATAAGATCGCTGATGATACGGTTGCGGCGCGCGTCGGCGGGTGACACACCGGGATTATTCGGATCAAAATTCGGCAGCGTTGCCATCGCCAGAATTTCACCTGTGCGCGGACGCATAATAATGCCAGTGATGCTGATGGGCGTGTGCTTTTGCATCGTGTCAGCCAGCGCGGTTTCGAGGATGTGCTGAATGACCGCGTCAATCGTCAACACCGCATTCAAGCCGTTGCGCGGTTGCACATCTTCGTCACGCAACGCAGCGAGCTCGCGGTGTTGCCGGTCAGTGTCGGTTACGCGCCAGCCGGCGACGCCACCCAATGCGGAATTCAAAACCAATTCGATACCGTCGCGACCGGATGGTTGTGAAACTTGCCGTCCGTTTATTTGCATTTCATCCGTCTCCACAAAACCGAGGACATGCGCCGCGAGCGAAGCGTTTGGATACACGCGCAATTGATCGTCCACCGGTTCGGCGAAAATCGCATCCTGGCGCAGGGTGCGAAAAAACGCGCGCTGATTTCCTGGCAACCTGGTTTCATCCACACCGAACGGAAGCTGGTTCATCATCAGTTGTATTTTTTGCCAGGTTTCGTCTGTGACCTTGTGCTGGAGAACGACATAGTGGTTGGTGATTGTTTCGCCCTTTTCATTTTGCCGGATGCGCGGGAGTAATTTTTTGCACAGCTCGCTCTCGTTCATTTGCAGCAACGGTGCAAGCGCGCGTGCGACGACAGCCTGCTGATTGCCAATCAAAGTCGGATCAGCACAAACCGTTTTCACAAAAATGCTCGTTGCAAGCAAATTGCCGTGCGCATCGAGAATGTTGCCCCGACGTGGCGCGCGCCAAAATTCGCGCTGTGTGTTTTGCTGAGCCAGTGCCGCCAACTCGTCATGACGCAGCACTTGCAAATCCACAAGCCGGTAGCACAGTCCGACAAACGACAAGCTGAGCAACACCAACAATAACAGCACGCGTTTTAGCTGTAATCGTTTTGTCATCATAAAATGGCCAACCGCCCGCGGCGATCGGTTCCTCACCCGACAGCGTCACGGGCGGCGGCCACAATTGTTCACATCATTGCATCATCCTGCTGTTCTGTCGCGCGGCGAACTGACGTTTTGAGTTTTCATTCGGCGGCGGCTCGACCAGCCGGTAAATTTGTGCCGGTTGCGCGGGCACCAGGCCGAGGTTCAATTCGCGGACGCGTTGATCCAGCATGACCGGCGAACGCAACACTGCAAGCTGGTCGCCTAACTTTTGATTCTCGTCCCGCAACCGCACCAAGCGGCTCTCGCACGCCGTGATTTGCCGGCCGAGCTGGTAAATCTGACCTTTTTGCCAGACGTAACCCACTGCCAGACCGGCAATCAGCAAACACAGAAACAACGCCTTCAGTGCCGGACAAAACCGGATTGCCGCCGACTGACTTCTTTGATTTTTTGCCATCTAAATTCTCTCCAGCACCCGCAGTTGCGCGCTGCGGCTGCGCGGATTTTCTTCAAACTCAACCTCGCCTGGACGGATTGCCTTGCGCGTCACCCATTTTAATTCCGGCGCCAGCGATTCACGCAATTCCGGCACATCCACTTTCCCTGTGAAGGTATAGCCGCGACTGCGCTCGCGTCCGAATTCCTTCACCACGCGATCTTCGAGCGAATGAAACGTAATGACCGCCAATCGCCCGCCGGGCTTCAAAATTTTCACAGCGGTGTCCAAGCCGCGTTTCAAAGAACCAATTTCATCGTTCACCGCGATCCGCAACGCCTGAAAAACCTTTGTCGCCGGATGCGCCTTTTTTCCGCGGCGCGGACTGAGCCGCTCGATCAATTCCGCCAACTGCCATGTTGTTTCAAATTTTTGCCGCTCGCGGTCGCGCACAATCTCCTTTGCAAACCGCCGCGACTCGCGCTCGCCGCCAAATTCCCAAAAAATCCTCGCCAGCTCTTTCGCGTCCGCCCCGTTCACCAAATCCGCCGCCGTCAGTGTTTGCCGATCGTCCATCCGCATATCCAGCGGGCCATCATGCTGGAAACTGAACCCGCGTTCGGGCGAATCCAGTTGCGACGAACTCACGCCCAAGTCCAGCAGCACACCATCGCAACCCGCCGCCGGGATCCATCCGGCCATTTCCGCAAAATTTCCGCGGCGGATTTCAAACCGTCCGGCAAATCCCGCGAGCCGCACACGCGCGATTTCAATCGCGACGCCATCGCGATCGCACCCAAACAGCCATCCAGTCGGTGAACTCGCGGTCAAGATGGTCACCGCGTGTCCAGCTCCGCCGAGCGTGCCATCGGCGTAACGACCGCCCGGCCTCGGCTTGAGCGCGTCCAACACCTCCGCCGCCATCACTGATTTGTGAACGAACTCTGACACTGTGCATTGTTTTGCCGTTGTTTAATCCACTGTTGCCTGAAACATCCGCTCAGCCAGAAATTCCCATGGTTTTTTCGGCGGCGGCAGGACCGGCACAGCCATTTCGTGCGCCGTCCGGGATTTAATCGGCACCACTTTCACATCCGCGTCGCTCAGGTCGTTGTGCACCACTTTCACACCGTCCAACGACAACTCGGACTGCACGGACGGCTGTGTGTCCGGCAGTGGCGAACCGCGCCACAGTGAAACCGGGTTGAGTTTGCCCACCCAGGAGGCTGGGCATGATGGCGCGGCGGGCAACGTCGGCAGCTTTTGCGTCTTGGCCGCGACCAGTGCGATTTCCTCTTTGACTAGTGCAGCGGCGGTCTCCACCACAGCCCTTGTCGGCCCCGCTTTATCCGGGAATTTGAAGGGGTTTCTTGCCGGACCGAATTTCGGCAAATAAATACGTTTGTTGACGCGATAGGAAATTTCCTCGCGTCCACCTTTAATGTTTTTTCCAGCGGCCAATAATTTTCCAAGGTTCATAATTTTACTCCATCAGTCTGAAGGCGTCGGGCGCCAACGCGGCGTCGGCAGTTTGGACTTTCTCGTAATGCTCCGGATTCCAAATCTCGAAGCGGTCAAGTAACCCGACCAGTGTCACCTCATTTTTGATGCCTGCTCCACGTGCCATTTCTTCTGGCAAACAAATTCGTCCGGCCTTGTCCACGCTCGCCTGTGCCGAGCCGCTGCCAATGATCCGTTTCAAAACCACTTTCTTGGGATCGCTATTGGGCATCCCGTCAATGGACTGCATCAGCTTCGCCATCTGCGCAGGCGGCAACACGCGTACGCACGGCCCAGTGCCCTCCCGCGGCCAAAGGATTAACGTCAGCTCCACACCCGCCTGTTGCGGCCTCCATTTGGCAGGGATTTGCACACGACGTTTCACATCCACGCCATGCCGAAAGCACGAATTATAATAGGTCGGCTCTTTATTTTTGTTTCCGCTCATTTGTTCACAGAAAAAAACAAAATGGCTTTCCTTCCCACAACTCCCCACTTTCATACACTTTAACCCACCCAATGTCAACATTAATTTTGCCTAAATTTTGGGGTTTATTCAGAAGTTATTCACAGCCTGATTCCTTGAAATTACAGCAAAAACAGTCAATTCTGTCTTTCCAATCGTCATCGGACTACCCTTAAGCCGTGATGCGAACAGCCGATTTTGACTTCGAACTGCCACAAGAGCTGATTGCCCAACATCCTGCCCCAAGGCGGGATGAATCACGGCTTTTGGTGCTAAACCGGGCCAATGGGCAGGTTGAGCATCGGGGGTTTGGCGCGGTATTGGAATTTTTCCATGAGGGCGATGTGCTCGTGCTGAACGATTCCCGCGTGATTCCAGCCCGTTTGCATGGCGTCAACGCTCATACCGGCGGTCGATTTGAAATCCTGCTGCTTGAAGAAAAATCAATAAATGATTGGTGGACGATGTTGCGTCCGGCCAAACGCGCTCGCATGAAAACGCAAATTGTTCTTCGCGATGCGAACGGTCAATTAACCAAAATACAGGCAACGGTGGTTGAAACCAACGACGAAGGACACCGGCGGTTGAGCTTTTCCGGCACGGCGGACATTAAACGCGAACTGGACCGACTCGGCGAAGCCCCGTTGCCGCCTTACATCACGCGCCGGAACTCAAGCGACATGCTGGAAGACAGGGAACGTTATCAAACTGTTTTCGCCAAAACCGACGGCTCGGTTGCCGCGCCAACGGCAGGACTTCATTTTACCGAAAAGTTGCTCGATGATATCCGTTCACGGAGCGTGAAGATTTGCTTTGTCACGCTTCATGTTGGTTCCGGCACGTTTCTGCCTGTTAAAACTGAAACCCTCGCCGCGCACAAAATGCACGAGGAGGGTTATGAACTCGGCGAAGAAACCGTGCGTGCAATCCATCAGGCGAAAATCGCCGGATGCCGCGTCATTGCAGTCGGCACAACAACCGTCCGCGTGCTCGAAAGCGTGGCGGCGCAAAATGGCGGAAAACTGACGAAAACCTCAGGAAAAACGCGCATTTTCATTCATCCGCCGTTTCGATTTCCAATCACGGACGCATTGTTGACAAATTTCCATTTGCCGCGCTCGACCCTGCTGATGCTCGCAAGCGCATTTGCTGCGCCGGGCGAAACCCGCGGACGCGATGTGATTTTATCGGCCTACGCCGAAGCGATCCGCGAGCGTTACCGTTTTTATAGTTACGGTGACGCAATGCTCATCCTTTAAGTTTTGAATTTTTAGTTTTAAGTTGAAATCTTGGTGAACTCAAAATTGAAAACCAAAAACTCAAAATCGCCATTCATGCTGGTGAACATGGCGATGACGGCGGACGGAAAAATTGCGATGGTGAACCGCGCGGCAGCGTCATTTGGCAGCCCGCGCGACCACGAGCATATGCTGGGGTTGCGCGCCACAACGGATGCAGTGATGGCTGGCGCGCGCACTGTTGATTCGGCTTCCATCACCATGGAACCTGGCCCGGCAAAGTTCCGGCGACGGCGGCTCAAACGCGGTTTGGCGGAATATAATTTGAGCGTGATTGTCAGCCGCTCCGGTTCGGTCAATCCCCGCGCGGAAGTATTCAAGCGCCATTTTTCTTCCATCATCATCCTCACCACGTGCCGGGCAAAGGCGAACCGGTTGAAGCGGCTTCGCGCGCTGGCTGACGAAGTGAAAATTTGTGGCCGGAGAGAAATCAACTTCAGGATTGCGCTCCGGTGGTTGCGGAAAAAATGGGGCGTCAGACGGCTGCTTTGCGAAGGCGGCGGTGAATTGAATGATGCTTTGTTCCGCGCCGGTTTGGTGGACGAGTTTCACCTTACGATCTGCCCGAAAATTTTCGGCGGTCGTAATGCGCCGACGATTGCCGATGGCAAAGGCATTCCTAAAATTGCCGGGGCGCGACGATTTGTGCTCAAATCGGCACGCCGCATCGGCAACGAATTATTCACCGTCTTTACGGCCATGAAAAAACCACATCTGCGCCCCTAATTGCACACGTTAGGAGGGTTGAAGTTCAAACGACGTCTGTTTTACTTCCCTGTCGGCTTCGCTTTTGCCTCCACCCAGCGCGCGAACAGCCACAGCAAATCTGATAAACGATTGAGATAAATCACAATTTCCGCGTTCCGCAGTTCACCGGACTCCTTCAACCCGCATACACGCCGTTCGGCACGACGGCAAACCGTCCGCGCCACGTCCAATGCGGCGGCATTTACCGTCCCGCCCGGCATCGCCCAACCCTTCAAACCGGCATTCTGCGACTCAATCTCGCGAACAAGTGCGTCGAGTTTTGCCGTCATTTCCGGTGTAACGAGTGGGTGACCGTCCTTTACATAACGCGGCAAATCCTCCAATGCGACGCTGATCTCGCCCATTAACACAATCAGGTCTTTCTGAATTGCGAGCAAATTGCCGTGTACGAAATCGTATTCCGCCGTCGCGCGCGCGAAGCCCAGCGCGGCGTTCAACTCATCCACCGCGCCGCACGTCTCGACGCGCGGATGATTTTTCGGCACACGCCGGCCATACATCAATCCTGTCGTTCCCTGATCCCCGGTTTTGGTAACGATGCTCATGGCGACCAGCTAATCCACGAACAGCTCGTTTGCCAAGCAGAACCCGTCACAAATTTCACTCCCCTTCTGTGGACTGGAACATTCCTTCCTTGGCCCGCCTGCCAGCTTCAAGACCGGCTTTGTAGGATTCGGCTGGGAAACTGCTTGCGAAAAAGAATCGGCTCACAGTTCGTTCACCAAATCGCGCATGCGAACATTCAACGCTCTGGCGATTTTTAGAAGGGCATGAACGCTTGCCGTTTCTTCGCCACGTTCCAATTCGCCTACATAAACAGGATGCAAATCAGCCTTTTCCGCCAATTTTTCCTGACTCAGTTTGACGCGTTTTCTGTATCGGCGAATGGCCTCGCCAATTATTTTTTGATGTCGCAAGGATTTGGGCACGCTTCTTTAGGCAAGCAAGAAGTGGGAAGAAAAAACACAGTGAATAGCCCTTTATTTTTTATCTTGCTTTCTTTTAAAGAAAGATTTAGAAATGCGCTGAACCCTTTCAACAGGCGAACACGATGAATTAAAACCACAAATCGGAAGGAGGCCGCTTAATTTATGAAAATACTTTCAAGAGCTTCATTGGCGGGGATTGTTATTTTAGGCGTGGCGTGCCAATCGGCTTACGCCGGGGGAACCTCGATGCCGATTCAGTCCAGTCCCATTTCGTTGGATGTGACGAATATCACGACGCTTCAATCGCTGACCGACGCGCAACTGGAACAGTTGACAAGGGTGCTGGCGGCGACGCCGACGATATTGCCGAGCGCAGGAAGAGCCGGGACTTTTTATTCATTGCAGAATCCCGAATGGCCGCCGCTGCCCGCTGACGTGCAACAGGTTCCGGTTTGGAATTTTAGGAACTATTTCTTTTTGCTCGACGACCTTGATGTGAACTATGCGACGCCATCAAGACAATCGCTGGTCGCGGGAGGAGGCGGAATGCAAGTGATGGCTGCTGACGTGCCCAGTCCGCCGGGTTCCGGTGGCGGGAGTAATTACAGTCCAGGTTTGCAAATCCAAATGCCCACCACCAATGACCTGTGGTTGCAGGAGCAGATGACCAACACGACGGCGTCCTTGGTGATCAATCCGCCTTGGAATGTGACCAACGGTGTCTATGATTTGTTCTACACAACCAACCTCACGCCGCCGAGCACATGGGTTTGGGTGACGCGCTGTGCGCCGGGGCAGACCAATCTGACCGTGACGGGACTGGGCGACCCGCAGGGATTTTTCATTCTCGGATTGACCAATGACGCTGACGGCGACGGGTTGACGGATGCTTACGAAAAACTGGTCAGCCACACCGACCCGAACAATCCCGACACCAGCGGCGACGGCATCTCCGACGGCTGGGAAGTGGCGCTGGGGTTGAATCCTCTGTTAAACAACCTGGCGCAACCCGGTGAGCGGTCGAATTATTCCTACGATTTGGCGGACTGGCTGAAAGGAATATCGGGCGTGCGCAGCGGCTCGGTGAGTTTGGACAACGAGGGCAACGTGCTGACGGTTTCACAATAATCAGGAGGAATTCAGAATGAAAACACTACAATTGTTGGTTTTAGGATGGCTTATCTCTGCAGCAACCTGCCAAGCCCAGGATGACTTGCCCGCCAATTACACCGACGGCTGGTATTTGACAACTAACTCAGGCTCGGTAGATGAAATCGGGGGTGTGATTCCGCAAGTAGCCAACCCGCCCGTCACCGGCGGAACGGTTGCCATCGCCGAGTCGATTACACCGGACATTTCCGCCTTGGCGAGGAATCTACTCAATGACCCCACACGGATTTATGATTATGTTCACGATCATATCCGATATGTTCATTACTTTGGATCACACAAAGGCGCGGAGATAACCTTGTTGGAACGGAGCGGCAATGATTTCGACCAGTGCGCCCTTCTGGTGGCATTGCTTCGCGCTGCTGGCTATTCTCCCAGCTATGAATTTGGCATGGTGTCATTGCCTTATTCCGCCGCCAACCAAATGGACTATCGACATTGGATTGGAGCCACCATGCCAAACACTAATTGGAACACCACCGTTGCCTTGGCTGGTAATATTAATATAAACGTCGGCTATCCTTACCTGGCGACCATCACTGGTTACACAAACAATCTCTATTTTCACCACATTTGGGTGCAATTGAGCATCAACGGAACCAATTATATCCTCGACCCGGCGTTCAAGATTGGTCAAATGAACACCGGGATCAATCTTGACAGCGCCGCCCAGATCAACACCAACAATCTCATCAACGACGCTGGCGGAAATGCCACGTCGGATTATGTCCAGAATTTAAGTGAAAGCTCCATTCGTTCAGATTTGACGACGTACTCGACCAATCTTCGTAACTACCTCCAGAACAACATGCCCAACGCCTCGGTGCAACAAGTCGCTGGCGGCCAAACCATCATCTCCTGCACCGGCCTGACTCAACCGATCGCATTTACCGTTCAGACCCAAGGCGGGAACTGGCCGACTTCGGAATGGCAATACATTCCGACAAATCTTATGGCCGTGCTTATCGTGACTTTGCCCGGAACGAGCACCGCCACCAACATCTTCTACGTCCCCGCCTTGCAGGGTGACCGCTTGTCGTTGGCCTGCACGTCTTCAGGTCAGGCACAATTATATCAAGAGGACACCCAACTTACATCAGTGCAGACGACCGGCTCCGGCTCCACTTTTACGCCAACCCTCACATTTCAACATCCATTCGGTTCCTGGAATTTCTCCAGCAGCAATGGGCTTTCGCGTTCTTCCTGGGCCGATCAAACGTTAAATCAAGCCCTTTATCAAAAGACAAACGCGACCTATGTCTTGCTTTATAGTTTCGATGCCAATGCGGCTTGGTTGACCGCTCGGCAACGCCAACTGGACGTTTACCGCCAGGAAGGTTACGCAGATACATCCCCACAAGTATCCGAGGAAACTTTGAATGTTATGGGCTTGAGTTGGTTGGCGCAAACGGAATTGGCCGGACAAATGATTGCGGGACAAAGCTCTGTTCTCAGTCACTTTCTTCATCGTCTTGGCCGAATAGCCGAAGAGACGGGCAGAGGTTATTACATTGACGTGTATGGGCAAGTTCACGCGGTTCTTTCGCTCGATACCACTAATACCACCGGGCTATTCAACCAGAACCAGACTTTCCAAGTCGGTGCCTATTTTCAAAGCGCCCTGGAACATGGCATGATTGAGCAGTTGCAGAACAGTGGCCTAACAGCCGCCTCGACGGTCAAACTTCTGGAACTGGCTAACACGAATTCGCAAAAAATCTATCTCGCAACGAGTAATAATTGGACGGCGGGGGCCAACGTGTCGGCAAATATAACCAGCTACAATACGAATTCATTATATAATTCCTACATTGCCAAGGGATACTACCTTCTGCTTCCCCAGAGCGGCTCGATTCCGATCGCGGGGTCGGGAAGCTGGGCGGGCAGCGGCTATGTGGCCTATCAGCAGCAAGCCAACGGCTCGCAAAATATGGGAATGATTATCGGAGGCGGATACAACGGCGGATATGTCAGTATTCCATCGGCGATACCGAGCGTCCCGGTCATTGTGGTTTTCTATGAGAGTCAGCCGACCTTTTTCAATCCCCAATCGGCTACCTTGCCTCTACAGGCGCCATTTGGGGCTGATCCGGTCAACCTCGTAGATGGCAGTTTCCAAATTTCCGCCACGGATTTGTCTCTTGGTTCAACTGAACCACGGGGATTGAATCTGATGCGGTATTATTCGTCAGCCCGCCGCGACGCGAACCTGGCCGGGATGTCCCCCGGCTGGTTGCACAATTACTATTGCACTGCCGCCACCATAAGCGGCTGGCAGGCGGTCTTGGGTGACTCGGGCACGCCGCAGCAAATGGCGCCCATGCTGGTTGCCATCCGTAGCGCACTGGACATTTACAATTGCAACCTGCCCAGTCCCAAGAGCTGGACGATGACCGCGCTCATCGCCAAATGGGGCATTGACCAGGTCATCGCCAAGGCCGTCTCGGTGAATCTGGGCAAGGACACGATTCAATTCGTCCGACAACCTGACGGTTACTACGCCCCCCCTGCCAATTGTACCATGTCTTTGCTCCAAACCAACGGAGCTTACTGGCTGCTGGAACGGCACGGCCGCACCTTCGAGTTCAACACAGCTGGTTTGCTGACCAGCATCGTGGACCAATACAATCAATCACTGAACCTGACCTACAATTCGAGCAATTGGGTGCAGACAGTGACGGATTGGAAGAAAAACCGCTCATTGACATTCACTTATTCGGGAACACCCTCGCGTCTGACTTCAGTATCGGACAGCACGGGCCGGTCAGTCTCTTACGGCTACACCGGCGGCGACCTGACCTCCTTCACTGACGCCGAACACAAAACGGCCAATTACGCCTATGACACAAATCATCAAGTCATTGCGACTTACGATGCCTTGAGCCGGCTCGTCGTCACCAATTCCTACGACATAGACGGGCGGATCACAACACAACTGACCGTCGGTGACCCGAACAAGTCATGGCAGGTTTACGCCTCGGGCTATAACACTGTGGAAATTGATCCTGCCGGTGACCGACGTGAGTTTGTATATGATGACCGGTCACGGCTCATCGGCACCGAGGACGCGCTAACCAACTTGACGCAAACGTTCTATGACGGCCAAGACCACGTCATGATGACCGTCTCGCCGTTGAATGAAACCAGCCAGTATTTTTACGACGGCAACAACAATCTTACCGAAACAATTGACCCGCTGGGCTTCACCAACCAGTTTGTTTATGACAATCAGAACAATCTGATTCGTTTCATAGACCCACGCGGCAATCCCAGCACATTCGGTTACAACACCCAATTTTCCTTGACCGGCTCCACGAATGGTGCAGGCGATTGGGTGAACTACGCCTACACCACCAGCGGCCAATGGGCAGGCACGCTCAACACGCGCACCGACTCCGGCGGCACGACCACTTACGGCTACGATTCCACTTACGGCCAGTTGAACAACATCACTTACCCAAACAGTCTCGGCAGTGAGAGTTTTGTGAATAACGCACTCGGCGACGTGACCAGCCACACCGACGTGCGCGGCAATGCCACAAGTTTTCAATACAACAATCGTCGGCAACCAACGACTATCACCGCGCCGACGAATCTGACAACGACCTTGAGTTACGATGCCATCGGCAATCTGCAAACCTGCACTGATGCGCGCAGCAACGTCAGCAGTAATTCATGGAGCGCGACGCGCCACTTGCTCGCCACCACCTTGCCTGCCACGGCGCAAGGCACGCCAATCGTGACCAACATCTACGATAATCGTGACTGGCTGATTGACACGCTCGACCCGCTTAAAAACCCGACGCAATACACCGACGATGCGGACGGACGATTGGTTGCCCTGACCGACCCGTTATCACGGACAACCAAGTTTGGTTACGATGCGGACAGTCACAAGATTGCCATAACAAACGCGGAGGGTGAGGTTACAAGGCAAAATTGGGATGCGCGCGGCAAGTTGATTCAACTGACCGATGGTGCAGGTCACATCTCCTTGCGAGCTTATGATGCCGCAGGAAATCAAATCATTTTAACCAATCGCAACGGTAAGATGTGGCAGTTCAAGTATGATGGGGCGAATCGCCTGACCAACACCATCACTCCGCTAGGCCGTTCCACCACGGTTGTGTTTAATCATCAAGGTTTGCTGGCGTCCGTTAAAGACCCCGCCGGACAGACCACGACTTGTAATTACGACGCCAAAGGCAGGTTAACCAGCCGCGCCGATAACGTGGGCACGACCACTTACGGCTACGATGCTAATGACAATCGCACGAGTGTCACCGAGAATGGTATGACCAATACCTGGACGTTCGATGCCTACAACCGGATGTCGAGTTTCAAAGATGTCTATGGGAATCTGATTCAGTATCGCTACGACGGCAACGGCAATGTGACCAACCTGATTTATCCGAATGGCAAAAATGTTTATTACAGCTACGACAGCAATAATCATCTAACTCAAGTCAAAGATTGGTCGGGACGCACGACGACCATGACCTATGATTTGAACGGGCGGTTGACCAGCATCACGCGCCCGAATGGAACCGAACGGATTATCAGTTACGATGCCGCCGGACAGTCAACGAACATTGTTGAAATGACAGCAGCCAACCTGCCGATTGCGTTGTTCCGGTTCAATTGGAACAGCGCGGCGGAAGTGCAGTGGGAATTTGCCGCGCCCCTGCCGCATACAAACACGCCGCCGACACGGACGATGACGTATGATGCTGACAACCAACTGGCCTCGGTGGACGGCAACAATGTGACGGTGGATTTGGACGGCAACCTGACCAGCAGCCCGCTGACCAATGACACGTTTGCGGTTTATACTTTCGACGCAAGAAATCGGTTGTCGAATGTGGGCGGCGTGACCAACGCCTACGATGCGATGAACAATCGCATCGGGCAGCTTTATGGGACGAACACAACTGTTTTTGTGGTGAATCCAAATGCGAATCTGCCGCAGGTGTTGGAGCGGATTAAAAATGGAATCACCACCTATTACATTTATGGCGTAGGTTTGCTTTACCAAGTCACCGAGACGGCCACGAGCACGAATACTTTGACTTACCATTATGACTATCGCGGAAGCACCATCGCGCTGACAGACGGCAATGGAAACGTCACGGACAGAATCGAGTATTCGGCCTACGCCACTACAACTTATCGTGCCGGAACAAATGATACGCCATTTCTTTTTAATGGCAGGTATGGCGTAATGACCGACCACAATGGCCTGCTTTACATGCGGGCACGCTATTACAATCCTTACCTTTGCCGCTTCCTAAATCCTGACCCAAGCGGTTTCTCCGGTGGTCTAAACTTTTATGCTTACGCCAACGGAAATCCCGTTAGTTACCTTGATCCGTTCGGGTTGGGAGCTAACGAATCGTGGTATGACCAAGCAGCTTCTTGGGTTAACCAACAAGTTTCAACGGCCCAAACCTTCTACAATAATAATCTTCCGTGGCAGGTTTCCGGCGCATTAAACACAGGTCTCAGTATCGTGGGAGGAATCGCAAACACCCCGCAGGCCTTGGGCCATTATGGCGAGGGTAGTGGAACTTTTGCGGGCAACCCAACGTTGGAAAACTCGGCGGGACTGTTCGGTGACATTTCGCTAACTGCCGGTGCCGCCGCAGGGCTAGCCGCACCGTTTGCCGCAGAGGGAACAATGGCTCTCAGTCCATATCGTATGACTACGGCTGGCGAAACCTTCTTCCACTATGGTTACACTGATAGTGCTGCCAGTTTTGAAGGAGGGTTACGACCCGGAGGCTTTGCTACATCAGTTGGAGACTTGTCAGGCGCGGAGGCTCAAAGCGGTCTGGCTTTACCTCGTCCCACAGCACCACCAAATGCTGTTTACACCGTAACGCCTCAACCGGGCACGTGGATTCGTGTAAATCCGGTTGCGGAACCTCTCTTCGGCCAACCCGGTGGGCTTCCTGAATTCCAATTTCCCGGCGGAACAGCTCCGGGAACCGTTTCTTTGCCAATGCCAATACTACCGAGATGATGTTATGACTTCACAGAAATGCCCATTCAAAGTCGGAGACACAGTGGTTTATCGCCCCAGTAACAAAGGCCGTGGAGCGGTAATCATGACGGATTTGGCCGCGCTCAAGCCAGGAAACAAATATCGAATCGTTCGGATTGACGAAGGAGTTTCAGTCGTGGTCGAAGGATTCGAGAACGCTGTCGGAGGCGGCTTGTATTGGAGCGAATTTTCCGCCGAATGAACCGTGTATTCACCAGCCTGCTGACGCTGCTCTTTTTTGCCGGATTTCTTGCCGCAGAGGGAACAACGGCTCTCAGTCCTTATCGTATGACAACCGCAGGAGAAACATTCTCCCATTACGGTTACGCTGAAAATGCCGCCGGTTTTGAAGGAGGGTTACGACCCGGAGGTTTTGCCACCTCAGTTGGAGACTTGTCAGGAGCGGAAGCTCAAAGCGGCCTAGCATTACCTGCCGGACGCCCGATACCAAACGCGGTTTACACAGTCTCACCAACGCCCGGAACTTGGATTAGGGTTAATCCGGTCGCCGAACCCCTATTTGGACGACCGGGCGGACTTCCTGAATATCAATTTCCTGGCGGAACAGGTCCAGGAACAGTCTCACAACCAAGGTTAATTCCATGACTATGAACAAAGAAAAATGTCCATTCAAAGCCGGAGACGTTGTTGTTTACAGGCCAAGCAATAAAGGGCGTGGGTCAATTATTATGACTGACTTGTCAGCACTCAAGCCCGGCAATAAATACAAGATAGCCAGAGTCGAGGAAGACGTTTACATCGTGCCGGAAGGATTTGAGAACGCCGTCCCATGTAGTTTGTATTGGACCGAATTTTCCGCCGAATGAACCGTGTATTCACCAGCCTGCTGACGCTGCTCTTTTTTGCCGGATTTCTTGCCGCAGATAGTTCACTGGTCAACGTCACACATTACACTGATGAAGCCGGCATGGCTGCAATCTCACGATCTGGAACCGTTGGTGCACCCGGACTTCAACCACCATTTGTAACCTTGCCATCACAAATTCCGGCGAGTGCAACGGCATCAGAGATTGAGCAGATACTCGAAATTCAGGCTGGACGCGGCCAATACTCAATTACGTTTCAAACGCCAGCATCAAATCTGCAAACACCATTTAATGGAACACTCACGAGTGGCGGTGTACGACAATTTCAATTGATAAACCCCGCGCCAATCAATCCAGTGAATTTCATCCGTACTCCAACACCATAATCCTATGGGAAAGACAAAAGGCCCTTATAATCCTGAATTCCTTAACGGTGACACCGTACGCATAGTTAACCGTGAGACATTGGAAAAATTTTACCGTGAGTGGAAATACCATCATAAGCTAACGCCAGAGCAACTCAATTATCATGGCCAGATAGCAGAGGTTGAGCCGGGTGGTGGCACCTATCATGGCGGCGATGAACTCTATAAGCTCAAAGGAATCCCCGGAATTTGGCATGAACAATGTTTAGAAGCCTATATACCACCGTCCTGAATTGGAACGCTGCGGCGGAGAATTTGCCGCGCCATTGCCGCATAGCTACACGCCGCCGACACGAGTAATGACGTATGACGACGACAACCGACTGCTGACGGTGAACAGCCAGAATGTTTATTCTGACACGGATGGAAACCTGACCAGCGCGCCGCTGACTAATGGCACATTTGCGACTTACGCTTACGACGCAAGAAATCGGTTATTAAATGTGGGCAGTGTCACCAACGTTTACGATGTCATGAACAACCGCATCGGACAGATTTATGGGACGAATTCGGTGATTTACGTCGTCAATCCCAATGCTAAATTGCCGCAGATGTTGATGCGCATCAAAAACGGCGTGACAAAGTACTACGTTTATGGAGCGGGCTTGCTTTATGAAGTCACTGAAACGGCAGCCGCCACGAACACGCTGACGTATCACTACGATTACCGAGGTAGCACCGTTGCTTTGATGGATGGAAATGGAAACGTGACGGATCGCATTGAGTATTCGGCCTACGCCACGTTGACGTATCGGACAGGAACAAATGACACTCCGTTTCTGTTTAATGGCAGATATGGCGTCCAAACTGATCCCAACGGGTTGCTCTACATGCGCGCCCGTTATTACAATCCGTATTTATGTAGGTTCCTAAATCCCGATCCGTTAGGCTTTTCTGGCGGATTAAACTTCTATGCTTATGCCAACGGAAATCCTGTCAGCTATTTAGACCCGTTCGGATTGGGCGCGGTGGGGGAGAACCCTAGTCCATCATGGATTCAAGGTGCCTATAATTATTTGTATACGGGACAACGGAATTCTGCACCGGGGGTTTATGGTGCAGCAGTGGAGGCTGCGGGTGATTATGTTTATAACTCCGGCGGTGTTCGTGGATTTTATGGAGGAGTAGGCGTTTCTGGAAAACAACCTGGCTATGGTTCCATTGCGGGACAGGCTGGACTCACTGGCACTTGGACAGTTGACAGCGGATTCGGCTCAGAAATTGATGTTGGCGCTGGACTTCAAGAGCGTGGTCAAAATTCGCTAGGCGTATTTACAAGTCAAACCATTGGGGTTGGCGGCTCATATCGGTTCTATAATCAAAGCGGCGGATTTCAGCTTCCGTCTTCAAGCAACGTGCAATTTCCCGCAGTCTATGGCGGAACTGCTAATAGTGCCGGCGGTGCAAATTTTGTCATTCCCCAAAATGCAAATCCTGTAGCACTCGGAATCAACTACGGAGCGGGTTACGGCGGCATTCTCATTGACCCGTCCAAAGTATGGCAGAACTTTGCTGATTCGTATCGTATCATAACTGGCACTTCAACTTCAGTTCCATAGTCGAGCGATGAAAAAGTTTCTGCGATCAATTAAAGCGCGAGTTATTTATCTGATTTTTGGCCTTGCTCTGGTCATGTTCGTCTGCGTTCTTCTCAAGAAAGACAATGAGTTTCAGTTCCGGAATGGCGAAGTTATGTCAAAGGCAGACCGCATCGTTGCGCGTTTCACCGCTTTTGTTGTCGCAACTGCGACTGGTTATATTGCTTTCAAAACGGCGAGGATCGACTGGGAACTTTGGAAAAGGAAACGCCTTTTCAAATCTAAAGACTCATAGGCTAATCATCATTGAGGGTTAAAATGCTACGATACTTAACAGCGATTATTGGAGCTTTGCTCATCTTCGTGGCGGTGTTTGTTCTTTGTGGAATTTTCATAAACCCGCATCTGCCAGATTTCTTTCAGTCGTATATTCGTATCGGGAAATTCGGCACGAATAATCCAGTAGGAGTTGCTTTAGGTTTGATTGCGGCAGCATCTTCTTTTTTGGCCACATTAAAGATGAAAAAATGAACCAACACGCTACCGACGCGGACGATGTGACGTATGACGATGACAATCGCTTGGCGACGGTGAACGGCAGCAGCGTGGCGAATGATCTGGACGGGAATCTAGTTTCGGGGCCGCTGACGAATGACAATTTCGTCACCTACACGTATGATGCGCGAAATCGTCTGTCGAATGTGGGCGGCGTGACATTAGAACGGCAACCAATGGCATGACAATTTGTCACCCATTTGAAAGTCAACACCGGATGAGCTTCACGTTACTCACCTGCCCTGTCACGATGGAGAGGAGTTTTCACTTATCATTCCGAACGCTTCAACACAAGGGCCACCCACATCCAGTGCTGTCCTCGTGAACCTCGGGAATCCGGTGCTGATCACCAACCGGCCCCTGCTAACCGAGTTAGAAACGCAACTGCATCCGGCTTTGTGAGTTTTTAGATTGGCAAATTCCAATTTTCCTGTCAAACCCACGGCGCGGTGACGATACTCATTTGATTTCCGATATTAATCCCAATCTTACTCTTGATCGCAAATCCCGAAAGAGATTAAGACAGGGACGGGAATTACGGGTAAAAATAATCATGGTACGTGTTTTTTGGCCGGAATTTTGCCGGTGTTCACTGAAGTTGCCGCCGGTGGAACCGGTGGCGCTGTCAATTTCTGGTAATTCAAAATGCCTTTGACAATGGCCTGCGCCATTTGGCGGCGATACGCGGCGTCTAAAATCTTTTTGCCCTCGACCGGATGAGTCATGTAACCGCATTCGATCAAAATCGCCGGCATTGCCGCGTCGCGCAACACGGCGAACCGCGCGCGCCGCACGCCCCGGTCGTTCACACCCAAATTCTGCACGAGCGATTTTTGAATTTGATAGGCAAAGAGCAGACTTTTGCATTCATACCGATTCGCCGGCGTTGGACCGTGATCCCTCCCCTCGCCTTGCGCATTTGACGAACTGGCGCCGACGGGCGTAATGCAATAAGTCTCCGGCCCCGAAACCTCATCACGCCCGGTTTCGGTGGCGTTGAAATGCAGGCTCGCGAACAAGTCCGCAGCGCGTTTGTTGGCCAGCGCAGGACGGTCGGATAATTCGACGTATTTGTCGGTAGTGCGCGTGAGAATGACGTTGAATCCGCCCTTTTTGAGCTGGTCGCGCAATTCGGACGCCAGCGCCAGCGTGAAGGTTTTTTCGCTGTGCCAGAAGGTGCGGTTGCCCGTATCCTTGCCGCCGTGACCGGGATCGAGGCAAATCGTTTTGATGGTTTTGGCTTCGGCAAATCGCGGCGGAAACAGCAGTGGGCGAACCGCCGTATCGAGATCGAATTGCGCGATGAGCGCGACGCCTTTTTGATTCGCAATCGGAAACGACAGCACGACTTGAATGCCGTTGATTTCCGCGTTGCGCGAATCCACGTCGAAAACCAGCCGCGTCGTGCGGTTGGTTGCAACGATTTCACCGCCGCGTTCAAGCCGGAAACAATTCAGGCCGTTCGCCCGCGCCCAACCTGCGAGCGGTACGTAGTTTTGGCCGTTGATAAAAGCCGCGCGCACCGGTGTCGGTCCAAACGCAAGACACATCGCAGTCAGCAACGCGAACTTGTTGCTCATAGCGGTGCACATTGCCCGCACGCCACGACAGATTCAAGGGAAATGGTTTGTTCCATCCGGTTAAAAGTTGATTTCCAAAGGCAATCTTTTTTGAATGACGAGTTGCGAATTTTGAATGACTCGACATTCTGAATTCATCATTTGAGATTTAATGGGCTTGATTGACTTCATTCTGAACCTTGCGGGCTTGTTGCTGTGGCTGAACTGGCGCTCGATTCGCTTTGATCCGCTGGGCAAAAGAACACCCGCAACCCTTGTCGGCACGTTGCGGCGCGCCGAGCCGTCACGTTTGCGGCGATGGCATTTGCTCGCAATACTGGGCGGGTTGCTGCTGTTGCGCGCGCTGTTTTACTGGCAAATCGGTTCGGCATCCAAGCCGGTTTGGGCGGGAACACTGGATTTGAACATCATCGCCCCTTCCTTCCTTAGTAATTCCCTTGGCCGAATGCTTTTGTTTTCCATTTTCAGCTTTGGTTTGACGCTCGGTGTATTTTACCTCTGGCTGTTGCTGCTCTCGATTTTGGAGGGACCGGAGCCGATTCGCCGGCTGGTGCGGATGCAATTGGGTGGAATTGACTGCTGGCCGCGTTGGACGAAATTATTTTTGCCACTCACAGTGACGGCATTGTTGTGGTGGCTGGCAAGCTGGGTGCTGGAGTGGTGCGGAATAATTCCCGGGCCGATTTCAACGGCGCAACGGATTGAGCAGTCGCTGCTCATCGGTTTGGGCAGTTACCTGTCATGGAAATATATCGCGGGCGTGTTGCTGGCGTTGCACCTGTTAAACAGTTATATCTACTTCGGCAAGCATCCGTTCTGGAGTTATGTGAATGCCGAAGCGCGGACGTTGCTTTGGCCGTTGCGTGCCGTGCCGCTGCGCGTGGGCAAGGTGGATTTTGCCCCCGTCGTGGGAACTGTCCTAGTGTTTTTGTTCGCAGAACTCGCTGAACGCGGTCTGGTTGCTCTTTATTTGCGGCTCCCGTTGTGAACACGCAACAGTGTTGAAGGTCACCCTTAAACCTGAGTGGCTTGTCCATTTCGCATGGCGGCATCAGGCTGATGTTGTCGCGCAGGCTGGTCAGTTTTTGCGTTCGGCCACGTCGCACAAGGTCCTGGCCTCTTTCAGGTGCATCTCCACGACTGCGTAAAGCGCGGCGATGGTGAAAGGTTTGGATAAATAATCGTCCGCGCCCAGATCCATGCCATGCCTCATGCTGGTGTTGTCGGCGAGGCCGGTCATAAGAATGAACGGGATGGCGGCGGTTGGCTCCTCATTGCGCAGCGAGGTGAGAGTCAAATAACCGTCCACTTTTTCCATGTTGATGTCGCAAAGAATGAGGTCAGGCAACTCCTGGCGGGCTTTTGCGATGCCCTCGGAGCCGTTTGCAGCTTCGATGACCTCAAAACCCCTTTGCTTCAACGCGAGATGAATCACCTCGCGCAACCATTCTTCGTCATCAATGACCAGGATTTTTTTCACGGCAGTTGCCCCACGGAAGTGAAGCAATAATCATACCTCTTATCCAAAGCCTCCCACGGTACATTCAGCCCCATCGAACCAAAAACCAGCAAAATTTACCGCCGCTCTTCCAGAGGCACATAATGATTGAGCGTGCGCCCCATGTAAACTTGTCGCGGTCGGCAAATACGGCTCTTCGGGTCTTCCATGATTTCTTTGTAATTCGCAATCCAGCCGGGCATCCGGCCAATCGCAAAAATTACGGGAGACATTTCCACCGGAATACCAAGCGCGCGCATGATAATCCCGCTGTAAAAATCCACGTTCGGATACAACTTGCGTTCGATGAAATATGAATCCTTGAGCGCGGCCTCTTCCAAACGCCTGGCAATGTCCAGCAAAGGATCGGTCACGCGCAGCTTGGTCAAAACATCGTCGCAGGCCGTCTTGATGATTTTGGCGCGCGGATCGTAATTTTTGTAAATGCGATGGCCAAAACCCATGAGTCGTTTCCCGCTGCCCTTGTCCTTCGCCGCTGCAATGAATTTCGAGCCGTCGTCGCCGGAAGCGTGAATCTCCCGAAGCATTTCAATCACCGCCTGGTTCGCACCGCCATGGAGCGGACCCCAAAGCGCGCACACGCCGGCGGCCGCGCTGGCGAACAAATTTGCCTGGCTTGATGCCACCATGCGGACGGTGGACGTGGAGCAATTCTGCTCGTGATCCGCGTGCAAAAGAAAAATCAAGTCCAGCGCCTTCACCACTTCCGGCTTCAACTCGTAATCCTCATACGGCGTCGAGAACAGCATGTGCAGAAAATTGGCGGTGTATTTGTAGGCTTTCTTGGGATAAATCAGCGGCAGGCCGCGCGATTTGCGATACGCATACGCCGCGATGGTGCGCACCTGGGACATCAGCTTTGCCGCGTAAATGTCAAACTGGTTCGCCTTGCCCCAGTGCCAGTGCATGAGTTCCTCGTCAAAACAACTCGTCGCGTTAATCATCGCCGAGAGAATCGCCATCGGATGCGCCCCCGTGGGGAAACTCTCGAAATGATACCTCATGTCCTCGTGCAGAAATTGATATTCTGTGAACAGGTCGGAAAATTTCCGCAGTTGCGCGCGGGTCGGCAAATTGCCGTAGATGAGCAAATAAGCCGCCTCAATGAACGTGGACTTCTCCGCCAGCTCCTCAATCGGAACCCCGCGATAACGCAAAATCCCCTTCTCGCCGTCAATGAACGCGATTTTGCTGACGCACGAACCGGTGTTGCTGTAGCCGTCGTCAAGCGTGATATAGCCCGTGTTCGCGCGCAGCGACGAAATGTCCACCGCCTTTTCACCTTCGCTACCCTCGACCACCGGCAGCGGGCAAATCTTACCGTCCAATTCCAGTTTTGCTTCTTTGCTCATGTGCATTTTGTGCGTTGATTGACGCTTGATTGGGGGAATTTGCCGCCGGGAGGAATAATTGGCAAGCCGCGAAAATAAATTTCAAATTCGGATGAAATACGGATTTCTTGACACGAATTTCACGAATTAACACGAATTCAATCCGATTTTCCAAGTTTGCAAGAGCTTAACAAAGTAGCGCAGCCGTCCCGGCTGCTTTCGATTCATTCCTCTTTTGCCCGTGCAGGCGTGACGCCTGTGCCACAATCGGAGGGCCGAGTTACACGAGGCCCCAATTCCCAGAATTTCCACGCAGATACAGGGACTCGCGGAGCTTGTCCCTCCGAAACAAACCATTTGTAAGAACTACAAAGATGTCGCGCCTACGGCGCTCAATGCAGCGTTTTTGGATTCAAGAACACGCTGGACAGAAATTTAAGTGTGAAATAAAGTCGCAATAATGAAATGAGATAGGCTGTAAACAACGCCGCCTACTCATTGTTAGGCCACTATGAAAATTGCAGCTATCATTATCGGCATTTTTGGGCTTGTCCATTTGATGTATTTGCCGAAAGCCTTTCATTTAGCTGACAACCCAAAATGGCTTTTGGATGTGTGGATCAGTATCAGCGGCATTTTGTTACTTTTCCTTTCTGCTGGAATATGGACACGACGGATTTTTGCGTGGTATCTTGGCTTTGTGTATATCGTGCTGTTGCCTCTTGGTTTTCTTGCGCGGGTGTGCCTCAGATTGCCCGCGGTCAGTACTGGCGAGAAAGCTATAATCGTCAGCGCGTGTTCTGTCTTCGTGATTTTGTTCGTTGTCTACTGGTCAGTTGTCTGGTACCGCCAGAAGAAATGGTTTTCCAATGAACGAGTGGCCTAATATCTAGATAGACTGCAAACCTCCTTCGCCGGCTTCACGTTTTTGCTGCCTTTCCACCTTCGCTCCCGGCTTCGCGTCCTTCGCGCGACAAAATTTCTTTTCTTTCCCGCGCCGCGCCTTAACTTGCCCACACACAAATGGCTCTGAAGCTGTTCAACACACTGTCGCGTTCGATTCAGGATTTCACACCGTCCCGCAAGGGCAAGGTCGGCATGTATTGCTGCGGACCGACCGTCTATGACTTCGCACACATCGGCAACTGGCGCACGTTCGTCTTCGGCGACCTTGTCCGCCGCACCCTCGAATTCAAGGGTCTTGCCGTCACGCACGTGATGAACATCACCGACGTCGAGGATAAAATCATCAAGCGCGTCATGGAGAACAAAACTTCCCTGCGCGATTTTACCGGCAAATACGAAGCCGCATTCTTCGAGGATTTGCTGACGTTGAATTGCAAAATGCCGCATCATACGCCGCACGCCACGGAGCATATTCCTGAAATCATTTCGCTTATTGAAAAACTGGTCCAACGCGGCATCGCCTACAAGGCCGCCGATGGGTCGGTCTATTTCAGCATCGAAAAATACCGCGGCTGCGGCTGCACCTACGGCCGGTTGCTTAAATTGAATTTTGACGAGATGCGGGCGGGTGAACGCGTCAAGAGCGATGAATACGCCAAGGAATCCGTCGCCGATTTCGCGCTGTGGAAAGCGCGCGCGCCGGAGGACGGCGACGTATTCTGGCCGAGTCCGTGGGGTGAAGGCCGGCCCGGCTGGCACATCGAGTGCAGCGCGATGAGCATGAAAATTCTCGGCCCGAGCTTTGATTTGCATCTCGGCGGCGAAGACCTGATTTTCCCGCATCACGAGGACGAAATCGCCCAGAGCGAAGGCGCCACCGGCAAGCCGTTTGTCAAACACTGGCTGCACGGCGCGCACCTGCTTGTCGAGGGCAAAAAAATGAGCAAATCGCTTGGCAATTTTTTCACGCTGCGCGATTTGCTGGCCAAAGGTTTCACCGGCCGCGAAATCCGGTATCTGCTCCTTACCGCGCACTATCGCGAGACATTCAACTTCACGCTCGAGGGCTTGCAAGGCGCGAAAACTGCGCTGGCGCGGATTGATGAGTGCGTCACAAAACTGCGCGAAATCGCCAGCAACACTGTGGCGACTCCAGATGCAAAACTGTTGGAACAATTCTCCGTTGCGCTGGACGACGACCTGAACATTTCCGCCGCGTGGGCTGTGGTATTTGAGTGGGTGCGCGAGACGAACAAGCGCATCGCTGAAAATTCCTTGAACGCGAACGATGCTGCTGCCGCTTTGGCCGCGTGGGAAAAAATCAATTCTGTTCTTGGCATTGAACCTCCAGCAATAGTGCTTTTGGAAGGAATCAATGTTACAACTTCTATTGTTTCAGCCACGGTAATTTCTGTGGTAGTTCCTGAAGACGTCAAATCTCTTATGGAACAGCGGCAGGATGCGCGCAAAGCGAAGGATTTCAAGCGCGCCGACGCGATTCGCGACGAGTTAAAAGCCAAAGGCTGGATCATCGAAGACACATCGAAAGGTCCGAAGCTGAAGAAGATTTGATTTAACCAATCGCGCAAATCGCAAATCGCAAATCATAAATGGCAAAAGGTCTGTTCATCACGTTTGAAGGCACGGAAGGCTGCGGCAAATCCACGCAGGCGGAATTGCTCGAACGGCGATTGCGGGCGCTTGGCCATCGTGTCCGCTCGTTGCGCGAACCGGGCGGCACGCCCATTGGCGAGGAAATTCGTCACACGCTCAAGCACAGCAAAAACAACGCGGCCATGACTCCCGAAACCGAACTGCTCTTGATGAATGCCAGCCGCGCGCAACTCGTCCGCGAAATCATCCGTCCCGCGCTCGCCGCCGGTGAAATCGTCGTGTGTGACCGTTTTTACGACTCGACCGTAGCGTATCAGGGTTATGGACGCGGATTGGATTTGCAATTCGTGAAAAGCGCGATTGATTTCGCCATTGGCGACACGCGGCCGAATCTGACCTTGTTGCTTTCCGTGCCCATCGAAATCAGCGAGGCGCGCCGCCTCGCTCGAAAAGAAACCATGCTCCTCGAGGTGCCGCACCAAGGCAAAAAGCCGGAAGGCCATGCAAAACTACCTTTCAGCGAACCATTGCGCGACCGGATGGAAGAGGCTGATCGCGCTTTCTTCGAGCGCGTGGCCAAAGGTTATGAAGCCATCGCCGCCGCTGAACCGCAACGCGTTCGCCTGATTAACGGCGCCAAGCCAGTGGATGTTATCTGCGCAAAAATCTGGGAAATGGTTCAACCCATTTTGCCGCGCATCGGGCGCTGGTGAACGCACTTGCCCAATTTTGGGCAATGAATACTTTTACGGCATGACTGAAGAAACCATCGGTGAAATTGAGGCGAAGATTCGGGGCGCGGATGCCATTAGCGACGACCGCAAACGCGAATTACTCCGACTGCTCGGCACGCTCAAGACAGAAATCGGCGCGCTCTCCAAAACGCACAGTGAACAGGCGCAAAGCATTGCCGGGTTTGCAAAGCTTTCCGCCCACGAAGCCACGCGGGAGAAACAAAACCCGCAGTTACGCGAGCTCTCGTTGCGTGGGTTGCAGTCGTCCGTCGAAGGTTTCGAGAAGTCCCATCCCAAGCTCGTCCAAATCGTCAACAGCATCAGCAACACGCTGTCAAACCTGGGGATTTAAGGGTATTTACGATTGATGATTTACGATTTACGATTTTCCCCGTTTCCACAAGCCGTTCAAAATCATCAATCATCAATCGTAAATCATAAATCAGCCTGCTTGTGGTTCCAATTTTGCAATTGCCGCCATGATTTCGTCGGCAATTTGCCGGTAAATCTCCTTGAGCCGCTCTCTGGAACAATGTTTTGCCTCGGCGCGCAGGTTTTCAAAACGCAGCGGCGCGCCGAATTTCACCGTCAACCGGTGTGGTCGTGGAAATTTGCGATTGCGCCCGAAGGCCTCAAAACTGCCGAACACACGAACCGGCACGACCAACGCGGTGGATTTGATGACGGTCAGCCCAATCCCCGAACGCGCGGGTTGCAATTTACCATCGCGGGTGCGTGTGCCTTCGGGAAACAAAATGATCCCGCCACCGGCGAGCAACCGGTCGAGAATAGCCTTTAATCCAGCCGCGCCGCCGCCTTCGCGGTTCACCGGCACGGAATTCCACGAACGCAACAGCCAGCCGATTCCCGGGAAACGGAAAAGACTTTCGCGCGCGAGATAATTGATTGGGCGCCGGAGCGCCGCGCCGACAAGAGGTGGATCGAGAAAGCTTGCGTGGTTTGCCGCGAGGATCACCGCGCCGGTTTGCGGCACGCGCTCCGGGTTGAAAACGCGCCAGCGAAAATAGAGCGCGTAAAGGGCGCGAAAAAAACACCAGCCGAGGAAGTAACTGAAATTCATTCGCGCCAAAACAGTCACGGGGTTTTATTCAGGCGTTGCCGGACTTCAGCAACAATGATCTCGCCGGTCTGCCCGGCGGTCAGGTTCGAATTATTGATGACCTTTGCGCCGAGCGGGACCATCAGCGGCGCAACGGCGCGCTGGCTGTCGCGCTGATCGCGCGCGGCGAGGTTTTCCTGAACGCCATCGGCGGCGCGGCGGCGCGAGCGCTCCTCCAGTTTCGCATCGAGATAAAACTTGAACTCCGTTTCTGGAAAAACGTTCGTGCCGATGTCGCGGCCTTCCATCACCAGACTCCCGAATTGCATGCACTCGCGCTGGCGTTTGACCATCCAGCGGCGCACTTGCGGCACGGCGGCGACGTGCGGTGCGGCGGCGCTGACCTCGGCAGTGCGGATTTCCTTTTCGGGAAAATAGCCGTTCACGAACAAACGCGTTGCGCGCAAACCGTTTGTTTCAACGCATTCCAATTTTGTTTTCCATTTAAGGCACGCGGCGGCAACGGCTTTGGCATCCTGCACATCAATTCCGTGCTTTAGACAATGCCACGCCAGCGTGCGATACATCGCCCCCGTGTCCACGTAAACGCAGCCGAGCGCCCTGGCTACAAGCCTGGCGGTGGTGCTCTTGCCGCTGGCGCTTGTGCCGTCAATGGCGATGACAATCGGTTGTTTCAATTTGGTTCTCCGTAGCCGCGTCTCGTAAGAGCGCGGCAAAAATAAATTTTTAGTCAGCGCGTTCTCACGAACGCGGCTACAGTCAACCGGCAAACAATTCGCTCTCGTTCAATTTTCGCCCGGTTTTGGCGTCCAAAATCGTCGCGCCAAGACCTTTTGGCGGTGGCGCGGCCAGTTTCTGGAAAAAATTCGGGAACGTCTTTTTCACGCACGCGGGATTTTTGATTTTGATGCCCGGCACCTTCAACCCCAGGATCGCAAAACACATCGCCATGCGATGATCGTTGTGCGTCTCGATTTCC
This sequence comes from Verrucomicrobiota bacterium, assembly GCA_049517655.1. Taxonomy (GTDB): domain Bacteria; phylum Verrucomicrobiota; class Verrucomicrobiia; order Limisphaerales; family UBA11358; genus UBA11358. The sequence goes on along the minus strand of JBEKRQ010000001.1, from coordinate 255,940 downwards.
GTGCCGTGAAGTTCCTTCAATTTTGACGGATAAACCGTTAGCGTGTCGCCTTCCTCAACGATTTTTGCGCCGCACCGGGTTAATCCAGCGAACAAAGCCGCAACCCGATCGCATTCCTGCACGCGAAGATGGCCGAGGGCGGTGAATTTCACCGGATGACCGGCAAACGGCGCAATCACGATTGCCGTCATGATGCTGTCGCCGAGGTCAGTTTCTCTGGAGATTGTTTTTGGAAGAACCCTGTAGTCTGAAAAATTCGTATCGATTTGGGAACCCGCTCCGAGAACCGGCCAGTGTGCAACGGTGACCAGATGCGGATCATTTGAGGCCGGATGGCCGGCAATCCACCCTGCCGCCCAAAAATAACTGCCGCTGGAGGCGTCAGGATCAACGGGGTAGATGCCGTCCTTCATCCCGTATTCCGGATGCGGACTGCGCTTTTTGCTCCAGTGAAAATACGAACACATTTCCCGCGTCATGTAAATGTAAGGCGACTCCTGCGCGTTCTCTCCGACAATTTCAACCTGCCAGCCGGCGACCATCGAACACATCAGCAACGCGCTCGCAAATTGCGAACTTTCTCCAATGCTCACCTTGCATTTGCCCGCGCGCGGACCAGTCCCGTGAATGACGGCGGGTAATTTGTCGTTTGGCGAATCCACCCGGTAACCGAGCTGGCGCAAGGCTTGAAACAGCGCCGCCTGCGGACGCTCGTGCATTCGTGGGGAGCCGCGCAGGCGATAAACGCCCCTACCCAGACAGACGAACGCCGCCAGAAATCGTGCCGCCGTGCCCGCGTTGCCAACAGTCAGTTCCAAGGGCTTTTCATCCGTGCCCGCATTCGGGATTTTGCCTCCCAACCCTTTGACGCTGATTGTGCAATTGCAAAACTCATTTCGGTCGCGCTCGTATGTGATTTCGAAGCCGAGCTTCCGAAGCGCTTCAACCATGACCTGGGTGTCTTCGCTCCAAAGCGCGCCCTGCAAGGTCGTCTCACCATCCGCCAGCGCCGCGAGAATGAGCGCGCGGTTGGTGATGCTCTTCGAGCCGGGCACGGTGACTTCCGCGCGCACCGGTTTGTCCAGCGGCACAATTTCGATAAGTTCAGGAAGCGCCATTGAGAAATTTTAACCACGAATGAACACTAATAAACACGAATTCTTTAAATCAAAAAAATACCCGGCGCAGGAGGGTAAATATGACTGTTTCGTGTCCATTCGTGTCTATTCGTGGTTCGGATCACTCCGGCGACGGCGAGGCGCTGCAGGCACACCAGCCGTCCCGGCGACGTTTGGCCGTTTCCAAAAATTCCCGGATCTTCCTCCCCTGCCGCCGCCGCAGAATCGTTTGCAAGCACTGGAGTTCGCGGACAAAGTCATCGAGGGCAATGCGAAGATTTTTACGATTGGCCAATACAATGTCGCGCCACATTTCCGGCGAGCCGGATGCGACACGCGTCGCGTCACGAAAGCCGCTGGCGCAAAGCAGCGCCTGTAGCTTGGGATGAGCCGGATTCAGCACGTGACCCGCCAGCGCGGCGGCGACCAGGTGCGGCAAATGACTCGACCGGCCCACCAGCGCGTCGTGCAATTCCGGCGTCAACCGCAGCACCCGCAAACCAACCGCCTTCCAAAATTGTTCAACTTTGCGGACTGCCGCCGTGTTTGATTTTTTCGTCGGCGTCACGACGCAGACGGCGTTTTCGAACAAATCGGCGCGGGCGGCGTTCACGCCGGCTTTTTCCGAGCCGGCTATTGGATGACTGCCGATAAAATGTCCGCCGGATCCGGCGATGAGAGATTCCAGTTCGCGCACGACACCGGCTTTGGCGCTGCCAACGTCGGTGACAATCACGCCGCGTTTCAACGCCGGGAGCATTTGTTCAACAAGCGGGCGCATTTGGGAAAGCGGCGTGCAGAGAATGACGAGGTCGGCGTTCCAGACGGCAGCGGGCAAATCGGTTGTGGCGAAATCCACCGCGCCGGCTTTTTCACAATCCTTCAAGCTGGCCGCGCGACGAACGAAGCCCGCAACTTCGCGGGCGAGCTTTCGGCGTTTTACGGCCAGCCCGACGGACCCGCCGAGCAGGCCGACACCAACGATTGTGATTTTCCGAAAGTGCACGGTGTGAGTGTCAAGTTTCAAGCCTCAAGTTTCAAGCAAGTTCCAGCGCGGGCGGATTTGAGACAGGCATCCAGCACTTGTTGCGTCTTGAGGGCGAGCTCGGGCCATTCATTATTCAGCCGACCGGAGCGGACCTGATTGGCGAAGTTGCGAATCATGTTGGTTTGTTGGGCGACAGTGTCGGCACTGACCCGCTTGCCGTCCCCGGCTTTGACCCGAATCATCTTGCCGTTGACCTCGAAGGCGGATTCCACGTCGCTCACCGGATGGACAAAATCGGCAACGCGCAACTGGCCTTTTGTGCCGCTGACGTGAACCCAATTTTGATATTCGGCAATAAAGGAACAGTAGAAACCTGCCGATGTGTCGTCGTCGAAAATCAGTTCGGCGGAAAAATCCGCCGGCACGGGCGAAGGGCTGTGGCTGGCGCCGCGCTGGGACAGGATGCGGCCTGTGACTGCGCGCGGCAACTGCCGGCGCATGGCCCAGAGAATGAAACCAATGCAATACCAGCCGAGATCGCCAAGACAACCGGCAGGTTCCAGTTGGCTATTCACACGGACATTCGTCGGAAACTGGTCTTCAGCCAGATGGAAACTGAAATTGGACATGATGCGTTTGATTTGACCGACGCTTTTGCCGTCGTCGAGCGCTTCGCGAATCCGGGTCATACGGGGATTGTGCATGAACATCACGCCATCCATGAACTGCACCCGGTTTTTCCGGCATGTGGAAATCATTTCCCGAAGGTCGGCCGCGCTCAATGCGCACGGCTTTTCACAAATGACGTGTTTGCCGGCCGCGGCGGCGCGCAGGACCCATTCCTTGCGCAATCCGGTCGGGAGCGGAATGTATACGGCGTCCACATTTTTCGATGCAATTAATTCCTCGTAACTGCCGAGCGCCGTGGGCGTCATGTCGAACGGCGCCTGTTGCTGGCATTTCGCGATGAATTGGCGGGCCTTTTCAAGGTCGCGGCTGGCAACGGCGGTGACCGTGGCATTGCCGCTGTGATAAATTGACTTCCAGTTTTTTTGCGCGATGTCTGCCGCGCCCAATATCCCAAAACAAAGTTCATTCATAAAAACCTGGCAGCCAAGCCGGCCATTTTGATTTGGGACGGTGACACGCTGTCTCTCCTACCTCACAACGGCGTGCGCTTTTGTTCGCGTAATTTTTGTTGCTGGCGTAATAATTCAACTTTTTCCACCTCGGAAATTTCCGGCGAATTTGCGCGCTGGACGCACGCGGCAATCTGTCGGTCGAGAAATTGGTTGCGCAATCGCAGGCTCACGTCGGCAAGTTGCTGATCAGGATTGGGAATTTTGCGGTCTTCGGCAACGGCTTCGGTGACGAGGCTCCGCATTCCCGGTGTTTCACATCCGTCCAGAAACGTGGCGAGGTTTTTCCAGTTCTCATTCGTCTGCGCGTCAAGCCGTTGTTCAACAATTTGACGCGCGAGCGGATGTGAAATCCAGTTCGCGTCCAGATGCAACGTTGCCCACGCAACCAATTCGTCGTGCAACAAAAGTAATTTGAGCAGCCAGAATTCCTTGTCGGAAGGACGTGGCGTTTCCGTTTCACCGGGAGCAGCTTCAGCTTCGTCTTCTGTGACCACGGTTTTCTGCGCGGGAATCTTTTTGAATTCGGCACGGACAGCTTCCGGCGAAACGCCAAGCCGCAGCGCGGTCTTTTGCGCGTATTTGTCAATCAACACCGTGTTGCCGGTCTTGTGAACCGCTTCGGCCATGCCGCGCAAAATGGCGTTCCGGCCCTTGTCGCTGTTCGCATCGTTTTGCGCGCAAAGACGGTTCAAATAATAATCAAAAAATCCCCCGGCGTCTTCGACAAGCTTGCGAAATGCCTCGCCGCCGTTGGCCTTGATGAAACTGTCCGGGTCGTGCGGCGCGGGCACGACTGCGACGCGAATGGCAAGACCGGACGCGAGCAAATGATCCAGCGAGCGCACGGCGGCGTTTTGGCCGGCTTCGTCGGAGTCGAAACAAAGAACGACTTCATCCACGTAGCGTTTGAGGATTCGCGCGTGGTCGGCGGTGAACGCTGTGCCTTGCGGCGCGACGACGTTTTGCACGCCGCCCATAAAACAGGCAATCAAATCAAGCTGGCCTTCACAGACGACGGCAAATCCAGCGTCGAGCAATGCGCGCTTGGATTTGTCGAGGCCGAAGAAGACCTTGCTCTTGGTGAAAATCGGCGTTTCGGGCGAATTGACATATTTGGCCGTCTTTTCGTCACCGGACAAAACGCGTCCGCTGAAACCGATCACCCTGCCCTGCTCATCGCAAATCGGAAACATGAGCCGCCCGCGAAAACGGTCGTAGTAACGCCGGAGGTCGGAGGCCGGAGGCCGGAGGTCGGAGGTCGGAGGCCGGAGACCGGATTTCTGACTTCCGACTTCTGACTTCTGACTTCGGTCCTCTGACTTCTGGCTTCCGATTTCCGCCCTCTGACTTCCGACTTCCGACCTCTGAATGATGAGTCCGGCCTTTTCGACGATTGCAGGTTCGTAATTTTTGCTTTTGGCCCAGTTGACGGTGTCGTCCCAAGCCTCGGGCGCGGCGCCTATTCGGAAAAGTTTTACGGCTTCGGCCGAAACGCCGCGTTTGGCGAGGTAGTCGCGAGCCATCTGGCCGGCAGCTTCATTAAGCAAACAATTTTGCCAGCGTTGCGCGATTTGCTCGTGAATCTGGAGCAGTTGGTCCTTGAGATGGCGCGATTGCTGTTCGCCGGGGCCTTGGCCGAATTCAATGGGGATTTTTGCGCGTTCGGCGAGGCGACGGACGGCATCCACGAAGCCGATGTTTTCATATTCCTTGACGAAGGTGAAAACGTCGCCGCCTTTGTGACAGCCGAAGCAATGGAAAATCTGGCGATGCGGATTGACGTTGAAGCTCGGCGTCTTTTCCTTGTGAAACGGGCAAAGCGCAACGAAATTTGCGCCGGCGCGCTTTAACGGAAGATAGGAGCCGACGACGTCAACGATGTCGCTGGCGGCGCGGATGCGTTCAAGCGTTGCGGGAGGAATCGTGCCGGCCATGCTTGTCTGGCATCAAGGTGTTGTCCGCGTGGTTCGACGAATCGACGCAGGACTTTGTTTGGGTTGGCTGCCACTATTATGGAGTGGGGTGGGTTTAATCAACAGTCCGCCGAGATATTCTTCGATGTAAGGACCGGTGAGGGATTGTTTAAAAACCTGATCCTGCACGGTGAATAAACCGGGGAAAAAGTCGGAGCCATACCACTGTTGCTCGTAGTCGTTGTGAGCTTTGATTTCCTCAGGCGTGAAATGGCGCGCATTCAGAAAAGACAACGCAAAAAGCAGTATGCACGCGAAACGGACCATGCCGGCGGGTATGCCGAGGTAATATTCGGCGTCGCCGAACAGGTTGCTCGCGAACAGTCGCAATCCCAAAGTGCGTTTGAGAAACGAAAAAACAAAGAACACGGCCAGCGACAGAATCCCATACCCCAAGACATAACTTATCAGGGGACTCAAGGGCTCAATATTGACAAGCGACTGGGCCGCGACCGGATAAAACCATCCGCTGACAATGACAACCGAGAGCCATTGTAACGATGGCAGGACCTCCTTTGACATGCCGTTTTTCCGGCCGTAGTAGAAGCCAACCACGAGCATGACAATGACCACTATATCAAACCAATTTGCCGTCAATAATTTGTCCAGAACCGGCGGCTGTGTTGTTGCGGCAATCACAAGGTGAAGTTAAGCCTCCCGATTGAAAACGCCAGTGAAATTTGCCTGCCGTTTCAAGGCGGGTTGGCCGAAAGCCAGAATTGAATGTCCGTCGCCTGCGAATTGCGCGGGTCCAACTGCAGCACTTTCAAATAATGCGCCCGCGCCTGTGTCAGATCGTGCAATTGCCGTGCGTAAATGTTGCCAAGCGTAAGATGCGCGCGGGCGTCATTTGGATTCGACGCGAGAATTTTTTCCAGTTCATTCATGGCGTCAGTCACATAACCCGCAGCCTTGAGCGCCAGGGCAAAATTGTAACGCGCATCCGCCGAATCCGACCGGATGGCCAGCGCCATTTCACAAGCAGCCAGCGACTGGCTGTAATTCCGCAAACGGTAGGCCATCACCCCGCAATTGTATTGCGCCTCAAACCAACCCGGATCCAACCGCGCCGCCTCGCGATAGGAGTCCAGCGCGTTTGAGAACTGTTCCTCCTGCTCGGATTGTTGCGCCTGCGCAAACGCGCGCGCAGCCGTCTGCCGGTTGCCCGGCTTGGGTTTGGACGGCGAAAGATACAAATATCTCGGAAACGACGGCGGAGCAGGTTGAACCACGTGAACCGGTTTTGGCTGAGCGGGCGCGGGCGCAACAACCGCCGGCGTGCTGGCGACCGGTGCCGGGGTTGGATTGACGCGATGATTATTCGAATTCGACGGCGGCAACAGCGTCACTTTTGGTTCCTGCGGTGTGGAATGAAACCAGTTCAACGGATTGAGCTCATGCATGATGCCCGGCTTCCCGCCTGGTTGTCCCGGCTGCGATTTCGCGGAAGCGGACGGCTTCGTTGCAGCGGATGTGGAAGGCCCTTGTGCCCCGACAATCGCCGGTTCCGGCTGGACTTGCACGGTTTCAACCGGCGCCGGTTCATACGGCGGTTTCGGATTCGCGTGTGCCACGGTTCCAGGCTGCGCGGGAGGCTTCGCCGAGGCAAGTTGTGTTCTTGACGCCGCGGGCGGCGGTTGCGTTTTCGGTTCACCCGCGCCCGGCGTGGCTGAAGACACCTGGCGATTTACCAGCGGCGGATTGGCAGTGGCATTCGCCTGCTGTTCCAAATCATTGGCAATGGCATTGACCTCGTCCCAATTCGCCCGGTGTGGTGACAACGCGAGATACGCGCGATAATTTTTCAACGCGAGCGGATTATCGTGCAAAGACTGTTGCGCCACCGTCGCCAGATTCAACAACGCCGGCTCGTAATCAGGATGCGCCCGCACCGCCGCGGCGAAATATTGCGCCGCTTCACTGGGATGACCCCGTTGAATCTGGGCAAGGCCAAGGCCGTTCAACGCCTCGGCATTATGCGGATCGAACGAAAACGCGGTGCTGAAACTTTTTTCCGCCGACGCGAGGTCATGCAAGCCAAGGTGTGCAACGCCAAGTTTGACCCAGCCTTCCGGTGTGTTGCCACGGCGAAGCGTGTAGGCGGTGAATTCCGTTTTTGCGGCATCGGGCCTGTTTTGTTCCAACCACAGACAACCGAGATTGTAATGCGCCCTAACCAAGTCGCGGTCGAGCTTCAGCGCGCGCTGATACGCCAGCGCGGCGTCGGCGGTTTGCCCGGCGCGTTGCTCCGCAACACCGAGATAATTCCACGCCTGCGCGTTGGTAACCATCAGCGAGGTGGCGGTTTTCAACTTGACTACTGCTTCAGCGTAATCGCCGCGGTCCAAAAGCTTTTTGCCCTTGAGCAACGCGCGCGGCCCCGGTGGCCCGCAACCGGCAAGGAAAACGGCGAACAACAAAAAAACAACCAAACCGCACCGGGTCCTGTTTTTTGTGGCCAGCATCGGCGTTGGTGGTAGCATCCACGCCTTGACGTGTCAAGAAACGCACAAACTTGGTGGTGGTATATCTTGCACCTTTCGGTGGGGCGAGAGTCCTCGCGAGCCGAAAATATTGGAGTGCGCCGACGTGTCGGCGCTTTGAAAGGCGGTGACATGTCACCGCACTCCAAATCCGCCCCATCAATAGCCCCGGCCATCTGCCGGCTGGTGCTGGCGGGCGCGGTCTGGCTTGCATGCCCGCAAGTTCACGCCGCCGTTGTGAATCCAAAAGTTGTCATCGTCGAAGATTCAAACGCCACTTCCGATTTCCAGCCGAACACTGCGTCTGTGCAGGCCATGGTCAATCGCGGCATCACAAATTTCACCGGCAAAGGAACAGTCATCGAAGCGTGGCACAGTCTTGTCTCAACGCAAGACGTCGTCGGCATCAAGGTTTTTTCCACAGCCGGAATGCTTAGCGGCACGCGCCCGGCCGTCGTCGAGGCGGTGATTCGCGGCCTGCTTGGCGCTGGCCTGCCGCCTGATCACATCATCATTTGGGACAAGCATGAAAGCGACTTGCGCACCGCCGGATTTTTCAAACTCGCCGCACAACTTCACGTGCGTGTAGCGGGTGCCGCGGAAGCCGGTTACGACCCGACGAACTTTTATCTGCCCGACAGCCCCGTCATCGGCAATCTCCTTTGGGGCGACCTTGAATTCGGCAAAAAAGGCGAAGGCGTTGGCCGGCGCTCCTTCATTTCAAAACTCGTCAGCCGGCAAATCACAAAAATCATCGACATTGCGCCGCTGCTCAATCAGGAAGCCACCGGCGTTTGCGGACACCTCTTCAGCCTCGCGTTGGGCAGCGTGGACAATACAAAGCGCTTCGAGGACGACACCGGACGGCTCGCCGCTGCCGTGCCGGAAATTTACGCCCTGCCCGTGCTTGGCGACCGCGTCGTGCTCAACATCACCGACGCGCTCATCGGCCAATACGAAGGCGGCGATCGCGCGCTGCTGCATTACTCATCGGTATTGAATCAGCTTTGGTTCAGCCGCGACCCGGTTGCGCTCGACACACTGGCCATCAAGGAACTCGACAGCGAACGCCGCGCGTTCGAAGCGCCTGAATTCAAACCCAATCTCGAACTTTACACCAATGCCGCCCTGCTCCAACTCGGCGTGAACGACCCCGCAAAAATTCACGTGGAAAAAATCCGGTAAGCAAAAAGTTTTTACACAAATTTCACGAATTATCACAAATTTCGGAGGGCGGAACTCTGCGAGGCCCAAACTCATAACCGCGAACTGCGCGAAACACGCGGAAACTTTCCGCCACAAAAGAACGCAAAGAACACAAAAACCCTTTACACTAATTCCACTAATTTGCGCTAATTAGCGCAATTCGCGTCTAAACCCGTGTTTAATATGGCGACAATTGCAATTTCAATCATCATCGGTTGCTGGCTGATTTTCCTCGGCTATTGGGCCATCAGCGCGTTTGGACAAAAACCAACAGCGGAACGCAAAAGTTGGTTATCATCGTTTCCCCATCGCATTCTGTATGGCACGGGAATCACGCTTTTTATTTATCCGCGTTTACCCAAGCCATGGAATCTGGCTGTGACGCCGCAGACGGATTGGGCGCGAGTCCTCGGCATGGTGATTTGTGTGTTGGGATTAATTGTGACGATCTGGGCGCGCCGGACACTGGCTGGCAACTGGAGCAACGATGTCACGTTCAAGCAGGGTCACGAACTGATAAAGACGGGGCCTTACCGTTACGTGCGGCACCCCATTTACACGGGCATTCTTGTGATGTTTTTGGGAACGGCCGTTGACGTTGGCCTGCTTCGTTGCTGGGTCGGCTTGCTGGTCGTTGGCATCAGCTTTTGGATCAAGCTCAAGCAGGAAGAAACGCTCATGTTACAGCATTTCCCGGATACATATCCCGCTTACCGAAAGCAAGTGAAGGCCCTCGTGCCGTTCCTCATCTAATTCAATTCGCAACTCGCCTCGGCGAAGCCTGGGTCCGAAATTCGCAATTTGAAATTCCCAACGTAACTCGGTGTGAACGACCCCGCAAAAATTCACGTGGAAAAAATCCGGTGAAGTGCACTTTAACCGCGGATCAACCCAACCTCTTTCAACACAATAACCTAGAGGGAAAGGCTGTTGTGAATAAGTCTTACATTTTTTACTTGCCTTACTTATTCATTTATGACATACTTTAGAAGAATGATAGAAAAACTATGAATGCTGCTTACGTTACATCAAAAGGCCAATTGGTTGTCCCCTCACGCATTCGCCGCCTGTTCAGCATCAAGCCCGGCACGCGCGTCAATTTCGTGGAGGAAGGCGGTCGTATCATCTTCCAGCCCGTCACCCGCGAATACATTGATTCGTTCTGCGGCATCTTCAAGCAAAAGCCCGGCGAAAAATCCGTCGTGCAGGAACATCTTGAGGAACGCCGCGCGGAACGTGACAAGGAGAACCGCTAAGTGAAGACTACTGTCTTGGACGCCTCCGCGCTGCTGGCCATGTTCTTTGGTCAGTCGGGAATGGATCAAGTGCGCGATCTCTTCCACAAAGCCTCCGACGCTGACAAACCCATGTTCATCAGCGCCGCCAACTGGGCGGAAGTGCTTTACAAACTGGAACGCAAACAGGGCAACGTGGGGCTGCAAACTGCACAACACTTTGAACGCACAATGCCATTGGACGTTGCGCCGCTTGATCGCGAACTGGCTGAAACTGCAGCGCATTTGAAAAACGAACATAACCTCGGTCTGGCTGACGCCTTCGCCGCTGCACTCGCCAAAAGCAAAAAGGCCGAACTCGTCACCGCCGACACCGAATTCAAGGCGCTGGAAAAAGAAATCAAAATCAACTGGCTGAAATGAATTTTTAACGAGGCAAGGCGGCAAATTGTATTGCGTCAAGCGAACAAGTATTTCGAAGTGAGCCGGGCAAAACAAAAAGCTTGGGCTGGCGAACAAAATTGAACAAACGGTAAAGTTGCCATTCGGCTTCGCGAGTCTCGGAAATTTCCACTTCATTCTTTGATGCGAAGAAAGGAGTCAATTCCCCAAAGCGCGTGGTTTTGACTTCAATCAGACGTTCCCGTCCGCTCGTCTCGAAAGACAGGATATCAAAACCAAGATAGTCGCCCTTTGAGTTCGCAACGTGTTCAATGCGGTTCGCCAAATCTTTCTTTCCGGCTCGCCAGAGACGCTCATGTTCAAAATCCAGCACCAGCTTCTCTCCGGCAAGGCCTAAAGTCTGATTGCGGGATTCCATTTCGAGATAGTTTCTCCGCACTGGCCTGCGAATTGGCGGAGTATGATCGTAGAGCTTGGGCTTGTCCTCTTCCCGCTTTGGTGGATTGACTAGAATTGACAAAATGTCTGTAAGGACAGGAGGCTTCTCAACAACCCGTTCCACCGCCTCCGCAGCCGCGCGATGCAAGCCGGCAGCGCCGGCAAGACGTTCCTCAATGACCTCACGCAATAAATCCTGATAATTCCCCAACGGCTTGTAGCCGTCAATATATGGATACCCTAGTTCAATTAGCACCGCGCTGATGTTCTGATGTTTTCGCTCGATTGCACTTTGGGTTCTATTCGCTAGTAATTTTTGAAGGTTGCGGTTGTGTTCAGCTTTGTTGAATATTTCGCTGCGTAGTTCCATGGCAAGCATCTCGAAGTAATCCGAGACTGTTGCTTCCACTTCTGCGCGTGACCAATCGTTTGCCATTTGGAAAAGCTTCAGCGCCAGGTTGCGTTCATGTGTTCATCCAAGCAAGGATGTTTTCACCAAGGCGAAGCGGTCGGAAGTGATGTCGCGAATTCGCGGACGCGGGAACAAGGATACGGAGGTTGCCTTGGTGAAATTGTTGCGGCGGCATCACATCACCGGCTGGCAACGCAATCAGCCTGTCTTCGGCAAGCCGGATTTCGTCTTTCCAAAATTCCGGCTCGCGGTGTTCGTGGACGGCTGTTTTTGGCATGGTTGCCCCAAACATGAAACCAAACCCAAGAACAATCGCGCGTTCTGGCGGCGGAAGTTGTCAGCGAACAAAGCTCGTGATGCATTCGTGACGCGCACATTGCGGCGCGCAGGTTGGCGTGTATTGCGCGTGTGGGAACACGAGCTTGCAAGAAAGAACGAAGTGCGGCTGATGCGGCGGTTATCAGTGTTCATCCGTGGTAAATTCTCTGCGGCTTCAATCTTCCCATTGAAGCGCGGAAACCGTGCCCCAGGCAAGCGAAGCGACGACCGAGAGCACCAGCACCCACGGCATCAACACTTGTGAGTTGAGCGAAAATAATGCTGATGAATCAAGCACCGGCAAATTCCCCCACGGCAACCACCAAACTGCCAGCACCGAACCAATAGCCGTTGCGCCCAGCAAAATTGCCGGACGCAGCCAGGCACGGCGACGGCGGCGTGGCAAGGTCGCAATGACACGCGCAGTAAAACCGTTATCTTCGATATATTTGTCCTGCTCGCGCAGCAATGCGTCGAGCGGATCGTTGGTTTCAGGCGGATTCATAATTTTCGTAAGCGGGCGTCAAACACCGTCTCAATTTTTCTTTCCCGCGCAGGATGTTGGTTTTGACCGTACCCAACGGGCAATCCAAAACCTGCGCCGCTTCTTCGTGCGACAAACCGTTCTGACAGCAAAGCACCACTGCCGCCCGCTCATTTGAATGTAACAGCTTCAACGCCTCGGTCAAATCGAGGCGCAGATGACTGTTGCGGGCGGCAGCCGGTTCCTCCGGTTCCAACGGCGATTCGTCCACCTCCTCCAAAGCCAGTTCCTTCCGGCGGCGGCTGGCCATGCGAAATTCATTGAACGCGATGCCGAACAGCCACGTTGAAAAACGCGAGCCTCCGCGAAACGTTTGCAACTTTTGCCAGGCTTTCAAAAAAGTCTCCTGCGCCAGATCATCGGCCAGATGCGAGTCGCCACGCGTCATGCGCGCCAGGAAGGCGCGCACGGGCGATTGATGGCGCCGCACCAGTTCGCCGAAGGCATTCTGGTCTTCGCGCAACAGGACGCGGGCGATAAGATCGGCGTCGGTGAAGGACACGCGTTACTGTTTGGGCGGTTGATCGTCGTTTTTATCTGTTCTTTCCACAGCCCAAACAATCAGAAATGCCACGCCAATGAACAGGAGAATCCAACCGCCGCTATGGTGATAGCCGGGGTGAGATATCAATAACGCAGTGCCAAGTCCCGTCAAAACCAGACCGGGCAAAAGACGGTGATTGCGAGATTGGCTTTTAGTTTTGTAGCCGGTGGCTTTCAAGTCAGCCAGCAATTCCGGTGTTACGGGCATCCCTTTTTCAATCATGGCGCGCAATGTTTCATGCATCATCTTGTTGCGGCGATAAATAAAATAGAATACAAGACCGACAATCGCCACGGGCATGCCAAAAACGCCGAGGATTGCCACAATAGGCACTACATCGAATCCCTTCTTTCCAGGGTGGATGTTCACGGGGTTCTGGCCGCCGACATGAATGCCAGTCTCGTCAATCTGCACGGGCGGGTATTTAGGGGATGATTTTTGCGTTTTGGTTGCAGTCACGGCGACCGCATTGGTTGCCGGAGCGCTGTCGGTTACAGCCACAAGCCTGGCTGCTCCGTTTCCGGCGGACGCGACAGTTTGCGCATGCAGCGGCAATGTCACCATGATTAAAAACAGAATCGTGGCATAGACGATGAAAGCGACGGTTATGGCCAGGAATTTGGTTAATGTAGTTTTCATATTCATTGATTTCATTTTGAACTGTTCATAGGTGAGATGCCATGAGCAGCCCTTTTGGATTCAAAATTTTTGCGGCTTTGCGTTAGAAAGTGTTCGCGTGGTTTCCGCCTTCGCCAGCTACGGCGGACAGGCGTGTATTTCGCGGTTAAAGGGGGTTGACGCGAATTGCGCCAATTAGCGCAAATTAGTGAAATTCGTGTAAAAACGTTTTTGTTGGTTTTGGACGGCATCATGCCGTCCCTCCCAAAAAGAAATCAGCGTGAATCCGCGCAATCTGCGGATTACTTCTTCGAAAAAATAAGTTCTCCATCATTAGCTGAAACTTTGATTTTGTCGCCGGGTTTAAAGTCACCTTCCAACAACTTCATGGCGAGCGGGTCGAGCAGGTGTTCCTGAATGGCGCGTTTGAGCGGGCGCGCGCCGAATTGCGGGTCGTAACCTTCCTGCGCCAGCAGCTTCTTCGCGGCGGCATCCACATCGAGCGTGAGATTTTGTTGCGCCAGCCGTTTGCCGAGCCGTTCGAGCTGGATGTCCACTATTTTTGCCAGTTCCTCCTCATCGAGGCTTTGGAAAATAATCACGTCGTCCACGCGATTCAGAAATTCCGGCCGGAAATATTTTTTTAATTCGGACATGATCTTGTCTTCCATGTCGCTGCGTGCGCCCGCGGAATTTTTTCCTTCCATGAAATATTCCTGGATGATCGGTGTTCCGATATTGCTCGTCATGATGACAATGGTATTCTTGAAATCCACCGTGCGCCCCTGCCCGTCCGTGAGCCGGCCATCATCCAGCACTTGCAACAGCACATTGAACACGTCGTGATGCGCCTTCTCAATCTCGTCGAACAGAATCACCGAGTAAGGCCGACGCCGCACGGCCTCGCTTAATTGTCCACCTTCCTCGTAACCGACATAGCCCGGCGGCGCGCCGATGAGCCGCGAGACGGTGTGTTTCTCCATGTATTCGCTCATATCAATGCGAATCATGGCGTTCTCGTCGTCGAATAGAAATTCCGCCAGCGCGCGGGCGGTCTCGGTTTTGCCGACACCGGTCGGGCCGAGAAAAATGAACGAACCGATGGGACGATTCGGATCCTGCAACCCGCTGCGCGCGCGGCGCACGGCATCGGACACGGCCTTGATGGCCTCTTTCTGGCCGACCACGCGTTGTGCAAGCCGCTCTTCCATTTTCACCAGTTTTTGACGCTCGCCTTCGAGCATCCGCGAAACCGGAATATGCGTCCACGACGCCACGACCTTGGCGATGTCTTCATCCGTGACTTCCTGACGGAGCAACGAGGCGCGTGTGGCTTTTCCTGATTGTTTTTCGATGCTGGTCAGTTTCTTTTCCAGTTCAGGAATTTTGCCGTATTGGATTTCGGCGGCCTTGTTCAAATCGCCGCGACGCCGGGCTTGTTCGAGTTCCAACTTCGCCTGTTCCAATTGCGATTGAACGACGCTGACGGCGTTGACACCGGCCTTCTCGTTCTGCCATTGCGCGGTGAGCGCCTTGGATTTGTCCTTCAGATCCGCAACCTCGGCGTCAAGTTTCTTCAATCGTTCCCTGCTCGCGGCGTCTTTTTCCTTTGCGAGCGATGTGCGTTCAATTTCCAACTGCAAAATCTGCCGGTCGAGCTGGTCCAATTCCGTCGGCTTGGAATCCAGCTCCATCTTGATGCGCGACGCCGCTTCGTCCACGAGGTCAATCGCCTTGTCCGGCAGAAACCGGTCGGTGATGTAGCGATTGGAAAGCGTCGCCGCCGCCACCAGCGCGGAATCCTGGATGCGCACGCCGTGATGGACTTCGTACCGTTCCTTCAGCCCGCGCAAAATCGCAATGGTCGCCTCGACCGTCGGCTCCTCCACCATTACCGGCTGGAAGCGGCGTTCGAGCGCGGGGTCTTTCTCGATGTGCTTGCGGTATTCGTCAAGCGTGGTCGCGCCAATGCAACGCAGCTCGCCGCGCGCGAGCTGCGGTTTCATGATGTTCGCCGCGTCGGTCGCGCCTTCCGCCGCGCCTGCGCCGATAATTGTGTGCAGTTCGTCAATGAACAAAATAATTTTGCCTTCGCTCGCGGCGATTTCCTTGAGGAATGCCTTGAGCCGGTCCTCGAATTCGCCGCGATATTTCGCGCCGGCAATCATCGCGCTCAAATCCATCGCCACGAGCCGCTTGTTTTTGAGCGATTCGGGAACGTCGCCGCTGACGATGCGCCGCGCCAGGCCTTCGGCAATGGCGGTCTTGCCCACGCCCGGCTCACCGATGAGCACCGGATTGTTTTTCGTGCGACGGGTCAGCACCTGCATCACGCGGCGGATTTCCTCATCACGCCCGATGACGGGATCAATCTTTCCCTGCCGCGCCAGCGCGGTGAGGTCGCGACCGTATTTATCGAGCGCCTGGAATTTGGCTTCGGGATTTTCGTCCGTCACGCGCTGGTTGCCGCGCAACCCGGCAAGCGCTTTCAATACCGTGTCGCGCTTGAGTCCGTGCGTTTTGAAAATTTGTTTCAGTGGCGCACCGCCTTCGGCGAGCAAACCGAGCAACAAATGTTCGGTGCTGATGTAATCGTCCTTGAGTTTGCCCGCCTCGGATTGCGCGGCATCGAGCGCCTTCTTCAAATTCGGGCTCAAATAAACGTCGCTGCTACTGGTGCCCTGGACTTTGTGACGGCGGGCGAGTTCATGCTCCGCGTCAGACTGAAGCTTGGCAGACGCGACGCCGATTTTTTGGAGCAATTCCGGCACGAGACTTTCGCTCTGGCCGAGCAACGCCAGCAGCAGATGCTCGCAATCCACTTCCTGATGCGAATAGTCGTGAGCGATGCGTTGCGCTTCCTGCAACGCCTCCTGCGATTTAAGGGTGAGCTTATCCAGTTGCATGGCTTACTTAATAAATCCCTTCTCACTAACGTCAAGCGACTAACGCAGAAGAGAAATCAGTTGAACGCTCGCCCTCACCCCGGCCCTCTCCCCCAGGAGAGGGAGAATCGTCATCTATCACTTGGCAAATCAGGGACATTTTGAAACGAAGTCCAAGAGACGGCAATTGCGATAAAGACGCGAGAACTTCAGGTAACGCACGAACGTTGTTCCTTCTCCCCGGGGGAGAAGGTCAGGATGAGGGCGGGCAAAAAACTCTCTGTGCCTTTGCGTGAGGCTTATTTTGGCACATTTTGACGCATTGAGCGCGTCCCAAAAATTAGCTTGCAAAAGTTTTGGGAACGGTTATCGTCGCGGCGTCTGTCTGGATAACCAGTCCTTTCAAGGCATGGAAAATCTTCAAGTGAACGTGGTTCAGTGATGATTTGAGACCCGATGGTCGGGAACAGTCTGGAAAAACGGTTAGTCTTGAACAGCAAATCATCGAATGAGTACAAAACTGTTTGTCGGAAATCTTTCCTTCAACACCACTGAAAATGACCTGCAGGAGGCGTTTGCCGCCCACGGCACGGTCGCAGAAGTTAACCTTATGATGGATCGGATGAGCGGCCGTTCGCGCGGCTTCGCATTCGTCACCATGTCCACACCCGAGGAAGCGCAAAAGGCGATTGCAGCCATGAACGGCGCGACGCTCGGTGACCGTGCTTTGACGGTCAACGTCGCACGCCCGAAGGAAGAACGTCCTCGTGGCGACCGCGGTCCTCGTCGTGAATACGGCGGCGGCGGCGGTGGCGGCGGACGCCGGGATCGTTATTAATCGTAACCCGCAGATTTGGCCGGGGCGGCGTTCTTAATGGGCGCCGCCCCGCGCCTTTTGGGACGCAAAATTTTGCGCCGGGCTGGATAACATGCTTGCATCCGCCCTATTTGTTTGGGGAAAACCGGCTGAATTCTTAAAAACATTCACATGAAATATCGCGAACTTGGACGAACCGGCTGGAAAGTTTCTGAAATCAGCTTTGGCGCATGGGCCATCGGCGGCGCGTGGGGCAGTGTGGACGACAAGGAGTCGCTTGCCGCGTTGCACGCCGCGCTCGACGGCGGCGTGAATTTCTTCGACACGGCGGACGTTTATGGCGATGGCCGCAGCGAACGGCTGCTGGCGAAATTGCGCCGGGAGCGGCGCGAAAAATTCCACGTGGCAACCAAGGCGGGTCGCCGGCTCGATCCGCACACGGCGGACGGCTACAACCGGCAGAATCTCACGGCCTTTGTCGAACGCAGCTTGAAGAACCTGGAAATGAGCGCGCTCGATCTGCTGCAACTGCACTGTCCGCCCACGCCGGTTTTCTACATGCCGGAAGTTTTTGGCATCCTCGACGACCTCGTAAAGGCCGGCAAACTGCGGCATTACGGCGTGAGTGTGGAAAAAGTCGAGGAGGCGCTAAAAGCCATCGAATATCCCGGTGTGCAAACGGTGCAGATTATCTTCAATATTTTCCGCCAGCGTCCGGCGGAATTGCTTTTCCCGGAGGCGCAGCGCCGCCGCGTGGGCATCCTCGCGCGCGTGCCGCTGGCGTCCGGAATGCTTTCAGGCAAACTGACGCATAGCAGCAAGTTCGCACCGGATGACCACCGCGCCTTCAATCGTCATGGCGAAGCGTTCGACCGCGGCGAAACATTTTCCGGCGTGGATTACGAAACCGGATTGCGCGCGGTGGAGCAATTGCGTCCGCTGGCGCCCGCCGGTGCGACGATGGCGCAACTGGCCTTGCGTTGGATCTTGATGTCTCCCGCCGTGACGTGCGCAATCCCCGGCGCCAAACGCCCGGCACAAGTGGCGGAGAACATCGCGGCGTCGGATTTACCGCCGTTGTCCGCCGACACGATGAAGAAAATCCGCGCGATTTACGACGCGCAGATTCGCCCGCTCGTGCATCAGTACTGGTAAAGTCCACCTTGCTCCGTTGCCCGCTTTGCGCTAGGTTGCGCGCGTTATGGAAACAACGCCATTTTCTTCGGGCACGGCGCCACCGTTGTTGACACCGCCGCCGATCATCGCGCCACCCCTACCGCCCAAACCGCGCAAAAGCCGGGGCTGGATGATTACCACAATCATTTTGTTTGTGTTGCTGGTTTTCAGCGTGTTCGCAATTTTCACCCAGTTTGTTTCAAACGCGTTTAGTTTCAATGACGGCCTCAAAGGTGGCATCACACGCGAAATCGGCCCGCGACTGGAAGAGTGCATTCTCGAAGACCACGATGCCGCAAACAAGATCGCCGTCATTCCAGTGGAAGGCACCATCACCGACCAAAGCACCGACCGGATGGATAACAGCATGGTGGACGTGATTCGGGCGCAACTCGACCGTGCCAAAAAAGATCACCGGGTGAAAGCCGTGGTTTTGAAAGTGGATTCGCCGGGCGGCGAAGTGTTGGCCACGGATGAAATCGGCAAGGCCATTGCCCGTTTCCAGGAAGATTCGGGCAAACCGGTGATTTGCTCCATGGGCAGCCTGGCGGCATCGGGCGGTTATTACATAGCCACGCAATGCCGCTGGATTGTAGCCAACCCTTTGACCATCACAGGCAGTATCGGCGTGATTCTGGACACATGGAATTACCGCGGCCTGATGGACAAGGTGGGGCTCGCGCCGGTGACTTACAAGAGCGGCAAGTTCAAGGACATGTTGAGTGGCGAACGCAGCACAAATGAAATTCCAGTGGAAGAACACGCAATGGTGCAATCGCTCATTGACGAGACGTATCAGCAATTCAAGGGCATCGTGGCTGAAGGCCGCAGGGCCGCGCACGAGAAGAACAAAAAGGAAGGCCGTGCGCTGGTTGCCGACTGGGCCAATTACGCCGATGGCCGTGTGTTTTCCGGCTCACAGGCCTGCAAGCTGGGTTTCGTGGACCAACTGGGTGATTTTCGGGACGCAGTGAAACGCGCAAGGGAAATCGCCGGGCTTCACAACGCCAATCTGGTTGAATACCGCGAGCGTTACGACATCTCGAATTTCCTGCGCTTGCTTGGCCGGAGCGAATCGTCCCGCACCATTAAACTGGATCTCGGGACGGAATTGCCAAAACTTCAGGCGGGCAAACTCTATTTTCTTTCGCCCACATTTGTAAACTGATTGAAGGAAACCCTGCTCATTGTCGCGGACAGCGAGCGCGACGCGAATATGCTTTACGCCGTGGGCATGTTCGTGCCCGACCCGTTCATCTATCTCAAAACCCGTGGACGCCCGCTCATCGTGATGAACGATTTGGAGATTGACCGTGCCCGCACACAAGCGCCGCATTGCCACATCGTGTCGTTGAGCCAATATCAGGGAAAACTGCGGCGCAAAGGCGTTCAATCGCCACGCTTCACCCATGTTATTCAACAAATCCTGCGCGAACGTAAAATCCGCGGCGTCACCGTGCCGGAAAATTTTCCGCTCGGTCTGGCAACTGACTTGAAAAAACTCGGCGTTCGCGTCAAAGCCCGCATCGGAACCTTTTTCCCCGAACGCGAAGTCAAATCCGCCGATGAAGTCAGAAAAATCTCCGCCGCGCTGGTAATGGCCGAGGTGGGCATGGCCGAGGGAATGCAGGTCCTCCGCGCGGCAAAAATCGGACGTGGCCGCAAACTTATTTATCACAACGTTCCGCTGACCTCGGAAAAACTGCGCGCGGTCATTGATTGCGCGATTTTTCAGGTGTGCGGGCTGGCCGCCAACACCATCGTCGCCGGCGGACAACAGGCGTGCGACCCGCACGAACGCGGTTACGGCCCGCTCCGCGCGCACGAGCCAATCATCATTGACATTTTTCCGCGCTCACAAAAGACCGGTTACTTCGGCGACATCACCCGCACCGTCGTTCGCGGACGTGCCAGTGAAGCCGTGCGGCGGCTTTACGACACCGTGTTGCGCGGGCAAAAAATCGCCTTCAAAAAAATCCGCGCCAATGCGCCGACCGCCGATGCGCATTGCGCCGTGCAGGAATTTTTCGAGCAACAAGGTTACAAAACCGGTCGCCGCAACGGGCACATGGAGGGATTCTTTCACGGCACGGGACACGGACTCGGTTTGGAAATTCACGAACCGCCACGCATGAGCACGAATTCCACCGGCACGCTCAAGCCCGGCCACGTTGTGACCGTTGAGCCGGGGCTTTATTATCCTGAAATCGGCGGCGTGCGGCTCGAAGACGTTGCGCTAGTCACGAACAACGGCGCGCGCAACCTGACACGGTTTGAGAAAGTATTGGAAATTTAAAAATGACGAGCAAACGGAAAGATAATTTGTGGGATTCTTGCACTTGGGAAGGTGCCCGACGCGAACAATTGCGCCGTTGGTGTAAACTCACTCTGCGTCAAAAGCTTCAAGCTGTGGAAGCGATTGTCGAAATGAATGCGCGTTTCGCGAAAATGCGCCGACTACAACGAAAGATGATGCGCGCAACCTGACGCGGTTTGGGAAGGTGCTGGAAATCTGATTTGTGCCAAACCGTCTGTCTCAATTGAGACAGGTTGGCTCAGAAAATTCTTTCCAATAAACACACAAGCTCGCAAACTAAAGGGAAATCGCGTTGGCATACTTTCAGCTTGGTTGAATAAAACAGTCAACGCACTGTCAATTGAACGAGTTTATGTTTTATTTCGATCCATTATATTGGTTGTTCCTCATACCGGGATTGCTTATCGGCATCTGGGCGCAAATCAAGCTGTCCCATGCTTACGGCAAATACAGCCGGGTGGAAGTCGAGTCCGGCATGACGGGCGCGGAGGCTGCACGCGAAATTCTCGACCGCGCCGGTCTTGCCAACGTGCCGGTGGCGGAAATTCCCGGTCGCTTGAGCGATCATTATGACCCGATGAAGCGCGCGCTGTTCCTGTCCTCGGACAATTTTTATGGCCGGACAGTCGCGGCAGTCGGTGTCGCCGCGCATGAATCCGGTCATGCCCTCCAGCATCAGGCCGCTTACGGACTGTTCAACGTGCGGATGGCTCTGGTGCCGATCACACAATTTGCGAGCACTGCCTACTTGGGCATTCTCTTTATCGGCTTCTTTTTGGGCCTGATGAAAATTGCTCTTCCCATCATCATTGTGATTTTCGCGGTAATAACGCTGTTCCAACTCGTCACGTTGCCGGTGGAATACGACGCCAGCCGCCGTGCGAAGGAGCAATTGTTCCGGCTCGGCCTTGTGCATGAAGATGAACGCGCAGGTGTCAGCAAAGTTCTCAATGCCGCGGCGCTCACTTATGTCGCTGCCCTGGTCACTTCGGTGATGACTTTGCTTTACTACCTCACCTTGGCGCGCGGCGGCCGGAGATAATTTGGGTAGGGCCGGCTCTCCGAGCCAGCCGCGGCGCATTCGGAGAATGCGCCCTACCTCAAAGTAAATTTTCTTGCAGGCTTGCGTTTAGGTCGTAACGTTTTCCCGTTCATGGCGACGAAATCGAAAAAATGCAAAACGGTCGGTTTCCGCCGGCGCAAGAAAAAATCTGTGCCGACGAAAACCAAGGCCGTTGTTCCACGAGCCGCTGCGTCTCCCGAAGTCGCCAAAATCAAAACACCACCCGCTGGGGAGAACCGTCCGCATTATGACGGTGACACCGCCATCAAACTTTATTTGCGCGAGATTGGCCAGGTGAAACTACTTACGCCGCAGGAGGAAATCAAACTGGCGGCGCGCATCAAAAAAGGCGACAAAAAGGCGCGCGAACAAATGATCAAGGCGAACCTGCGTCTCGTCGTCAAAATCGCGCGCGATTACGAAGGCATCGGGCTGCCGCTGCTGGATTTGATCAGCGAGGGCAACATCGGCTTGATGAAAGCGGTCGGGCGGTTTGACCCGAAAAAGGGCGGCAAGCTCTCGACTTACGGTTCGTGGTGGATCAAGCAATCCATCAAACGCGCGCTCGCCAATCAATCCAAGACGATTCGCCTGCCGGTGCATCTGGTGGACAAAATTTCCAAGATGCGCCGCGTGACGATGAAATTGCAGGAAGAGCTTGGCCGCGAACCGACCGATGAGGAATTGGCCGGTGAACTCGACACAACCACCGCCCGCGTGCGTCAGATGCGGTTGGCAGCCATCCGCCCCGCGTCGCTCGATGCGCCCATCAGCAGCGAGGAATCGAACAGTTTTTCGGAAATCGTCGAGGACGAAAATGCTGCGACACCTTACAAAGACCTTGAAGACAAGACTGTCACCGGCATGTTGCGGGACATGGTCAAGCACCTTGACACGCGCGAGGCGACCATTTTGCGCTATCGTTTCGGTCTTGATGGAGGTTCCGAAAAAACCCTGGAAGAAGTCGGTGAGAAATTTGGTGTAACCCGCGAGCGCATCCGTCAGATTCAAAATCTTGCGCTTAAAAAACTTCGCCACATGATTGAAAAACTCGAAAATTCCCAAACCAAAAACAACTGACTCCATGCCCAAAACCATTGTAACCCCAAAGGAAATCGAACAAGCCATTCGCAACGTCCCCGATTTTCCGAAGCCGGGCATTCAATTCAAGGACATCACGCCCGTGCTGGCCGACCCGCGATTGTTCATGGGCACGATTGATTTGCTGACGGATAATTTCAAGCCCGGTTCGGTGGATGCCGTCGTAGGCATTGACGCGCGTGGATTCATTTTTGCCGCCGCCGCCGCAATGAAACTGCGCACCGGCTTCGTGCCCGTTCGCAAGAAAGGGAAGCTGCCCTACAAAACACACGAACAGGATTATGCGCTCGAATACGGCTCGGCAACGGTCGCCATGCACGTGGATGCGCTCAAGCCGGGCGCGCGCGTGCTGCTCATTGACGATTTGCTCGCGACCGGCGGCACCGCCGCCGCCGCCGCCGCGTTGATCAAAAAACTCGGCGCGCAGATTTTGGAAGTGACCTTTCTCGTTGAATTGAAGTTTTTGAACGGTCGCGAAAAATTGAAGGGCTATCCAGTGCGTTCCATCGTCACCTTTTGAGATGGAGAAAAACAACCGCCGACGGTTTTTACGCGCTCAAAGTGATGCGCGAAACCAACGCCGCGGTCGACGATGTGACCGTGGGTGTGGCCAAGAAACTCATTGCGTCCGGGAAAATCCCGCGTGATTGAAAGCTGATTGTTTTTCAGCGCCCTGCTCTCCCAATGCCAAGTCCACCGGAACGGCGGCAGCTACAGTTTGCTATGACCCTGTCTGGGCGCCGATTGGGGATTCCATCAAAGGTGTTACGACAATATTCGCCCTAGCCTTGAGTTGGACCATGCATGCATCCAGTTGTTGTTGGTATTCGGCTCGCGCTCCCGCCGCCAATTGCCCGCGAATCTGGAAATCAATCGCCTGCCAAGCTTGCTGACGTGCCTGCGGATCAGCGGGCAACTCGCCAAATTCGGCAATGTGAGCTTAGTAATATTGTTCAACTTGATCGGGAGTAACATTGGGCGTCGCGCCCGCCGCGTGGTGGCCAAGGTGGGAGTGGCACAACGGCGAACTGTTCCCTCGCGTCGGGTTCATCGTGACCAATCTGGGCCGGCCAGCCAAACGGGTGGTGCGGTTCTACAACCAGCGGGGCACGGCGGAGCAGTGGATCAAGGAAGGCAAGAACGCCGTCAAATGAACCCGACTGTCCTGTCACAACTTTGTAGACAACCAGGTGCGGCTGCAATTGTTCGTGTTGGCGTACAACCTGGGCAACTTCCTGCGGCAAGCTGTGTTGCCCCGAGCGGTGCGTCACTGGACGTTGACGACGTTTCGGGAGAAAGTGATCAAGATCGGGGCGAAGGTCGTGCGCCATGCCCGGCAGGTGGTCTTCCAGATGGCGGAGGTGGCGGTCCCGCAGGAACTGTTCCGGGCGATTCTGGAAGGGATTCAGCGGCTGAGGTTGCCCACCCAGTGCCGGGCTGACGCCCGCAGGGCGGAAATCTGTATTTTGCCGGGGAAGCAACCACCTGGAAACGAAAATGGATTCTTCGCATTTCCTGAACAGCCACAAGCTCTTACGCGATTTCTCTGAATGATGGAGACCCCTTATTTCCACTGGCGGGACAGCAATTGACACGGCTAAAAATACTTGAAGATTTTGCTTGCCTTGACCGCTCAGATGTGGTAAAAAAGCTTTCCGGACAAAAAATTAAGCTGCATTACTGACTTGAAAATGACACCGAGGGAAGGCTGGCTTGCACCACAATCAACACAGAAAAGGCAATAACGATGAAGACTATTAAAAAAACCTTTGGCATTGTGGCGTGTGTTGGGATTCTCGCAGCGTCGGCCACATCGGTGCTTGGCCAGTCTGATACTGAGACGTTGGCTTACCTTGCGGGTACTCCCGGCGCGACTCTGACCGTTGACGATAAAACCTTCAGCGGTTTTTATTATCTACCCAGTGATTTGGTTTCCTTTGATCCCAACACAATTACTGTCACTGCGACTGAAAGTGGCGGGATTGACTATCTTACTTGGTCAGGGAACATGTCCTTGGTATCTGGTGGTGTTGCTACTGCGGACCTTCTACTCCACTACATCGTGACATCTACAGGTGGGCCGATTGATATGATCGATCAAGCTTATACCGGTAATGCCGAAAATGGATGGCTCTCAGTAGACGAAACCGCAGCCCTTGGAGCTTTTGGCGGGATAATTGTCGGTAGCAGCCACCTTACGGGTATTATTCCTAGCAATCCACCCTCATATGCAAACGATAATCTCAATATCGTTCCTCCTGAAACTGTTCTCTATGTAACCAAAGACCTTGGCTTTGGTGTGTCTTCTTTAGACGGGGGTTTTATTACTATTTCTCAGGTTGGACAATCGTTCCATCAAGAAGTTCCAGAGCCGAGCGCCATGCTGCTCGGGAGCTTGGGCAGCGGATTGCTGTTGTTTCTGAGATCGCGGCGCCAAGCTAGGCGCGATTAACGGCGGCCATTGAATATTTTTTAGAACGATTACTCGAAAAACAGCATCGGCGGACCGAATACAAAATCGGCCCGCCGATTTGCTTTTGGTGCTTGCCCATTATCATCTGAAACACTTCATTCCAACGCCGTATAGTAGCGAAGAATTCAACACCGCTTTGGTCGCATCATTTAATTCTGCTGAGTGACGAAACTTTGCTGCCGGAATGGAGCGGCAACTAGCGCACACACGGGCAAAACAGCGGGTTTTAGCGTGGCTTCCTGTGCGGGGTGATGTTTTTTTCCCCGCGTTTTCGCGGTTCGCAGCGATGGTTGGCGCGGTATCCGCCGCATTTCTTTTCAGGTGTCAAGCCACACACAATTTTGTTCCGATCTGTATTTACTCGCGGCATTCTAGGTATTTATTCTAAAAAGTTAAGAAAAAAATAGCTATTACATAACATCCTCACTTTGAAAGGATTTGATGGACAACTGTTTACTCCAGTTTCAGGTCATGGCGCATTGCACAGATTATCAACCGCGCAATGCACCATGACCAGATTGAGGAAGAAAAAGTGCAGGCGGGACGCCTGCGCTACCTTGGAAAAAAGTTGTCCGTCATGGCCATTAAACCAAAGTCTGTTATTTTCCAGGGAACAGATGAATAAACCGCTTCTTTCTGTATTACTGGCCTGTGTTGGTGCTGTCGTTGCGGATTGCGCCAACATTGAACCGCACAAAACAGCCGGGGTGGACCTCGGCCCGTGGCCTGGCAACGCCTCGCCGCAGGAAATCGGCAGGCGCGTGGCCGGGAACTTTCTCCCGCGCCCAAACATGCTGATGGCGCCGGACGGCGTGATTCATTACTCCCAGGTTTGCACCTGGTACGGCGCGCTCACGTTCGCACAGTTGACTGGCAACGCACAACTCCAGGCGGCACTGGTCAAGCGTTACCATGAGTTGATGGCACCGGAGAACGGGAAACTCATTCCGAACCGGGAGCATGTGGATTACTCGGTCTTCGGCGTCCTGCCATTGCAAATTTATCTCCAGACCGGCGACACAAATGCATTGGCCCTGGGCAAGTCGAAAGCCGACAAACAATGGGAAAATCCGCGAGACGACGGCCTCAGCCGCCAGACGCGGTTTTGGATTGATGACATGTATATGATTTCGTCGTTGCAAGCGCAGGCGTTTCGAGCAACCGGCAACAAGGTCTATCTCGACCGCGCCGCAAACGAAATGGTGGCTTACCTCGGCAAATTGCAGCAGACCAGCGGGCTTTTCTTTCACGGCGATCAAGGGAAATTTTTCTGGGGACGCGGCAATGGCTGGATGGCGGCGGGCATGGCCGAATTGCTGCTGGTCCTGCCGCCCGATCATCCCCAACGCGCGCGCATCATGAATGGTTACCGCCAAATGATGGCCGCGTTGCTGAAGTATCAAGACAGCAATGGCATGTGGCACCAACTCGTGGATCACCCGGAAGCGTGGCCCGAGACTTCCTGCACTGGAATGTTCACTTTTGCGATGATTACCGGCGTCAAGAATGGCTGGCTCGACAAGGACGTTTACGGACCGGCGGCACATAAAGGCTGGCTCGCCCTCGTCAGTTACCTGAAGGAAGATGGCAGTATTCGTGATGTCTGCCCGGGCATGGGACAGCAGTCAACCGCCCAAGGTTACCTGAACGCAAAACGTGGTGATGGCGATTTCCACGGGCAGGCGCCGATCCTGTGGTGCGCTTCAGCGCTATTGCGGTGATCCCAGGGTTCTAATTCTACTTTGTCACATTTGATTTGAAAAATTTAAGGATTTCATCCGCACATTGGGGTGCTTCGGTATAGTGGTGAACATGCACGTCTTTGAAAGCAAACGACGCCTTTCTTAACGCGCTATGCACTTCTTCTAGCAATAATCCCTGACATGCAAAAACGAGGAAATCATAATCTTTACAATCGTCAATGGTTGTCTCCACGTCTCGGCCATATTCTTCAAAACTTGTAAGCCAAGTGAATCCGCGCTTCCCATTTATTATGAACACATGCAGACCGTGCGTTTCATCCGCTAATTTTAGGAATTCTCTGATTGTCGTGCTTTTCCCGGCGTTAGCTTTTCCAACCACAATAACTGCTTTTTCATATTATTCCTTTGATTTTTTAGCGGATTTTTCCGCTTTTTATTGCATCTTCTAAAGATAGTAACGTCAAATCTAATGGTGTCCTTCCATGATAAGTGCGTAACTCCTTTTTAGTATTAAAAGTAACAGAGCAACTTGTCTCATAAATATTATCGTTTCCACAAAAAACAGTAGCCTTTATGTATTCACCATTCGCGGATAACTCACAACGAATTTGGTATTCTTTGCCAGCATGAATAAATTTTTTGACCATAAGTTTTGAAATTTATGTGTAAATCCAATTATGGAAAATATAACGGAATTAGTTTCTTGGCTCGTTGTTTCGTCCCATTGGCTTCGGGAGACTGAATTTTAGTGAACTCTTATCGCCGATGGCGGCGTTTGACCCTGAGCTGGATGGCCACGTGGGCGAGCGCTGCGTTAACGCGGGCGGCTTCTTCATCAGTGATTTTTTGAGCAAGGCGCGCTTCGGCGCGCCGGCGGGCTTCCTCGGCCCTGGCTTCGTCAATGTCATCGGCGCGAATCGCCATGTCGGTAAGAATGGCGACGCGGTCGCCTGTGACCTGCACAAAGCCGTCACCGACGGCCAGAAAAATGATTTCCCTGCCTTTCTGCGCAACGATTTCGCCCGCGACGAGCTGCGTCATCAATGGCATGTGTTGCGGCAAAATGCCCATCTCACCTTCAGTGCCGGTGAGTGTGACCATGTTCACGTCGTCGGAGAAAATTTTCGCCTCCGGCGTGACGATTTCGAGTTTGATCGTGTCAGCCATTTGATCGGTTAAATCAGTGTTTAGTTAAACAAGTTACTCATTCAACCCTCTTTAATTTCCTCAATGCCGCCCTTCATGTAAAAGTTTTGCTCGGGCACGTCGTCATGTTTGCCTTCCAAAATTTCCCTGAAGCCGCGAACCGTTTCGGCGACGGGCACTTGTTTGCCCGGCAGGCCGGTGAACACTTCCGCGACCGAGAATGGCTGGCTTAGGAAGCGCTGGATTTTGCGCGCGCGATAGACGGTGAGCTTGTCATCGGACGAAAGCTCATCCATGCCGAGAATCGCGACGATGTCCTGCAAATCCTTGTAACGTTGCAAAACTTTTTGCACGCCGCGCGCGACATCGTAGTGCACCTGCCCGACGATTTCCGGCATAAGCGCGCGGCTGGTCGAGGACAGCGGGTCCACGGCGGGATAAATGCCCAATTCGGAAATCGCGCGATCCAGCACAATGGTTGCGTCCAAGTGCGCGAACGTGGTGGCGGGTGCCGGATCGGTCAAATCGTCGGCGGGCACATACACGGCCTGGAACGATGTGATGGAGCCTTTCTTGGTCGATGTGATGCGCTCCTGCAACTCGCCCATTTCGGCGGCGAGTGTCGGTTGATAACCGACCGCGCTCGGTGTGCGGCCCAACAACGCGGACACTTCCGAACCGGCCTGCGAGAAACGGAAGATGTTGTCAATGAACAGGAGCACGTCCTGATTTTTTTCGTCGCGGAAATACTCGGTCACGGCGAGCGCCGAAAGCGCGACGCGGAGACGCGCGCCGGGTGGCTCGTTCATCTGGCCATAAACCAGCCCGATCTTCGAGCCCGGCGCGATTATCGGCAGACCGTTTGGCCCTTTTCTGGGATGCCCTTTTTCGTCCCTCTCGACTTTGATGACGCCGGCTTCGATCATTTCGTTGTAAAGGTCGTTGCCTTCGCGCGTGCGTTCGCCCACTCCCGCGAACATGGAAATGCCGCCGTGCAGTTTGGCGATGTTGTTAATCAATTCCATGATGATGACGGTCTTGCCAACGCCGGCGCCACCGAACGCGCCGACCTTGCCGCCTTTCAGGAACGGGCAGATGAGGTCAATGACTTTGATGCCAGTCATGAGCGCTTGCGTTGAAGTGGATTGCTCCGTCAACCCCGGCGCAGGGCGATGAATCGGATAAAATTTGTCGGCTTTCACCGAACCCTGCTCATCCACTTCTTGGCCGATGACATTGAAAACGCGTCCCATGACCCCTTCGCCAACGGGCATGGAAATCGGCTGGCCGGTGTCCACGACTTCGTAGCCGCGCTTCATGCCTTCGGTCGGCCCCATGCAAACGCAGCGCACCCAGTTGTCGCCGAGGTGTTGTTCGACTTCCAATGTTTGTTTGGTTTTGCCGCTGCCGGGCACGTTGAACTCGATGGTCAGCGCGTTGTAAATGGCTGGAAGCTGGCCGGGAAATTCCACGTCCACGACCGGCCCGATGATTTGAACGATTTTGCCTTTGTTCATATACGAAATAATTTCAACCCACCGCCATTTGCGCGGTGGCGATTTCCAACAGTTCGTTCGTAATGTTTGACTGGCGCAATTTGTTGTATTCGAGCGTCAAACCTTTGATGAGCTGCCGCGCGTTGTCGGTGGCGTTCTTCATCGCCACCATGCGCGCGCTGTGTTCGCTGGCTCTGGCCTCCAGCAAAATTTGATGAACATGGAAATTCAAGCCGTGCGGCAGCAACGCGCCCAGCACGGTGGTTTCGTCCGGTTCAAATTCAAAAACGTCCGTTGTCGTGCCTTTTGCCGGTGATTCCTCTGTTTGGGCTTGGCCGTAGCCGGCCCTGACGGCCTTGATTTTCCCAATTGGCAAAAACGGAACGACTTTCGGCTGCTGGTTCAACGTCGAAATGAAGTTGGTGAACAAAATATCCACCTCATCCACTTCGCCTTTGAGAAACAAATCCTGCGCGAACTTGGAAATAGCCCGGCTTTCGCCGAATTGCGGCATATCCTTGTAGGTAAACTCGGCGGCGAACGACCGTTTCGTGCGGGCGATGAACTGTGCCGCTTTTTTCCCGGCGGTGATGAATGTGGTTGTCTGTCCGTCGAATTTCACCGCTTCACGAAACAAATTGCTGTTGAGCGCGCCGCACAAACCGCGGTCGGTGCCCACGAGAATGACGGCGCGCCGTTTGACCGCACGCTTTTCCATGAGCGGATGTCCGAGAACCTCCGTGCGCGCCGCGGCTTTGACCAGCACGTCGTTTATCAACGCCGCGTAAGGCCGGCCGGCCAGCGCGGCCTGCTGCGCCTTGCGCATCCTGGACGCCGCCACCATCTGCATCGCCCTGGTGATTTGGGCGGTGTTCCCGACCGACTTGATGCGTCGGCGAATGTCGCGTGTGCTGGGCATGGTAAATTATTTCCTCCGACAGGTTCTGACGCGATAAGGCGGCGCGGTTTCACGAACGTGAAAACCGATCTCACGCCGGTTTTCCGGCAACGGCGGTTCAATCAACTGCCGGATCGCCTCAAATAAATTTGCAATTGCCTCGTCGTGCACACCGACTCGTTGTTCCAAATCGGCCAATTTTCCGGTCAACTCTTTATGAGCGGCTATCTGTTCGCGCATGAGAATGAATGCGCGAACCACCCGGACACTGGCTTCAACGGCCACCGGGCTGTTCAAAACACTGGCGAGCATAAGAGCGCCGTGTTCGGTGAAAACCCAAGGCAGTTTGCGCTTGCCACCGTGCAAACTTGAAGTCGCAATTTGCGACTTCAAGTTTGCAAACTCTTGAGACACAAGCTGAAACGCAAAATCCTTGGGAAAGCGATGCGGGTTTCTTCCGACCTGTTCATTCAGTCGTTTCAGCTTCACGCCGTAAATTTTCGCCAGGTCAGAATCCAACATGACCCGCTGACCGCGAATCAGATAAATTATATCCTCGATCCGTTGCACCAGAGCAATTTTTGTTTTGTAACTGACCATGAAATTTTTCAGTGATACATCTGCTTGAACTCCGTCAGCGCCATTTTCAACCCGCTCACAGTAGCGTCGCTGACGGCCTTTTCGTTGCGAATCTTCGCGAGCAAATCCGCTTTGCGCGTGTTCAGGAAATCCGTGAGCCTGGCCTGAAAGTCCTTGATTTTGTCCACGGGCACGTCGTCCATGAAATCATTTTGCACGGCCCACAACACCGCCACCTGCACTTCAACCGGAATCGGATTGTATTGCTGCTGCTTGAACACTTCCACGATGCGCTTGCCGCGTCCGAGTTGCGCTTGCGTTCTCGCGTCGAGGTCGGAACCGAATTGCGCAAACGCCGCCAATTCGCGGAATTGAGCCAGATCGCCTTTGATGCGACCGGCGACTTGTTTTATTGCCTTGATTTGCGCCGCCGAACCGACGCGCGACACGGACAAACCGACGGAAATCGCCGGGCGCACGCCTTGATAAAATAAATCCGTTTCCAGATAAATCTGGCCGTCGGTGATCGAAATCACGTTCGTCGGAATGTAAGCTGAAACGTCGCCTGCCTGCGTTTCGATGATGGGCAGTGCCGTGAGCGAGCCGTTGCCATAATTTTCAGAAACGCGCGCGCTGCGTTCCAACAAACGGCTGTGCAAATAAAACACGTCGCCCGGATACGCATCGCGACCCGATGGACGCTTGAGCACGAGTGAAACCTGCCGATACGCGACGGCGTGTTTGGACAAATCATCGTAAATAATGAGAGCATCCATGCCATGATCCATGAACCACTCGCCCATCGCCGCGCCGGCGAACGGCGCAAGATATTGATTTGTGGCTGAATCGGACGCCGAGGCGGCCACGATAATCGTGTAAGGCAGCGCGCCGGTTTCTTCGAGCACGTTGAGTATGCGCGCCACATTCGATTGTTTCTGGCCGATGGCGACGTAAATGGAATACAGCGGACGATAATCCCTGTCGCCGGCTTGCTGCGCGGCAAGATTGAGCCGCGCGTTGTTGATGATCGTGTCAATGCCGATGGCCGTCTTGCCCGTCGAACGGTCGCCGATGATCAATTCGCGCTGGCCGCGGCCAATCGGAATCATCGCGTCAATTGCCATGATGCCGGTTTGAACCGGCTGGCTGACGGGTTCGCGTTTGATGATGCCGGGCGCAATTTTTTCAACCGGATAAAACGCGGTTTCCTTGATCGGCCCCTTTTCGTCGAGCGGCTGGCCGAGCGCGTCGACAACGCGGCCCAGCAGGCCTTTGCCGACGGGAACTTGCAGCAGCCTGCCGGTCGTGCGGACTTCCTGCCCTTCCTTGACCTTGGTGTAATCACCAAGAAGGATCGCCCCGACTTCGGTTTCTTCAAGGTTGAGGGCGATACCGGTAATGCCGTTGCCGAAGTCGAGCATCTCATTGAGCATCGCATCGGTAAGGCCTTCGATTTTGGCCACGCCGTCGCCGATTTCACGGACGACCCCCACGTTTTGTTTCACCGTCGCGGTTTTCACACCCGCGATCTGGGCTTCAATCTCTTGCAACAAGTTACTCATAAAATTCCGTTAAAAACTTTGCCCCAATTTTTCCAAACGCGCCTTCACGCTGCCATCGTAAAGGTCACTGCCAACTTGAATGCGCAGCCCGCCAATTAACGCCGGATTTTGACTGAACGTAATGTCCGCGCCGGCGCCGTGGATTTTCCTGATCCGCCTTGCCACATCCGCCTGCAAATCGGCGGGCAACGGCGTCGCGCTTTCGACGCGCGCGGCGCGCTGTTCCAAATCCAGTTTCACCAGCCGGTGCAGACGCGACAAAATTTCGGCGTAGCCGCGCGGCTTTTGCGCGAGCAAAAGCGACACCGCCTGCCGGACGCGGTTTTCGTCCAGCACACCGCTGACCCGGCAACTGCGGAACAGTTGCCGGGCGTTGCGCTGCGCTTGTTTGGAAATTTTCATTTTCCCGATTCGGTAGGGCGGTGTGTCCCACGCCGCCGCGGCGCGTTGCGGAGAACGCGCCCTACCTTTTACGCGGCCAATTGTTTCTCCGTTTCCTCCGCCAGCCGTCGCTGATCGTCCGGCGTGAGAATTTTGCCGGTAACGGTTGCGGTGGTTTGCACGACGAGCCGCCCAACCTCGCGTTTCAACTCCTCGAGCATCCGCGCGTGATCCTGGGTGGTGGCCTTTCGCGCCCTGGCGATGATTCGTCCGGCGGTGGCAACGGCCTTTTGTGTTTCCTGCTCACGCATTCGCGCGGCGGCTTCGCGGACTTCCGCAATGATCTGGTTCGCCTGATCACCGGCCCTGGCCAGAATTTCCTGGCGACTGGCCTCGGTCCTGGCCAGTTCGGCCTTGATTTTTTCCGCGTTGGCAAGGCCTTCGGCGATTTTCTGCCGGCGTGTTTCAAGCATTGCGAAGACAGGCTTGTAGGCAAACCGCCATAATACAAACAGCACGATGGAGAAGTTGATGAATTGCGCGATCAACTTCGGCCATTGAATGCCGAGAGTTTGAAGAGTATCGCTCATAGACCAGCCTTGGGAATGAGAACGTAAGCGAGAATTGCCATTCCTTCGGCCAGCGCCATGCCAAGCAGCAAGACCATGAAAATTTTGCCGAACTGGGCGGGGTTGCGACTGATGGCCACTACGCCGCCCGCCGCGGCGAGGCCAATCCCGATGGCGGCGCCGCCAAAGGCGAGCCCGATGTGAACGTTGCCATAGATTTCTGCGAGCATCATATATTTTGTTTTGGTTGTTGGTTTCGGTTGTTGCAACCCCGGCACCGGATGTCGGAGTTGCAAATCCATAATTCAATGGCCGTTTTCCTCCTCAGCCGAGGGCGTGCACAGCGTTCCGACGAAAGCAATGGTCAGCATTGCGAACACAAACGCCTGCAAAAAACAGACCAGCAATTCAAAAAAGTAAAAAGGCAGCGAACTGAGAACGCCCAAAATCAGCGGCTTGTGCGTCAGCGTCATTGTCAGCAAATTTTCACCGCCGAAAATGTTCCCGTAAAGTCGCATGGCCAGCGCCACCGGCCGGACGATGACAATCGAAATCATTTCCGTCAGCCCGATAAAAATAAACAGCAGCAGCAACGGCGGGAAAAACCATTTGCTCGTTTTCAGCTTCACGCCAAAAATGTGTTTCACCAGCCCTATCGGCCCGTTGTAGCGCAACGCCCAAAAAGTACTCATCACAAAATAGATCGCCGCCATTGCGACCGTGAGGTTGGTGTCGGTGGTAGGCGGACGAAGGAAGGGTGTTCCCGCGTGTCCAATTGCAAACGGCAGTGAACTGCTCCTGCTGGGCACTCCGTAGCCGATGCTGCCCACGCCCGGCAGCAAATCCATCAAATTGGAGATGAGGATGAAAATAAAAAACGTCGCCGCATAAGGAAAAACCCAGCGAGCGACTCTTGGCTCCAGCACACTTTCGGCCAAATCCCGCCAGCCTTCAATAACCGTCTCCATCACATTTTGCGCGCCCGATGGCATTTCTTTCATGTTCCATGTGCTGAATCGCACGATGACAAAAATTATCGCCGCAACAATCCACGTGCAAACCATCGAATTCGTCACCGGCAACGGCCCGATTTTGAACAGCGTCTGTGCAATCTCCGCCACCAACGGTTTTCCCGTTTCCGCCCCGGCTTGCGCGGGTGCAGCCGACGCCACGGCAACGGCATTTTGCGCCGACTGGCTCGCGACCGACGGCGAAGCTGGCTGTGCATTCGCGCTTATCATCAACACTGCGACAAAAAACGCACCAACCAAAAAAAATTTGAACCCTTTCACATTCAGAATTCATGTCAGTAACACGAACCCCCCGTTTAATCAAATCGATTGTGCACCCGAACGGGGGGAACCGCCTCTTTGTAAAAAACTCCGCAAGTAATTTTGGTGGGCGCTCAAAGGGGCTGTTTGGATGTGCGGCCAGCCATTCGGCCAAGCCAGTCAACGGCGTGGTCTGGAACGGGATAATTCCCGATAAGCCCATTCGCGCCGGTGATCCATGCAAGAGGTTTTTGGCACGGCTCAATCAACGAACCGCTTCGTCAAATTTCCGTAGGCATCAATCCGCCGGTCGCGCAGGAACGGCCAGTGTGTGCGCGTCACGTCCACCTTGCCGAGGTCAACGGGCACAATTAAAATTTCCCCTTTGCGCGCGCCGGCCCTGGCAAGGATTTCACCGGACGTTCCGGCCACAAAACTCTGTCCCCAGAATTCAATGCCCCTGCCCGCGAGTTTTTCATGGCCGACACGATTGACCACCGCGACATAACAGCCGTTGGCGACAGCGTGTGAACGTTGAATGGTTTCCCAGGCGTTGTGCTGGTTCACGCCGTATTTCTTTTTTTCACCCGGATGCCAGCCGATGGCTGTCGGGTAAAACAGGATCTGCGCGCCTTGCAACGCGGTGAGCCGCGCGGCTTCGGGATACCATTGGTCCCAGCAAATCAGCACACCGATTTTGCCGTAACGCGTTTGCCAGGCCTTGAAACCAAGGTCGCCGGGTGTGAAGTAAAATTTTTCGTAGTAAAGCGGATCGTCGGGAATGTGCATCTTGCGGTAGCTGCCGAGGAGCGAACCGTCGGCGTCAATGACGGCAGCGGTGTTGTGATAAACGCCGGCGGTGCGTTTCTCGAAGAGCGAAGCGATGATGACGACTTTGTGCTTTTTAGCGAGTTTCTGGAAAGCCCCGGTGCTTGGGCCGGGAATGGGTTCGGCGAGCCGGAAATATTTGTAGTCCTCACTCTGGCAAAAATACTGCGAACGAAACAACTCCTGCGTGCAGATGATTTGCGCGCCGCGTCCGGCCGCGCGTTCGGCAAGCACGAGCGTTTTTTTGAAGTTCGCGTTCGGATCGGCGAAACAAGCGGTTTGAATCAGCCCGATTTTTACGGTATTGGCGGGAACACGTTTCATTCACTTGGCGCGCCGGTTGAGTAGCGCGGTTTCCTCGAGGATGACAGTCCTGTCGAGCCTGTCCTCAACGATGCATAAAGCGGTTTGTCTGAACAAGTTCGCACCCATTCCACCTGCAAAAAACCTGCGAATGATGTCGTAATGAAAGTGACTTTTGATCGTAAAGAATACCACATGCGGATGGTGGAAAAAGATTGCCCGAAGTCAAGCTCAGGCACCCGGCAAACAAATGGCGATTTTTTGCGTTTTTTTGCTTGCACGATGCGAGTGAAGGACTTTAACTCGTGTCAAGTCACGTGACTTTTGACGAAAACCAGAAACAACAACCGAAGGACACCGACATTATGGCAAATGCAATCTCGAAATCCCAACTTGCCGCCGCAATTGCTGAGAAGGCTGAAATCTCCAAAAAGCAGGCGGTGGAAATCCTCGAACACATCGCCGAGCTCGCCTACAAGCACGCGAAGGACACCTTCACGCTGCCCGGCATCGGCAAGCTCGTACTGAAAAACCGCGCCGCCCGCATGGGCCGCAACCCCAAGACCGGCGAGACCATCTCGATTCCGGCCAAGCGCGTCGTGAAATTCCGCGTCGCCAAAGCCGCAAAAGACGCCATCCTCGGCGGCAAATAAGCCCCAGCTTTTTCAAAAGGCGCTTCGATTCGTCGGAGCGCCTTTTTTGTTTTTCATCTGCGCCAATCCGCGTAATCTGCGGTTAAAGTAAATTGTATCCATGAAATCCCGCGTCCGTTTCGCCCCTTCGCCGACCGGTTTCTTGCACATTGGCGGCGCGCGCACCGCGCTCTTCAACTGGCTCTACGCCCGCCATACCGGCGGCACATTCATCCTCCGCGTCGAGGACACTGACACCGCGCGCAATTCGCAGGAAGCCGTGGACGTCATCCTCAACGGCCTGCGCTGGCTGGGCCTCGATTGGGACGAAGGCCCGCTCACCGGCGACGCCACCAGCCCGTGCAAAGGCGACCGCGGCCCGTATTTCCAAAGCCAGCGGAAGGAAAATTACCAGCGCCGCGTCGAAGCCCTGCTGTCCCACGGCCTCGCCTACGAACATGAAGGCGCGGTCAAATTCAAAATGCAGCGCGAGCCGATCACCATTCATGACCTTGTCGTCGGCGACGTCGTCCGCAAACTCACCGACCGCGAGGAGCAGGACCCGGACTTCGTGATTCAGCGTTCGGACGGCCAGCCGGTCTTTCATCTCACCAACGTCGTGGACGATTTGGAAATGGGCATTACACACGTCATTCGCGGCGAGGACCATTTAAGCAACACTCCGAAACACATCGCGCTGTTCCGCGCCTTCGGCGTCCACCCGCCGCATTACGCGCACATTCCACTTATTCTAAACGCCGACGGCACGAAGATGAGCAAACGCGACACCGGCGCGTCGCTTACGAATTATATCGGAGAAGGGTTTCTGTCGGAGGCAGTCGTGAATTATTTGTGCCTGCTCGGCTGGTCGCCCAAGGACAACCGCGAAAAACTGTCTGTTGCCGAAGTCATTGAGCGTTTTGATTTGCCACAAATCCTCCGGCACAACGCGCGGTTCGATCGCGAAAAACTGCTGTGGCTGCAAGGTGAATACGCCCGCGAGCTGGGCGATGACCGCTTTTACGAACTGGCCGTTCACGCCTTCGCCAAGGCCGGGTTGAACACGAACGCCTTTCCCCTGCCCTACGTCAAAGCCGCGCTCGACACCTGCAAGGGCAAGTTCAAGCTGTTCAGCGAACTGCCCGCCTACGCCGGTTTTTATTTCACGGACAAATTCAATTACAACGCCGACGGAGTAAAAAAGGATTTTGTCCCTGAAAACAAACCGCGCCTGCAAAAACTTCGAGAGGTCTTCGCAAAGGTTGCGCCGTTCAATGCCCCAAATCTGGAAACCGCACTGAAAAGCACCGCCGCCGAACTTGGCGTGAAAGCCGGTGCGCTGGTGCATCCGTGTCGCCTAGCCGTCACCGGCAACACCGCCGGGCCAAGCCTCTATCATTTGCTGGAGGTCTTGGGAAAAGAGAAGGTGCTGGCGCGGATTGAGCGGGCGTTGGAAAAGATGATGTAATTTTTAGCCATAGGTGGCGTAGCGGCGTCTGGGTAGAGCGCCGCATTCTTCTCCTCATTCCAAAATGGCGGCTTTCTCCCGAAAGTCGCTACGGCTGGCCGCACATTCACCTTTCATCCCAAAGCGCCAGTGGACTGGCGCACTCCAAGACGCTGTCGCGCGATTCACCGACAAACGCTTGCGTTTTAGAGTGCGGCGGCCCTCCGCCGCTTTGGGTTTCCACCGTCCTTTCAGGACGCGTGATTTTGTTTGGCGCGATACCAGCCACTTCGTAGCTGACTAATTTCCATCGTCGCTCAGCGACATGAATTCGCGTCAATTCGTGAAATTCGTGTCTAAAGTTTTTCATGCTTCATCCCGCCGTCGTTACACTTTGGCGCGGCAAGCTGTGGCTAAAATCACCTTCGGCAGGTTTGTGTCGCGCGTGGGAAAATTTTCATTAGACTGCGTCGCGTGTTGAACCCGTTCATCCATTGGATTGAAGCCAAAGGGCCTTATGCGCCGTGGCTGTTTCTGGCGCTGTTCATCGTCGCGTCGTTTCTGATGATCTGGCGGCTGGAAGTTTTGAGCGCCAAGGGCTTCGAAGGCACGGTTCTCGGCACGCTCGTCATGCCGTATTGCACCGGCATGGGCAACCTTATCTTCGCCTTCATCCTCGGCCGCAACGGCGGTTCCGGCGCGGACGTGATGGTCAACTCGCTCGTCAATAATGTCACCAACATGACGCTCGTGCTCGGCCTGCCGGCGATTTTCTGGGGAATGAAGATTTTGCCGTCGCAAAGGAAGAAAAACAAAACCAGCGGCGAGGCGCATGAACTGAACCGGCTTTCGTCGTTGCTGACGCTCACCGCCGTTTTGTTTTTCACGGGCGTGGTCTGGGCAATGGGCCGCAAGGGGCGGATAGATTTCAACGACGGTCTGGTTCTGGTCGGGTTGTTTTTATTCTGGCAATGTTTCCACGTCTTTGAAGTTCTCAAAAGCAACGTGCGCCAGGGCAAATCACTTAGTTGGACGTTGCCGGTGGATTTGGCGCTGCTCGCCATCGGCGCGTATGGGATTTACGTGAGTACCGACTGGCTTGTGGCTTGGATTTCCAACATTCACACCGGCTTCATAAGTGCGAAATACCTCGGCTGGCTCAGCGGCTGGCTGATGGTGCTGCCCAACGCGGTCCTGGCGTTTTATTACGGCTGGTGCAAACAGCCGGAAACCGTCTATGCCTCGCAAGTCGGCGATGCGCACGTCTCCATCCCGCTGTGCATCGGCGTTTACGCATTGTATCACACAATGGACCTGCCGCCGTTTTTTCACGCCGGAATGTTCATCCTCCTCGGCGCGACGCTGGTACACCTTTTCTTCGTCACCGTTTTCGGACAATTGCCGCGTTTCGTCGGCTGGGTGCTGGTCGCGGCTTACGGTGTATTCCTTTACAAAGGGTTGTTGGGCTGAAGTTCCCTCCCCAAAATCACAGAAGTTTTTTAAAAAAACTGCGTTTCACAAAACCGTCAGTGGATTGGGCCGTATCTTCTCGCTCAACTCGGCGAAAGGCACCTGCGCTCCGAGCCAGCGGGGATTCTTGGAAATCGTGTCCATGGACTCGCGCGTGTTGTTGCAAATCAAATAAATCCCATCGCCCAAAACCATGAAGGCTTCGAATCCCGTGCCGACGCCATGCCGCGCAAATTCAAAATCGCCGACGTTGTAATTTGCATTGTATAGTCCCGCGCGCAATCCGCCGAGATCGTTGGCAAAATTTTTCAGGAAATCGTCGTTGCGCGGGCCGATGTAGGACAGCACGCGCGCCTTGTTTTGCGCAAGCGAGACCACAGCCCATTCATCGAAAACGGTTTTGCCGTAGCGCTCGTTCATCTGGCTTGCGCACGACTTGATGCAAGTTGTGGCTTGTCCCAACGTCATAAAGCGAATGGATTGATGGCCACCAGCAAAACAAGCTTGTCCGCAGGAAACAAGGTAAATTCCGAATTTTTCAATGCCGGACGCGCCAAAAAAAATTGCCTTTGGGAATTCGCGCAGCTTTACTTCGTTGCAGCGCATAACCATGCAGTCTCGCGAAAAACCAGACGCCAATGCCGTTCAAGAAACAACAAGCAACCGATTCCAGCGCAAAAATAATCGCGTGGGTTCACTGGATATTAACCTTTTCGCTCGCCGCTGTATTTGTGCTCGCGTTGGTGATGCTTTTCACCCCGTTGAAACTTCCCTGCAAGCCCGGCTGGTTGGAAGCGCTGTTGCTTTTGCTGGCAGCGGCCGGCACTGTCACCGCGCTGGCGCGGCGATTGCCGCTGCAGAATGTTTTGCTGACCGCGTTTGTCATTGCCGTCATCGGCGGGGCGATACATGCGCTCGGCGCGATTACCGGCATTCCATTTGGCCCGTTCACGTTTAACACGGCAGCCGGAGGGGAACTTTTCAAAACGCTGCCGTGGAGCATCCCGCTGATTTGGGTTGCCGCCATTTTGAGTTCGCGCGGCGTGGCGCGGTTGATTTTGCGTCCGTGGCAAAAGATTGGCGCCTATGGTTTTTGGCTCATGGGGTTGACAGCGGCGCTGACGGCGCTCTTTGACTTCGCGTTTGAACCGTTCGCTTCACGCGTGAAACATTACTGGCTGTGGACGCCGCCGAAGTTTCCGGCGACGTGGCAAGGTGCGCCACTGTCAAATTTCCTGGGCTGGTTGGTCGTGTCCCTGCTCATCGTGGTATTCATCGCGCCCTCATTGATTAATAAACAGCCGGGTAAAAGAAATTCGCCCGATTTTCATCCGTTCGCCATCTGGCTCGGCGCAATTTTGTTCTTCGGAATTGCATGTGCGCAGCATGAGCTTCCATCCGCCGCAATGGTGGATGGGATTGTGGCCGCTGTCGTAACCGTGTTCGCCATTCGCGGCGGAACATGGTGATCACCGCAACGAGTCCCGTATTTTCTCCCGTTACGACCTGGCATGTTTGACGATTTTCAAACGCACCACGCGCGGGCCGTCTATTTCTTCAACTCGTAATTCGCACGCGCCGACTGTCAACGCATCGCCGACCTTTGGAAAACCGCCGAGTTTTTGCGTCACCCAGCCGCTGGCGGTTGCGACAGATTCTTCGCGCTGCATCTCGCCAATGATTTTTCCCAATTCATGCAGCGGCAGTGTGCCGGCGGCTTCCCAAACGTTTTCACCCACGTGCTTCAGTTCCGGTTTTTCCTGATCGAACTCGTCCTGAATCTGGCCGACGAGTTCCTCCAGCACGTTTTCGAGTGTCACGATGCCGACCGTGCCGCCGTATTCATCCACAACAACGGCAAAATGCAACTTCCGATCGAGAAACAATTGCAGCAATTTCCACAGTCGCCCGGTTTCGGGAACGTAAATCAATTTGCGCGCTGCGGGCAGCAAATCCGCCGCCGTCCGTCCTGCAAGGGCGGGATCCCGCGATGCGGGATAAAGGTCCTTGATATGAATCACACCGCGCGTTTTGTCCAAATCGCCACCCTCGCAAATTGGAAAGCGCGAGTAGCGTGTCTTCTCCGCCAGCGCGAGACATTCGGCAATGCTCGTCCCGGTGTTGAACGCGGTGATTTCGTAACGCGGCCGCATGACTTCGCGCACGACGCGATGACGCAACTCAAGCGCGTTCAAAATGATGTTGCGTCCGCCCGCCTCGCTTTGCGCTGATGCAAGGACGAGGCGTAATTCCTCTTCCGAATGTGTCCGGTCGTCTGCCACATCCAGCTCGATGCCGATTTTCTGCAAAAGCCAGCGCGCCGAGAGGTTTAGCAGCCGGTTGAACGGATAAAATGCGATGTAAAACCACCGCAACGGGTGAGCCACCCAAAGTGCAATAGGCAATGGCTTTTGGATTGTCATCCATTTGGGCGCGAGTTCGCCCGCGGTGATGTGCAGAAACGTCAGCGCGCTGAAACCGATGGCGAAGGAAATGGAATGCTGCCATGCCCCCGACTCCACACCGAGCGAAATGAACAACGGAGAGAGCAGTGTGGTGAACACCGGCTGGCCAATCCAACCGAGGCCGAGACTTGCCATGGTGATGCCGATCTGCGTTGCGCTAAGATATGAATTGAGGTTGCGGACGATGTGCAGCGCCATTTTCGCCCCGCGCTGGCCCCTGCCAACGAGCGCATCCAGCTGGGTTTCCCGGACGCGGATGAGGGCGAATTCCGCGGCGACAAAAAATCCGTTCATCAGCACGAGCGCGAGCACCGCCAAAATTTTCAGCGCGACCA
This sequence comes from Verrucomicrobiota bacterium, assembly GCA_049517655.1. Taxonomy (GTDB): domain Bacteria; phylum Verrucomicrobiota; class Verrucomicrobiia; order Limisphaerales; family UBA11358; genus UBA11358. The sequence goes on along the minus strand of JBEKRQ010000001.1, from coordinate 213,602 downwards.
AAATGACAGCGTCCCAGTTCACAATTTCACCTCACCGAACATCACTTTCAAAATATCCTCAAGTGCCACCACGCCCGACTCGTGTCCGTCGCGCGCCAGCACAAAGGCCAGCCGCTCTCGGGTGCGCTGCATCTGCCGCAATGCGATTTCCAGCCGGGTGTCCTCTTCAAGAAACAAAGCCGGCGTCATATGCGCCGCGGCAGGTTTCTGCATGTCCAAATCGTCGCGGAACAACAGTGGGCCGAGCATGAGCAGCCCGGCAATGCGCCGGTGTCCGTCGCGTGTTTCCCAAACCGGCAGGCGCGAAAAATTTCGCTCACGCGCCAGTCTCAACGCCTCACTGATGGGTGTTTCCATTTCAACCGTCACCATTTGGGCGAGCGGCGTGGTAATTTGCCGCACGGTGAAATTTTGCAAATCGAGCACACGGTTGATCATGGCGCGTTCATCGCTTGTAAGGGCTTGTTCGGATTCCTGCATGATCGCGCGCATTTCCTCCCGGTTGCCAAAAAGCCGGCCGGTGAAGGCCCGTCCGCCGGTCCAGTGCAACACCATGACGGAGGTCCGCTCGACCAAGGCGACGAGTGGACGCAATGTGAGATGCACGAACCGGAACACACTGGCCACCGACAGGCAGAATTGGTTTGGATGGGTACGAAACACCATTTTCGGGAGCAGGTCGAACAGCGCGTAAAACAAAAAGACAACGACCGTGAAAATGGCGACAAGCCAGACGCCCCGCCCCGGCAGCCATTCGTAAAGCTTTGTCAAAATCCAGCCAAGAACGAGAAAATTCGCCAGCGTGTTACCCACGAGAATTGTCCACATGAACCTTTCGGGATTTTCGAGAAATCCATGGAGCAATTTTGCCGAAGGCCGGCCCGCACGCGCCATTTGCCGTATGCGCAACCGGTTCAACGCAAACACACCCGCCTCCATGCCTGACAGCAAAAACGACAGCGCCAGACAAACCGCCAACGCCACCCAGCTGATAACGTTTGTTGCCATTATTTGATTTGTTCCACCAGCAGTTCGCGCACACGACGCTCGTCGACGACCAGCGCTGTAAATTTCAAACCCCGGTACACTGCGGATTCGCCAGCCGCCGGCACTACGTCAAGCAAGTGCGCAAGCAATCCACCCATTGTTTCCACCTCGCCCACGCTGCCGAACGCGGGAAATTCGCGGCGGAAATCTTCCAGCCGCATTGTGCCATTGACGCGCCAACAGGCCGGCGCAAGTTTTTCCATGACGAACCCCTCCGGCTGTTGTATTCCGAGCCGGATTTTGCCAACGAGCAGGCTGAGTATGTCCTCCATCGTCACCAAACCCGCCGCGCCGCCGAATTCATCCAGCACAATCGCCAGACCGCGCTGCTGTTTTTGCAGGCTCTTGAACAGCTGCAACAAGTTCATCGTCTCCGGCACGAACGATGGGAATTCAATTGCGTCGGCCAGATCAATTTTCGGATCAAGCAACAACGCGCGTGCGTTCAAAATGCCAACGATGGTATCAGGCGTTTCGTCGTAAATTGGCAGACGGCGATGCTTGAATTTTTTCGCGGCGGCAATCATTTCTTCCACTGTTGCATCGTCCGAAATGCACGCCATGCCCGCGCGCGGGCGCATCACGTCGCGGACCGTGCGCCGATCGAGACTGATGATTTGCAGGATGATCTCTTTTTCAGACTCGGCGAGTGTGCCCTGCTGATACGCCATTTCGAGCAGCTCATGATACTCGGCATCCGTCAACGCTCCGGCGCTTTGTGCCGAAACCGTTTGAAGCGCGACCATTCTCAAAATGGCGGTGTCCAGCCATTGAGCAATATGACGCAGCGGCGTGGTTAATTTTTCAAAAATCAACAATGCTCCTGCCACGCGCAACGCCCATCGTCCCGGCTGTCGAACCGCCAGGGTTTTTGGAAAAACTTCGCAGCCGACAAGCACAAGCACCAGCAACGCGATCATTGTCAGCGCGAGCGCCCAGTGTGCATTGAACACCATCAGCAGCGCGACGGCGAGCATCGCGGCGTTGGCGAACGTGTTGCCCAGCGCCAGCGTAGCCAGCAAATCCTGCGGGCGTTCGAGCAGCTCCGCGACGATTTTGCCCGTGCGCGGATGTCCTTCGGACAGTTGCCGCGCCTGCCATTTGCTGAGGGAAAACAACGCCGTTTCCGCCAGCGCGAAAAAGAAACTCACGCTCGCGAAAACCAGAATCGCCACAATCGCCGTCTCCACGCACGCAGTTTGACGTAAATTGTCCGCTGAAAAAAGCAGAAAGGAGAGACGCGAATTACACGAATTGACTCGAATTTAATGGCTTGGGTAGGGTCGCCTCGCCGAGGCGACCGCACGGACGGCTCGGCGAGCCGTCCCTACCATTCAGCCTTCCAAAACCGCCATCACCGCCGCGTAATTTGCCGTGTGGCTCAGACTGATGAGCAACTGCTTCGCGCAGCGCGCTGCGAACAATTCTTTCCCTTTGCCGTGCAAAATCACAAACGGTTCGCCCGATTTCTTGCGGCAGATTTCCATGTCGTGCCAGCCGAGCGCCGCGCCGATGCCCGTGCCGAACGCCTTGGAAATCGCCTCCTTCGCCGCGAACCGCGCGGCGATGAACGGCGCTGGATTTTTGTGCGACAGGCAGTAAGCGATTTCGTTCGTGAGCAGGACGCGTTTGAGAAAACGCTCGCCGAACCGCTCATGCGACGCCTTCACACGCGCGACCGCAATGATGTCTATGCCCACGCCCAAAATCATTTTACCCGGGAAATGTTTTGTCTAACTGCGATAATTTTCCATCAAGCGCAGCATTTCTTTGACCGCGGTTTCGAGGCCGACCATCACTGCGCGGCTGATGATGCTGTGGCCTATGTTCAACTCCACCAGATGCGGCACACGATACAACGTCGGCAGGTTCACATAATTCAATCCGTGCCCGGCATTTACCTTCAAGCCGAGCTCGTGCGCCTGCTTTGCGCCGGAAATCAACCGCTCTAATTCCACCGACGCGGGAGGGCGAGGCTCCCGACGAGCCCCATTTTTCTGTGAAATCAATTCCGGCTCGCGGGGACGCTCGCCCTCCCATTGTCTGTAAAATTCCTCCGCGAATGCGCCGGTGTGCAATTCAATGAATTGGCTGCCTGTCCGCGCCGCCGCTTCAATTTGTTCCGCATCCGGTGCAATGAACAAACTTGTCTCGATGCCCGCGTCGTTCATTTTTTTGCGCGTCCCGGCGATGGCTTTTTCATTCGCGACCACATCGAGTCCGCCTTCGGTCGTCACTTCCAGCCGCCGTTCGGGCACGATGCAAACGATGTCCGGCTTCAGTTTCAGCGCGATGCCGATGATTTCCGGCACGATGGCCATTTCCAGATTCAGCCGCGTCTTGACGACCTCGCGCAGCTTCCAGACATCGCGGTCTTGAATGTGCCGTCGGTCCTCGCGCAAATGCGCGGTGATGCCGTGCGCGCCTGCGGCTTCGCAAATCCGCGCGGCCTCGACGGGATTCGGCTCACCGAAACCGCGTCCGCGATAGCGCGCCTCGCGCAGCGTGGCGACGTGGTCAATATTGACACCGAGTTTGAGCATAAGATTTCACGGTGCGGCCAAATTATTGGAACGCGGAGACAAACGCAAATCGCGACATGGAAAATTCGTTGTTTCGAGCCAATTTGCGAGTGCAACAAGTTCAAACGCCGCACAAAACGAAACGGTTAAAAACCCATTCATTGAGCGGCTTTTCTGTGCCAAATGCACCGTCGCTTGGCAAATCCAATCACATTCTGATTGCCCCGCCGTGACGAATCCGATTTTATTCGGTGTGCCGAACGTCCGCGTATTTTCCAAATACTGGCTGCCGTTGTTGTGCTGGATGGGGGTGATTTTCGCTGCCTCCAGCGACACGCATTCCTATGAACATTCGTCCCTTCTCATCGAACCCCTGTTACACTGGCTCTTCCCGCGCATGCCGAAAGCACAAATCGATACGATTCATCTTCTGCTCCGCAAATGCGCACACCCGGTTGAATACGCCGTGCTCGCGATGCTGCTCTGGCGTGGAGTGCACAAACCATCGAAGAATAATCCACGGGCGTGGAACTGGCGTGAAGTCCGGCTTGTAATGCTGGTGGTCATGCTTTACGCGGCGACCGACGAATTCCATCAACGTTTTGTTCTTACCCGGACCTCGCTGGTTTCGGACGTGTGCATTGACACTGTCGGTGCTGCCGCAGGTTTGTTGGCGCTTTGGATTCTTGGCTGCTGGCGAAAACACTGGTGAGATTTTCCATGAAACGCCCGCTCGTTGCCGTCGTTTCGTGTTATGCAGCCGGATTGCTGCTTGCTCAATTTTCTCAACTGCCACTCGTCGCGCTTTTTGTCTCTTCATTCGGCCTGCTCGCAATAACACTGGCTTGGGGACGACTTCGCCCGTTTCTAATCTGGCCGTTGCTTGTGCTTGTCGGCTGGACCAACCTCGTCAGCCACACCACCGTCCTTTCGCCAAACGACCTTCGCACCTTGCTCGGCAACGACGCTGCCATCGTGACTGTGCGCGGCAATCTGGTTGAGACGCCCCACATCAAAATTATTGAGCGCGATGATCAACAAACCGAACACTCGGTCGCACAAGTCCAGGTCACTGCGTTGCGCTGCGACGCAAACTGGCGACCGGCTGCCGGTTCAATCATTGTAACGACGCCAGGCGCGCTCCCTGGTAGTTTTTTCGCCGGACAGCCCGTGGAAATCAGCGGCGTCATTGCGCTTCCGCCTGCGCCGCTGGCCGACGGACTTTTCGATTACCGCGATTATCTCCAAACGCGCGGAATTTTTTACCAGCTTAAAACCAGTTCCACGAACGACTGGCAGCTCGGCGCGCCGCCGTTGTCCGGGCCGCCGTTGACCGATCGTTTTTTGAACTGGTCGCAACACACACTCGCGCTCGGCATGCCGGTCGAAGATGAACCGTTGCGTTTGCTTTGGGCAATGACACTCGGCTGGCGAACGGCGTTCACGGGTGACATCAGTGAACCGTTCCTGCGCGCGGGCACGATGCACCTGTTCGCGATTGACGGCCTGCGCATCGCGCTGATTTCCGGGATGCTCGTCGCGCTGTTGCGCATGCTGCAAATCTCGCGCGCGTGGTGCGGCCTCATCGCGATCCCGCTCATCTGGTTTTACACCGCCGCGACCGGGTGGGAATCGTCGGCCATTCGCGCGTCGGTGATGATGACCATTGTCATCGGCGGCTGGGCGTTGAAAAGGCCGGGGGATTTGATCAACTCACTGGCCGCCGCCGCGTTCATTATTTTGCTGTGGGAACCGCGTCAGCTTTTTGAAGCCAGCTTTCAACTTTCTTTTTTCGTCGTGCTCGTCATCGGACTAATGCTGCCGGCGTTGAACAAAATCATTGACCGGTGGTTGCGCCACGATCCACTGCTGCCAAATGAATTACTCCCGCGCTGGCGGCGCGCGTTTACTGCGACCCTGCGGATGCTGGGACGTTATTGCGCGCTTTCGTTCGCGGCTTGGGTCGGCTCGATTCCGCTGGCGGCAAAGTATTTTCATTTGTTCAGTCCAATCTCAACCCCCGCGAACATCATCGCCGTGCCACTGGGCACGCTTGCGCTGATGAGCAATCTCGGCGCGCTCGTCTGTGGCGATTGGTTGCCGTGGGCGACGGAATTGTTCAATAACAGCGCGTGGTTTTTTATGGTGGCGATGACGGATGTAAGCGTATTTTTCACGAAAATTCCCGGCGCATTTTTCTACGTGCCCGCGCCGTCATGGCTGGAAATTGGAATTTATTACGCCGTCCTCGTCGGCGCATTGAGCGGCTGGCTGTTCGCACCGAAACGGCGAATGTGGGGTGTGGCAGTGCTGATTTTGATCGGCACCATTTACTTTTGGCACTGGGAACAATCGCGTGATGAGATAAAATTGACTGTTCTGCCATTGAATGGCGGGCAGTGCGTTTTTGTGGACGCAGCGGGACGGAAAAATGACTGGCTCATTGACTGCGGAAACACAAACGCGGTCGAGTTCACTCTCAAACCATTTTTGCGCGCACAGGGCGTGAACAAAATCCCGCGCCTCGTTTTGACAGGAAGCGATGTGCGGAACACCAGCGGCGCAGCATTGCTCGACGAGCACTTCGGCATCGGTGAATTGGTCACCGGCCCGGTTCAATTCCGTTCAGGCGCGTATCGCAAAATCGTCGCGGAATTTGAAGAACCACCAGGGCGGCATACAGTCATTCAGGGCGGCGACAATGTTGGCTGCTGGCGGGTTTTGCATCCCGGTGTCGGGGAAAATTTTGCGCATTCGGACGACGTGGCGCTCGTGCTGCTCGGAAATCTTAACGACACGCGCCTTTTACTCCTGTCGGACCTGGGACGCAACGGCCAAAGCGCGTTGCTCGCACGCACAAATGACCTGCGCGCCGACATTGTCATCGCCAGTTTGCCGGACGAAGGCGAACCGCTTTGCGATGCGCTGCTCGATGCGGTCCAACCGAAAATCATCGTCATTGCTGACTCGGAATTTCCGGCGACGCGACGCGCCGGTCGTGAATTAAAGGAACGTTTGGCCGAAGGAGGTGCACCGGTGATTTACACGCGAACGGCGGGCGCGGTGACAATTGTCACGCGTCCAAAAGGTTGGGAATTGCGGACGATGGACGGACAGGAATTTGTATCCAGCAATTCTCGGTAGGGCGGCGCTGCTGCGCCGCTGGCCGCGCGGCAGCGCGGCCCTACCTTTTGCGTGCAACAACGACCGAGACGTGCCGTGCCTGCGGAATTGGAAATTTTTTGACTTCGACGGTGACACTTTTCGGTTTGAACTTGGACAAAATCATGTTGGCAATGTCGGCGGCCAATTTTTCAATCAGCTTCCAACTGCGCCCGTCGCCGAATTTCAAAAGCCGCTGGCTGACGGCGAAATAATCAACCGTGTCGCGGATGTCGTCGCTCTTGGCCGCCGCCGAGAAATCGCAATCCATCTCAACCGTCAGCAATAAGCGTTGCGGCTTGGCGCGTTCTTCGTCCGGCATGCCAACGCGGTAAAACACTTCAAGATCAACAATGGAGATTTTAGACACCTTTTTTGATTTTCGATTTTTGATTTTCGATTTTCGATTTGGGGAGCACGCGCGCCCCCGCGTGTGGCCGACGACGCCTCGTCGGCGGCGGTTCCCTCTGCGGTTGACGAGGCGTCAACCGCCGCACCCGAGGCGGGTGCGCTCCCCGTCCCCATGTTTTTAGAACCGCTTTCAGCAAAATTCGCGTCGGCGCGTTAAGCGGCATTTTCAGCGCCTTGGCGGTTGTGACCCAGCGAAATTCACGGGCTTCGTCGTTGAGTTTCACACGCGGTTTGCCTTTGCAACGGCAGGTGTAATTCAGAAGGACAAAATGTGCGTCACGATAAAATTCCTTTGAGTGAATACAGTCCTGCACGAGCACGAATTCGATGTCCGTCACGTTGAGGCCGGTTTCTTCCTGGATTTCACGGCGGAGCGCCGCCTCGGAGGTTTCGCCCCATTTGATTTTTCCGCCGGGAATCCCCCAAAGATTCGACCATTTGTGCGTGTGAATCATCAGCACCTTGCCCGCGTCGTTGAAAATCAGCGCACCGACAGTCGCCTCCGGTGGATGAATCTCCTCGAACTTTTTCGTCTCCGGCTTCAGGCGCAAACCGTTCTGTTCCAGAATGCGGCGTAATTCGCCAAGATGTTCGACGATCAGATCGGGCTTTGCCTCGCGCAATTGTTCCAGCGTATTGTAGCCGGTGAGCACTGCGCATGAATGAATGCCGCCGTGCCGCGCGGTTTCGATGTCGTGTTGCATGTCGCCGATAAAAAGCGTTTCGTCCGGCTTGAGATGGTTTTCGGCGAGGATTTCGTGGATTTTTTCCCGTTTATCCGGAACACCGGTATAAGAGCGGTCGAGAAAAACGTCGAAGCCGGTTACACGGCATTGAACCAGAAAATGCTCGTGTTGGATGGTGCTCAATACGAACGTGCGAAGCTTTTTCGTGCGGCAAAATTCGAGAAAGGCGCGCACATGCGGCAGTTCGGAGACCGAATCCTGTATTTGCCGGTAATGCGCGTGAAACCAGTCCTCAAGTTGCGGCAGCGGCACATGTGGCGTGTGGCGGTCGTAGAAATTCGTAAATGGCAGGGAAAATTCCGCGCGAAATTCTTCCAGCGACATTTCAGGCCGGTTGGCCATGGCAAGAACGACATTTGTCGCTTTCCAGACGGCGGGCAAATCGTCCACGAGCGTGCCCGACCAGTCGAAAATAATATTGCGAATCACACGCTCAAATTAACCACAAAGACACGAAGACACAAAGCCAAACAAAAATTATATCGGTAATTGGGAGGAACATCGTGTCGGCGTCCCCAAATTTCAGGGACGGCAAAATGCCGTCCCTCCCGGTTTGACGTCTCAAAATCCCGGCGGTAGCTTCTTGTTATGATTGATGTCGCTGAAATTCAGCCGCGCGGTGTGGACGATCTGCAAGTCCGCAAAGCGATGCCGCGCACCCGATTCGAGCCGCTGGCGAAGGAAATTTTCGTGCTCAAAAAGCAGCTCAACGCCGTCATCCTCGCGCACAATTATCAGGTGCCGGAAATTCAGGACGTGGCGGATTTTGTCGGCGATTCGCTCGGACTCTCCCAGCAGGCCGCCAAAACGAGCGCGGACGTGATTGTTTTCTGCGGCGTGCATTTCATGGCCGAGACGGCGAAGATTTTGAACCCGAACAAAATCGTCGTGCTGCCGGACAAGGACGCGGGCTGTTCGTTGGAAGAGAGTTGTCCGGCGGACAAGCTGGCCGCACTTCAAAAGACGAATCCAAATTTCTGGACCATTGCCTACATTAATTGCAGCGCCGCCGTGAAGGCCCTAACCGACGTGATTTGCACCAGCGGCAACGCGGTGAAAATCGTCGAGGCCGCGCCGAAGGACAAGGATTTGCTGTTCGTGCCGGACGAAAATCTTGGCGCATGGGTGATGGAACAGACGGGCCGCCCAATGACGTTGTGGAAGGGCAACTGCTATGCGCACGTTGAGTTCCGGCGCGAGCAGGTGTTGAAATTGCACGAAAAATTCCCCGATGCAAAAGTCGTTGTTCACCCTGAAAGCCTGCGCGAGGTGCGTGATCTGGCCGACGCGATTTGTTCGACCGAAAAGATGATTGATTACTGCAAAACCAGCCCGGCCAAACGGTTCATCGTCGTGACGGAATCCGGCATCATCCATCGGATGCAGAAGGAGAGTCCGGGCAAAGAATTTCTGTGCGCGCCGGCGTTCGACGTTATGCGGATGCCGTCGGACCGTTGCCGTTGCAGCGAGTGCAAATACATGAAGATGAACACGCTCGAAAAAGTGCGTGACTGCATGAAAAAACTCGTGCCGCGAATTGAATTGCCGGCAGAAATTTTAAAACGCGCCCGTTTGCCGATTGAGCGGATGCTGGAAATTTCGGCGAAACCGATTGAAAATGCGGGATAATACCATTTCTCAATGATAATCGGTGCAAAGGTAGGGCCGCGCGTCCCTACCAATGACGGAAATACCCGCCCGGCGGTTTGGATCGCGCGGGCTTTACTGAATCCAACCGGCGGCTTGTGCCAGCTTGACCAGCAGATAGGCGACACCAGCGCTGGCGGGAAGCGTCATTATCCACGCCCAGATGATTCGTTCGACCACTTCAAGCTTGAGGTGATTCAAGCCCTTGGCACAGCCGATGCCCATGATTGAGGTGGTGACGACGTGCGTGGTGGACACGGGCATTCCAAAATAGGCGGCGGTGACCAGCACTGTGGCACCGGCGGTTTCGGCGGCGAAACCGTTAACCGGATGGAGACGAATCATTTTATTTCCAAGGGTTTTGATGATTCGCCAGCCGCCCACGGCGGTGCCGGCGCACATCGTCAGGGCGCAGAGCACTTTGATCCACGCAGCGATTTTCAGCGGCTGGTCCCCCTGCGGCGGAGCGGTGCGCAAAAACGACAACCACCAGGGAAGATGTTCAAATACGCCGCTGCTCGTGCCGGTCAGCAGCGCCAGCGCGATGATGCCCATGGTCTTTTGCGCGTCGTTGGTGCCGTGACTGAAACCCATGTAGGCCGAGCTTAAGAGTTGCAGTTTGCCAAAGGTTTTGTTGACGGTGGCCGTGCGCCAGTTGCGCAGCAGAAAATAGAGCAAACCCATCAGTAAAAAACCCAATACCAATCCGCAAATCGGCGAGGAGATCATCGGCACGACAACTTTCCACAGCAGACCTTTGCCCTCCCACCAATGTTCGTGATTGGGGACGGACCAGACCAGGACATTCCAGTCGTTGCGCGCGGCGGCCAGACATGCGCCGCACAAGCCACCAATGAGCGCGTGGGAAGAACTCGACGGCAAGCCAAACCACCACGTCAGGAGATTCCACGCGATGGCGGCCAGCAATGCGCAAATCAGGATTTCGGACGTGGCGACTTTCTGGTCAACGAGCCCGGAGGCAATCGTGGTGGCGACGGCGGTGCCCATGAAGGCGCCGCCCAAGTTGGTGACCGCCGCCAGCATGACGGCCTGGCGCGGCGACAACACCTTGGTGGCGACGACGGTGGCGATGGAATTGGCCGTGTCGTGAAAGCCGTTGATGTAGGTGAACACCAACGCCACGAGAATGACGGTGAAGATTAGAATCATCGCGCGCGATCAGGAATTTTTGAGCACGATGTGCATGACCACGTTGCCGGCGTCGCGGCAGCGATCAATGACTTTCTCCATCAATTCAAAAAGGTCGCGGATGACCATGGCTTGCAGGGCATCGTAGCGTCCGCTGTAAAGATCCTTCAGCAAGTCCATCATTAACCCATCCGCCTCGCCTTCGAGATATTGAAGCTTGGTGTTCAGCTCGTGGATTTTTTTCAGATGTTTCATGTCGCGAAGTTGTTTCACCATGGTCAGCACCACGTCGGTGGCTTGTTCCATGATTTCAATCTGGCGGGTAAAATCCACGCCTTGAGTGTGTTGATAACCGAGCTTGATGCGTTCCGCCAATTTCTCGACCGTTTTGGGAATTTTGTAGAGCGCCAGCGCCAACGCCTCGATGTCCTCGCGCTCAAGGCCGGTCACAAATGTTTTCACCAGTTCCGCGGTGATTTGCCCGGCGATTTTTTTCTCCTTGCGGCGCGTGAGCGCAAGGTCGTCCAGACCTTTGGCGGACGCCGGGGATTTGATCAACTCGACGACCAGCCGGACGCTTTCGTGGGCTTCGCGCGCGGCGTCCTCCAACAATTGGTAAAACCGGTCACCACTTCCGAAGAGTGTTTGGAGTGAAAACATGGTTGGAACAGGTTCTCGAAAACGCGCGAAAAGTCCATGAAATTCAGACAATGAACCGATGGTCGAAAATTCGTTAATTTCAATGCGCAATTCTTTTTCACGCTTGAGAAATGACTGAAGCAAAAAGGAGTCGCTGAAAATCCACCGGCGTTGTAAATTCCGCGTGCTATATGGCAATGGCAGACATTAGACGGGAATACTCGCTCGGCAGCCTGCGGCGCGCGGATTTGGACGCGAATCCGCTCACGCAGTTCAATGAATGGTTCGCGCAGGCGGCATCGCGCAGCCGCTGGCGAAAGATCGGCATTGCGCTTTTCAAACTCTGGCACGCCATTCTCGGTCACGCGCCAACCGACGTGAACGCCATGACACTCGCAACCGTAAGCAAAGACGGACAACCTTCGGCACGCGCGGTCTTGCTCAAGGGCGCGGACGAACGCGGCTTTATTTTTTTTACGAATTACGACAGCCGCAAGGGGCAGGAACTGGCGGAAAATCCCAATGCCGCGCTGACGTTTTACTGGCCGGATTTGGAACGGCAGGTTTGCGTCGCAGGCGCAGTGAGCAAATTGTCACACGATGAATCGGAGGCGTATTTCAAAAGCCGTCCGCGTGGCAGTTGCCTAGCTGTATGGGCGTCAAACCAACGCGACGTGGTTAAAGATCGCGCGGCACTCGAAACGAAGTGGAATGAAATGGCGGCGCGATTTCCGAGCGATGTGCCGTTGCCGCCAAATTGGGGCGGTTTTGTTTTAAGACCGGAGCGGATTGAATTCTGGCAGGGCCGGTTGAACCGGCTGCACGACCGGTTTTGTTACACGCGGCAGCGGGACGGTTCGTGGAAATTGGAACGGCTCGCTCCGTGAACCAACTGTAGCGGCGGTCTGCGACCGTCGCCATACAACTCAAATCCAGACGGCGACGCTCATAGAGTGCCGCTACAAAAATTCAAATCACTTCGCCGGTTCCTCTTCGACGGCGGCGTCTTCCTTGTCCTCGCCAATGACCGGCGCGATGGCCTGCAGCTTGTCGCCGGATTCCAGCTCGATGAGTTTGACGCCCTGCGTGTTGCGTCCGGCTTCACGAATGTCCTTCACGCAGGTGCGCACCATCTGGCCTTTGACGGTGATGAGCATGATTTCATCCGCATCGCGCACGGTCAGCGCGCCGACGACCGCGCCGGTTTTCTCGGTGGTCTTCATCGTGATGATGCCCTTGCCACCGCGCGATTGAACCCGGTACTCCTCAAAGTCGGTGCGTTTGCCAATGCCGTTTTCGCCGGCGACCAGCAGTTTGGCGTCCGGCACGACAATGGCCAGCGCGACGACTTCATCGCGTTTCTCCAGTTTGATGCCGCGCACACCACCTGCGGGACGACCCATTGGGCGCGCGTCTTCCTCGTTGAAGCGAATACTCATGCCGTCGCGGGTGATGAGCACAGCTTCGTTCTGGCCGCTCGTCAGCTTCACGTCAATCAACGTGTCGCCCGGATCAATGCCGATGGCGATAATGCCACCTTTGCGGACGTTGGCGAAATCCGCGAGCGCGGTTTTCTTCACCGTGCCTTGTTTGGTGGAAAAAAGCACAAAACCCGGCTGTTCCCAGGTCACGTCTTCCTTGTTTGCGTTGGTCTTGGAAAGAACGCGAATGAGCGCGGCGATGGTTTCGCCCGCCTTCAATTCGAGCAAATTGGCGATGCTCCGGCCCTTGGCGGCGCGGCCCATGTCGGGAATTTCATGCACCCGCTCAACATAAACGCGGCCGGTGTTCGTGAAAAACATGAGGTAATCGTGCGTGCTGGCCGTGAACAAATGCTCAATGAAATCATTATCCTCATCCGTCGCGCCCTCTTTCGTCGTCATGCCGATGACGCCTTTACCGCCGCGGCGCTGGGCACGATAGCTCGAAATGTTCGTGCGTTTGAGGAGGCCGTTATGCGTGAGCGTGATGATGACGCCTTCGTTGGCGATGAGATCCTCGATGTTGATCTCGCCTTCGTCGGGCCTGAGGTCAGTCAGGCGCGGGGTGGCGTATTTCTCTTTGATGACCTTGAGTTCGTTCTTGATGATGGTGAGCACGCGGGCTTCCTTCGCGAGAATGTCCATCAAATCCTCGATGCACTTGAGCAGTTCCTTGTATTCGCCTTCGACCTTGTCAATTTCCAGACCGGTCAATTGATACAGGCGCAATTCCAGAATGGCGTCCACCTGCCGTTCGGTCAGCGCGTAACGGCCCTTGGTCAGGCGTGACTCGTTGCGAATCAAAATGCCCCAGCGCTCGACCTGCTTTTGTGTCCACTCGAAGGCGAGCAGCTTGACCCGGGCTTCCTCGCGTGTCTTGCTGCCGCGGATGATCTTGATGAAATCGTCGAGGTTCGCCAGCGCGATGAGATAACCTTCGAGAATTTCCGCGCGTTCCTCGGCCTTCTTCAATTGGAACCGCGTGCGGCGCAACACGACCTCGCGGCGGTGCTCGATGTAGCAATTGATGAGTTCCTTAAGTCCGAGCGTCTTGGGCCGGCCATGGTCAATGGCCAGCATGTTGACGGCGAAGCTCGATTCCAGCGCGGTCTGCTTGTAAAGATTGTTGATGACGACCTTGGCGATGGCGTCGCGCTTGAGTTCGACGATGACACGCGTGTTCTCGTCCGATTCGTCGCGGATGGCCGTGATGTCGGTGAAGCCCGGCGTTTTTTCGTTCACTAATTCGGCCACGCGCTCGACGAGCACCGCGCGGTTGACGTTGTAGGGAATTTCCGTGATGACGATTTGTTCCTTGCCGCCCTTGTGTTGCTCGACGCCGACCTTGCCGCGAACCTTGATGCTGCCGCGGCCCGTTGTGAAATATTCCTTGATGACTTCCAGTCCGCACACCATGCAACCGGTCGGGAAGTCCGGGCCTTTGATGAATTTCATCAGGCCCTTGACCGTGATGTCCGGGTCGTCAATCTGCGCACAGACGCCGTCAATGACTTCGCCGAGGTTGTGCGGCGCCATGTTCGTGGCCATGCCGACGGCGATGCCCGTGCCGCCATTGACGAGTAAATTGGGAAACGCGGCGGGGAAAACGGTCGGCTCGGTGCGGGTCTCGTCGTAGTTCGGAATGAAATCCACGGTGTCCTGGTCCATGTCCTCCATCAGCACCGCGCCGAGATGCGCAAGCCGCGCCTCGGTGTAACGCATGGCGGCGGGTGGATCGCCTTCAACAGAACCGAAGTTGCCCTGGCCGTCCACCAGCCGTTCGCGCATCGCCCACGGCTGCGCCATGTGCACGAGCGTCGGATAAATCACCGCTTCCCCGTGCGGATGGTAGTTGCCGCTGGTATCGCCGCAAATTTTGGCACACTTGCGATGCTGGCGGTTCGGAAACAACGAGAGATCGTGCATCGCCAGCAGAATGCGCCGTTGCGAAGGTTTGAGGCCGTCGCGCGCATCCGGCAGCGCGCGGGAAATGATCACCGACATCGAGTAATCAAGAAACGAGTTCTTGATTTCATCGGCGACATTGACCTTGGCAATTTTTTCCCCGGAGGCGAACAACGGCGTGTTACCCACCGGCAAGGCATTCACATCTTTTTTTTCAGCCATAACAATTCCCGCAAACAAAAATTAAATGTCCAGATTCCGCACGTTGAGCGCGTTGTCCTCGATGAACTGCCGGCGCGGCTCGACTTCCTCGCCCATGAGTTTGGTGAACATTTCCTCGGCCTCGACGGCATCGGTAAGATCAACGCGCAGCAATTTGCGCCGCACCGGGTTCATCGTCGTTTCAAACAGCTCCTTTGCATTCATTTCGCCGAGACCCTTGAAACGCTTGATGGACAACCCGCGCTTTCCGATTTCTTTCACTCCGGCCAGAATTTCCGGGATCGAAAACAGCGGCTTTACCGTCTCGCGCTCGCCCTCGCCCTCAATCAATTCAAACAACGGTCTGTCCTGTCCGGCATAGTGCTCGATGCTGAAACCTTTCTTGCCGAGCTTCGTGAGCAATTCAACGATGACCTTGCTCTCATGCAACTCGATGTGCCGTGCGCGCCGGGTCGAACCGTTCTTCTTTTCAATGGTCGTGGTATCGCCTTCCTCCTCGGCGCCGAACAGTTTCAAATCGGCGTTCTTCGCGCCGAATTGCGCCAGTTCCTCCTCAGTGTGAAAATAATACACCGTCTCGTCGTTGCCTTCGCGCACCTTGACCAGATGCCGCGGCAAATCGCCCGTCTTCTTCTGGCGATGTTCGACATATTCCGTGAAATCGCCGCCGTGACGGCGCAACGCGCTGGCGTATTTGTCGAGCGATTCGAGCAACTCCAAAATTTCCGCGAGTTGCTTTTGGGAAAGCTCCTTTTTGTCGGAAAGGTTCCTTAAACGCACCTCTTCCGTGCCGAGTTCGAGCAGAATTTTATTCAGCCGCGCGTCGTCATCAATGTATTCAACGCGTTTTTTGCGTGCGATCTGATAAAGCGGCGGCTGCGCGATATAGACGAAGCCATTTTTGATCAGCGCGGGCATTTGCCGGTAAAAAAACGTCAGCAACAGCGTGCGAATGTGCGAGCCGTCCACGTCCGCGTCGGTCATGATGATGACTTTGTGGTAACGGAGTTTTTCGAGGTTGAACGCGCCTTCGCCCTCGCCGTCACCGATGCCAGTGCCGACGGCGGTGATCATCGTGCGGATTTCATTGTTTTGCAGAACCTTGTCCAGCCGGGCCTTCTCTACGTTAATCAATTTGCCGCGAATGGGCAGAATCGCCTGGAATTTCCGGTCGCGTCCCTGCTTGGCCGAGCCGCCGGCGGAGTCGCCTTCGACGATGAATAATTCCGTGTTTGCCGGATCGCGGTCGGAGCAATCCGCCAGTTTGCCGGGCAAACCGCCGCCCGTCAGCGCGCCTTTGCGGACGGTTTCGCGCGCCTTGCGCGCCGCTTCGCGCGCGCGGGCAGCAACCAGACCCTTCTCGACGATTTTTTTGGCCACGCCCGGATTGGCATCGAAGTGTGTCATCAGCCCGTCATAGACGATGGATGAAACGATGCCGTCAATTTCCGTGTTCACGAGCTTGACCTTCGTTTGCGACTCGAAGCGCGGGTTCGGCAGTTTCACGCTGAGCACACAAACCAAACCCTCACGCACGTCGTCGCCGGAAATCGCCGGGTCTTTTTCCTTCAGTAAATTATTCTGCTTGGCGTATTGATTGATGGCGCGGGTCAGCGCGGAGCGAAAGCCGGTGAGATGCGTGCCGCCGTCGGTGTTTGAAATCGAGTTGGCAAAGCAGAGAATCTGGTCGCTGTAACTGTCGTTGTATTGCATCACGCAATCCACAAACACGTCCTCGTCCTTGCCGTCGATTTTCGTCTGCCGTTTGCCAATCAGGACAATCGGTTTCGGATGCAACGGCTGTTTGTTCCTGCTCAGTTGCCGGACAAACTGCTCAATGCCGTCGCGGTAAAAAAACGTCTCCGTCTTCTCGTCGCGCTCATCCTTGAGCACAATTTCAATGCCCGGATTCAAAAACGCGAGTTCGCGCAGACGACTGGCCAGAATGTCGAACTTGAATTCCGTCGTGATGGTGAAAATCGTCGGGTCGGGTTTGAATGTAACCAATGTCCCCGTTTTTTTTGATTTGCCGATGACTTCGAGTTTTTGCGTCGTTTTGCCGCGCTCGAACTCCATCGAATAAACTTTTTCGTCGCGCGAGACCTCGACGCGGAACCATTCGGCGAGCGCGTTGACACACTTGGCGCCGACACCGTGCAAACCGCCGGAGTATTTGTAAGCGCCCTGCCCAAACTTCCCGCCCGCGTGGAGATTCGTGAGCACGAGTTCCACGGCGGGCATCTTCCATTTCGGGTGCATGTCCACCGGAATGCCGCGTCCGTCATCCCGGATCGAAACCGAGCCGTCCACGTGAATCGTCACCTCGATTTTGTTGCAATGACCCGCCAGATGCTCGTCAATCGAATTGTCGAGCACCTCGAACACGCTGTGATGCAGGCCGCGCTCGTCCGGATCGCCGATATACATGCCCGGACGTTTGCGAACGGCTTCCAAACCTTCGAGCTTGTCAATTTTTGAAGCGTCGTATTTCTCGGCGGCACTGGTTACCGGCTTGTTTTGCGGCTCTGCTGCTTCAGCTTTTTTCGACATAAAAAGTTCAGAAAGCTCGTTCGCGAGCGTCAAATTTCAGGTGAAAAAATTATATGAAAATTGTCATTTCCGCACAATGTTTATTTGGGGAATTTTTGAGCAAAAAACACCATTAGTTGTGGCCTGATTTGCATCCATCCCAGACATATTGTGTTCGCTGACCTTCCTTGTAAGCACGAACTTTGGAACGAAATCCATCGAAGCTATCAGTCAGAGAATACGAAGGGGTTATTGAGTTCCAAGCTGCCTTTGGCGGATTGCTCAAGCTGGTTGCACTAGACCGGTTTTTTATCCCGTAGAGGCATTATCTACAGTCTCCGCGTCTCCGCCCGTCCTCCGTAGCAATACTGCGGAGGGTGGACGTCTCTGCGGTTAAGGAATTTTCCCGGTTAAAAGAAAACCAAGAATCGGCTGGCGGAATTTGCCGCATGGCGCTATCAGTAAGTTGGGTAAAGTCAATCGGACCCTGACCATGAAAATCACCGAGGCACTTTTGGCGGAACACGTCGTGTTCCATAATATTTTCGACTACATCGAACGCGTCCTGCCAAATCTCAAAACGCTCGCCGAAGTAAAGTCGCTGGCGGAATTGATGGAAAGCCTGTTGCTCGCACACGGCAAGGCCGAGGAAGAGCTGGTGTTCGCTCCACTGGACCATTGTCTGGAACAGATTGGCCAGCGCGATACCTTTCACGAAGAGCATCATGAAATTGATGCCAGCCTGTTGAAGGTGAAGGCGGCCCGGCGGCTTGCCGAGGCCCGACGGTTGTTGTCCGTGGCGGTGCTGGCATCGCGCGAACATTTTGACCACGAGGAACGCATCGTTTTTCCCCTTGCCGAGAAGGCCATGAAACGCGAAACGCTGACGGCACTGGGCAAGACCTGGATGAAACAAAGACAGGTAAAGTTGGTCTGAATTTCAACCCGAGCCGCTGCTGAAGAGAATGCGGAAATTTATATTTGTGTTTTACGCTCGCCCCCGCCTTTTTTCCTTTTCCCCAAGAGAGAAAAGTGCCTTTGGACGATTCTGGTTTTGCGGATGACCGTCCAGCAAATCTAGTTGCGCGATTTTTTCAAGGTGACGGCGAATAATTTTCCTTTTCCGTGGGGAAACATGTGGCGAAAGCTTGAATTAAATTTTTTAAGGCGATACATTTTGACATTCGATGAACAAGAACCTCTATGAGTGAATTCAAATTTTCATGCCCTGCTTGCGGCCAAAACATTTTGTGCGACACATCTCATGTGGGAACCCAGATTGCCTGTCCGGTCTGCAATGCCACCATCGTTGTGCCAAAGGAAACTGCCGGACCCGCCGATGTTTCCACCCGGACGGGCATCCCGCCGGCGTTGCCGGGCAACATCGCAACAACCGCTCAACGGACTTCTCGTTTGGCCATCGCTTCGCTGGTCTGCTCCCTGTCATCATTGATCACGTGCGTTGGCTGGCTCCCGGGAATCATTTGCGGGCATCTGGCCAAATCACGCATTCGCCGGAATCCGTCGCTCAAAGGAAGTGGTCTTGCCACGGCGGGTCTCGTCATCGGCTATTTGATTTTGATGCTCCAAGTGGGCGCCGCTGCCTATTACATCTGGTCTTTTACAGCCGCGGTGAAACACGGATTCGAAAATGTCCGGCAAGACCTGGCCACAAACAACGTCATTATCACGCAAACTCAACCCACAACTGTTTCCAATAGCAATCAACAGATTGAACCCGTCCAAACCGGGGTCGTTGTCACAAACAATCAACAAATGGAACCCGCCAAGCCCGAGACCGTTACCGCCGCCAACCCGCAAATCGAACCCGAGAAATCCGAGTGGACATCCGACATCAGCAAGGCTTCTTTCCCCGACCATCCGGCCAGCGGGAAACTTCATGGAATGGATTTCACCGTCAAGACAGCGTCGTTCAGAAACGGCGACCTTAAAATAAGGGCCGAGAACGGAATGTTACTGGACATTTTTCGTCTGGGTGAATCCATTGAAGACCACAGTTATGAAATCCAGCCCGATGACAGCGGTAACACCAATCCGCACGTCAAGATGACTTGGAATGAAGGAGGAGTGATTCAGACCGCGACTTTTAGCAAAGGCTATGGAATGAAGCTGCAATTCGATCAAGCCATAAACCGGACGGTATCCGCGAAAATCTATTTGTGTTTTCCTGACGATTCAAAAAGCTGCGTCGCCGGCACATTTGAAGTGAGGCTTCCCAAACAGAAACCCAAAGAGAAGTGACGACAAATCCATTGGCCATGAGCGGAGATTAGACAAGCGTTGCTGCTCCGTCAATTCAACGGCTTTGCCGGTTGTATTCTCAAAACCAGCAGCGCACCGAGCGTGAACAACACCGCGCTGTAACCAAAGGCCACAGGGGTTCCAAACGCCGTCCACAAAGCGCCGACAACGATGCTCGATAGGAAATCACCGACACCGTTCACGGTCGCCAGCACGCCGAACGCCATGCCGTGATGTTCTTCACCCACCAATTCCGCGCAGAACGAGTCTTCCAGCGTTTCCCCAATCGCCACATGGATGCCGCTAAGAACGAAAATGATGCCGAGCAGCCCAATCGTCATCGGTGCGGCCACAATCAATAAAGCCATCACCGCCGCCAGCGCGTAACCGAACGCGAGCACGAAATGTTTTTTGAAACGGTCCGCGAGCCAGCCCGCTACATAGGCGAACCCGGCGTAAAATATGTTCCGCAACACGTAAAATCCGACCGCGACGCTGGCCGCCCTGGCCGTGCCCAGCTCCGGCACGAGCTTTTGCGTCGCCAGCAAAATCAACAGCGTGGGCGCGAAGTCGCCCGCGCCGAAAATTCCGACGGCGACAAGAAATTTCCGGTAAGGCCGCGGCAGCAAACGCAGCCGTTCGCCAAACGAAACGTGCGACACGGGTTTGCGCTCTTTTTCTTTGACGAGAAATGCAATCACTACGGCGGCGCAAACTCCGGGAATGAGCGTCAGCAGAAAAATGTGGCGGTAATTATGTTGCAGCGCGGCGAGCAAAACAAAAGCCGTGGCCGGGCCGACAATCGCGCCGACGGTGTCCATCATCCGTTCGAAGCCGAAGGCGCGACCGTAGGTTTCGCGCGTGACAGCGGCTGCGAGCAACGCCTTGCGCACGGGCGTGCGCACGCCGCGACCGAGCCACGCGCACGAACGGGAAATCAAAATGTGCCAAGCCGCCGTTGCGAGTCCGAATGAAGCCGTGCCGAGCGCGGTGACGAGATAGCCAATAACCGCGATGGGTTTGCGGCGTTGCAGTTTGTCCGTGTAATAGCCCGAAGCCATTTTAGCAAAGCTGGACAGGCCGTCGGAGACCCCTTCAATCAATCCGAGCCACGCCGCCGCTGCGCCCATGGAGGCGAGAAACGCAGGTAGAATCGTCGTGGCGATTTCATGCGACCAATCGCTGAACAGCGACGCCAGCCCAATGCCGAAGACGGTGCGATTGAGCCACGACGTTTTAACTTTGTTCGCGTTGGGCAAATCAGTTTTCAAGTTCGGTCAAAAATTAGCACCGGTCGAACCCGGACGCGAGACGGTTGTCGGCCACGCGCAATGCTTCCTTGACTCGCCGCGTTCCACTTTTATCATGTTTGTTCAATTTTATGGCGAAAATTCAAAACATTCTGGCGCGCGAAATCCTCGACTCGCGCGGTAACCCCACGGTGGAAGTTGACGTGACGCTGTGCTGCGGCGCATTCGGACGCGCGTCTGTTCCCTCTGGCGCGAGCACCGGCGAACACGAAGCCATCGAACTTCGTGATGGCGACAAGAAACGTTTTCTCGGCAAGGGCGTGCAGAAGGCCGTCAAAAATGTCACCGACGTCATCGCACCCGAACTCATCGGTCTCGACCCGTTCGATCAACTGACGGTGGACGGCACGATGCTCAAACTCGATGGCACGGAAACCAAGTCCAGGCTCGGCGCGAATGCGATTCTCGCCGTGTCGCTCGCGAACGCCAAAGCCGCTGCCGCCGCCCTTGGCCAGCCGTTGTTCCGTTATCTCGGCGGGCCGAACGCAAAAACCCTGCCCGCGCCGATGTCCAATGTCATCAACGGCGGCGCACATTCGGATGCCCCGATTGATTTTCAGGAATTCATGATCATGCCGCTGGGCTTTTCCTGTTTCAGTGAAGCCTTGCGCGCCAACGTGGAAACGTTTCACGCGCTGAAATCCGTTTTGAAAAAGAAAGGTTTCAGCACCGCCGTCGGCGATGAAGGCGGGTTCGCGCCGAAGCTCGGCAGCGTCGAAGAGGCGCTGGAAACCATTATTCAGGCCATCAAGGACGCGGGTTACAAGCCGGGCAAGGACATCTATCTCACGCTCGATCCCGCCGCGTCCGAGTTTTACGACGGCAATGGCAAATACACTTTCAAGAAAAGCACCGGTCAAACCATCAGCGGCAACGACCTCGTAAGTTTTTACGCGAAACTCGTGGCCAAATATCCCATCGTCAGCATCGAAGACGGCTGCGCGGAAGACGATTGGGCGACGTGGAAAAAGCTCACCGACAAGATCGGCGACAAGGTTCAGCTCGTCGGCGACGATATTTTTGTCACCAACCCAAAGTTCCTGCGCAAAGGCATCGAGACCGGCACGGCTAATTCGATTCTCATCAAGGTGAACCAAATCGGTTCGCTCACCGAAACGCTGGACTGCGTCGAGCTGGCCAAAACTCACGCTTACACCGCCGTCATCAGCCATCGTTCCGGCGAAACCGAAGACGCGACCATCGCCGACATCGCAGTGGCGACGAATTGCGGCCAGATCAAGACTGGTTCGTTGAGCCGCACCGATCGTCTGGCAAAATACAATCAACTCCTGCGTATCGAGCAGTTGCTTGGCAAGAACGCGGTTTACGCCGGTACCAGTGCGTTGCCGAAGAGGCGGTAACAGTTTCAGGGAGGGACGGCATGTTGCCGTCCCTAAAATCAGGGATTGCGACACGCAGTCCCTCCCGGAAATTGCCATCCATCCCAAAAGATAACCCTTGCCTTTTGAGATACATTGGGTTAATGAAGGCCTTAAAATGAAAGGCGAACTATGAAAAAATTACTGACTATTGCAGCACTCGTCATCGGCGTGGTGGGCATCAACGCCCAAGAGGCCGGGTTTCAACTCTCACTGACCCCGGACATAGCCATTCATCCCAAGACAACGACCATTCGTGGTGTGTCCCTGGACATCTGGGGTGAAAACCCGCAACACAGTTTTAACTTTGGTTTTGTCAACGGCAGCACGGGAAAAAGCTCCGGTTTCAGTTGGGCACTCATTGCCAACTATGATGACTCTTACACCGGCGTTCAATGGGGACTCGTCAATATCAGCCACAAAAGCTTTGTCGGCTGGCAGGACGGTTGGGTCAATTATTCCCAAGGATACTTCAAGGGCTTTCAGTCCGGGCTGGTGAACGTTTCGCAGGAAGCCCATGGTTTCCAGTTGGGTGTCGTGAACTATACCGAAAGTCTCAATGGCTTGCAGATCGGTGTGATAAACGTAATCAAAGACAATCCGTGGTTCACCGGATTCCCGGATAAACTGGCCACCGGATTCCCCATCGTCAACTGGTCATTCTAAACAGAATCGCAGATTCAAAACCGGAAGTCAGGCAACTGGCTTCCGTTTTTTGCCTTTTTGGGGAGGGACGGCATTCTGCCGTCCCAAATACGAATTTAGGGACTGCGACACGCAGTCCCTCCCGGTTTTAAAAATCAATAACCCTGTTTTGCCAGCCAATAAACAATTGCTATCAGCGCGATGCAGGCCAGCGACATCAAAAGTGCGCTGCTGACAAAAAAGGACGCACCAGTCATTGCCAACCCGCCGAGAAACGGAATCAATGTTTTTTGCCGCCAGCCATAGATCAGGTACCCGGCGGCAATCGCGCCCCAAATGACTGACGCCCATAGGGAATTTTCATTCAACAAATTCACAACTGCCACATTGTGCCCCAGCTTCGCGCGGCTGGCCAGTTTGTCTTGCAGGTGGGGCCGCGCTGCGGCGCGGCCTCGGACGACCAGCCCCGAAAGCTTTCGGGGCCAGCAGGTCGTCCCCACCAACCAATCGCTTCCAACGAACTGTTTGTTTTAATTTCAAACCGTGTTAAATTTTTATCGTGAGCCGCTTCTTCAGCAGAAACCTTGATTTTCGGGGCCGCATGGCCCGCGGCGTCATCGGCGCGCTATGCCTCATCGCAGGCATTGTCATGGTGGACTATTTGTTGTGGCTGGGACTGGTTTTTGTGGCGGCGGGTTTATTTGCCATTTTTGAAGCCGCGCGCGGTTGGTGCATCGCGCGCGCATGTGGCATCAAAACCAAGTTCTAATTCGTGAAATTCATTTCTCTTGCACCGGCTTTCCATATCCTGCGCGCATGAATTTGTTGCCGTTTGGTAAATTGCCCGCACACAAGCCGCGAAAATTTGTTACGGAAAAGATTGATTTGGGCGACTGGTCGCAAATTGCACCGCTGTTCGAGCAATTGGAAATACACGCCGCGCAGTGCAAATCCGTCGCTGATCTCGAACGCTGGCTGCTCGATTGGAGCGAGCTTTCCGCCGCGCTCGATGAGGAATCCTCGCGCCGCTACATCGCGATGACGTGTCATACGGACAATCCGGACGCGGAAAAGGCCTACTTCCATTTCGTCGAAAACGTCGAGCCGCAACTCAAGCCGCGCCAGTTCGCGCTCGAAAAAATTTACATCCATCGGAGGGACGAGTTACACAAGTCCCTGAATAAAAATAAATCGGGGACTCGCACAGCTTGTCCCTCCGACGCGAGATATTTTGTCTTTGACCGCGACGTGAAAAACCACGTCGAGCTGTTCCGGCCTGAGAACGTTCCGCTGGAAACGGAGGAGGCCAGGCTTTGCCAGCAATATCAGAAATTAAGTGGTTCACTCACCGTCAAATTCCGCGGTGAGGAAAGGACGCTCGTGCAAATGGGCCGTTACCTCGAAGAACCCGACCGCGCGCTGCGGCAGGAGGCATGGGAACTTGTGGCGAAGCGGCGTTTGCAGGAAGTGGAAAAGTTCGATGACATTTTCGACCAAATACTGAAGCTCCGCTCGCAAATCGCGGAAAACGCCGGGTTTGAAAATTACCGCGATTACGCGTTCCGCCGATTGGGTCGTTTCGATTATACACCGGAGGATTGCGCCCAATTTCATGACGCAGTTGAGAAAGAAATCATGCCCGTTGTGCGCGAGTTGCAGACGGAACGGCGGCGGCAATTGAAATTGGAAAAATTGCGTCCGTGGGATTTGGCCGTTGATCCGCTGAATCGCCCGGCGCTGAAACCGTTCCGCGAAGTCGGCGAAATGGTTTCGCGCACGCAGAAAATTTTCAATCAACTGGATGGCGAACTCGCCGGTGGTTTTCAGCGAATGCAGGATCTGCGGTTGCTCGACCTCGACAACCGCAAGGGCAAGGCCCCGGGCGGGTATCAATCCATGCTCGCCGAGTCGCGCCTGCCGTTCATTTTCATGAACGCCGTCGGTTTGCAGCGCGACGTGGAAACGATTTTGCACGAGGCCGGTCATGCGTTTCACGCGCTGGCCACGCGTGATGAAGACTTTTACGCGTATCGCAGCGCGCCGATTGAATTTTGCGAAGTCGCCTCGATGAGCATGGAATTGCTCGGCAACGAATTCTTCGGGGAATTTTACCCGCCGGATGAAAATGAGGTAGGGTCGGCTCGCCGAGCCGACCGGACGCCTCGGCGAGGCGTCCCTACCAGTTCCGACGCGAACCGCGCACGACGGGTTCATTTGGAAGGCATCATCGGCATTTTCCCGTGGGTTGCGACGGTGGACGCGTTCCAGCATTGGATTTACACGCATCCGAACCACACGCGCGACGAGCGGAGGGCAGCCTGGACTGAATTGATGAATCGTTTCGGCGGCGACGTGGATTGGTCGGGTCTTGAAAATGCGCGCGCGCACTTATGGCACCGGCAACTGCATATATTCATTCATCCGTTTTACTACATCGAATACGGCATCGCGCAACTCGGCGCGTTGCAGGTTTGGGCGAATTCAAAACGCAACAAGGCAAAGGCGTTGAACGACTACAAAAAAACACTCGCGCTCGGCGGCTCCCGGCCGCTGCCGGAATTGTTTCAAGCGGCGGGCTGCAAATTTGAATTTAATGGCACGATGATGAAACCATTGATTGAACTGGCGAGAAACGAGCTGAAGAAATTTTGAATTTCGAGTTGTGAATTTTAAGTTTTTCCGCCTGTTTCAGCGGTTGTTTTGACAATGGAAATCAAGATGCGGATCCATTAGCGAAACTTTTCCCTTGAATCACACTCTTTCCCATCATTCAAAACTAAAAGCTGAAGTCGTCAAACTTCAATCCCATAGGCCTTGATTTTGTTGTAGAGCGTTTGGCGGCCCATGCCGAGGCGTTTGGCAGTTTCAAGTTTGTTGCCATCGGTTTCCTTGAGCATTTGGATGATGGCGTTGCGCTCGACGCCTTCGAGAATGGTGAAACCGGTGTCAGTGCCCCCGCTGGATTCAGCTTTGTCACTGGTGATGGAAAGGTCGGCGGCAGTCACTTCATTGCCTTCAATCAAAAGCACGGCCCGTTGGACTTCGTTTTGCAATTGGCGGACATTGCCCGGCCAGTCGAACGCCGTGAGCCGTTCAATGGCTCCGGGGCTGAAGCCACGAATGTCGCGGTTGGCCTGCGCGGCAAAGCGTTTTAGAAAAGCATTGGCCAGCGGCATGATGTCCTCGCGCCGTTCGCGCAACGGCAGCAAATGAATGGAAATGGCGCTGATGCGATAATAAAGGTCTTCGCGCAATTTGGCTGCCTTAATGGCCTCTTCCGGTTTGCAATTGGTGGTGGCAATCACGCGGCAGTTGCTCTTGTAACTCGTCTTGCCGCCAACGGGCCGGACTTCCTGATCCTGCAACACGCGCAGCAGTTTGCTCTGCGTGTCCACGGCCATCTCGGAAATTTCGTCCAGGAGCAGCGTGCCACCCTCGGCCTGGCGGAAAAGACCTTCGCGGTCCATGTGCGCGCCGGTAAACGCGCCTTTGACCGAGCCGAACAATTCGCTTTCGATCAACTCGCGGGGAAGCGCGGCGCAATTGATTTTAATGATTTTGTTTTTACTGCGCGGACTCAATGCATGAATAAGGTCGGCGATGACTTCCTTGCCGGCACCGCTTTCGCCGGTAACCAGGATTGAAACGTCGCTCGGCGCGATACGCTCGACGGTGTGCACGACTTCGCGCATGACCGCACTGCGAAAAATCGGCGAGGCCACGCCGCCGGAAATCATGGTTTCGAGCGCCCGGCGGAGTGTGCTGTTTTCCTCGTTCTGTTGTTTGCGCTCGACAGCGCACTTCACATCAGCGAGCAGTTTTTCGTTCTCGAAAGGCTTCGACAAAAAGTTATACGCGCCGCGGCGGCCGGATTCGACGGCCATGCTAACGGTTCCATGTCCGGTGAGCACGATGACTTCGGTTTCAGGCCATCGCTTCTTGATTTGCGGCAGGAGATCGAGGCCATCCGCGTCCGGCAATTTTACATCGAGCAGCACCACATCAGGCGCCTCTTGTGAAAAATATTTTTGCAACGCCGCTCCGCTGTCGGCTTGAGCGACGTCGTATTGTTCCTTCAATACCGATACAAGCAGACGCCGGATATCCGCCTGGTCATCCACAATAAGAACTTTCGATTTCATGTTTTGAACTTTTGCGCGCACGCCCGATGTTCAGCGCGACGTTCCGTCAGCCATTCGGGATGAAACCGCATACTCAACAAAAACGGCATTTGACACGACACATTTGATTTTAATTCCATCGCCTCGTCAATCAAACTTCTACCTCGGGAAAACGTTCGCGAATCCGGCGGCGGAGATGTTTCTCGTGTTCCGGCTGCAAACGGCGGCGGGTGATGAGCCGTTGCATCGCGTCGAGCAATTCCAGCCAATCCTCCAACGGCGGCTCTGCAATCGGCTGCCATTGATCAAAACGCTTTTCGCGCTGAAAAAAAAGCCACTCGCGCCCCACGTGCCGCGCATAAACTTGCAGCTTCACGCCGTCGCCGGTCACCCGTTTCCAACTGATTTCAGCCTTGGGCATGGTTCAGTCCACAGTCTTCAGTTCCGGGTCCACAGTCGAAAGTCCGGTCGTCGCACAATGCAAAGACTGTGGACTACGGACTGGGGACGGTGGACTCATGATGGTAAATCCACGCTCGCCACGGCCATGGCGGCGATGCCCTCCTCACGTCCGATGAATCCCATCTTTTCGTTCGTTGTGGCTTTCACACCGATTTGTTTTTCGGAAACGCCGAGCGCGGCGGCGATGCGCTTTTTCATTTCCGCGATGTGCGGATAAAGTCTCGGCGCTTGCGCGATGATGGTGGCGTCCACGTTCACGATTTTGCCCTTGCGTTTGGCGACCTGCTTCGCGGCTTCCTCCAGAAACACTTTGCTGGGCGCGTTTTTCCAGCGCGGGTCGGTGTTCGGGAAAAAGTGGCCGATGTCCGGTTCGCCGAGCGCGCCGAGGAGCGCGTCGCAAATCGCGTGCATGAGCGCGTCCGCGTCCGAATGGCCGTCCAAGCCTTTGGTGTGAGGAACCTCGACGCCGCCGAGGATGAGTTTGCGTCCCACGACCAGCGCGTGAACGTCATAGCCAATGCCAACGTGAACCATGGCGGAACTATAAAACCGGTGCGCGCGCCGACCAAGATTATTCCTATCCTTTTGGCAGCGTGAAGAAGAAGGTCGCGCCTTTGCCGAGTTCGCTTTTCACCCAGACCT
Organism: Verrucomicrobiota bacterium; assembly: GCA_049517655.1. Taxonomy (GTDB): domain Bacteria; phylum Verrucomicrobiota; class Verrucomicrobiia; order Limisphaerales; family UBA11358; genus UBA11358. The sequence goes on along the minus strand of JBEKRQ010000001.1, from coordinate 185,321 downwards.
TGCCGCCGTGGTTTTGCACGATGTGTTTGACGATGGACAAACCGAGTCCGGTGCCGCCTTGCTCGCGCGACCGCGCCTTGTCCACGCGATAAAACCGCTCGAACACACGGTTGAGCGCCTCGGGCGGAATGCCCTGCCCATCATCCTGCACAAAAACTTCAATTTTCCCATCGTTAGTTTTTTCGCCGCCGACAGTCACCGTGCCCTGCGCCCGGCCGTATTTGATGGCGTTGTCCACGAGGTTGGCGAACACCTGTTCGAGCCGGTGCGCGTCCGCCATCGCGGTCAGTTCGGGCAAATCGTTGACGAGTTTCACGTCTTTCGCGTCGGTTCGCGTTTTGAGGTCGGCCAGAACTTTTTCCGCAATCGGACGCAGAGCAACGGGCTGCAAATTCAATTTGATTCGCCCGGATTCAAGCGAGGAAATGGTGAGCAAATCCTGGATGAGCAAATCCAGCCGTTGCGTGTTCCGTTCGATGATTTTGAGAAAACGTTCGGTGATTTCCGGATCGTTGCGCGCGTTGTCGAGCAGCGTTTCGGCGTAGCCCTTGATGAGCGAGAGCGGCGTGCGGAGTTCATGGCTGACATTGGCGACAAATTCCTCGCGCGTGCGTTCGAGCTGTTTAAGACGCGTCAAGTCGTGAAAAACCAGAATCGCGCCAAGCCGTCGGCCATCACTGCCATGGATGACGGCGGCGTTGATTTGCAGCCAGCGCTCCTCGAGACCTGGCAATTTCATTTCGTAATCGAGCACATTGCTTTCGCCGCCGAGCCGTTCGAGCAAATCCGAAACCTCGTGCCGGCGCAGTGCTTCGAGCGGCGTTTTGCCGCGCAAATCGGCGTTCGTCCCGAAAAGCCGGTGGAAGGCGCGGTTGGCGATGCGAATGCGGCCTTGTTCGTCGAGCAGCAAAACGCCTTCGATCATGCTGTCGAAAAGCGTTTCCTGTTCGGCGAGCGCGCGCTCAATGGCGGCGCGGGAAAGTTGCTGAAAGCTTTCGCGTTCGGCGTGCGATTGTTGTTCGGCGCGCGCAAACTTCCGTCGCCACCAGAAATGAATTCCGACGGCTGCGGCAACGGCAAGTATGATCAGGAATGGCCACATGCTCAAAAGGCAGAAGGAAGAATGCAGAAGGCAGAAACAAATTGCGAGCGAATGAAATTCGGCAAAATCATTTCTTCATTCTGCATTCCGACTTTTGCATTCATTCGACAAATCGGTAGCCGACGCCACGGACGGTGTCCAGATGCTTCGACGCCGGGCCGAGCTTTTCGCGGAGGCGGCGCATATGCGTGTCCACCGTGCGCGTGTCAATGAGGCTGTCGTATTCCCAAACATCGCGCAGCAGATGATCGCGGGACTGCACGCGTCCGGTGCGCTGCGCGAGCAGGGTGAGAAGTTTGAACTCGGTCGCGGTCAACTCAATCGGTTTGCCCTTCCAACTCGCCAGATGCCGCGGCACGTCAATAAGCAAATCGCCAAAGTGCATCTGATCGCGCGGCTTCTCCCCGGTCTGTCCGCGGGCGAGAATTTTTTTGATGCGCAGAAGCAATTCACGCGGGCTGAACGGCTTGGTCAGATAATCGTCCGCACCGAGTTCAAGGCCGAGCACACGATCAATTTCCGCCGCCTTCGCCGTGAGCATAATGATGGGCACGCGCGCTGTGGCCGGTTCGAGCCGCAGCGTTTTGCAAATTTCGAAGCCGTCCATTTCCGGCAACATCACATCGAGCACGATCAAGTCCGGCGGTTGCGCGCGCGCCTTTTTCAACGCCTCCGCGCCATCCGCCGCCGTCATCACCGCGTAACCGGCCTGCTTGAGGTTGAACTCCACAAGCTCGACCGCCTCCGGCTCGTCGTCCACGACCAGAATCCTCGGCTTCACGTTCAATGGCATACCACGCGCGAAATCGTCACACAATTGCAAATCCGTGACAACCCCGTGATAATTCGGTGACGAAATTCATCATTGCCCGTAATCCACACTCCTTTGAAAAACGCTCGACTCATCGTAGCGGCGGTCGGCAAACCGCCGCACTTCTTTGGGAAATTGAAGATGCGGCTCTCTACCGGGGAACCGCTACGTCAATTGGGAGGTCTCGAATAATCAATTCCGCTTTCGCCGAAACAAAAATTCTGCCAACCTTGTGCCATGCCAGTTCCGGTCCTCAACATCGCCCAAATGCGCGAATGGGAACGCGCCACTTGGGCCACCGGCCAGACTGAAGCCGAAGTCATCCATCGTGTAGGCAAAAAAATCGCGGAGCGCGCGCTTGAACTCACACGCCCCGGCGATGCTATTTTGATTCTGGCCGGTAAAGGTCATAACGGCGACGATGCCCGTGCCGCGCGCGAACATTTGGGCGAACGCAATGTCGAAACACTCGACGTCACCGCCCCGGAAAAGGATTTGTCAAAGCTCGAAGCCGCACTGCACTCCAAACCCTCACTTGCTATTGACGGCTTGTTTGGCATCGGCCTGGATCGCCCGCTCGACGACGGCTGGAAAAAATTCATCCAGCGTGTGAATGAATCGCGCGTTGCCGTGCTCGCCGTGGATGTGCCATCCGGTTTGAACGCGGACACCGGCAAGCCCGCATCGCGGGACGCGGCGATTAAAGCTGCAATCACCTTGACCATCGGCGCACCGAAAATCGGTTTGCTCGCGCAAAATGCCTGGCCGTTCGTCGGACGGCTTGAAGTCGCGGACGACGTTGGGCTGGTTTCCTGTCCCCATACCACTGAATTGAATTGGACGTTGCCGGAAGATTTCGCCGGCTTCCCGCCACGCCGCGCGGTCGAGTCCCACAAAGGTTCGTTCGGGCATCTGGTAATTATCGCAGGAAGTCTTGGTTTTCACGGTGCGGCGGTTTTGGCCGCGCGCGCCGCGCAACGCGCTCAACCGGGACTCATCACGCTGTTCACGCAAGAAGTTACCTATCGTCCCGTTGCAGAGCAGTTACAAGCCGTGATGGTCAATATTTGGAAACCGGAAATGAAATTGCCGGCATCGGCCAGCGCAATTCTGATCGGCCCCGGGCTGGCCGCGCCGGAAATCGCCGAAGAAATGAAAACCTTCACGCGACAATTGTGGCGTGATTCAGAATTACCGGTGATTGTGGATGCAAGCGCGCTGGACTGGCTCGCGCCACACGCTTTGCCGAAAACGGCGATTCGTGTCATCACGCCGCATCCCGGTGAAGCAGCGCGGCTGTTGAACACGACGGCTAAGGAGGTGCAGGCGAACCGTCCGCAGGCATTGTGGGGAATTTCAAAACGCTTTGGCGATTGCTGGGTGGTGCTGAAAGGATATCAAACGCTCATGGGGCGAGGCATGGGCCTTCGCTCCGACGCGAGCGCCGGAGCTTCGTCCACGCAAGCGGGTGAAATTTTCGTGAACCCGTCCGGCAATCCGCATCTCGCTCAAGGGGGCAGTGGCGACGTGCTGGCGGGTTTCATCGGTGGATTGCTCGCGCAACCGACATTGCAAGCTAACGTTGGCAAAACAATCCGCTTCGCCGTCTGGCGGCATGGCATGGCGGCAGACGCGTTGCAAGCCGCGCGGACAAACTGGGTCGTGGAAGATTTAGTAGCTGAACTGGGCGAAGCAGGCGGGGAGTCTAACGCATGTGTCTGAGCGGCCACTTTCAAAAACCTAAAGGATTTGTTTACGCGCTTGCCGGCAGCCAAAATCATTCTGATCAATTTTTAAGTTTCTTTCCCACGCAATCCGGCAACCCCGCCATATGGTGGATGACAGCCGTCATTTCACCTTTGTCATTCTTGATGAAAGTTAATTCCGCACCATTGATCTTTAGAAAGAAATTCGTTTCCGATTTGGGGTAAATATTAAACGCATCCTGGATGACGTTTTTGCCCCAAGCTTGCCCGACCAACTGATCTCCTTCCCGCCAGATCGTCACTTTCACTCCAGTGAGAAACACGGCGTTCGTTGCAATTTCGTAGTGGCCGACACAGGCATCAAGAAGTTTTGAGTCCAATTTGATGACACGCGGTTCAGGTGTTTCGGGAGCCCTTGGCGGCTGACCGGAGATTTTCTCATCTTCCAATGTGACAGTCCAGTCATTGGCACCCTTCACCAAGGTGTGTTTGACGGTTTTGGAAACATCTCCATTCTGTACCGTCACCTCATAGTCTCCCAAAAAACCCACGAATGTGCATACCCCTTTCCTATCAGACAACAACGATGCACGCGTCCACCAGGTTTCATGGATCAGTTTCATGAGCCTGTCATAGGCCGGTTTTGTCGTCAGGTCCGCTCGCAGGAGTCCTCCCGGCGCTCCCTGCCAGTTGCCATCCTGCAGGTCCCACCAGGTAATGGCATGGACCGCCGGATGCGAGAAAAGCAATGTATACAGCCGTTCCACGTAATCGGCCTGTCTTCGTTCCCCTTCTGGTGTCGTTGGCCACGGTCGCGGCAATTCCCAGCCGTGTTTCCCCGACAGCACAGTAACCTCGGTGAAATGTATGGCCTTGCCGAACTTTGAATAGGTTTCACATTTGTCCCAGACTTCTTCAAGCGGCCATTCCTCCCGGTGCATGTGCGACTGAAGACCAATGACTTGAAACGGTGCGTTATCTTTGACCAGTTGTTCGATCAGTTGGAGATGTTTTGGCCCCAGGTTATAATCATTATAGACGAGTTCCGCGCTGGGATCGGCCTCGTGAGCCCATCCCAGAGCGGTTTCGACGACCGTCGCCGGTCCATCTCTCTTGACCCAATAAGCGACGCCGTTTGTGAAATTATCGGACACTGTGGCCTCGTTAACGACATCCCAGCGTCGAATGTCCGATTTGAACTCGGGAATGATCGTGGCAATCCGCTGGTGCAGGGCATCCCGTGTCGAGTCAGGATCAGACGGCGCCCATTTTGGATAAAGCGTATGCCAGACCAATGGATGGCCCTTGGTTTCTATGTCGTATGCCTTGCACCATTCGGCCAAGTGCTTGTTTCTGTAATAGGCCGCAAGGGTATCGCCCTTTTCCGGCTCGTAATAGCTCCAATAGAATGGAAGCGTGGCATAATTGAACAAGGCGCTGAACCGGGCGGCATAAAGTTGGCGCTGCTCGCCCTGATATCTGTACAATCCGAAAACATTGCAGCCGAAAAGAAAGGCGTGGCGGCGCTGTTCAACCCGGACTGTCGCTCCTGCGACGGGTTTCCCTTTCGAATCCACAACCCTTATTTGCGCGGGCGCCTTACGAATGGAGTCAATGCGTTCATTTGCTGTCTTCAACAAGAAATCTGCGCTGGCATTGGTGAAATCCGCCGCAGCAGCACGAAAGGAAAACGCCGATAACAACAGCGTGAAACAAATGACGCGGATGGCAGTGATCATTTTTTACACCTTAACAAATCATTGGGAGGCGACAAGAATTGTTCTGAAAATTCACAACAGGCAACCCAGGTTTCACAATCTGACGCCGGAAACCAGACGTGCCCGCTCCGACGCATACAATTTAAAGGCGGTTGATCAATTTAACCACCGCCGCGCGTGTTTCGTCAGCCGTCGCGTTTGGCGGCAGAGGTCTTCCGAATCTGACGGTCACCGGATAAGGAAATTTTCGCGGCCATTTCCAAAAAAACCTTCCGCCTTCAAAGCTGAAAATACTGCCCCACGCGCCCACGAGGGCGACCGGCACAATGGGCGCGTCCACGTTTCTCATGATGCGCTCGAAGCCACGCCGAAATTCCAGTAATTCGCCCGTGCGTGTGATGCCGCCTTCGGCAAAAATACAAACGACGTGATCGGCGCGAATCGCGTCGCTGGCCGTCCGCAGCGACCCAATCAATTCACGGGGACTTTGCGTGGATGAAACCGGGATAAGGCCGAGCGCACGCGCGAATGGATTCAGCCAGCGCAGCTCATAATAACTTTTTTCCATGAGGAAACGAATGGAGCGATCGGTCGAAGCCATCAGCAACGGCCCGTCCACAAATGAAACGTGGTTGCAGACAAACAGCGCGCCGCCCTTCTCGGGAATGTTGTCACGTCCATCAATCCGAATTCGGTAAAACGAGTGCGTCAGTACCCACAGTAAAAACCGCAGCAGCGCATCCGGCAGCAGCATCACTGAATACACCAGCGCGCCCAACGCCATCACCGCGCCGACGAGAAAAATCATCCGCGTGTCATGCGGCCAATGGCGCAACAGGTAATACGCGCCCGCAGCCAGGAAACTGCCGGCGCTGGAAATCAGGTTGGCAGCGGCGAGAATACCCGCTTTGTCCTCCCTGCGGGGCCGGTGTTGCATAATGGCGTTGACGGGCACTGCAAAAAATCCGGCGAAAAATCCTAAAGCCGCCAGGTGCCAGAGCACGCCTGTGAAACCGAGTTCAGGCCGGGCCAGTAGAGCGGAAAATGTCGTCATACCGACCAATCCCAACGGCACGAGGCCGTATTCGATTTTGCCCCCGGACAGATAACCCGCCGCGACGCTGCCCACGCCGATGCCGATGGATAAACCGACCATGAGATAACTGATGTGCGTTTTGTCACAATTCAACGCAAACCGCCCGTGGGTGAACAAATTCAGGAACAGCAGCGCGGACAGAAACCAGAAGAACGTATTGCCGATCACCGCCAGGCGCAGCACGCGATCGCGCCGGATGATGCGCCACTGGTTGAACAGTTCACCGACAAAATTCAATCGCAGTGGGTGTGCCGGGTCCGCTGCCGGCACCGGCGTGATGACGCAACTCGCCATCAAGCCAAAGACGGCGAGCCCCATCAGCACCCATCCAGCCCCTGCCGGCCAGCCTTCAAAAGCCGCCGACAACATTCCGCCGCCGAACGTGCCGAGGATGATGGCGAGGAACGTGCCGAGTTCGAGGACACCGTTACCCCACGACAATTTTTTTTCCGGCAACAGTTCGGGCAGCGAACCATATTTTGATGGTCCAAAAATCGCGCTGTGCGTGCCCATGAAAAACACACACAGCAGCACAACGCCGAGAGCGTGCCGCGCCAGACCAAACGTCGCGACAACCATGACGACAATTTCAAAGCACTTGATTGCAATGGTGACACTGCGCTTGCTGAAGCGCGTGGCGAGCGCGCCGCCGAACATGGAGAAAAAAAGAAACGGCAACGTCAGTAATGCCAGCGTCAGTGACGAAAGCTGGTCTTGTTCATGTTCGCCCATGCCGAGGCTGATGCCGATGAACAAAGCCAGTTGCTTGAGTGCATTGTCGCTGAACGCACCCTGAAACTGCGTGACAATGAGCGCCCAAAAACCACGGAGTGACGAGATCTGTGAGTCCATGACCTCCGCAGATTGTTCGGGGCATTCCAGCGTTCCGTTTTCCGGAACGGGGGGTTGGTTGTTTGTTTCGGTCACGACAGCAAAGCTAACCATTCACACGCAAAACCGTGAATTGAAAACTTTCCCGAACATCGCTTGCGCAATCAATCAAATTTCACACTGCGAGCGCCTGTCCGGAGTTTCTTTCGGGAGAGCCAATTCAGGAAAAAAAGAACTCCGATGAAAAACAGTGGGCCGGATATGCACAGGTATGCCGACCAATGAAACCGTCCCCAGAACTTAATCAGATACAACGCCCCCAGAGCAGTGAACAAAGTCCCTCCCACCCATTCCCAGCGCCATGAGATGGCCAGTATGACAAGAATGATCCCCGTTGGGATGAGATGGATCAGCAGAGCCAGAATCGTCTTCCAGAACCCGTAACCCTCACCAAATACGTCGGCGGCAAAGATACTGATGAACGCGGCAAATAGAATACACAGAATTCTGGGTGTCCAGAACAGCAGTTGTTTCAGGGATGTTTTCATAGATTGTTTGGGTTGAAGTTGTGTTTTATGGTCGTTCGCATCGGGCAAACAATATCAAATCTTGCTGTTGAAGTGTTAATTGATAAAACTTCGCTCAACATCGGCTGGCTCAATGAACGTCCATCACCTTGAATTGTTTTATTACGTCGCCAAGCATGGCGGCATCATGCCGGCGGTGCGGAACATCCCCTACGGCATCCAGCAACCCGCGGTGAGCGCGCAGGTGGCGCAACTGGAGGAATTTCTAGGCGTGACGTTGTTTCGTCGGCGGCCGTTCGCGCTGACGCCGGAGGGCGAAAAACTCCATAAATTCATCCAGCCGTTTTTTTCGAACCTTGATAAAATCGCCGGCGAATTTCAGGGCGGGCAGGCGCGGCATGCCCGCATCGGGGCCTCGACGGTTATTTTGCGCGATCACGTCCCGCGTTTGCTCCAGGGAGTGCAAAAGAAATTTCCCGGCTTGAAGGTTTCTCTTCGTGAAGGTTATCCGGCGCATCTGGAGGAATTGCTGCAAAAAGAGGAGATTGATCTGGCCGTCACGTTGATTGAAAAGAAAACGGCGCCGGGAATTCACTCGCTGGCGCTGCTGGAATTGCCACTCATTTTGCTCGTCGAAAAAAACAGCGGCATCCAATCGGCGGAGGAATTGTGGCGGCGCGACAAGATTGACGAGCCGCTCATCTGCCTGCCGCCAGACGCGCCGCTTTCCAAGAACTTCCAGCAAAAACTCATTGAACTCGGCATGGACTGGTTTCCGAGCATCGAGGCCAGTTCAGTGGATTTGATCGAGACCTACGTGGCGAATGGGCTGGGCATCGGCGTATCGGTGGCCATTCCCAAAAAGGCGCTTTCACCCAACGTGCGCGTGTTGCAGCTGACCGGGTTTCCGCCGGTGGTAATCGGCGCGATGTGGCGCGGGGGCAAGACGCCGTTGATGGAGGCGTTTATCGAGGAAATGAAGCTGCGCGCAAAAGAACTGGCGTGAATTCCCCGCACACCTGAATCCCTCGCGGCGATTGTCAAATCCGCCGCGAATTTGCTTGAAATACTGCTTGCAATTAAAAACCGGGCGACTTAATTGAAAACGCAAATGGGTCTGACTTTCCTGAACAGCTTCGCAAGGAAGAGGCGGAACCAGATAATATCCATTGATCTGGGGGGTCGCATGACCAAGGCTGTTTTCCTGGAACGGCGGGGTGAGGTTTTCGCCTTGACCCGGTATGCCCTGCTGGACGCGCCGATTTTCGAAAAGACGTTTTCCCCGGAATCATTGGGAGAACATTTAAGAGCCGTTAGCGAAGCGCTGGGGAGCAAAACCAAACTCGTCATACTGTCGATCAGTGTGAATGACGCCATAGTGCGAATGGTGGAATTGCCCCAGATACCGGTGGACGAAATGCGGCAGGTGTTGAAAAACAACACGCGCGGCTATTTGCAGCAGGATTTGCCGAACTGGGTTTTTGACTGCCACATCATCCCGCCAAAATCCCCGCCCAAACCCACTGACGCGGGCAAAACCGTTGCCATCCCCAAGTTGAAGGTGTTGGTGGCCGGGGCCAGGAAGGAATTGATAGAAGACTATCAAACCGCGATCAGGAATGCCGGACTCGTGCCCGATTATATTGTGCCCGGCTTGATCAGCCCGGTAAACGCCTTTGAAATGGCAATGCCCGAAGCGTTTGCAAACGAGTCAATCGCGCTGGTGGACATCGGTTTCAAAAATTCTTCGATCTGCATCCTGCAACAAGGCGAATTGGTGTTGAACCGCGTGGTCGGCATTGGCGGCGATAAATTCACAGCGGGGCTGGCAGAAACGATGAATATCAGCTACGCCGAAGCCGAAGGCATCAAAATAGGCATGGCCACGGAAGTTCAGTCCGCACTGGAAACGCAGGTGCTGCCGCTGGGCCGTGAATTGCGGGCATCGCTTGACTTCTTTGAACATGAACAAGACCGACCGGTGTCGCATGTTTATGTGAGCGGCGGCTCCGCGCGCTCGGAATTCATTCTGCAAATGCTGCACAGTGAGCTGGCAGCGGAATGTGAAGTCTGGAATCCGACGACATTCCTTCAACTGGCGTTGCCCGGACAGCAGGCTGTTGAGATTGAGCACATCGCTCCGGAACTAACTGTGGCCATTGGCGCCGCGCTGGCCGCCTTTTGATTTATGCCGATACGCATCAATCTGCTCGTTGAAACCCAACTCGCCGAGGATTTGCGGCGGCGGGACCCGGTCAAGCGCATCATCATGGGAGGGGCGGTTGCGGTGGCATTGATGCTTCTTTGGTGGAGTGGGGTCCAACTCAGAGTCATCGTGGCCGAGAAGGATTTGTCCCAAGTCGAAGCGGGAATCCAATCGCACACCAACGCATTTCAACTGGTGCAGGTCAGTCAGAAAAAGATTAACGGAGCAAACGAAAAGTTGGCGGCATTGCAAAAACTGAACAGGAGCCGTTTTCTCCAGGGCAATTTGTTGAATGCACTGCAACAAGCCACAGTGGACGGCGTGCAACTCATAAGGTTGCGAGTAGACCAAACTTATTCCGTCACCGAGGCAACCGAGCCTCAAACCAATGGCACTCACATTACAGCCGGTTTGTCTGGCACCATTACGGAAAAAATTGTCGTGTCACTCGATGCACGGGACTTCAGCAGCAACCCCGGAGATCAGGTCAACAAATTCAAAGACGCCATCAGCCGACAACCCTACTTTCAAACCGAACTGAGCAAAACGAATAGCGTCCGTTTGGCAAGCCTGTCTCCGCCGCAAATCGGTCCGAACGGCAGACCGGCCGTGTTGTTCACATTACAGTGTGTTTACCCCGATCAAACCCGATGAAGCTGTCCAAAGAAAAACGCAATCAGTGCATACTCGCGCTTGTCTGCATAGTGGGAGTGATGGCATTAATGTGGTTTAATTTGATTCGCCCCCGATATGTGGCCCTAGCCCGGGTTGTCGCCGCCCAAAAAGTCTCCGAAAACAAACTTGAGAACATTAAAAAAAGCATTAAAAACACTGACGCCGTAGCCAGCGAGTTGGCCAAGGTGACGCAAACCCTTTCACGCGCTGAAGACGACACGGCTACAGGGGATCTTTATTCCTGGACCTACGACACCATTCGTGTCTTCAAAACGTCCCATAGAGTGGACATCCCGGAGGTGGGCCACCCTGATATCAGCGACGTGAATTTGCTGCCGGATTTTCCATTCAAGCAGGTCAAGTTCAGCATTAACGGCACGGCCAGCTACCATGACTTGGGCAAATTCATCGCCGATTTCGAAAATGCGTTTCCACACATACGAATAGTCAATTTGGAAATCCAGTCCGTCATGACCTCTGGCGGCAACGACGAGAAACTTTCATTTAAAATGGACATCATTGCGCTGGTAAAACCCGCCTCCTTGTGAAAAGAAATCAAATGAAGCGGCACATGAAGAATTTTTGCAGAAATATGATGACGGTTTTGCTGTTGATCGTGTGTGCGATGGCGATGGCGGTTGATACCACGCCGGCAACCAAGGCCGGCAAAACAGGAACCAAAATCGAAACCAAAACAGAAACCAAAATGGAAACCGTCCGTTCTGTTTTTATCCTTCCTTCGAATCCCAAGGAAGGCCGCGACCCGTTTTTCCCTGATTCCGACCGACCTTATGAAATTGCCGCCGCCGCCAACCCGCAGGCGGGCAAAGCAACATCGCTTGTTTTGAAGGGTTTTTCCGGTCCGCCGGATCATCGGCTGGTAATTATCAACAACCATACTTTTGCCGTCGGCGACGCGGGTAACGTCATCACTCCTTCCGGCCCTATTCACCTACGCTGTGTCGAAATCAAAACCAACTCCGTGATTATTGAGACTGGCGGCCAGCATCACGAACTCATTTATTCAAACAAACATTAATAATATGAGCGCGCATTCATCTTCGTTTGGATTGGCAGGCCTCCGCTTTCCCCGGAAGGAAAAGTCTTGGACTCCTGCGTTTTTCGCTCATTATCCGCCACGCATCCGCCCTATTGGATTGAAAACCAATAAAAATTAAAAACATGAAACCGAAAATGCTAATCGTCACGCTGTTTGTGGGACTCGCTTCGCAACAGTGGGCTGCGTCTCAAACTGAAACCAACAGTGTTGCGACGAACGAACCCACAGTCAGCGAGGCTGCGCCAGCCAGCCTGCCTGCCACTGCCGCCGCCACCACTGAAACCACGGGTGCTGTTGCCACCGGCACGGCAACGATGCCGGCCGCCGACACCAATGAATCTCCCGGCGTAACTAGTAGCAACAACGTCACCACCAGCACCAGTGTTACCACCAGCAATGTCACCATCAGCACCACCAGTGTTATCACCAGCAACGCACCGGCAACAACTGCCACAAACACGGAGAGCACCACGGAGAACTCCAATGAAACTGCCGCCGCCAGTGCCAGTGTGCCAACCGTGGTGTCCACGAACGTGTTGCCGGTTCAATTCCAGGATGTTCCGCTCACCACCGCCATTGAAAATTTGGCGCGCATGGCCGGCATCAATTACCTGCTCGATCCACAAATTGCTTACGGCCAGCCCGGCCCAAATGGACAGATTAAACCGGAGCCGACCATTTCCGTCCGCTGGGAAAACATTACTGCCCTCCAGGCCCTGACGGCGGTTTTGGATAATTACGGCTTGCAGCTTGTTGAAGATCCGAAGACCAAAATCGCGCGCATCACCATAAAAAATCCGAATGTGCTGCCGCCGCTCATCACGCGGGTCATTCAGCTTAAATACGCCGGCGTTACCAACATACAGGCGGCGGTGGAAAGTGTGCTCACTGATCCATCCAAACGAAGCAAAGTGATGCCCGATTCCCGCACCAGTCAGTTGGTTGTTGTCGCCACCGAGCAGGAACAGGACGCTGTGGATACGCTCATCGAGCAACTCGATAAACCCACCCGCCAGGTCTTGATTGAAACCCGTTTTATGGAAATCTCCAGTTCGCCCAGCACCAGCAAAGGCATTGACTGGTCAGGCACACTTGCCGGGCAAAATATCTCGTTTGGCAACGGCCAGGTCCAAGCCGCCCAAACAACCTTCCAAGCCCCCGGCACCCCGGTCCCCGCACCTTTCGCCGGGCACCCAAACAACACCACCACCCCCGGTTATACCATCACTACTATTTCACCACCAAGCAGTAGCAGCAGCAGTAGCAGCAGTAGTAGTAGTAGTAGTTCCACTCTGCCCGGCGGTCTTATCCCCAATGGCCTGTCTTGGAATACCCTTAGCGGCTTTTCGCCAGCCATCGGATTCCTCAACGCCGACGGTTTGCATGCTGTTCTTTCCTTCCTAAACCAATCCTCCGACGCACAGGTCGTTTCCACTCCACGTCTCGTAACGATGGACAATGAGACCGCGACCATTTTAGTCACGCACGCCATCCCGATTTTCAACGTCACCGCCAGCACGGCTAACACCTCCGGCGGCTCTTCAGTCAGTTACACCAACGTCGGCACTATTCTGCAAGTGACCCCCCGTATTTCCGCCAACGACTATATCTGGCTCAGAGTTGTGCCTGAAGTATCAAGCTCTCCTGGATCAAGCAGCCAAAACGTCGGGGGCAATAATTATTCAGCCCCCACATTTGACTTTCGCCGCATTGAGACCCAAGTCCTTATTCCCAACGCCAACACGCTCGTCATGGGTGGCTTGGTTCAGAATAATCCACAGGCTTCTTATACAAAGGTCCCCATTCTGGGTGATATACCGGTCCTTGGATATGCCTTCCGAAGCGAAAACAAATCGCTGTATAAGGACAACCTCCTTATTTTCATCACCCCCACCATCGTCAGGGACTCCGATTTCCAATCGACTCCGCCAACCAAGTTCTTCAAGTCCCGGCCAATTGCCATGAAGCCGCCGATAAATCCAAAAAGTGTGTGGGACAACGCCGAACCGTATCACAACTGGAGCGACCCCGTGCCGAAAGAATCCAGTAATCCGTGAACTGAAATTGTCATGGCAACTGTGAATGACAACCAAATTTGTATTATGAGAACTCCGATTTCTGGTTGCAGGGAGGGAACCTTGGGGCAGGCGCATTTCAGCCCGCCATCATGCGGCACCACCGTGATGATGGCGTTGCTGCTGGCCGCCTCCAACCTTTCTGCCAGACCGGTCGTAAACTGGGTAAGCGGCGGTCCCAATACTGGCTTACCTTCGGGCGCCGGTTATGTGGACGGCGACATCACTTTGGACGCGGAATATCACACGCCTTGCGGTTTGGCTATGGATAGCACTGGCAACTATCTCTATGTGGCCGACCGCGATAACAACGCGGTTCGCGTCCTTCAGTTTGACATCAATGACACCAGCACTCTCCTAACTTACTCAAATCAAAATCTCGTAACCAATCTCTTCAGCAAGCCGGTGGGCGTCGCGCTTGACAAAACAGACAACGTCCTCTTTGTCCTCAACCGCGGCAATGGCACCAATGGGAGCGTTTTGCAATTTCAATTACAATTTGACGGGACCGCCGATTTGATTGCCACGAACTTGTCAAAACTGACCAACGCCGGCGGCATCGCGGTGGATCCGCTTGACAACATTTATGTAACGGCCAGCAACCAGGTGTTCAAGGTTGCGCCGAGTGGCGTCAGCAATGTCGTGGCGACCGTCACCGCTTCCGGCGCTTCCCTGCAAGGCATTGTTGTGAAACGAAGCGGGCCAACCGCCGGGTTGCTGGCCGTTTGCGATACCGGGCGCAATGGCATTTTGCTCATTAATCCCAACACCGGCGTCATTACCACTAACGCAGGATTCCATGGCGCAGGTGATTTCATCACCCCTAATAACATCTCATCCAGCAACAACGCTAAATTTTTCAAGCCCACCGGGGTGGATGAGGCGGGCGATGGAACTTTGATTGTCAGCGACTACGGCAACCACCGCGTCAAGGTGGTGCTGGCCAATGGTGTCGTGACCAATCTTTATGGCGTCACTTCCAATGACTGGGTTTATGCTTCCGGTTATTATCCAGGTTTTATGGACGGGACTGTTGTAGTTCCCGATCAATACGGCGGTGTCGCGGCACGCCTGCCTAATGGTGTGGCCTTGGCGCCTGACGGCACTGTTTATGTGACTGAAGACTATTACCACATCATCCGTCATGTTACGGGAGGTAGTTTCACGTGGCTGCCTTGGCCACCGCCGCCCCCGACGGACTTGACCGCGACGGCGGGTTACGGGCAAGTAATTTTAACGTGGACGGCGAGTCCTAGTCCAACGAATTACTACAACATAAAACGCTCCACAACCAACGGTACCGAAACAACCATTGCCAGCACGACCGCCACCAGTTATACCGACACAAACATCATCGACGGCACGACTTATTACTATGTTGTTTCAGCGGTGAATGCCGGCGGTGAGGGTAAAAACTCTTCGGAAGTGAGCGCCACGCCGCTGCTTTCTCCTGTACCAACCAACTTGTCTGTCACCACAACAAATTTCGGGCTGATTAGTCTGGCTTGGTCGCCGTCTGCTGGCGCAACCAGCTACAATGTAAAACGATCTCCTTCCAGCGGCGGACCTTACACAACCATTGGCAGCCCGACTGTCACAAGTTATAACGACACCACCGTAATCAACGGAACGACTTATTACTATGTCGTTTCAGCGGTGAACCCCGGCGGCGAGAGCGCAAACTCTTTGGAAGTGAGCGCCACACCGCCCCTGCCACAGGTTCCCGATCCGCAAATCGGTTATGTGGATTTTCCACCAACCGCCTTCACATCGAAGTTTCATGCCGTCTCACCGGCTGGGGTTACTTTCAACAATGACGTACCCATCGTCATCGAGGGAACCGCCGGCGCGCTGACATTTTACACTTACACGAACACGCCGACCGGCACCAACAGCATACCCGATCCCACATCTTCATCCGCTTCGGCCCCGGTGGGATACCAGGACGGCCTGCTTTCCATAAGCGGCCTCACTGTGGAGCCTCCAGCGTCCATTTTGCCGGACTTGACCATCAAGGCTATTGGCGAACAGTCCGGCCATCCCAATAGCGCCATTGTCTCGGCGAGGTTCCAATTTATAACCGCCAATCCATCAGTCACCGGAACCAATGCTGGTTTGTTTACTATCAGTGATATAACATATGGTGCTGTATTTTGGTATACCACTGACGGCAGTGATCCCACCAACACGCTCCCGAGCACACTGCTCTGCACGAACAGCCCCTCGCTTACCAATACGATAACCCTTGGCATCAGCAGTAATTTCATGTTCAAGGTGCGCGCTTTCAAGAATAACTATCAACCCAGCGCGGTGGTCAGCAACTTTTTCCTAGCATCCGCCTTTCAGCCCAATACCATCAGTTTCGGTTTCGCTTCAGGCGAAGCCTCCAGCGATTTCATCGCCTCACCGGGACAGACCTTTTATGCACCGATCACCCTGTCCACTCTGCCCAACACGAAAATCTACAGTTTGCAATTTAATTTGACTGTGACCAATGCCGGTCCCAACCCCGGGCCGGCCATTACGCCAAATGCCTTTGGTTTTCAAACCATGCTCATGAAGCCGCTCCCCACTACGCCAGTAGTGTATATACCTATTCCGCCGTATATGTTCGTGGCAGAGGGAACAAGCCCACAGCCAACCACCAACAGCATTTTGTATGAGGGAAACTGGTTTGAGAATTTGGTGTTCACCAATACCGCGAACAATCTGCTCGGTGTGGGTTGGCTGGAGCGTGTCGGCAATACCAACCTCTATGACACGACAAAACAAGACCTGATCACTTATTCCATAGCGCACGATGTTCTCCATTTAAGCGCAAACGGACAGGTCGAGGTTGGCGGTTACGCCTTTTTGGTTCCGACCAATGCAGGCCCCGGACAAACGTATCAAATACAAATTGGCCGGCCATCCGCGACTTCAGACGGCATTGGAGCGCCGGGTTCGTCCGTGTACATCTACGCCCCAACCAACGGCTCGCTGGCCGGGGGAGCGATGAATTCCATCAAGACTGTCACCATGGGGCAGCGTAAATATATCGTCGGCAACGTATATCCATTCCGCTGGTTCAATGCGGGTGATTTCGGCAATACCAACCTGCAAAATGCCGACGTCATGCAAGTATTCCAGTCAGCCATTTACAGCCTGGACTACCCGCCGTTGGGGAGCGACTTCTTCGATGCCATGGATTCCTGCGGAGCTACCTATGTGGACCTTGGCCACGGGTATCTGGAATTGAATACATTCGTCACTGACACCAACTTGTTGAACCTTTTGTTCAACGGCAATGACACGACCATCAATCAAATCGCCTTTGGCGACGGCAATTTGGACGTGTGCGACGTTTACGTCACCTACCGTCGCTCTTTGGATCCGAGTTTGACATGGTTCAACCGTTTCTGGACGAACGGCGTTCGCGTCGCAGAAACCGTCTCTAATCTATTCAACCCAGGTGTGGTCAACCAACCATTATCCAGCAGCAGCAAACTCCAACCGGCAATCGGTGCCAGCGCCAGTGTCAGCACCAGTGTCACCAACCAACCCAAGGTCAATTTTACCGCCGGTGATTGCCAGACCAACGCCGGTTCGACCATCCAGATTCCCATCACGGCCAATATTTTTGGCAATTATCCTTTGCGCGTGCTGATGCTGAACCTCACTGTCGTCCCGCTGGACGGCTCGCCGGCCCTGACGACCCCCGTTACCTTCTCGTATAACCGAGCACTCGGCACGCCTTGGACGACTGACCAGCAAGGCAATGGCAACTATTCCGCCGTCTGGCTCGATAGCACCATCACCGGACTCACCGGCAACGCAACTCTCGGCACTTTAACCGTTACCATTCCGACAAATGCCACGAGCAGCGCTGCTTATGCAATTCATTTCGATCACGCCTCGGCTTCACCCAACGGTATCGGCCCGTTCCCCAAACAGACTTTGACTGGTTTGATAACCTTATCCAGCCGCACCAACTCTTCCTACCACGATGGCATTCCGGATTCGTGGCGTCTGCGTTATTTCCTCACTTTGAACAATCTGCTCTCGCAGACAAATGCTGACGCCGACGGCGACGGAATGAACAACTTGCAGGAATATCTTGCCGGCACTGACCCGACGGATCCCACATCCTTCTTCAAGAACATCGGCACCGACCCGTCGGCGGCCCAGCAACCGTCCGATTGCGTCATCAGCTGGCCCAGCGTGAGCGGCAAACAATATGTCATCGAGCGTTCACCGAATCTTTCCTCGCCGATTTGGATTCCGGTTTCCACCAACAGCGGCACCGGGACCCTCATGGAATTTCATGACACATCGGGCGGCGGTGTTCGCTTCTATCGGGTGCTTGTGCAATAACCTGCTTCTGCTTCCATTATTCAAAGCAACCAAAATAAACATATGAAACCGATCAAGACTCTTTTGCTGCTGGCATGTCTTCTCTGGCTTGCTGCCGGGGCATTCGGGGCACAGGTCGATGCCACAACAGCCGCTTCCGTCATCACGGGCTGGCTCCGGCTTGACCAAACACCCTTTGGGGAAAAGTTGGGCGGCAAGGTCAACAGCGTGGAGACATTCAAAGACGACAATGGTGTCCCCATGTATTATGTGGTTTATCTGGAACCGTCGGGCTTTGTGATTGTATCGGCGGACAACCAGGTGGAACCCATCATCGCATTTGTCAGACAGGGCCGCTTCGATCCGTCCCTTAAAAATCCCCTGGGCGCTCTGGTCAGCAGGGATGTGCCCGTGCGGGTGGCGCGCGTGCGCGCCCGCGGCGGTTCGCAGCCGGCGCTGAAAATTGCCGGCAACAAATGGCAGAAATTGTTGCAAAGCGCAGCGGGGGTGGCTCAACCGATGGGGATTCCCACCGGCTCAATTTCAGATCTCCGGGTCGCCCCGTTTATTCAAACGCTCTGGAATCAGTCGACAGCCGACAACACCACCAATGGCCCGGCTTGTTATAACTTTTTCACCCCGCCTTTTGCCGCTGGAGCGTCCAGCAATTATGTTTGCGGGTGCGTGGCAACCGCCCTGGCCCAGTTGATGTATTATTTTCAATATCCATCCATTGGTGTGGGAACTCCGTCTTTTATAATCACACTTACGACACCCGCTGGTGGCACCCAGCAAATAACTCGCAAATTGCGCGGTGGTGACGGCAATGGCGGTCCTTATGTGTGGACTAATATGCCGCTGGATCCCAGCGGCGGCGCTACTCTTTCCCAATGCGCAGCCATTGGCGCTCTCACTTACGATGCAGGTGTTGCGGTCCACATGTCGTATGCACCCAGCGAATCTGGAGCATACATGTCCGACGCCAAGACGGCGCTCGTCAGCACGTTCCAATACAACAATGCAGTCCTAGTTGAAGGAACAAACCTCGATGTTGGGGTTGGCTTGTTCGGCATGATTAATCCCAATTTGGATGCGCGGTTGCCGGTTGTATTCGGAATTGACAACTCTTTTGGAGGGCATTGCATCGTGTGTGATGGCTATGGATATGATGCCTTCTCGACATTGTATCACCATCTCAATATGGGTTGGGGAGGGGATGACAATGCCTGGTATGCGCTGCCTATTATTGATTTGGCCGATACCGATCCTTTTATCAACATTGACGCATGTATTTATAACGTCTTCACAAATGGCAACGGGGAAATTATCAGTGGCCGGGTGTTGGATACCAACGGAGTGCCCATTCCTGGCGCCAACGTCACTGCCACGCGCGTCGGAAGCGGCAGCACTTACACCGCAGTCGCCGACGCCAATGGCATCTACGCCCTGGTGGGAGTGCCTTCCGCGTCCACTTACACGCTCACGGTGACAAACACAGGCTATTTTCCAGCCAGCAGCAACAACTACAGCACAGCCACGTCACTCGACGACGGCACAAACAGTGGCAACATTTGGGGAGCCGATTTCACGCTGGTTCCAGCAATAGGCCCGCCGGTGATCACGGTGCAACCGGAAAATCAGTTTGTAACTGTGGGCGCGAACGCGACCTTCAATATCACCGCCACAGGCCAGTTGCCGTTGTTCTACCAATGGCAATCCCAGCCAAACGGCAGTTTGAACTGGGTCAACGTGAATGATGACGGAACCAATAGCGGCTCTCAAACACCAACCTTAACCATCAGCCCGACGGATTTGACCATGAATGGAGAACCGTTCCAATGCATCGTCACCAACACATTGGGCAGCGTGACGAGTTCTCCGTCGGCGACTCTCTTCGTAAATGTTGCACCCTATCTTAACATCGCCACAATAGCCGGACTGGCCGGGAATCCCGGCGCCGTTGATGGCACGAATGGCACCGCACGATTTAACAATCCCCGGGGCATTGCCGTGGACAACAATACCAACGTTTATGTGACGGATCTGTATAATCATACCATTCGCAAATTGGCGCTGTCGGGAACGAATTGGGTGGTGAGCACCATCGCCGGGCTGGCCGGGACTTTCGGCAGCGCCGATGGGATCAACAGCAACGCGCGGTTTAACGGCCCCTATGGCATTACGGTGGACAACAACACCAATGTTTATGTGGCGGACACGGGCAACAACACCATTCGCAAACTGACGCCGTCGGGAACAAACTGGGTGGTGAGCACCATCGCCGGGTTGGCCGGGAGTCCCGGCAGCACCGATGGCAGCCACAGCCTCTTCCATTATCCCATGGGTATTGCGATTGACAGCGGCGGCAATCTCTATGTGACGGACGAGGGGAACAGCACCATTCGCGAGCTCACGCCGTCGGGAACGAACTGGGTGACGAGCACCTTGGCCGGGCTGGTTGGAATTGCCGGCAGCACCGATGGCACCAACAGCGGTGCGCGATTCAACGGTTCTTATGGCATTGCGGTGGACAGTGGTGGCAATCTCTATGTGGCAGACATGTATAGTTATACCATTCGCAAGCTTAAACCGGTTGGAATCAACTGGGTGGTAACCACCATAGCCGGACTACCCTACAATTCTGGCAGCTCCGACGGCATTGGCAGCGCGGCGCGATTTTATTATCCCGCTGGCATTGCGGTGGATCACGGCGGCAATCTCTATGTGGCGGACGAGGGCAACTATACCATCCGCCGGCTCACGCTGGCGGGGACGAATTGGACGGTATTTACCGCTGCGGGGCTGGCTGGGAGTCCCGGCAGCGCCGATGGCATTGGCAGCGCGGCGCGGTTCAACGGTCCTTATGCCATTGCGGTGGACGGCAACACCAATATTTATGTGGCTGACTCGATCAATTGCACTATTCGAAAGGATCCTTTAATTGTCGTACCGGTGCCATCATTCGTTCAGTTGGTGAAACAACAAACGGATGGCACCTTCACGCTTGCCTGGAACGCGATGGTCTGGCACGCGTATCAAGTGCAATTCAAGACCAATCTGAGTCAAACCGCTTGGATCACTTTGACCAATGTCACAGCGACCAGTTGGACGGGCATTGCGTCCATCCCGGTCGGGCCGGACCCGCAACGGTTTTATCGCGTCATTCCATTGCAATAATTCATATCCGGCACGCTTTTTAACGAGCCTTCGGGGTCAGAAACCTTTCCCGGGTTTTTGTAAACGTTGCTCATGATGTCCACCCCGCCCTTGCATCCCGCACACGGACAACACCACCGCAGTTTTTCCAATGGAATGAATTGCCCGCTGCCATCGTTCCACTTGATCGTCAGTTCGGTCCCGATAACTTGGATATCCGCCGGTCGCACGCGGTGAAGTTATCCCACGCCCCATTCACCGCCCAATGATTCCGGAAGGTGGCATGATTTGAAGTGTAACGTCGGCTGCTCGCCTCGGCGCAGCCTTCGGCGAAGCCTGGGTCCCAGCCAATAGTGCGCTGAGGATCAGCCTTCGCCTGGCTGCGGTGCGACAAGCAGCGCACACTACAGCAAATTGACCCATTATCTCATTCCGACTTTGTTTGACTCAAACCCGCGCTGTATTAATCTCCATTTCTGGTGAAAGCCGACGATAGAACCTCTCCGACAGATTCGAATCAGGGCTGGCGCAAACCGACCGGACAGGTTTCACTGCCGGAAGTTCACCGCAGCATTGTCGTTCCGACAACAGCTTCTTTTTGGAGAAAACTGCTGGCTTTTTCCGGCCCCGGCTTTCTCGTGGCCGTCGGCTACATGGACCCCGGAAACTGGGCTACCGACCTGTCGGGTGGCGCACAGTTTGGCTACACGCTGCTCTCCATCGTCATGGTTTCCAACCTGATGGCAATTCTGCTCCAGCACTTGTCCATCAAACTTGGCATCGCCACGGGACGCGACTTGGCGCAGGCCTGCCGCGATCATTATTCAACACCCACCGTGTGGTTCCTCTGGATTCTTTGCGAAATTGCCATCGCCGCCTGTGATTTGGCCGAAGTCGTCGGCTCGGCCATCGCCTTGCAATTGCTCTTTGGTATTCCGCTGGTTTGGGGTTGCGCCATCACAGCCGCGGACGTGCTCGTCGTGCTGTATTTGCAAAGCAAAGGGTTCCGTTTCGTCGAAGCTTTGGTCATCACCCTGATTGCGACCATCGGCGCTTGTTTTGCGGCGGAACTTTTCTTTTCCAAGCCCAATCTCGCGGGAATGATGCTGGGTTTCATTCCCAGCCCTGAAATCATCAAGAATCAGAACATGCTCTACGTTAGCATTGGCATCATCGGGGCGACGGTGATGCCGCACAACCTTTACCTGCATTCTTCAATTGTCCAAACGCGCAAATTCGATCAAAACGCCAGCGGCAAACGCGAGGCCATCAAATTTGCGACCATAGACTCGACACTGGCGCTGATGTTCGCCCTGCTCGTCAATGGCTCAATTCTCATTCTTGCGGCGTCGGCATTTCACTGGTCCGGTCATCAGAATGTTGCGGAGATTCGAGATGCTTACAAATTGCTTAGTCCGCTGCTTGGCGTTGGCGGAGCGAGCATTCTATTTGCCGTGGCGCTCCTGGCTTCGGGACAAAATTCCACTCTGACCGGCACGCTGGCCGGGCAGGTCGTGATGGAAGGTTTTGTGAATATCCGGCTCCGCCCGTGGTTGCGCCGATTGATGACACGCGCCCTCGCGATTGTTCCAGCCGTTTGCATCATTGGCATCTTTGGCGAAAGCAAAACCACGGAACTGCTCGTCGCCAGCCAGGTCGTGTTGAGCATGCAGTTGGGATTCGCCGTCTGGCCGTTGATGCGGTTCACCAGCGAAAAAGCCAAGATGGGCGAGTTTGTGAATCCGCTCTGGATCAAAATTCTCGGCTGGACGACCGCCGGAATCATCATCATCCTGAACGCGAAATTGCTCTTTGACACCTTCATGCCGGGTTCCGTTCTGAAGGCGTTCTACGGGCATCTCGGTCTGCTTACACAATAGCGAAGCAAATGTATCAGCACATTCTTATTCCGCTTGAAAACAGCGCAACGGACCGGGTCATTCTTGACCACATCAAACCGCTGGTCAGGTTGACCGGGGCAAAATTGTTGTTGCTGCATGTCGCCGACGGCTGGGTCGCGCGCAATTTCAATCAACTCAAGCTTGCCGAGTCCGAGGAAATGAAAAATGACCGCGAGTATCTGGAAAAAGTCGCCAGCCAGCTCCGCAGCGAAGGATTTTCAACCCAAACCATGCTGGCACTGGGTGATCCGCCGGAGGAAATTCTCAAGGCCGCCGAAGGTGAAAGTTGTGATTTGATCGCAATGGCGAGTCATGGCCATCGCCTGTTCGGCGATTTTTTTCACGGCAGCACCATCACCGAAGTCCGTCACAAGACTTCGATTCCCATGCTCGTCGTCCGCGAGCAGAAAAAATAACTATAGCGGTGCTCTGTGAGCGTCGCAGTTTTTTCTCCTTCCGGCGGTCACAGACCGCCGCTACAAAAATTCCTCGGACGCTCAACCAAATGCAGTAAATTACCTTCGCAATCCTTAAAAAATAAAACGCGACCGCCACCCGCCAGCGCGAGCAAAATGTCGGTGGATTCCGGCCGTTGTCCCAAATCAGTCGCGCGCCCAGCACGCGCTCATACCAATTTTTCAATGCGACCGGATTGGCGGACGGAACCCCGATGTACTCGATGGAAAAGTTCATGGTCTTGTTTCAACCGCAGATTACGCGGATTCCCGGAAATTAAAATCAAATCTGCGCAGTCCGTGGAAACAGGTGCAACTTTTCATCGTTCCTGCCGGAAGCGCCAGAAGACTGGCGCACTCCAAGACGCTCCGCGCAATTCGTAAGTCATGGGCAAACGCTTCGCGTCTTGGACTGAGGCAACCCGCCGCCGCTTTAATCGGTGATTTCAGTTTCAAGTTCACTCGCCGCCCCGACTGTGTATTATTCGCACGTTGATTTATGAATACGGAACCTTTTCTCAAACAACGGTTGCTTTGCATCACAGTGGTTGACCGGGTGGAGGATGCCGTGCCGCTTGCAGAAGCGCTGCTCGCCGGCGGATTGAATGTCATGGAAATCACCTTCCGCACTGCCGCCGCCGCCGAATCCGTCCAACGCATCCGCCAACGCCTGCCGGAGATGGGCATTGGCGCAGGCACGTTGCTGTCGCCAGAACAGGTGCAGCGCGCGATTGATGTCGGCGCGCAATTCGGCGTGTCGCCCGGCCTGAATGAGTCGGTTTTGAAAGCCGCACAGGAACGCAATATGCCGTTTTTCCCCGGCGTCATGACGCCGACTGAAGTAGACCGCGCGTTGCATCTGGGTTTTACACGACTGAAATTTTTTCCGGCGGAACCGGCGGGCGGCGCGGCGATGCTCAAGGCATTGGCCGGGCCATTCGCGCATACCGGCGTGAAATTTGTCCCGACAGGCGGTATCAACGCGGCGACACTGCCGAATTATCTGGCGCTGCCGCAAGTCGCAGCGGTCGGCGGTTCCTGGATGGGTGACCGCAAGCTCATCACGGAAAAGGCGTGGTCAAAAATCACCGCATTGACAACCGAAGCGTTAAAAGTAGCCGCACAATTTTCGAAACCGTAGATGTTGGTCCAAAATTTTCAGATAAGAGCGGACTTGCGTCCGCTGCCATGAATCGAATTTATTTTTTGCTTTTGGTCATCTCGTCGTAAATCCAGGCATAAGTTTTTTCCATGCCGGTCCGCAACGGGATGGATGGCTCCCAACCCAATATTTGTTTTATGATTGTGTTGTCGCTGTTACGACCGTTGACGCCTTTTGGGGCGGAAAGATTATAATTGCGTTTCAATTTGACGCCCGCGATGTCCTCAACAATGTCCACGAGCTGGTTGATGGAAACTTTTTCCGCGCTCCCAAGATTGATTGGAAAAGTCACCTTCTCGCTTCGCATGATGCGGTCAATGCCCTCGATGCAATCGTCAATATACATAAAACTGCGCGTCCGTTTGCCATTGCCCCAGATTTCAATTTCATGCTCGCCGTTCAATTTGGCCTTGATCACTTTGCGACAAATGGCGGCCGGCGCCTTCTCGCGACCACCATCATAGGTCCCATGCGGGCCATAAACGTTGTGAAAGCGCGCCACGCGCGTGACCAGGCCGAAATCTTCTGTGAAATGCCTGCACATGCGTTCGCTGAACAACTTTTCCCATCCGTAGCCGTCCTCCGGCATGGCCGGATAAGCGTCGGCTTCGCGAAGACCGGTCACATTCACATCAGTCTGTTTGTCTGCGGCGTAAACACAGGCGGAAGAGGAATAAAAGTAGCGTTTTACCCCTGCCGCATGGGCTGCCATCAACAAATGTGTGTTGATAAGGACAGACAACATGCAAAGTCCCTTGTTATTTTCGATGAAACCCATGCCGCCCATGTCGGCGGCCAGATTATAGACCTGCTCCACGCCTTTGGCGGCGCGTTCGCAGGCGTCCCTTAGCCGCAAATCCAGCGACACATTTTCCACCTTCGGGAAATGCTGATGCCATTCGCTGAACGGCTTGATGTCCACAGCCCGAATGTCCTTGTGCCCTTTGCGAAGTAATTCGGCCACAATATGGCCGCCGATAAATCCGCCCGCGCCTGCGACTAAAATTTTACCTTGCATAAAGCTGGGAGACTGGCCGACGAATCAGATAAATGCAATTACATTCGAACTTGCTTGGGGGCGGATGCGATTCCACCAGACGGCCGTGGGTTTCGGCACATCAAAACAGACGCGTTGTTCGGGGCTTTGAAATGTGTAAATGGAATAACTTGTCGGGCGTATGAAGAAATGTCCGGCGGCGAGCCGGCGCAGGCGGTGATGAAGAATCCAGACCGGTTTAAGCGCCCGGACCCAGCGCGGCACCATGGCCGCCGTTTCATTTTTTTCGCGGATCGCGTTGGGTTTCAGATTCATGTTCTTACCGGTGTCGGCAAAAACCGACGTAACGCTTTTACAGACAGCCATCGGCACCTTGTTTTTCATTAGCGCTAGAATCCAGTGAAAATCGCCAAGATCGTGCCAATGCGTATCGAAAAAAATGCCCCGGTCGTGAATGACGCTGCGTCGGATAAAAACGGAGCTTGTCAGGATTGGAAAACGGTAATGGATACCCTGGGGATGAGGCGTTATGGAATGGCGATGGCAAATATATCTGCCGTTGCCATCAACGACGATTGTGCCGGCAAGCGCAACTTCAACTTCAGGATGCTTTTCAAAAAATTCGCCTGCCGTTTTGAGCGCGCCGGGCAGATATTGTTCATCGCAATTCAGGTAGGCGAGAATATCGCCTTGCGCGCGCCGGTAGCCGCGATTGATGGCATCATACATGCCCCCGTCTTTTTCAATGAACGCCCGAACGCGTTTGTCGTATGGCAACCAATCCTGCGTGCCGTCGTCCGAACAGGAATCCTGCACGATGTGCTCGAACTCGACCCCTTGCTGGTCGGCGACGGACGCGATGCAAAGCTTGAGCCATTCCGAACTGCGGAAACTCGGCGTGATGATGGAAAATGTTTTGGAGGATTTTCCGAAATGCTCAACGCCGTTTGACTGCGATGCAGCGCCAGGATTGAATGCTGTCAAACGCGGGGGTTGCATATCTTTTTGCACTGTCAAATCTTTGCGAGGAATTTTTGCGCGATGGGAATGCGACGCCCGATACCAAACGCGCGCGGTGATGCTTTCAAGCCCGGCGCAGCCTGACGGCGTTTGTATTCGCTGAACGTGATTTTATTGATGACGTCGTTCACAACCACCGCGTCAAATCCGCGTTTGATGATTTCTTCCCTGTTCAAATCCTGCACGATGTAAGCACTCAAAATTTTGTCCAACACTTCGTATGGCGGCAATGAATCCTGATCTTTTTGGTTCGGCCGCAGTTCGGCGCTTGGGGGCTTGTTGATTGAAGCGATGGGAATGATTTCGTGTTCCCGGTTTACCCAGCGCGCGATGTTGTAAATGTCCGTCTTGAAAACGTCCGCGAGTGGCGCCAGGGCGCCGCACATGTCGCCATAAAGCGTGCAATAGCCGACGGCCATTTCGGATTTGTTGCCGGTCGTCAACACCAGCGCGCCGAACTTGTTCGACAGCGCCATTAATGTTACGCCGCGCAGACGTGATTGCACGTTTTCCTCGGTTTCGTTCGGCTTCGTTCCGGCAAAAACCCGCGTCAGTTGTTTCTCGACCGATTGGAAGACGGGTTCTATCGGCAGGACTTCATAACGGATGCCGAGATTTTTTGCGAGCACCTCGGCGTCGCTCAGACTGCCTGCGCTCGAGTAACGCGCGGGCATTGAAACGCCCAGCACTTTGTCCGGGCCGAGCGCCTCCGCCGCCAGCACCGCTGTCAGCGCCGAGTCAATGCCGCCGGACAAACCGACGATGACCGATTTGAAACCGCATTTGTGAACGTAATCGCGGATGCCGAGCGAGAGCGCGGAGAAAATCTGCTGCTCACGAACCGGCCATTCGATTTTCCGCGGTGGCGGGTCGGCGTCCATGTCTGCGACAAAAACGTCCTCGGCAAATCCCCTGCCAAATGCCAAAGGGTCACCCCGTCGATTGAGCACGACACTATGGCCGTCGAAAATCAATTCGTCATTCGCGCCAACGAGATTGACTTGCGCTAGCGGCACGCGCTCGTCGCGCGCGACGCGCTGAAGCATTTCCAATCGAACGCGTTCCTTGCCATCGTGCCACGGTGAAGCGGAAATATTGAAGATGACTTCCGCGCCTTGCGCGATGAGTTCCTTGATTGGATCACGGCGATACAGTCGTTCCGGCCAAAAGTCCTGGTCGTTCCAAATGTCCTCGCAAATCGTGATGCCAAATTTACGGCCTTTAAACTCGAACGGCGTGATGTTTTTTGCCGGCTCGAAATAGCGGTCCTCGTCAAAAACGTCATAAGTCGGCAACAGCGATTTGTGCGTGCGCCAGATGATTTTCCCTTTTTGCAAAACAGCGGCGGAATTCCGGAGCGCCCGTCCGGGCTGGTCGGCATTTTTGTCAACGCAGCCAACGCACAATGGAATGGGACCAATGCTTTTGGCGGTTTTGGCGAGCGCGGCGAGATTGGCCTCAATGAAATCGGCGCGCAGGAGCAAATCGCGCGGCGGGTAGCCGCATAAAAACAATTCCGGCGCGATGACAAATTCCGCGCCGGCGGCACAGGCTTTTTCGTAACCGTCGAGGAGTTTCCGGCGGTTGGTTGTGAAATCGCCGATGGTCGAGTTGAGTTGGAGCAGGCCGATTTTCAATGCGGTTAGGATAGTTGTCCCAGCCGGTTCCGCAATGAATTTGCTCGCAGTGTCAGGGGTTCTCCACGCTGTGAATGGCTTCAGCCAGGTTGACGAGATGACGTTCCAAAGTGAAACGGCGGACGAATATTTCGCGCAATGATTCGGCCAGATCCATGCCAGCCAGGCGTTGCAGCGCATCGGCGATTTGCCCGGGTGATTTTGGATCAACAAAACCGGGGTAATCCGGCGGCAGCATTTCCGGGATTGAGCGCCAGCGTGTCGTGATGATTGGAAGGCCAAATGCCATTGCCTCCACAATGACTGCGCCGAAACTTTCCGCATGGTAATAGGTCGGAAAACAAAACAGGTCGGCATTGGCAAACGCTTGCGCCTTGCGCTCTCCGGAAATGAAGCCGAGACAATCAACATCGTTCTGTAGCCCGCGCCGTTGGATTAGTTCCCGCAATTCCTTTTCTTCCGCGCTGGAGGCAAATGCCCCGGTCAAAGTCAATTTGAAGCGCAATGGGATTTGTTTAACCGCATGCTTTTCGTTGGCCAATGCGACACCCTCAACGGTATCGAATATGCCTTTTTCCCGTGTGCAAAGGGAGAGATACAGGACATTGATTGTGACATCATTCGTGTACGCCGCTGCGGCATGGCCGGACAGGATTTTCTGCCGCACGGCGATTTTCGCCTGACGCAGTCTTAAAACCTCTTTTTCAAATTGAGGGCAAAGGTCGGGGACACCCGGGCTGACGACAAAGATGCGCCGGGCATTGAATTTTTCCGCGTCACGACGGTTGAATTCCGAGGCGACGATGCTCACGTCGGAGTTCTTCATCAAGCGATGAGTGAGATTGCGGACGCGGGTGGAAGCAACCGTTTCGAGCCATTCAGGCAATCCGGCGGCGTGCCAGTGGAAGATGATTTTCCTGAAAAAGGGACGGCAGAGGAACATGACCAGCCAATCCCGATACAACGCCGAGCGCTTGCCGGGCGCGGGCACGTAATAAAAATTCACCACTCCGCAACGGAAGCGGCACCAAATGGCTTGAAGACAATACCCGAAGAGGAGGAAAAACTTTCCCGCACGAAACTTGCCGATATCTTTTAAATCCTGTGAAAGCCGCGCATCGACGTGATAACATTCAATGCCAAAGCGGCTCGGCGGTTCAACGGTTGTCTTTTGCCTTCCCCAACGATGGCCGCCTCCAAAACCGTTGAGCATTAGTTGAACCATGTAACTCTGGCCGTGATGGGGCGGCGGCACATTGGCAAAAACAAGCAGCTTCATGCAACGTTCAATCAGGCTTTAGTCTTGAATTTGACCAAAAATGGGATGGAAAGGAAGATTTTTCGTGCCAATCCGCTGTCCGATTGTCCCTGTGTCAGAAGTCGGACAAAAGGAGCAATTTCATTTTGCCGAAGGGGAAGTTTTCTGGCGTTTTTATTTTTGCCCCGTATCCTACAGGCAGCGCGATTTTAATTTCTCATGACCATCAAGCGTGTCAACGTCCTCGGTGTCGGCATCAGCATCATCAATTTGGAGACGGCGCTGGCAGCCGTCGCCGATGCGGTGCGACAGCGGCGCAAAGGCTACATTTGTGTGACCGGGGTGCATGGCGTGATGGAGGCGCAGAGGGATGAAAAACTTCGCTGTATTTTGAATCAAGCGTTTCTTTGCACACCGGATGGAATGCCAATGGTGTGGGTGGGGCGGTTGCGTGGACACCGTGAAATACGCCGGGTTTACGGCCCGGATTTGATGCTCGATGTGTGCGACTGGAGCCAGACAAATCCGTGTAAACATTTTTTCTTCGGCGGCGCAGCGGGCGTGGCGGAAGAATTACAACGCAAATTGACGGCGCGATTTCCAAATCTACAGGCCGTTGGCTGTTACACGCCTCCGTTTCGCCCACTCAATGCCGGGGAAGAAATGCAATTGCAGGAAACTATCCGGGCAGTCAGGCCGGATATTATGTGGATTGGTTTGAGCACTCCTGCCCAGGAAAAGTTCATGGCGGAATTCCTGCCGCGGCTGGATGTAACGTTGATGATTGGCGTCGGCGCGGCGTTCGATTTTCACAGTGGCCGTGTGCGGCAGGCGCCACGTTGGATACAACGGAGCGGGTTGGAATGGTGCTATCGTTTGTGCCAAGAACCCCGGCGGCTGGCCGGGCGCTATTTGCGAAACAACCCGCTGTTCGCGGTTAAAATTGCAGGACAACTCTGCGGCTTGAAAAAATATTCACTCGAATAAAGGGCCTTTGACGAATTTGTTTGAGCGAAATCAACTGTTCAGTTGTCCAGTGTAATGACACACGAATGAAGGAAAATCAAATCAACGAAGCAAAATCGGATTGGTGGCGGGATTCAGTTGACTGTTGGCATCGGTTGCCAGATAAAACATTTTTCTTCACGTTGTTGGCGGCTTGGCTGCTGCTGTTTCAGTTTTTGGGCAATTCAATTTTTGGCTACGTCCGCAGCCCATCGCTGTTTGCGTGGATGCTCAATGCATACAACAGCGGAGGTGTTTCCAACGACGACGCTCTTGGAGATTTGACCCCGTTTTTGGTAATCGGTTTGTTCTGGTGGAAACGCAAGGAGTTGCTGCAATTGCCATTGAGAATCTGGCCGCCCGCCTTGATGCTCGTCGCTTTGGGACTGGCGCTGCATATTTTGGGTTACGTCACCCAGGAACCGCGCCTCTCCATCGTTGCGCTGTTCGCCGGCATTTACGGACTGATGGGATTGGCATGGGGTCCTGCATGGTTGCGCAAAAGTCTTTTCCCGTTTTTTCTTTTCATTTTTTCCGTGCCACTCAGCGCGGTGATTGAACCGATTACTTTCCCATTGCGAATTCTCGTCTCCGAACTGGTGGAGTGGGTGGCGCACGGCATTCTTGGGATTGGTGTTTTGCGAATGGGCACGCAACTGTTCGATCCGCTGGGCACGTATCGATACGATGTCGCGGCGGCCTGCAGCGGCATACACAGTCTGGTGGCGATTTTTTTGTTCGCCACCGTCTGCGGATTTATGATGTTCCGTTCGCCGTGGAAACGGTTATTCATGATGGCACTGGCGTTTCCATTCGCCGTTTTGGGAAACCTCTTCCGAATGCTTTTCATCATCATTGCGGCGGAAATCGGAGGTCAAGAATGGGGCAACCGTGTTCATGAAAGTGCCATCGTTAGCCTTCTGCCTTACATCCCGGTTTTTCTGGGGTTGCTGTTTGTCGGGTGGTGGCTGGGGAAAAAGTCTGATCCAAACAAAGGACCCCAAGCATGAAAAAGCAAAAAATCTTCATTTTCATAGTCGTGCTCGCGTTGATTGGCGGCAGCGCTTGGGCGTTGGTTTGGCTTCGGGCAAATCAAAAACTCGGCGCGCCGGGCATCAAAGCCACGCCAATCCCCGGAAGTGTGAGGATGAATCTTGATTTGCCGGAGCGCGTGTTGAATTTCACCTCCGAACGCGTGCCGGAGGACAAAACTGTCCTAGACATGCTGCCCAAAGACACAAGTTTCGCCCAACGCCACTACACCGCGCCGGATGGGTTTTGGGTGAACGTGAACATTGTTTTAATGGGCACGGACCGAACCAGCATTCACAAACCAGAATTTTGCCTCCCCGGTCAGGGTTGGCGCATCGACCAAAAAACAACGGCCAACCTTTCCATTGACGGCGCGCATCCCCATCAACTACAGGTTGCAAAATGGGTAATTACCAATTTCATCCAGAACACCGACGGCCGGAAAAAAGAAGTGCGCGGCTTTTACGTGTTTTGGTTCGTTGCGGGAAACGAAGAAACGCCCAGCCATTGGCGGCGCCTCTGGGGGATAACGCGTGATTTACTGACAACTGGCGTGTTGCAACGCTGGGCTTATGTCAGTTATTTTGCCGTCTGCGAGCCCGGCCAGGAAGACGCCACGTTCGAGCGCGTGAAGAAATTGATTGTGGCCTCGGTGCCGGAGTTCCAGTTGGCGCCAAAGCCGAAGTAGAATTGGCGCGCCCGGATGCCGGACCGCCAAAAAATTCAATTCACGCACGGTTTGGCCATTCTGGAATTAAAAACATTTCATCGTTGAACAGTCATGCTAAAACGTGATCGTCAGATTCGGACAGTGATTTATCAACTGGTTGATGCCTGCCTGCTTACGGTTGCATTCTTGTTGTCATGTGCGCTGCGTTCCAACCCAAACATCATTGAGTGGCTGAAGTTGGGGTCCTTAAGTCCGTATGAAAATTTTGCATGGCTCTACCTTGTCCTGATTCCCACCGCGCCATTCATCCTGGAATCGCAGGGATTTTACAATCATCCTCCGTTGTGCCAACGCGGCGCCATTTTATGGCCATTGTTAAAAGGCTGCGTGTTCATCACGTTGGAACTGGCGCTGACGGCTTACGTTTTTCACCTGATAGTGCCCCGGGCGATTTTAGTTTTGTTCGGTTGCATTGGTTTCAGCATGTTGTATTTGAAGGAAGAATTGATCCGTTTCCTGCTCAAAAGCAAAGTTGCCCAGTCACAATACAAGCGGCGGTTCATTCTCATCGGCACAGAACGGGAAACCGCCACAATACGGCGGGAACTGAAAGAACGCACGAACGAAGGCGTTGAAATCGTGGCTGAACTCAATCTTCTTGAAATCCCGGTTCAGCAAATTGTGTCCACGCTTCATCATCACTCTGTCTTCGGTGTGATTCTTAGCGCCGAACACGCCTACTTCGAACAGGTCGAAGACGTCATCAAGGCTTGTGAACTTGAAGGTGTCGAAGTTTGGCTGGTAGCCGACTTCTTCACCACGCGAATTTCACGCACGAGCTTCGATGAGTTGCTCGGACGGCCGCTGTTGATTTTTCGCACAACTCCGGAAGCCTCATGGCAAGGTGTCATCAAGCAACTCATGGACCTCTTCGGAGCCTTGCTGATGATGGTTTCATTGTCATGGCTGTTTGCTCTTCTGGCTATGGCGATCAAAATCACTTCGCCCGGTCCCGTGTTCTTCAAACAACAACGTTCCGGTCTGAACGGCGCGCCATTCACACTCTACAAATTCCGCACGATGGTCACAAATGCCGAGCAATCCAAGCACGAGCTGGAAGCCATGAACGAAATGCGCGGACCGGTCTTTAAAGTCACCGACGACCCGCGTGTCACCCGCGTCGGCAAATGGCTCCGTTATTACAGTCTCGATGAATTACCGCAGCTTCTCAACGTCCTGTGCGGCGAGATGAGCCTCGTCGGCCCGCGCCCGTTGCCGGTGGATGAGGTCAAACGTTTCAACGATTTGGCCCATCGCCGGCGTTTGAGTGTAAAGCCCGGACTCACCTGCTTGTGGCAAATTAGCGGGCGCAACCAAATCAATGATTTCAAGGATTGGGTGAGACTTGACCTTGAATACATTGACAATTGGTCGCTCTGGCTTGACTTAAAAATTCTGCTCCGCACGATTCCCGTCGTGCTCAAGGGCACCGGCGCGAAGTAACCGGACACTCGACATTCGCGCCCCGCCGCTTCATTCTCCTTGTCCATGCCGTCTCGAAACAAAACAAAACAGCCTGTGTCTGTCGTGACCGGCGCAGCGGGTTTTCTCGGTTCGCATCTCACCGACCTTCTGCTCGCACGCGGTCACAAAGTCATCGGCATTGACAACTTCATCACCGGCAGCGTGGACAACATCGTGCACCTCGGCGGCAATCCAAATTTCAAATTCGTCCTGCAGGACGTCACTGAATTTGTTTTTCTGAACGGGCCGGTAAATTACGTCTGGCACTTCGCGTCGCCCGCCAGCCCGTTCGACTATTTGAATTTCCCCATTCAAACCCTGAAAGTGGGTTCGCTCGGCACGCACAAGGCGCTTGGCCTTGCCAAAGATAAAAAAGCCCGGTTTCTCCTCGCTTCAACCTCGGAAATTTACGGCGACCCGCTTGTCCATCCGCAACCTGAAAATTATTGGGGCAATGTCAATCCCATCGGTCCTCGCGGCTGTTACGACGAAGCCAAGCGATTTGCCGAAGCGATGACAATGGCTTATCACCAGGAGCACAAAGTCCAGACGCGCATCGCCCGCATTTTCAACACCTACGGCCCGCGCATGAGACTCAATGACGGTCGTATCGTGCCCACGTTCATCAGCCAGGCGCTCAGGCACAAACCGGTCACTGTCTTTGGGAAAGGCCGGCAGACGCGCTGCTTTTGTTACGTGTCCGATCTAACTGAAGGCATTTACCGGCTGATGATGAGCAACTATGATTTGCCGATGAACATTGGTAATCCAATGGAGTTGACCGTGCTCGAATTCGCGAAGGAAATCATCCGCGCCACCAAATCGCGCAGCAAAATCGTTTTCAAACCGCTGCCGCAGGATGATCCGAAGCGACGCCGGCCTGACATCCACCGCGCCAGAAAAATCCTCAACTGGGAGCCAAAAGTCCGTCTGGCTGACGGTCTGGCAAGGACGATTGAGTATTTCCGGGGGAAAGTTTGACACGGGTTAGCCGAACGTTATTTTTTGATGACAGACGACAAAGGTGGTATAATTCCCAAGATTGGGATTGACGGCGTAATCAGTGATTGCGCAGCCGGAAATTGATGTCTGACCATTTTTGCCATGCAAGATGTGAACTGCAACTTGTGCGGAGCCGGCGACTATACCGTTTGTTATCCCAAAGGTGTCGCCCAAATACATCGCATCGTTCGCTGCAATCGTTGCGGCCTCATGTATGCCAATCCGCAGGAACTGGTGGACTGCGAACGCTTCGAATCCGACGCCTATCCGAAAGTCTTCGATGAGGTCAATAGCCGCCAATACTTCCAAAAACAACACGTCCAACTGCCCGACAATGAAAGAGCGCTCCGAGTGTTGAACGAATTGCTTCCCAAGCGCGGCAAGTTGCTCGAAATTGGGAGTTTTTGTGGCATCTTCCTCAATCGCATCCGTGCAGATGGCTGGGAAGTGATGGGACTGGAGCCGGATCGCGGCGCCGCTGATTATTCCCGCGCCAAATATAATCTCAATATTACCGGCGATCTCCTGCCCAATCTGGCATTGCCAGACCATGCCTTTGACGCCGTGGTCATGCTGCACGTTATTGAACACATGCCCGACCCGGCCGGAAGCCTGAGGGAGATCCACCGGATTCTCAAGCCTGGCGGCGTGTTGGCAGTTGAGACGCCGCGTTTCGATTCGTTGATGTTCAAACTACTTGGCCGCCGCGAACGCAGCCTCAGCAACTGCAACAGCCATATCTATTTCTTCACCGTCCCCACGCTCCGTCAATTGCTGGAAAAGAGCGGTTTCGAGATCATTCGGGTTGATTTGGTGGGCCGCACCCTCACTCTGGAAAGATTGTTTTACAACATCGGACTCATCACGCGCAGTGCGAGAATGAAACGATGGCTGGCTTCCATCAGCGCCACGTTTCACCTCGACAAATTCCGCGTTTACATCAACGTGCGAGACATGCAACGACTATACGGTCGGGCAAAATAAAATCCCGTGTCAATTTCCATGAAACTTTCGTCTTTGCCACGAAAAGTCGTGCGGGGGTTGCCATACTTGGGAAAGGAAATCCGCGCAATCATTTCCGACCGCACGCCACTTTTTGTCGCGGTGCCCCGCACCGTCCACATCTGGCGCGACGCGCCGTGCAATGCCAAGTGCATCATGTGCACTTACGGCTATTTTAAGGGCGAGGATTTAAGGAAAATATGGAGCTCACCCTTCACCGACGACATGATGCCGCGCGCCCTGAATGAAATTCACGAACTCTGCGGACGCGGGACACTCGTCTCCTACATGGGCGGCGAACCTACCACCAGCCGCCACATCATGGAGTGGATTGAGCAGGCGGGGCGATTGGGATTGGATTTCCGGTTCACCACCAACGGCTACATCATGAACGAGGAGATGGCGCGGCGGTTCGTCGCCTCTGGCTTGTTCAACCTCGGGGTTTCGATCGAATCGCTCGATCCCAAGATTAACGAAATCATCCGGCCTTATCCCGGCGGCACCGCCAAAACACTCCGCTGCATTGAACTCCTGCTACAGGAACGGAAACACCAGAAGAAATACATCAGCCTCAACATCAAAACTGTCTTGACTGAAATCAACCTGGAATCGTTTGCCGAAATCGTGAAACGTTTCGGGAAAATAGACGGAGTCCTCTGCACGCCCCAGGTGTTCGAGCCTCTGGAGGACATGCCGCAGTCAACGAGGGAATTGCTCCGCATCAAGGACAACAACCGGCTGCGCCGCGTGACCGACCAGATCCGCGAATTGAAGCGTGAAGGCTATGCCATTCATGTTACGGACCAAGCCTTGACCGAAATGGTCAAACAAAATGCGGAAGACCGGAACCATGCCTCCACCATGCACAACAAGAAGCTGGAGATGGACCCTTCCGAACCGGAGTGCAACATCGGCACAGACAACTTGTGGATCGAACACGGGCAGGTGAAACTGTGCCCTTATCACCCGCCCATCGGCGACTTCCTGACGGAACCGCGACCCACACTCAAGCAGATGTGGAAAAGCGAAAAGGCGCGGAAGATTCGCGCGCAAATCCGCGTCTGCCGCCGGCTCTGCACCATCTCCTGCCTGCGCCGGACGCCGTTGTTGCACAAAATTTCCACTTTTTTGAAAATCGCCTAGATTTTCCGCGGAATTTGTCTGCCAAAGACAATCTTCATGGCCCGCGTCGTTACACTTTGAAGTTTGTGTGGAAAACCGCATAATCGCCCCGTGTTTGCCATGGGCGATTTGATCTTCCGCGCGCGCCGGTTCGAATTCGTTTTCCCGCGACCAGCGCTCGTCATGGGTGTTGTCAACATCACGCCCGACTCGTTTTCCGACGGCGGAAAATATTTCGATACAAACGCTGCCGTTGCCCGCGCGCTGGAACTGGTCGCGCAAGGCGCAGAGATTCTCGATATCGGGGGCGAATCCACGCGCCCCGGCGCCAGGCCGGTCAACGAGGCCGAAGAACTGCGCCGCGTCATTCCGGTCATTGAAAAACTCGCCGCGAAAGTTAAAATTCCGCTTTCGATTGACACGGTGAAACCGTCCGTCGCGCATGCCGCGTTGCAAGCCGGCGCAAGCATCGTCAATGACGTGGCCGCCAACCGCGATGATGACGCAATGCGGCGTGTCGTGGCAGAATGCCAGGCTGGTTATGTTTGCATGCACGCGCAAGGCTCGCCACAGACGATGCAGGAGAATCCCGTTTACGCTGACGTGGTTCGTGAAGTCGGCGATTTTTTGCGCGACCGGCTGA
This sequence comes from Verrucomicrobiota bacterium, assembly GCA_049517655.1. Taxonomy (GTDB): domain Bacteria; phylum Verrucomicrobiota; class Verrucomicrobiia; order Limisphaerales; family UBA11358; genus UBA11358. The sequence goes on along the minus strand of JBEKRQ010000001.1, from coordinate 147,596 downwards.
AAAAATTGAACGCCTGCGGCGTCTTCGCTGACCAAGTCGTGCTGGACGTCGGTATTGGCTTTGGCAAGACGGTGGAACATAATTTGCAGTTGCTTGCAAACTTGCATCGCTTTACAACGATGGCACGGCCCCTGCTGATTGGCGTTTCGCGCAAGTCGTTTATCGGGAAATTGTCTGGCGCCGATCTGAATGAACGGTTGCCGGCTTCGCTGGCGTGCGCGTGCCTGGCGATTCAGTCGGGCGCGCACATCATTCGCGCGCATGACGTGGCAGAGACAGTTCAGGCTGTGAGAATGACGGAGACCGTGCTTGCTCGAATAAAAAGATAATGTGGACTTACCTCCAGAACAGCTGGCGGCCCGCGTTGGAAATTTTAATCCTCGCGGTGGCGATTTATTACATTTTCCGTTTTCTGCGCGGCACACGCGGCTGGCCGGTGGTCATCGGCTTCGTCGTATTGCTGCTGGCGCTTGCATTGGTCACGACGATTCTGGACTTAAAAGTATTGCGCTGGTTGCTCGGCACGTTCTCGGCATTTTTCGCCGTCGCTGTCATTATCATTTTTCAACCGGAATTGCGCCGGATGCTGGCTGAATTGGGAAATCTGCCGCTCTTTGCGAGTGCGCATGAACAGCGCGAAAATATCGAGGTCATCATTCAAACCTGCGAGCGCCTGTCTGAAGTCCGCATTGGCGCGCTCATCGCCATCGAGCAATCCATCCAGCTTCAGGAAGCCGTCGAGTCCGGCGTCCGGGTGGATTGCGAGGCAACGCCGGAAATACTTGAAACGATTTTTTTTCCGAACAACGCCATCCACGATGGCGGCGTCATCATCAAAGGCGACCGTATTACCTACGCGGCGTGCATTTTCCCGCTGACACAGCGGCAGGATTTGAACAAGTCGCTCGGCACGCGCCACCGGGCGGCGATTGGCTTGAGTGAGGAAACAGACGCGGTCATTGTTGTTGTGTCCGAAGAAAACGGCGGGATTTCACACGCTTACAAAGGCCAGCTTGTGCGCAGCGTAACGCTGGAGGAGTTGCGTTCGTTCCTCACCTCCGTGCTCGTGCAGCCGGCGAAATCGCACAGTTTTGTGGAATGGTTGCACAAGCAATTCGGCGAACAACATAAGCTCGGACCAGCCGTCATCACGAAGAATGAACCGCGTCCGGTCGCCAAACCAACTGGTAATCCAGTTTAATTCTTATGGCAATGCGCGATTGGCTGACAAAAGATTTGAGTTGGATAATTGTTTCGCTGCTTCTGGCCGTGGCCATCTGGCTCACCGTTCACAAAATCCGGGAAGAACCGGAGGCGCCGGTGACGCGGGGAGTTGAAAACACCTACGGCAACCTGCCGGTGCGCCTTCTTTCAGCGTCGGCGGACGTGCGCGATTATCGGGTGGCTCCAGGCACGGTTGCTGTCACGGTCAGCGGCCCGCCCAAGGCCATGGCAGTTTTACAGGCGAATCAAATCCACGCGGTGGTGGACCTGACCGGCATTGAATCCTCGCACAATTTGCGCAGGCCGGTGGAAATCTCGGCGCCGGCTGGCATGACCCTTGTGAGTGTTGATCCGCCGGAGGTGGGCGTGATTGTTCCTCCGCCGCCAGGCAACAAAAATCAATGAGCCAATCCAAAAAAATCTTCGGCACCGACGGCGTTCGCGGCACGGCCAATATTGAACCGGTCACTGCGGAAACAGCGTTGAAACTGGGCCGCGCCGCAGGCCATGTTTTTAAAAATTTGGAGTTGCGGGCGCGCGGACACGGTCGCCACAAAATCGTCATCGGCAAGGACACGCGCTTGTCCGGCTACATGCTCGAGAATGCCATCTCCTCCGGCATCCTTTCGATGGGTGTGGACGTGCTGTTCATCGGTCCGCTGCCGACGCCCGGCGTGGCCTACGTTACGCGCAGTTTGCGCGCAGACGCCGGCATCGTCATCACCGCTTCGCACAATCCTTATGCGGACAACGGCATCAAATTCTTCCGTGCGGACGGCTACAAACTCGACGACAAAATCGAGAGCGAAATCGAAAATCTCGTTTTCAGCGGCGACATTGAAAACATCCGCCCGACCGCCGACGAAATCGGCAAAGCCGTGCGCATTGACGATGCTTTGGGCCGTTACATCGAATTTGCCAAAGCCTCGTTTCCGCGCGGCATGACGCTGGAAGGAATGCGCGTCGTCGTGGACTGCGCGCACGGCGCGGGTTACAAATCCACGCCTTGCGTGCTGCGAGAACTCGGCGCGGAAGTCGTCGTTTTCGGCAATCAGCCCGACGGAATGAACATCAACCGCGACTGCGGTTCGATGCACCCGGATGCGGTGTGCAAAAAAGTCGTCGAACACAAGGCGCATCTTGGCATCGCGCACGACGGCGATGCCGACCGCGTTTTGCTGTGCGACGAAACCGGCACGTTGATTGACGGCGACGACATCATGGCCATTGCCGCACTCAACATGCTCGCGCAAAATACGCTCGCCGAAAAAACCCTGGTCGCCACTGTGATGAGCAACGCCGGTTTGGAAGTGGCAATCAAGTCCGCTGGCGGCAAAATGATTCGCACCGCCGTGGGCGACAGGAACGTCATTGATGAAATGCTGAAGCACGGATTCAACTTCGGCGGCGAGCAAAGCGGCCATCTGATTTTCAGGGATTACAGCACGACTGGCGACGGTCTCGTGGCCGCGCTGCAAATTCTGCGGATTATGAAAGCAAAAAATCAGCCGCTTTCAAAACTCGTGAAGTGCTGGACGCGTTTTCCGCAACTCGTGACCCATGTTCGCGTGCGTGAGAAAAAGCCATTTGAGCAATTGGATGGCTTAATGAAACTGGTTCGTGAAGCGGAAGTGGAATTAAAAGCCCAAGACGGGCGCGTGTTTTTGCGTTATTCTGGGACCGAACCCAAAGCCCGATTACTCCTCGAAGGCCGTGACGCAAAAGTTTTGGGAAAATGGTCGCAGAAAATTTGCGGCACGATCCAGAAACAGATTGGCGCGTAAATTTGTCCCGAATTATTTCTTTCATGCGCTCCGCAGTGGTTTCACAAAACCAGAGCAAGACCGGTATTAACGCGAGATCGGATTGTCATTGTCATAGTGTCCGGTGTCAACTCGCTCCATCACCCAACACTTGTCCACCAAATTGGGGTAAGGCCAAAACGGGTTTGTTTATAACAATTTTTAGTTCAAATCGTACATGGAGTTGCTGGGCGAAAGAAATCCGGTGCCAGGCGCGACGGAGGCGCCTTCGGAATTGTTCGTGTAGCACGCCGACAACGATTCCGCGTGACCGTCGCAGAACGCGGCGTTGCTGCGGTTTTGATGGCGGAAGCCTTGCGTGCCGGAAGTGCGTCCCCAGAAATCTGCGTCGCCGGGATTGGGAAACGGTGCACGCATGAATTTGTCTGCGCCGCTGGAATACTGGCCGTCGCCAAAAATCACTGTTTTGGTTGGGTGGATCACGGCGGAATCTTTGGCGGATTCGGGAATGCTTTCGAATTGGCCGTGGCCGATGTAGCTGGTATTGTAGTTGTAGCCGGTGTAGGGATCGGTCAGCCAATTCGCGCTGCCGGCAAACGCCGGGCATTGCTGAATTTGCGCGTTTCCCTGACCCTCCCAAAGCAATCCGGGAATGACGCAATAGGGACTTCCTTCGATGGTGGTCAGGTCCCAGGCGTAGGAAATATTCACGCCATTTTCAGTGGCATACCAGTAGGCGACAGGATACGAGCTGTCATAGTCACCCACATAAATTTGGGCCGCAATGTCCATCTGCCGGAGATTATTCAAACATTGAATGCGTTTGGCAGCCGCTTTTGAACTGCTTAAAGCGGGCAAGAGCATGGCGGACAGGACGGCGATGACGGCCATCACCACGAGCAGTTCAATCAAGGTGAAACCGGAATTTCGGGAAGCGCGTTGGCTTGATGTGAACGCGCCCCCCGATTCCCATTGTAAATGTTTTTTCCGGCGCATGGCTCAAGGAACATCCAAAAGCACGCGGTAAAACGCATTGTTCGGCGGCGCGTCGTCGTCTTGGAATGTCTCGGGCTGCATGGTGGCCGGCGCGTTTGTGGCGATGGGTGTCCAGGTCACAAGGTTGGTCGAGCGTTCCAAAACGTGCGTACAATTTGGTACCGGCGTAAATTGAAAAATAAATCCATTTGTGCTGGGTTGAATGCTCAACTGCGGCAAAATTATTTGTGAAACGACAAATGCCGAGAAATTTGTGACGCCCCCAACAACGGCTTCGTCGTTTGTTAAATTGAAGGTGAACGGCTGCGAAATCCAGTTTGTTCCACCCCATTGAAACACGCGCAAGTCGCCGCCGTTGCCGGTGTAATTTTCGCCGACGCGCAAGCCAACGTCCGCGATATAATTCACGGCGGAGGTTCCCGTCACTGGTTTCAAGGTCATTTGATAGGCGCTGGACACGTTGCCGGGAACGGGCGCGAAGGATGAAAAATTGCTCAATACAATGGTGCTGACTTTGGCGATGCCACCGACGGAGCCAAAATGGATTGCAATCAAATTTTGGCTTAAATCATCCGGCTTTTGGAAAAAGAGATTTGTAATGCCAGAAGCAATGTTGTCCGGCGTGATGGAAACTGCGTCACCGACGACCACGGGATTCACGGCGACAATCGCGTCAATGACCGTGTAAGTCCCCGGTCCGGGTTGCACACGGACGTATTGAATCCACGGCAAACCGGACGCCTTCAAATCATAGCCGCTTCCGCCCGCCGCGCCGATGAATTGGTTAAGTCCGCTGGCCACCGATTGCCCGCTGAAATTCATCGCATAGACCGATGGATTAAGCGGCTTGGTTGGATTCATTTCCTCGTCCGTCCACGAATGATTCGTTTCATCCCAGCGATAAGCGTTGTCGGGGAAAAGACTCTGCGTGTTGGTGAACGTAAACCAGTTCGTGCGATCCTGACTGACGGAAACGGTCATCGGATGGCCGTAAAATCCACTGCTCAACCCGGCGCTGTCCAAATCGGTTCCGTCGCTGATAGAACCTGAAATTCCTGATGCCGAGAAAAACGAATTGCCATAAATAATGAAATCCACGCCGAAAGGATTATTCGGATCGTCATAAATTTTGCGTCCCATCTTCACGGTGATTTGGCCACCGCTGGAAATTTTTGTAATGACGTCGCTGCCGTCCGGCGCCGTCCAGTAAGGTGGCTCCACAGTTTTGACGCGATTGGTTGTGCCGGTTCCTAGGTAATCCACGAATTTTAAAGTGGGACGATTCAAAATCGCCGTCGGATCATTATACGGACTGGTGGCATAAACGTTGCTTGTGCTGACGATTTGAACGGCAAAGTCATTGGTGTTGCAGACATAAGCTACATAAGTGCCGTCGGGCGACGGCGGGGCGTGTTTGTGAACATCAAAAACCGACGCCGTGTTGGTTTCAAACTCACCGGCGGCCACGGAAAATCCAATCCACGAACCGTTGGTGAGCGGTAAATCGTCCAAACCCATCTGTGAGTACTCCCATTGGCCGTGAACTCCGGAATACGGCGCGTTCGTGTCATCCGGCGTCCAATAAGTGTTTATGCTGCGGTTGGGCGAAGCCAAAAAACCGCCGGCATCGCCAAGTTCATTCCACACTTCCCAATTCGGCCCCAAATAGCCGCCCCAATACAAATCACTGCCATTGATTGCATGAGCGGCATCCACATTCACCGTCACACTCGTCAAAATGCCATTGGTGAAAAAATTCGTGCCGGTTCCATCCGCGATACCGATGACGCCGTCGCCTTTGAGATTGTAACCGATGGCTTCAATGAAAGTGCCGTATGTTTCATCGGCAACCACATAAAGTTTTGGGTCAGCCGCGAGAATCGCGTCCAACATTTGCGTGCCCGTGGCCGTGCCGTTGAAACGATAGCCCCACACGAGCGTCTTGTCCGTGATGGGCGGGGGAAGGGAACTGTTGGTCAATGATTGCGGCGTGCTCCACTCGATGACCAGCACGGCGCGATTGGTGCCGGAGCCAGTCCAGACTTGAATGTCATCCAGCGAAATTGCCGATGATTTGGAGACGAGAAACAAGCCGGCCAACGCCAGTGTGAGACGAACTTTTTTCATTATGCTGATCTTTCAATTTTGCCCCGCCCTTCCATGGAAGAGCGGGGCGGGTTTACGATTGAGAGACCAGCGCGGAGTTTGAAAATAAAAAACCTTCAAACTCCGCAAATGGAGAATGAAGGCATCCTACGACTCCCGCCGGAAACCGTCCGACAGGCTGGCCTCATCCTTCTCTTTGACGGAGAAGTCAGCCGCTCACCAAGCGACCGCGACGAGCACAGCCAAACCGATATCCTGACTTCGGCCTCATACCGCCTTCCCGCCTTCCCGATTTGCATCGGTGGCCCTGGGAATTTGTAGCCGTTACAGTGGCGCAACCGCCCCGGATTCTCACCGGGTTCCCTGACATTTGACTGCGATGACGGATGAACAATATTCATCCATTTCAAAGAACAATCCATTTCTACGCTGAATAAAAATTTTGCCAAGAAAAAAATCAAAACTGTTCCGCGCTTGCGCCCCGGTGAAGGCGACAACATACTTGGCCTGATAATTTTTATGAGCAAGACACCCATTCGCCTTGCTGTCACCGGCGCCGCCGGCCAAATCGGTTACTCCCTTTTGTTTCGCATCGCCTCCGGCGCAATGTTCGGGCTAAACCAGCCCGTGATGCTGCATTTGATCGAAATCGAACCTGCCCTGCCCACCCTCGGCGGCGTTGCGATGGAACTCGACGACTGCGCCTTCCCGCTGCTCAAGGGCATCGTGGCGACGGCGAATCTCGATGAAGGTTTTCGCGGCGTGAACTGGGCGTTGCTTGTCGGCAGCGTGCCGCGCAAGGCTGGCATGGAACGCAAGGATTTGCTCGGCATCAACGGCAAAATTTTCATCGGCCAAGGCCGGGCGATTCGGAAAAATGCTGCCAGCGACGTGCGCGTGCTCGTCGTCGGCAATCCCTGCAACACCAATTGTCTCATTTGCATGAACAACGCGCCTGATGTGCCGTGCGATCGGTTCTTTGCCATGACCCGCCTCGACGAAAATCGCGCCAGGGCGCAGCTCGCAAAAAAAGCCCGTGCGGATGTGACTGCCGTCAGCAACATGGCCATTTGGGGCAACCATTCGGCTACGCAGTATCCGGATTTTTACAACGCCAAAATCAATGGCAAGCCCGCCACCAGCGTCATCACCGACGAAGCATGGCTCAAAGGCGAATTCATTTCGACAGTCCAGCAGCGTGGCGCAACCATCATCAAGGCGCGCGGTTCGTCCAGCGCGGCCAGTGCGGCGAACGCAGTTGTGGAAAGCATCCGTTCCATCATCGAACCGACGCCCACCGGCGATTGGCACAGCATGTGTGTTTGCTCCGACGGCAACTACGGTGTTGAGAAAGGTCTTATCAGTTCCTTCCCCGTCCGCAGCAACGGCCAGAAACTCGAAATTGTTCAAGGCGTGCCCGTCAATGACTTCAGCCGCGGCAAAATTGACGCGACCATCAACGAATTGAAGGAAGAACGCGCGATGGTCGCCGATTTGCTGCCGAAGTAATCTATGGCTCCATCCGCAGATTTCGCGGATTAACGCAGATTGGTTAATGCAAAATTCTTTTCTGCGAAAATCTGCGTCATCTGCGGATAAAATCAGCTTCCCCGCATTGCCAGCCGCTGGACTTCTGCTAGCTTTGTCAGTGTATGGCTTTTGAATCCTTCCGTGATTTTGTCGGTCAACTTGACCGCGCGGGCGAACTGAAACGTATTTCTCAACCCGTCGCGACCGAACTCGAAATCACCGAACTCGCCGACCGTCAGATGAAATCGCCCGGTGGCGGCAAGGCATTGCTCATTGAAAAGCCTACAGTGAATGGGCAGGTCTCGCTGTTTCCCGTGGCCATCAACACCATGGGTTCGTGGAAACGCATGGCCATGAGTATGGGCGCGAATTCCGTGGACGAAGTTGCCGCCGAACTCGGCTCGCTGATGAAGGCCAAGCCACCGACCGGTTTTCGCGAAGCCATCAAATTGCTCGGCCAAGCGCTCGATTTGCGCCATGCCAAACCGAAGATTGTAAAAGATGGACCATGCAAAGAAGTCATTCATAAGTTTGACGCGCCGCCAACGCGCACCGAGCCGTGGCCCAAAGTGCCGGACATTCCCAAGGTAGGGCGCGCTGTCCCCAGCGCGCCGCGGCCCGGTGAGGACACCGGGCCCTACCCAACCCTCTTGAACCTGCCCATCCAGAAATGCTGGCCGCTCGACGGCGGTCGTTTCATCACCCTGCCCTGTGTCGTAACAAAAGACCCCGACACTGGCGAACGCAACGTCGGCATGTATCGCATCCAGATTTACGACGACCGTACCACCGGCATGCACTGGCAGCTCCAGAAGGTCGGCGCGCGACATGGCCGCCGTTATTACGAAACCGGCACGCGGATGCCTGTTTCCGTTTTTCTCGGCGGCGACCCGGTGTTCACTTTCGCCGCCACCGCGCCGTTGCCCGATGGCCTCGACGAATTCCTGCTGGCGGGTTATCTCCGCAAGAAATCCGTTGAACTCGTCAAGTGCGAAACCAACGACCTCGAAGTTCCCGCCAACGCCGATTTCGTCATCGAAGGTTATGTGGACCCGACCGAGCCGTTGCGCGAGGAAGGCCCGTTCGGCGACCACACCGGCTATTACACCCTGCCCGAGCCGTATCCGGTTTTCCATGTCACCGCCATTACGCATCGCAAGGACGCGATTTATCCGGCAACGATTGTCGGCAAGCCGCCGATGGAAGATTTTTACATCGGCGGTGCGAGCGTGAAATTATTCCTGCCCATCTTCAAAATGAATTTCCCGGAAATCGTGGACATCGCGTTGCCGGCGGAAGGCGTGTTTCACAACCTTGTTTTTGTGAGCATCAGAAAGAGCTACCCGATGCAGGCCTACAAAATCATGCACGGCCTTTGGGGCATGGGGCAGATGATGTTTACCAAATACATCGTGGTGGTGGACGACGACGTGGACGTGCACAACACCAGTGAAGTGTTGTTTCGGCTCTGCGCCAACACCGACCCGCAACGCGACAGCATCTTCACGAAAGGACCGGCAGATGTGCTTGACCACGCCACCAGCGAAATGGCCATCGGCAGCAAACTCGGCATTGACGCGACGAAAAAACTTCTGGGCGAAGGTTTCAAACGCCCTTGGCCGCCGTTGATTCGCATGGATGAAAATATCCGAAAGAAAGTGGACGCATTAATAGGAGGAAAACTGTGAAAGCCCAAGGTTGCTCCGAAAGCTCCCGCTCGCGAAAGCATTCGGAGTTCGGTGTTGCAGATAATCCGTTGACGCCGGCCACGTAAAATTGTTATTTTTCTCCGAATAATTTGGCCTGAATCTAGCTGTAAACTTTGCATACTCGATTTGTCGTTTAGTTGCTATGCTTGAACATATTGGTGATTTTTTATGCCCGAAGGCGCCGCGAAAAAGCGGCCCTTGGGTTCCTAAATTACCTGTCAACGGTTCTGCCCTGCGAAAAAATCTTTCAGGACGCGAGCAGGTCTTTTCAAAGGTTTTCCGGTGGCGGTTGCCGGATGGGCACACCCGCGAACCGGTTTCCGTTGAAGTGGCCGGTTCATTCACGAATTGGGAAAAGGTGCCGCTCACGCGTGACAAAGCGCGTGACGCCTGGCAGGTCATGCTCCATGACATCCGGATCAATCGCACTCACCACTACATGATTCTCGTGGACGGTAAGCCCGCTTACGACAAATACAACGACGGTCTGGCCCTACCACAGAAACCGGAAGAGAAGCGATATCAAATCATGACTGACAATGGCCCTCGGGTGTTCATGCTTTTTGCCCAGACGAAATAACGAATCCATCGGGGAAGTCCGGCAGAAAGCGAATACGATCCTCTGTATTGGAGCGATACCGACGTGCTCGACCATGCCACCAGCGAAATGGCCATCGGCGGCAAACCCGGCATTGACGCGGCGAAAAACCACTTGTCACCCGTTTCCGGTTTTTGCATTCTTTCCGCATGAATTGTAAACATTTTGTCCCCGCTGTCGTTGCCGTATTCACCATTTTTCTATTCGCCGGTTGCCAGTCGTCCAAGGAACAATGCCGCGCTAAAACGCCGGCCCAAATAACAACCGTGACGGCTGCGCCTGCCACCCCGGCGCCAGTCGCCGCTCCGACTGCCGCACCCGTTGCAGCGCCCGCGCCGGTGCTGCCGCCGGTTCGCATCAAAGCCGGCTCTTCCGCTCCGTTCACGGATTCAGAGGGTAACGTCTGGCTTCCCGATCAGGGCTTTGCGGACGGAGAAACGATTGAACGTCCCGACGCACAAATCGCCAACACGAAAGACCCGGCGATTTATCGCAGCGAACGATACAGCATGACTTCGTTTTCGTATCCTGTTCCCAACGGCAAATACACGGTAAAGCTTCATTTTGCCGAAAACTACGAAGGGATTACCGGACCGGGCCAGCGTGTGTTTTCGTTCAACGTCGAAGGACAGGAGTTCGAGAATTTCGACATCTGGGTCAAAGCCGGCGGCCCGTTGCGTGCCTACATCGAAACCGTCAGCGTGGAAGTCACCGACGGCAAGCTGGATATTTCTTTCACCTCCAAGACGGAAAATCCAGAGATCAACGGCATTGAGATCATTCCGGAACCCTGAACGGCTGATTTGCCTCCGCCCGATTCGCGTGTGACAGACGTGCGAACTTTTGCCCCGAACTCGCGATAGCCATCGCGAGCAGGCGCTTTGAGGATGAAGTTTCATCCTGGCGAATCAAGGGTTGAGTGGGCGTCTTGTGATTCTCACTTGCGTTGAGTCTGTTGAAACCTAGTATTTGAGCCGTAATTATCTATGCGTGCTTCAATTTCATCCCGATTTTTTGCCGGCGTCTTCGGCTTGTTGGCATTTACAAGTCCCATCGCGCGCGCAGCGTATGCTGTCACAAACCAACCCGCTCCGACTTCAAATACAGTCGCCACCGAACAAGATCATCGGCGAATGATGGACTTGCTGCACATTACTTCGATCCGGCCAGGCAGGGACGCCATGAACCCGAAGTCGCCGAATTACGCCCACTACGACGAATCGAAGGCGAATCCGTATCCGAACCTGCCGGACCCGCTGGTGTTGAAGAACGGAGAGAAGGTCACGACGGCAGCGATGTGGTGGAATCAGCGGCGTCCGGAAATCGTCGAAGATTTTGACAGGGAAATTTATGGCCGGGTCCCCGCGAACACACCCCGTGTGAATTGGGAAGTGACCAGCACGACCAGGGAAACGAACGGTTCCGTGCCGGTCATCACGAAACAACTCGTCGGCCATGTTGATAATTCGTCGTGCCCGCCTATTACCGTCGACATCCAGCTGACGTTGTCCACCCCGGCCAACGCCGCCGGGCCGGTGCCGGTGATGATGCAATTCTGGTTCGACTTCGGCGCTTGGTTTGGGAGATTCCGTGGGACAAATGCTCCCGGCGGCACCAATGCGTTTCTGCGCGGAGGTTTCGGCGGCGGTTTTGGCGGCGATGGACCGACCTGGCAGCAACAAGTTCTCGCCAAGGGCTGGGGCTACGCCCTCCTCACCGCCACCAGCATTCAGGCCGACAACGGCGCGGGCCTGACGCAAGGCATCATCGGCCTGTGCAACAAGGGCCAGCCCCGCAAACTGGATGACTGGGGCGCATTGCGTGCCTGGGCCTGGGGCGCCAGCCGGGCCCTCGATTATTTTGAGACCGACAAGGCCGTGGATGCCAAACAGGTTGGCCTTGAAGGTCACTCGCGTTATGGCAAGGCCACACTCATGGCGATGGCGTATGACCCGCGTTTCGCCATTGCGTATGTCAGTTCTTCGGGCGAAGGCGGTGCCAAGCTCCACCGCCGCGATTGGGGTGAAATTGTGGAAAATGTCGCCAGTTCGGGCGAATATCATTGGATGGCTGGCAACTTCATCAAATATGCCGGGCCATTGAACTGGGGCGATTTGCCGGTGGATTCGCATGAATTGATTGCCATGTGCGCCCCGCGCCCCGTCTTTATCAGCTGCGGCTCGACCAACGGTGATGCGTGGGTTGACGCAAAAGGCATGTTCCTCGCCGCCGCCGCTGCCGGGCCTGTGTATAAACTTTTGGGCAAAAAAGACATGGGCACCACCAACTTCCCGCCCATCGAGATCTCGCTGATTGATGGCGACATCGCCTTCCGCCAGCACAGCGGCGGCCACGATGACCGCCCAAACTGGCCGACGTTCTTGAAGTTCGCCGATAAATATTTCAAGACGCCGTCCAAACCGTGATTTTCCGCAAGTTGATGCCCGACGCGATGGACTCACGGCAAAGCAAAAGATCAATCACACACGATCTATCTGGCGATTTGGCTTTGTTTTTTGTCGCCTCGGCGATTTGTCCGTGTTAATCCGTCCCCAGCATGGTGGCATCCATGGACGTAATTCTTAACAACAGCGCGAGAGAGTTTCTTGATACCACCGCTTGGAGCGACGCCGCTTGTGAACCGCTCACCGGTGATGTCTCGGCCAGAAAATATTTCCGCCTCCAGAAGGATAAACAAAGCGCGGTCTTGATGGATGCCTCGCGCATTCCGGAAAGCGTGGTGCCTTTTATCCGGATAGACCGGCACCTTCATCAACTCGGTTTCAGTGTGCCGGCCATTCTTGCCCGCGATGACAAAAAAGGTTTTCTGCTGTTGGAGGATTTCGGCGACGCGACATTCACCAGCCTGCTGGACAACCAGGGCGGGCTGGAAAAGCTTTATACACTGGCCACCGATGTTTTGATTGCGCTGCACAAACATCCCCGGGCAATTCCAAAGGGTTTGCGGACATATCATCCGCAAAAAATGCTGGAAGATATCGAACTGTTTTTGAAATGGCGCACCCCCGCGATTTCAGAAGCAGGAAAGGCGGAATTCAGAACCGTCTGGGGGGAGATATTGCCCGTGGCGCATCAGGCTCCGACCTCGCTCCTGCTGCGCGATTACCATGTGGCCAATCTGATGCTGCTGCCGGAACGCGAAGGCGTCCGGCAGGCAGGACTCCTCGATTTTCAGGATGCGTATCAAGGCCCGGTCACGTATGACCTGATATCGCTGCTGGAAGATGCCCGGCGCGATGTCCCGGAAGGTCTCAGGGAAAAAATGGCGGCTCGATACCTGGCCCATTTTCCAATCCCCAACCGAAACGCTTTTGCGACTTCCATGGTCATTCTGGCGGCGCTGCGGCACACACGGGTGCTGGCCATTTTTGAAAGGTTAAGCCGGCACGAAGGAAAGCATGATTACAAGAGGCTTCATTCCCCGCGTGTGGAGCGCTTGTTGCAAAGAGCTTTGACACATCCCATGCTGGCCAAAGTGAAACGATGGATGGATCGTTATGCACGGTAAGATCAACAAAGCCATGGTCCTAGCCGCCGGTTATGGCACGCGGCTGAAGCCTTTGACTGACCGGGTGCCCAAACCGCTGGTCCAAGTGGCGGGCAAACCGATGATTGAATACGCCCTCGACAAGCTGAAGGCATACGGAATCAAGGAGGTCGTCATTAATGTCTCGCACTTCAAGGATCAGCTAAAGACCTACTTGTTAGCCTTCAACGGCCTGACCATCAAAATATCAGAAGAGACCGAACCGTTGGAAACGGGCGGCGGACTGAAAAAGGCGTTTCCGCTTTTGGGCGGCGGACCCTTTTTCACCATTAACAGCGACATCATCTGGACGGATGAAGGGGAAAGCGCTTTGGACCGCCTGACCGGTTATTGGGATGACACCAAAATGGATGTTTTGCTACTCATACAATCCAAGGCAAAAGCCTTGGGATACAGCAAGGGCGAAGATCATCTTTTTATCAAACCCGGCAATACCTTTGGTTGGAATGAGCAGGGGGCGCCCTACATCATCGCCGGCATCGGGATCATCCATCCACGGATCCTGCTCAATGCTCCCGACGGAAAATTCACGGTCAAAATCCTATGGCATCAGGCGCTCAAGCAAAACCGCCTTGCCTGCCTGCCGCATCACGGCCAATGGTTCCAAACCGGCACAACCGGGGACATCAAAACAGCGGAAAAACATCTCCAAGGGTGACGAAGACCGTTCGATTTCGGGACGCGCAGTCCGCCATTTGGAATTCGGCGATTATCCGTGTTTGTCCGCGGCTTCTTCGGCTGCAACCCCAAAAGCATTTTTGATTTCGCCAGGAATTGCCCGCGGATGCCCGGTTCGGTGCGAATCTACAATACTCTTTACCATCGGCTCCCGACCGATTCGACCTGTTAATTGTCTCATTTTTTTATTGAAACACGAGTCCGAAACATATTAGAATATGCGCGTTGTCAATAGTAAATTGTCGTATCCTTAAATGAGTTCTTCCCCTACTACACGCAGAGATTTCCTGAAAAAGTCCGTCGTCAGCAGCTTGGGTTTGGCTGTCGGCTGGCGGGCCGCCACGCTCGGGGGAACCGCCCGGGCAGATACCTACACCGCCCGCGTTGCGTTGACGAAAGGGGACGACCGCGCGGACAACGCGTTCCGGGCGCTGCAGATGTTCAAGAAGGACATCGCCACCGCCATTGGGAACAAACACGTGATCATCAAACCCAATTTCGTCTATTACTCCACTCTTTTGTCGTGCACGCACGTGAACTGGGTGGAAGGGGTGTTGGAGTTCCTCAAGTCGATTGGAAAGACGAACATTGCCATTGCCGAATCATCGTCTACTGGCAGCACGATGGCGGGCTACGACCTCAATAATTACTGGAGCCTTACGAAAAAATATCCTGTCAAGCTGATGGATTTGAACCAGGAAGGTTTTGCCAACGCCCAAATCTGGCAGACGACAAACTCGACCGAGACGGTCCCGCCCAAGACCATTCGCATCAGCCGAATGTATCTGAACGCGAACAACTTCATCATCTCCTGCGCTCCGATGAAGACGCACAACACGGCTGTCGTGACTCTGTCGACGAAGAACATTGCCATGAGCGCGCCGGTCATTGACGTGGGCACGGCGTGGTCGCAAACCGGAGTCAGAGCCGACAAGGCCTGGATGCATGGGTCGAGCGACACTGCACCGGGCAATTATCAAGTTCTCAACGACAATGTTTACCGGATGGTGAAGGTTTATGGCATTCATCCTCACCTCGCGGCGATTGACGGCTACCAGGGCATGCAAGGCGACGGTCCCGTAAGCGGATATGCCGTCAGTCCGCCCCAGAAACTGGGCATTGCCTCCCTAGACTGGCTGGCGGCGGACCGGGTAGCTCTGGCGTTGATGGGCTCAAACAACTATCGCCTGCTCAACACCATGCCTTACCCGGCGTGTCTGAATTACTGCTGGCAGGCGGGAATGGGGGAATGGAACATCGACAATATTCAAGTAATTGGTGAACCCATCACGGGAAACGTTTACAATTACGCGGCAAGCCCCAGCATCAGTTCTCAGTTGGGATTGCGGCAAACTCCACGGGAATAACCATCCAAATGACAGTTCGCGCTTTAACCCGCCGTGTTGTGGTCGCACTCGAAATGGAAGAGAAGTTGCTCGCCCGTCAAAATTTTCGACGCGCTTGGTTTGGAGTCACCGCTGCCTTGGTATTCCCGCTCTTGGGCGCAACGCAAGCGGCGGCCAACCCGGTTTGGATGCAGGGCGGTCACGCCGCCCGGATAACGGGTCTGGCCTGCTCGGCGGATGGAACCCTCATCGCCTCGTCGAGTGACGACTATACCGTCAAACTGTGGTCCACGAACGGAACTTTGCTTAGAACGTTCAGCACGGAACCGTACCAAGCCACTGCCGTTGCCCTTTCGCCGGATGGAACCAAACTCGCCGCCGGCACGTATTACGGCGGTTTCGCCAGCGGCAACGTGCCGGGTGACTACAATGCCATTCCCGGGCTGGGCGAAGTCTATCTTTGGCAGGCCCCGAGCGGATGGGCTGCCACCAACGTCAGCCTGGTGTGGGTCGTGACCAACCGATACGGCAAGATCACCGGCCTCGCGTTCTCTTCCGACAGCACCCGGCTCGCCTCGGGCAACGCGGCGGGCAGCAATTACGTGCACGTGGTCAGCAATGGGTTGGTGGTGACGACAAAGCCGGCCTACAACACGGCGGTGGGGCCCGCGGCGGCAACGTCCGTTGCCTTTTCCACGACTGGATTGCTCGCATCGGCCTGTGAAGACAAAACGATCCGCGCTTGGAATTCTTTCTGGAGCCAGCTCTGGACGACAAACGCGGCTCACACGAGCAACGTGACCGCCGTTGCCTTCTCACCCGACGGCGGATTGCTGGCCTCCGCCAGCCTCGACCAAACCATTCGCATCTGGTCCACCACCAGCTGGAGTTGCCTGCAAACGCTGACGGGCCACACGAATGGCGTCACCTCGGTTGCTTTCAGTCCGGACGGGCAAACGCTTGCCTCGGGCTGCCTCGACGGGAGCGTGAAGCTCTGGAACTGGGCGGGCGCGACATGCACGGCAACCATTGCAGCGCATACGGCTACGGTCACTGCGGTTGTTTTTTCGCCGGATGGCGCGCGCGTGATTTCCGGGGGTGAAGATGACGCCGTGAAAATCTGGTCGGCAACCGACGGAACTTTCATTCAAAGCCTAGGCGGCCATACGGATTACATCAGGGCGGTGGCCATTTCCCCCGACGGAACGCTGTGCGCGAGTGCCGGCAACGATCAATCCATTCAGGTGCGTCGCTCGGTGGACGGCCTTCTCCTGCGCACCCTTTCCGGCACCACAGGATGGGTCAGCGCCATCACTTTCACGCCGGACAGCGCGGTTCTGGCGTCGAGCGGTGGCCCGCTGGATCCGGCCATCAAATTGTGGCGGTTGAGCGACGGGGCGGTGTTGCGCACCATCAACGCGGACACGAACGGCGCAATGGCGCTGGCCTTTTCACCGGACGGCTCGATGCTGGCATCTGGCGGAGATTTCGACGAACAGACGATTCAGTTGTGGAACCCGAACGACGGGTCCTTGTTGGGGACACTGGCTGGACATTCCAACGGCGTCACCGCACTGGCTTTTTCTCCGCGCGGCGATCTTCTTGCTTCCGGGGGGCGGAGGTTTGACAACACGATCAAGATATGGGCGCTGACCAACAGCAGCCTTGTCCAGACGTTCAGCGGCCACTCCAACAACGTGGAAGCCGTCGCCTTCTCGCCCGACGGCAACACGGTTGCCTCCGGCAGCAGTGGAACGAATTCCCTCAAGGTATGGCAGGTCTCGGATGGCTCGTCGCGGAACTTTGGCACGAGCACCAATCCCGTCAGCTTTGTCGCCTTCTCTGCCGACGGCAGCACGCTGGCGTCTGCCGACCAGGACACCATCAAACTTTGGAACGTCGCCGGCGGTACTCTGAGCCAAACCATCACGCAGGAAACATTCCGGGTTTCGTGTCTTGCGTATTCACCCAACGGCAATTTGTTCCTTTATGGCCGCCAGGATGCCACGCTGGCGTTGGTGGACAATGCGCTCGGCGCTCTCGGCCAGCCGCCGCTGGTTTTTAACTCCCTCACCGCCGGCCCGGACACGCCCACCATCCTGAACGCGACTGTCCAGCCCCGGACGCATTACGTGATTCAATCCTCCACCAATTTGTCAGATTGGACATTTCTGACCCTGGCCGTCAGTAATACAAACTTGTTGTCCATCCTCGACCCCACAACCAACCGGGCGGCCGCTCTCTTCTATCGGGCCATCACGCCACCGTAAGCTCACCCGCAGTGACCCGGGCGGATCCGCTTGGGCTGACATCCTGTTTTTTGCGTTCCAAAAAAGAATGATTCGGCCCGCGCCGGATCCTACAGATGAGGCGTGAATGTCCCCGAACATTGAGCGCATGAGATCAAAACGGAACACAACGCCTTTGATTTCCCAGCCCCGGGAGCCGGGCATAATCGGCGACATCAAAACAGTGGAAAAACATCTCAAGGGGTGATAAGGGCGGTTCGATTTCGGATTTGGAATCAAGAAATCGGGAACATTCGGAACTTGCAGTCCGCCACTTGGAATTCGGCGATTATCCGTGTTTGTCCGCGGCTTCTTCGGTTGCAATCCCAAAAGCTTTTTTGATTTCATCAGGAATTGTCCGGGGACGCCCGGTGCCGGCATCCACAAACACCCAATCGGTCTCTCCCTGCGCCAGAATCGTTTGGTCGGCGGCGCGAATGAACTTGTATCGGCGCAACGAGCGCACCTTGCGGAAATTGGCGACCCAGGTCAGAACGGTGACGGCATCACCGGCAAACGCTGGATTGAGATATTCAATCCGGTGCGTCCGCACCACCCAGGCCGCGCCGAGTGCCCGGGTCATTCCAGTGCAACCGGCAGCAGCGGAATGCTGAATTGCCGCCTCCTGCATCCACTGCACATAAGCGACGTTGTTCGCGTGACGGTTTTCATCCACCACCTCCGCGGGCACCGTGATGTCAAAGCGATAGACCGGTTCCATACGTTCCTCTTTCCATCAAACGAACAACCAAAGAGTCACGCCCGGCCGGGGAAAGTCAAGAACGCGACACGGTTGAAGCGCATCCAAGCCGGGACCGCCCGCCCAGACAACCGCGCTAATGACAGCACCAAGGGAGTGCCCCTTCTTGATTGGCTGGACAGCATAATAGCGCTGTGTGCAATCGCCTGCTGATTTATTTTTTTGCGATGGGTTGGCGCCACCCTGAAGCAGTCAGTTTTTCCGTGCCGGCTCGACAAAGGAAACAAAATACCTTGAACTGGCGAGACCTATTGGAACCAGTAATCCGGTGAGAACAATCCAGTCGTGTGTTTCGCGGTGCCGAAACATTTCCACCATCAGAATAAGAACGGCCAACAACAGCAGTGCCAGGGAAATGCCCCGGTGAAAGCGACGCAACTCCGATTGCAGCCAGGCGTCCAGGCGGCTTTCCAACTCCCGTCCGTCATCCGAATCGGTGCAATCCTTTTTGCAATGGCAGACGTTGCACTTGTGGGCTGGCGCGCGGTAATGCGCGATGCGCCGCTCGAAGTCCGTTTCCACGCGCTTCAGGTGCTGGCCGGTGGGACATTCCCATACGTCGAGCTGACGTTTGTAGGTGAAGCCGGAATTACGATAATGCTCCGAACGGCGATGGGAATAACGGGCCAGCAATTCCAACACCGCCGCCACGCCAATGAGGAACAGCACATAGACACCAGCCAGAACGACTTCGATGTGGACGCCGTGGATCATGCGCCGAATTTTTTGGATTCCTGAATTTCCGTAAAAAGCGCGCCGTCGGGTTCTTCGCGCGGCGGTTGGATTTTCATGCGCGACACGCCGAGCCAGCACAGGTAAAGAATCGGCAGCGTGCCGCCGACAATAAACAGCGCGTCGCCGGGCAGCCTCAGCCATTCAAGCATGGTGTTGGTGTGATTGGAAAGGAACTTCAGCGAGCGGGCGTCAAAATAGCTCACGTTCACCGAGTGATAGAGTTGAATCAATCCGAGCGGAAACAGCGTGGCAAAAACCATCCAAGCCAAACCGAGATTAAGCGACCAGAAACTGATTTTCGCCGCGCGGTCGCTCCACAGTTTCTCAGGAATCAAATAGCGCAGGCAGAAGAGTGCCAGTCCGACCGCCAGCATTCCATAAACCCCCATCATGGCCGCGTGCGCGTGATTCGACGTGAGCGCTGTGCCGATTTCATAATACGAAACAATGGGGAGATTGATCAAAAAACCGAAAATACCCGCGCCGAGAAAATTCCAGAAGCCCACTGCCGCCAGAAACATCACCGCCCAGAAATGCGGAAACGGCGTCCGTGCCTGCGACCCCTGTTGCGCGCCGAGTTGGAGAAAACTCCACGCTTCGACCGTGAGCAACGTCAGCGGAATCACTTCCGCCGCCGAAAAGAATGCGCCCAACGCCATGTGTTCCGCTGGTTCGCCCGAAAAATACAGATGGTGCATCGTGCCGATGACACCGCCCGCCGAATACAGCACAACGTCCAGATAAATCAGCCGCAAGGCCACGCGTTGATGCACCACGCCGAGCAGCACGAAAATATAAGCGACCATGACCGTCGTGAATAATTCGAGAAAATCCTCCACCCACAAATGCACGACCCAAAACCGCCAGAAATCCGTCGTGGTAAAAGTTGAGTTCGTCCGCACGAGCAGCCCGACGGCGTAAAATGCGGGAATGGAAAGCGCGGCAAAGAAAAACAGCCACGGCATATTGCCCGCGTATTCGGTCCGCAATTTGTTCCGCAATCCGCGAAAAAGAATCACGACCCAGAAGAACAAACCCACCGTCAGCAAAATTTGCCAGAAACGACCCAAATCGAGAAAAGTAAAACCCTGATCTCCAAACCACGACCAGCCTTTTTGAATCCAGCCGCTGATGCCCGCGTATTCGCCCGCCATGCTGCCAAACACGACCAGCACCAGCGCACCGAGCAACAAATAGGAAAGCCTGCTTTGTCCGCGCGGTTCGCGTCCCGTAATCATTGGCACGAGAAAGATTCCGGCGGCGAGATACGACGTGGCGACCCAGAAAATCGCCAGTTGCAAATGCCAGGTGCGGGCGATGTTGAACGGCAGCACACGCGCCAGATCGAAGCCGAAAAAGTTTGAAAGTTCCGCGCGATAATGTTCCGCCGCACCGCCCAAAAGCGTTTGCACCGTGAAGAGCGCCGCCATCACCAGAAAGAACCACGCACACGACCGCTGCGCCGGTGTGAGCATCACTTCGTCCGGCGGGCGGAATGCAATGCGCTCCTCCTCGCGTCCGTGCCAGCCGAGAAAATTCCACCGGCCAAAGGCGGCCAGCAACAAACCGATGCCACCCAACAAGGCGATGAGGGAGAGAACGCTCCAGAGAATGGTTTCCGCCGTGGCGTGATTGCCGACGAGCGATTCGGGCGGCCAGTTGTTCGTATAGGAATAATTTTTGTGCGGTCGCAAGGCTGACCCCGCCCATGCCGACCAACTGAAAAAGGCCGTGAGTTGCCGGATTTTTTCCGGGTCAGTAATCGCATTGGGACGCAAACCGAATTTCGTCGTGGGTGTTCCAAAAAAACCGGCGTAGTAAGCGGTAAGCTTTTGAAAAGCGTCGGCTTGTGCCGCGCTGTAAGTCAAAACGCCCATCGCGCTGTCGTAACGATTGGTTTTGAAATCGACAATGGTTTGCTGCCGCGCCGCGTCTAAAGAATTCCCACCGTAGTAATCAATCGTCATTTCGGCGGCGCGATGCAGGTAGTCCGCTGTGAAATCCGGCCCCAGCCACGCGCCGTGACCGAAAATCGAACCGTATTCCATCAGTCCGTTTTTAAGAAAAGTTTCCTGCCCCGCAGTCACGTCTTGCCCGGTAAAAAGCAGGTTCCCATTCACGTCAATCACTCTGGCCGGGATCGGCGGTTCGTCGGTGTAAGTGCGATACGCGAGTAGCCCCAAAATGAAAAATCCAAAGAGCATCACAAGCGCGACCGCCTGAATCCACCCTTTGGAGATCAATAAATTTTGTCTGGACGATTCATTCATAATTTCCTTTCGTGCCCTGGCATGGAGTTTTGCTATTGTTACTTTAGACGGCTGGCATTGTCAAAGGGACTGTCCGAACGGTTCATATTTGAATTGACTCGCAGTGTTGTGTCACAGGCAGGGTTTTGATTTTAAGCCAAAATCGGTTAGCTTTCTTGAAAAGCAGCGGTCGAAAACGAATCTAAACATCAACACAACCAATAATGTCCCAAAAACCATGACCATGACAGCAACCCAAGTAATGGAAGCGGAGCATCGAACTATTGAAACCGTGGTGAAAGCTCTCGGCGACCTCGCGCTCGCCATTGAGAAGGGCCGGCACGCCGATGTAGCTCTGTTGAAAACGGCGGTGGAGTTTTTCCGTGTCTACGCGGACAAACTACATCACGGCAAGGAAGAGGCGCTGTTCTTCCCGATGCTGGTCAAACGCGGCGTGCCTCCGCAAGGCTGCCCAATTGGCGGACTCAACCAGGAACATGTAAGGGGCCGTGCGCTGGTCGGCACCTTGGAAGAAGAGATAACCTTTTACACGCAGAAGAGACCCGGCGCACAGGATGGTCTGGTTCAAACACTGCGCAGGATTGTCAACCTCTATCAGAACCATATCTGGAAAGAAGACGCGATGGTCTTTCCGATGGCTGACAAGATCCTCACGGAAGCCGACCAGAAGGAATTGAGCGAGAAGTTTGCCGAGGTGGATAGGTCCGTTGGCTTTGATGTCATTGCCCGTCTGGAGCGGTTTGCCAAGGGTCTCGCTCCGGCGGCCATGCAATCATCCGCATCGAACGCCACGCCGTCCGGCGGCTGTGGGTGCGGCTGTTCATCATGAAACCCAACTCACTCACTTCCCCATCGGAGAGTGACTTTTTCCCACCATGCTTCACCAGCTTCCAAAGCATTTGCAACCCAGTGGTTTTCATTTGGGCAGAATTCATCTTCAAGCGGCACGGTTGAAGCGCCTCCAAGCCGGGACCGCCGCCAAGACAACCGCGCTTGCGCGCGCCGCGCCGCATCGGTAGTGTGAATCGGTTGCGCCCGTAGCTCAGATGGATAGAGCATCTGCCTTCTAAGCAGAGGGTCGCGCGTTCGACTCGCGCCGGGCGTACCATTTTGATTGCGGATTGGCGATTGGAAATTTCTGATTTACGATTTTCGCATCACCCGAAAAATGCCGATGCCCACAAAAAGTCCGACCTGGCCGAGTATGGTTCCAAGCCAGCCCCAATGGAGAAAAAACAAAGTCGCCACGGAAATCAAAATGGACAACCCGCACCATATCAGACTGGATTCGTCTTCAAATTCCGCGGCGCGATAGAAGAAAACCGCAAATACGACAATCAGTAAAATTGCAAAATAGGGCATCTTGAAATTTAGAACGCACCTTTGCCATCCAGGCTTTTCATCACCCGTGCCATGGCCAAAGCCGTTTGCGCCGCTTCAGTTCCGCGATTGTGCTTCTTGCCGAGGCAACGGACACGGGCCTGTCCCTCATTTTCCAAAAGCAGGACTTCATGAACGACGGGAATTTCGTGCGCGAGCTGGATTTGCATGAGCGCGCGGCTGACCGCCTCGCCGATGTGCGCCGCGTGCACCGTTTCACCGCGCAAAATCACGCCCAGACAAATGATGGCTGAAAGCGAGACGCGAGCCAGCCGTTTGGCGACAACGGGAATTTCATAAGCGCCCGGCACGCGGACGACCTGGACTTCCGCTCCGGCACGGAGCAATTCCGCCTGTGCCGCGCGCACCATCGCGTCCACGTAACGCGCGTTGTAGCGCGACGCGACAATGGCGAATGTGCCGCCACACGTCTGAACTTTTTTATGCCGAATCTTGCGAAGCATCACGGAGAATTTAACCACGAATGGACACAAATAGACACGAATAATTTAGACGCAAAGACGCAGAGGCGCAGAGGCGCGGAGCGACACGGGAAATTAGCCAGCCACGAAGTGGCTGGAAAAACGTCCGCGAAGAATTGCGTCCCGCAAGGGACGACGGAAAGCGAACGCATCCGATGTCCCTTCAGGACACTGATGATTTGTTTCCAATACCAGCCACAATGTGGCTGGCTAATTTCCAAAGCCCCTACGGGGCAAAACACAATGCGATGATGGCGTCGATTTCTCATTAACACCCGGCTTCAGCCGGGGGGGAGGGTCAAGGAAAGAAATTCAACCGCTTCAGCGGTTTCCCCCACGCCCGCAAAACCGTTGAAACGGTTTTTATCCATTTTGCCTCATTAACACCCCGCTAAAGCAGGGTGTTAATGAGAATGGACGGCGACGATGGCAAATGTGCCGCCGCTGGTGCGAGTCACTTTGGTTTTGATAGGTTTCAACATAAAGAAAATTGTAATTAACTACTAACAATCCGTGCGCGAAAAATCCGATAAATAAGAAGTTGGCCAATCAATAATCCGATTGCCATGCAACAAAATGAGACAAACAACCAAAAACCAGTTTCATTCCCATTTGACAAGCGTAACGAACTGCCGATCACCAATCCTGCACAAACGAAATTGAAAATGAATAATGACTGAAGTGGGTCATACCACCAGTTTACGGCGTGCCGATCCCAAGAAGGGCGCAATAGTGTCTCACACTTTCCGCTACTAATAGAATAATAAACAGTGCCCAATGAAAATAACGGCATAATTACAAGAATGATTAAGCAATAAATAATATCTGGATTCATGTGCTGAAGTCGTTCTGGCGACATTAAGGAATATCCTCCGAATGCAGAAAAAATTATCAAACTGACATTTATTATTAACCAAATGTATTTCATAGTAAATGCCCCAGCTTTTCGCGTTTTGTTTTCAGATACCGTTCGTTGTGCGGATTGGGTTTCACGCGAATCGGCACCTGCTCGACAATTTTCAGTCCGTAGCCCTCAAGCCCAACGACTTTTTTCGGATTGTTCGTGAGCAGCCGGATGGTTTTCAGGCCGAGGTCAACGAGGATTTGCGCGCCGAGGCCGTATTCGCGCAGGTCCGTGCTGTAACCGAGTTTTTCGTTGGCTTCGACGGTGTCGTAGCCTTGCTCCTGCAATTTGTAAGCCTTGATTTTCGGCGCGAGGCCGATACCGCGTCCTTCCTGCCGCATATAAACAATCACACCGCAATTGGCTTTGGCGACCTGGCGCATGGCCTGATGCAGTTGCGCCCCGCAATCGCAGCGGCGCGAACCGAACACGTCGCCGGTCAGACATTCGCTGTGGACGCGCACGAGGACTTTTTTGCGTCCGGCCACGTCGCCGTGAACGAGCGCGAGGTGATGCTGGTCATCCAGACACGAACGATACAAATGCAAATCGAAATCGCCGTAATCGGTCGGCAGCTTCACCACCTCGATTTTTTCGACGAGTTTCTCACGAAGGCGGCGGAATTGGATCAAATCCTCGATTGTGCAAATTTTCAGCCGGTGTTTTTGTGCGAATTTCCGCAATTCCGGCAGCCGCGCCATCGTGCCGTCGTCATTCATGATTTCGCAGAGCACGCCGATGGGACGCAAACCGGCAAGTTGCGTCAAATCCACACCGGCCTCGGTGTGACCGGCGCGCTGGAGCACGCCGCCGGGCCGCGCGCGCAACGGGAAGATGTGGCCGGGCTGCACCAGGTTTTCGGGCACGGCGGCGGGCGCGGACAGGATTTGAATGGTCTTGGCGCGGTCGGCGGCGCTGATGCCGGTGGTGATGCCGCGCGCAGCGTCCACGCTTACATGAAAATCGGTGCGGAAGCTTTCGCGGTTCTGTTGCACCATGCGGTTAATACCAAGTTGCTGCAACCGTTCGACGGTCGTCGGCACGCAAATCAGCCCGCGACCGAACCTGGCCATGAAATTGACCGAGGCCGGGGTGGCGTGCTGGCCGGCCATGATCAAATCGCCTTCGTTCTCGCGGTCGGCGTCGTCCACGACGATGACCATTTTACCGCGGCGAATGTCCGCTACGACCGATTCAATGCTGTCGAACGTCTTTTTCATCCGGTGGAAACAAGCGTAATCATGCGGCACATAAACACCAACCGCAAAAAGTGACATCATTTACGGGCTTGAAAGACGCATTTTTTGCTTTTTTTGTTTGTCGCGGCGCAAAGGCGACTTAGTATCGATGCGTCCATCTATTTAAAATAGAGCGAAAGCAAGGGCAAACGGGCGTCAGAAGTTTGTTTTGATTATGCCACCCGGCAGCTCAACCAAAAAAAACAGCGGACTTTCGAACCTGTCGAGTCTGCTTCAGGAATGCTTTGCTTGCGGCGTGCTGGTAATCGGTGCGCGTGAACGCATCATTGCCTGCACCGCCGAAGCCGCCGCGCATCTGCACACAAGGGCAGAGCAGTTGCGGAATGCGCCGCTGAATTCATTGCCGGCGCCCCTGTTCAAACTCATCCGCGACGCGGCAAAAAGCGGCAAGCCGGTGATGAACCGGGACATCCCGCTGAAAATTTCCCGTGGCGGCACGACGACATTACGCGCGAGCATTTTGCCGGTGAAAACGCGCGCGCTGTCCCAGGTTGTCGTCGTTCTCAATGACCTCGCCTCCGCGCCGATTTTCAAGCAGAACATGCGGCGGCTCGATCAACTGGCCAATCTCGACACACTTTCGGCCAGCATGGCGCACGAAATTAAAAACGGCATGGTGGCCATCAAAACGTTCTTTGATTTGCTGGCGCAAAAGGGCGAGGACGCGGAATTGACCCAGGTTGTCAACCGGGAATTGCAACGCATTAATGGGATTGTCACGCAAATGCTGCGGCTCGCCGCGCCGAAACGCGCGGCGTTCATCACCGTGCGCGTGCATGATTTGCTCGATCATTCGCTGAGACTGTTGCAGCACCACATCAGCTCAAAATCGGTTTCACTGCAACGCCATTACAAAGCCGACCCGGATACCGTGCACGGCGATGATGCGCAATTGCAACAGGCATTCATGAACATTTTCCTCAACGCACTCGAAGCGATGGACTCCAATGGCGTGTTGACTGTCGCCACAGAAACCACGGAAGGCCCGGGCGGCGTGCAGCTGTTGGAAATTCACATCAAAGACACCGGCGCGGGCGTCGCGCAGGAAAATATGGACCGGTTGTTCGAACCGTTTTTCACCACAAAGAAAAACGGCACCGGATTGGGGCTGTCCATTTCCCGGCTCATCGCGCATGAACATCGCGGCACAATCCAAGTGCGAAGTGAAATCAACAAAGGCTCGACGTTCACCCTTTCGCTGCCGGTATCGAGCCCGTTGTAAAAATCATTCCCCAACGCAGTTGCGGTGGGAAACACCCATAATATTGCAGCGGATTGCGAAAAGGCTCGACTTGGAACTACAAAACTATTAGAATGCACCTCGTGCTGGAATGTTTGAGTGTAGAAGGCATTATGAGCACAAAACGAAAATTCACAAAAGTCATTTGCGGTCTGGTTTTGTTGCAGGGATTGTTGTTGAGCCTCGGCGCGGAAGAAACACAAGACGAGAAAATACTTTTCCTGCACCTTAAAATCACGAATAACGTGATCAGTGTAGTGGAGTCAACCGCTGTGCCGGGACACCTCAAAGTCCCCATCGCTGCCGAAAAACAAGGTGATCTCTATCTCGAATTGATATCGACGAACAGCAGCGTCCCGATCTGGACTGATGTGATGTCCGATCCCTTGGTGCATCGCTACGAGTACGAAGACCCTGATCATCCCGGGCAATTGAAAGTAAAGGAAGTAAAAGTGGACCAGGCTGATTTTACGATCCGCATTCCAGGTCGAAAAGAAGCCAAACAACTGAACATTTACCGCTTGAATCAACCTGCGGCCAAATCGGCGGCAGCGGCTTCGAACCAGACCAGGACGCTGTTGGGTACCGTTGAGTTGCGCCTTTCGGAGGCCGCTCGATGAAATCGTTTCGAGTGCTGTTCTGTTGTGTTAGCATGTTGCTCTGGCCTTCGGCACGGGTTTTTTCCCAAGCGACCATAACGCAGATTCTTTCGAACGGTCCTACCGCCAATCGTATCAACATCGTTTTCCTTTCCGAAGGATATACTGCCAGCCAGTTGGCCCAGTTTACAAACGACGCGAAGACGATTTTGAACTACATACTGTCCACGCCCCCGTTTAATGCGTACCAAAACTATTTCAACGGTTATGCCATTTCGGTCGCTTCCGTGGATTCCGGTTCAGACCATCCCTTGAGCGGGATTTACCGCAATACGTATTTCAACAGCACCTATGACAGTTACAGCATTGAAAGGCTGCTCACCATTCCGCCCAACGACCTCGATGGCAACTATGCGGATGGCGCGGGAAAAGTGTACGCGTTGTTGCAGGCTTTAATGCCGCAGTACGATCTCGTGTCGGTAGTCGTCAATGATACCGAGTATGGAGGCTCCGGAGGAGGGATACTGATCACCTCGATGAACAGTTCTTCGCCCGAGATTGCAGCTCATGAACTGGGCCACACCTTCGGCGCGCTCGGCGATGAGTACTCGGACGCCTATCCAGGATGGGTGCCCTATGAAATGCCCAACGTGACGCAACAAACGAATCGCGCTTTGATCAAGTGGACCTCATGGATTTTGGGCAGCACGCCGGTTCCCACGCCGGATACTTCTCCGTACGCGTCGGTGGTGGGCCTTTTCGAAGGTGCGGAATATCAGACCACCGGTTGGTATCGTCCTCAACACATCTGCAAAATGCGCACTTTGGGTTATCCCTACTGCGCTGTTTGCGCGGAAGCTCTAGTAAAATCAATCTACAGCAACATCCGCCCGATAGCATCCAATTCTCCGGCCACCAACGCTACAACCACGCTCGCCAACTCGCAATCGGTTGCCTTCAGCGTCGTGACACTCCAGCCGAACACTTTCAATTTAAACGTCCAGTGGTTCACCAATAACGTCGCTTGCAGCGGCGCTACCACTGCTTCCTTCACGATTGACACAACCACACTGCCGTTCGGCAGCAATCAAGTCAGGGTTGAAGTCACCGATACCAATCCCTTGGTGCGCACGGATCCAAGCCAACTGCTGAAGGACAGCCGAATCTGGCAGGTTCAAATCCTCAGCCCGCGCCTAGATTGTCAGCTTTCGACGGGCGTGGTCGCGCTATCATGGATTACGAACGCGCAAGGTTTTGTGTTGGAATGCAAGACGGATCTTGATCCGCTGATCTCCTGGCAACCGGCAGGTGTTCCCACGGTTGTCAGCAATCGTTACACGTTCACCGATTCAATTGGCCAGAACGCGAAGTTTTATCGGTTGCGCAACTAAAATGAAGGGATCCTAGCATTATATTATATCCCGCGTCGTCATTTCACGGTCAAAGTTTTACTCCCCAACGAGGTGATAAGGCTCGATGGTGTCATCGCCCAGATGGTGGCGCGGATTCGCCTTGAGCGAGAAGGTGAAAGCGACGGTGAAATCTTTCGATCCGCTGCCATTATCCGTCAACCGGAACGTCAAAGCGCCCGTCCAACTGCGCAGATCGCGGTAGATCGTGTAAAATTGTTCCTGCAAGCGGCCGGTTTGCGCACTGAAGGAGTGCGTGGCGCGCATGCCCCAGTTTTCGTTCAACCGGAAAAACATCGTGCTGCTGACGAAATTGGCGCCGCCCACGTCGTTGCCGAGAAAACCGTCGCGCAGATACCAGTGGCCGATGCCCCAGCTCCATTTTTCATTTGGCGTGAATGTGAGTTGGTGGGACGCCATGTTCAAATAGCCGTCGTTGATGTCGTAACGCAACTGGGATTCGAGTGTCATCCACGTGCGCGGACGGAAGGTGAAATCGGAATAAAGGTCGTTGAACGTTTGTTGACCGGTCTTCGGCTTGAGCAGCCAGTCGAGTATGACGTTCCAATCGAGCAAATTATCAAGTTGACCGTCACGTTTGGTTTGAAGCGTGTTGCGAAGCCCGAAGCGAATGACGTTTTGACTGTCAATCGAGTCAATGTCGTTGTAGTCGGGAAATTGGATCGGCAACAGCGACGGGCTGGGCAGTTCGGAATCGAACTGCGGCAATTGCGACGGCGGCGTGCTGGGACGCGGCACAAAAACGTAGTTCACCGACGGCTCGATGACGTGACGCAGACCATCCATGTCCAGAATTGAATTTGTTGCGCCAGTCCACAAATGCGAGGCTTTAAATGAAACTTCGGCGCCGGTGTTGAAGACTCCGCGATACGTTTCGCTGTTGGTGCCGCTCGGCCCATTCCCTTCGCTGTAATACGTGAACCGTCCGCCGGCCCGCGGCGTGACGTTCAGCCAGCCGAAAAATGTCTCCGGCAGAAGCACCTGATGAAACGTGTCGGCGCGCGCGGCGGAGTAATCCAGCGCAGTCTGGCCGTTTGTGTCGGCAAAAAACTTCCGATAATAACCCGCCGAGCTTTCGCTCTCGTAATAAACCGGCATGTCAAAAATTTGCTGGCGGAAACCGGTGAGTTTCACGTCGGGCAGTCGCTCCACTTGATCGAAGAAACCGTTGATGCGAGGGGTGGTTTCGGCGTCAAGGCTCCAGTTTTCCCAGTATTTGTTGACCTCGATGAACGTGTTCGGCTGCGGATTTCCGGTGTAATCACCTTCGAAAAAATCATGCAGCACAAGCGGATCGCTCTGATAATTCACCAATGCCTTGACGTTCAGGTTGGTGAACGGCGTTGCTTGATAGGCGAAGTAAAATCGCTGGCGATTTTCAGGGATCATTCCGAAGAACGGCAGATTATTCGTGCTTTGGTTCGGTTGTTGGTCGTGCAGGTAATAATATTTGAATGTGGCATCCCCCCAACGACCAAGATGCAGGTTCAAGTCGGGCCCCGCACCCACGCCGCGGCGTTCGCGGTAGTCCAGATGAATTTTGCCATTCAGCATGTCATTGAGATACCAATCATAGGTGCTCAACAAATACGGCCCGTAGGCGCTGCGGTAACCCGCCAGAAAATTCAAGTTGTTCGCATGCTCGCCGAGATTGCGATGGTAATACGGAAAATAAAACACCGGCACGCCGTCCATGATCATTACCGCGTTCCACATCTCGATGTATTTGCCGGGAACAATTTTCACACGGCTCGCGCGGATGCGGATGGCCGGTTTGTTGACGTCGTCGGTCGTGACCAAAACGTGGCGTGCCGTGTAAGTCTTGTTGGTGATGTCGCCTTGCAACTCATTGCCGGCTGCGAACACGGGAGGTTTGCCCATGCGAAACTGTTCGCTCTGCATCTGATGCGTTTTGAAATTGTAACGGATGTGTTCGCCGACCCAGATTTGATTACCCGACTCGATGTGCACGTGACCGTCGGCCATCACCTCGCCCGACTGCTGGTTGAGCACCGCGCTGTCCGCGGTGAGCGTCGCGTCGCCGTATTTCACAAAAACGTTCGTGCCGCGTGCCATGCCTGTCGCCACGTCATATTCCACATTGCCTTCGGGCGTGCCGGGGATGACTTGATTGAGCGCCTGAATCTCCCACGTCGGTTGCTCCTGCGCCCGGGCAACAGACGGAAAAACCGCGATCAGAAAGGCGAGCGAAGCGATGGCGGGCAAACTTCTCATTAGGCACGGCCAATTAAACAGAAGCCTTTCCTGCTGCCAAGCGGATTTGAGCTGTAGCGGTCGGCTGCTCGCCTCGGCGCAGCCTTTGGCGAAGCCTGGGTCCCAGCCGATGAATGCGCTGCGGACAGTGCACACAACCCATTTGAAGCCGCAGAGCGGCGATCGAAAGTAGCCCACGGTTTTAACCGTGGGTTGGTCGTTCAAGATAATTTCAAGCCCCGGCCCGCCTTCGTTTAACTTCGTCGCGGCAGGCAGGGGCGGCAGAAAATCAACGGTGGAAAATTTCTTTCGCCCGGCTTGCAGCGCCGTAGAAAAGCGGCGGAGGGCCGCCGCAGTCCAAGACGCTGGCGCGTTTTCTAGTGACGACCGAACCACGCGAAGCGTCTTGGAGTGCGCCAGTCCTCTGGCGCTTTGGATTTCTTTCAGGCCGGTTTTAAATCCCACGCAAACTGTTTAAGCCAATCCAAGTTTTCTTAACTCTGTCAACTCAGTTTGTCTTCGGATAAATACAGGGTGGTGCTCTAATGCTTCAAACACGAATACCATGTCTTTCCACTCACGAAATCCCAAGCTGTAAATTGAAGTATCAAAATACTGAGAATAACGGTTCAGCATCTTTAGCGCCTCGCTAAGTAATTCATCAATGTCGCCAAAAGTCAGTGGATATTCCTGCTCGAACGGCTTCTCCCTGAACAATTCTCGCTCGTCTTTGTGAAAGGTTACTCGGTCACGCCATGTCTTTAGGTTCTCCACTTTGGGATTTGCACGGCTTGAATATTTGATATCGATTTCAAGCTGGGCCGCATCCAAGCCGCCGATTGATTGAATCAAGTCCTCCGCATGGGGGTCAGTTTTTCTTCTCTTGCGCACCTCTTCCGGGTGAAACATCGATTTGTTGTCTCGAACCGTGAGCAAAAAACGATGCAGATTGAAGCTGTCTTTGTTTTGGTCGTAAATTCGATGTAAATGCACCAAAGCTGTCTGGCAGTGAGCTTGTAAAGTGAAGTGCCAAAAGTAAGGTGAAAACTTTACGGCCTGTTCATGCTCTTTGCAGAGCCGACTCGCCTCCTTAAAAATATCATAATAGAAGTTTGCCCAAAATAATTCATCCCATAACACACGAAGAAACTTCGCGAACTTTTCAGGATTTTCCAACTTCAGAGATCTTATGTCATTCGCCGACATCTTTTGATTCTAAATTCTCACCGGAATGTTTTTCCTCGCCAGAAATTTCTTCACATCACCGACTGTGTAGGTTCCAAAATGGAAAATGCTCGCGGCCAAAACCGCATCCGCTTTGCCTTCAAGCAGCACAGCGGCCATGTGCTCCAGACTGCCCGCGCCACCGCTGGCCACAACCGGCACGCCGACCGATTCGCTGATTCGCCGTGTGATGACCAAATCGAATCCTGCCTTCGTCCCGTCTGCATCAATGCTGTTCAACACAATTTCGCCCGCGCCGAGCGACACGGCGCGTTTGGCCCATTCGATGGCATTCAGTCCGGTCGGTTTACGCGCGCCATGCGAAAAAACCTCCCATTTGTCCGGTGCGACCTTCCGGCAATCAATGCTGACCACAATGCACTGGCTGCCGAATTTTTCCGCGCCTTCGCGGATGAGTTCCGGCCGGGCGAGCGCGGAGGAGTTGATGCTGATTTTGTCCGCGCCGGCGCGCAGCATGGTGAACATGTCGTCCACGGACTTGATGCCGCCGCCGACGGTGAGCGGCATGAAACATTGGTCGGCGGCGCGTTCAATCACGTCCACCATCGTCGCGCGGCCATGCGCCGTGGCGGTGATGTCGAAGAACACCATTTCGTCCGCGCCCTGCTCGTTGTAACGGAGCGCGAGTGCGACCGGGTCGCCCACGTTGCGGAGTTCGCCCGCTTCGGCCTTGCCGAATTGGACGCCGCGCGTGACCTTGCCGTCATGCACATCGAGGCACGGAATGACTCGTTTGGCGATCATCGCTTTCATTGAAGCGTTCCATACGCTGCAAGGCAACTTATTCCGCACGTTGAAACTTATTTACTTCGCGCATCGCTGAAATATATTGGGTGTTTGAGTGCCGACGTGGCGGAATTGGCAGACGCACCAGACTCAAAATCTGGTACTCGTGAGAGTGTGTGGGTTCGACCCCCTCCGTCGGCACCAGTCTTCGCTCGAAGCGCAGCGCGGAGGCAGGTTGAAGCTTTAGTTCGATGATGCGCTTCGAGCTTCGACATGGCAGGCCAGCCAAGCCTGGGTTGCGGCGGGCCGCTTTTTCAAAGAGCGATGAGTTTTAAAGATTTTGCCAAACAAACACGGGGCGTTCAATTGCTCCAACGCTCGCTGGCGCGCGGGCGGTTGGGACACGCCTACCTGTTCGCCGGCAATCAGCTTGAAGAATTGGAACTGCTCGCACGCACACTCGCCAAAACCCTCAACTGCCAAAAACCGGTTAAAACCGGCGGCGCAGCCACGGATTGCTGCGATGCCTGCCCTAGCTGCCGGAAAATTGACAACGAAACGCACGCCGACGTGCATTGGGCACGGCCCGAATCCAAATCGCGCGTTGTCACGATCGACCAAACGCGGGAGTTGATGCGTGAAATCCAACTCAAACCGACCGAGGCCGAATATAAAGTCGCCATCATTGTCGCGGCGGATCGTCTGAATGTGCAGGCGGCGAACGCTTTTCTGAAAACGCTTGAAGAACCGCCCGCCAAATCCGTTTTGATTTTACTTTCGACCGAGCCGGAGCGGATTTTGGAGACGATTTTGTCGCGCTGCCTGCGCTTGGACTTCTCCAGTGAAGGCGCGCATTTGCTCAACGCCGCGCAAGCCGAATGGCTTGCGCAATTCGGCGCACTTGCCGTGTCGGAACAAAAGAGTTTATTTGGCCGTTATCGCCTGCTCGGCATGCTGCTCCAAAAACTCGGTGAAATCCGCTCGCGCGTGGACGAATTACTGACAGCCCGTTCGCCGTTGCAGCGTTATGATGACGTGGAAAAAGATTTGTGCGAAAAATGGGAGGACGAACTGACCGCGGCCATTGAAGCGGAATATCGGAGGCAGCGCGCGGACTTGTTATTGCTCGTCCAATGGTGGCTGCGCGACGTTTGGCTGCACACACTGGCCGCTGGCAGGGATTTGCTGAACTTTCCAAAAATCCCCGCCGCGGAAATTGTCGCGCGCCGGCTCACGCCGCGCCAAGCATTGGAAAATTTGCAAACACTGGAGCAGACACAGCGGCTGTTGCGCACGAACGTGCAGGAAGCGCTTGCGCTGGAAGTGGGCCTCCTGAAACTCCATCTCTAGCTAATCATACAACTATTACTAAAATGGTTTGGGATTGTTTTCCCGCGAGATTTTGAACTCGGTCTGTTTTTTATGAAATCCATCCGATTCCGCGTTTGTCTTTTTGCAAATTTGCTCCTCATTGTCGCCGGTTCGAATTTAACGGCCGCGCCGGATTCCAGTCCGCGCGAGCGGTTGCTGCTGGATTTTGGTTGGAAATTCCATTTGGGCAACGAGTGGGGTATCGCGCAAAGCCTCGCAAAGGCTGGCACTGGCAGCGGCCCGGCCAGCACATCGTTCAGTGACGCAAGCTGGCGCGCGGTCAATTTACCGCACGATTGGGCGGTGGAATTGCCATTTGATCAAAGCGCGGACGGCTCGCATGGTTTCAAAATCATCGGACATGACTTTCCGCAAAATAGCGTCGCCTGGTATCGCCGCACGTTTGAACTGCCAAAAACCGACGAGGGCAAGCGGCTATGGCTGGAATTCGACGGTGTATTTCGCGACTGCGAGGTTTTTGTGAATGGCTGGCATGTTGGCCACCACGAAAGCGGTTACAGCAGTTTTCGCTGCGACATCACCGCCGCGGCGGACTACGGCGGCAAAAACGTCATCGCGGTGAAGGTGGACGCGTCGCAATTCGAGGGCTGGTTTTACGAAGGCGCGGGAATTTATCGCCACGTCTGGCTCGTGAAGACCGCGCCAGTCGCTATCGCGCCCGACGGCATTTTTGTTTACAGCAAATTCAAAAACAATATGCCCGAAGATTTGGCAGTAATTCATATTCAAACTGAATTACACAATTCACAAACCAATTCTGTCACCGCAACACTGAAATGTGAAATCGTCAGTCCAGATGGAGAATTAGTTGGCAAAACTGTCCAACCTGTTGACTTGGAATCACAGTCTGAGCAGAAAATTAAGTCGGCTGTTTATCTCTTTCCAACAAACAGCAACATCGAGATGATGACTGCCTCTGGAGAAGACGCGGTTTCTCATTCACCAGTTCTCTGGTCTCCCGAATCGCCCAAACTTTACAGGCTTACTACAATGGTCGAAAGCGACGGAAAAGTTGTGGATCAGAAAGAAACCGAGTTCGGCATTCGCACCGTGGCGTTCGACCCGAACAAAGGATTTTTGCTTAATGGCCGGCATTACGAACTGAAAGGCACTTGCAATCATCAGGACGCCGCGGGCATTGGTGCGGCGTTGTCAGACCGGCTGCAATATTTTCGCATCGCGAAGTTGAAGGAAATGGGAATCAATGCCTATCGCACTTCACACAACCCGCCGACGCCTGAACTGTTGGAGGCATGCGACCGTTTGGGCATGTTGGTGCTGGATGAAACCCGGCGCGTCGGCTTGGATCCCGAATCGTTGGGTCAACTTCAATGCATGATGCTCCGCGACCGCAATCACCCAAGCGTTTTCCTTTGGTCGCTTGGAAATGAAGAACCCTCCCAGGGCACCACCTCTGGAGCCCAAGTCATGCAAGTCATGCAGAACCTGGCCCACCAGTTGGACCCCACGCGGCAATGCACCGTCGCTATGAATGCATACTGGGGCGACGGCTTCTCGACCGTCATTGATGTTCAAGGTTTCAACTATGAGAAGTACGGGAACTTGGATGCCTTTCGCTCATCCCATCCGAACAAGTGTGGCATTGGCACGGAAGTGGGCAGCACTGTCACCACACGCGGCATCTACAGCAATGACATCGCAAACGGCTACGTTGCATCTTACGACCTTATAACCACCAATGGACTTCCCCATCCGGTTACCTATGGACAGACGGCGGAACGATGGTGGCCCCGCTACAGCGCGCGACCATGGATCGTCGGCGGTTTTATCTGGACGGGTTTTGATTATCGTGGCGAGCCGATACCATACGGCTGGCCGTGCATCAACTCGCATTCTGGCATCATGGACACATGCGGTTTTCCAAAAGATATTTTTTACTACTATCAATCCTGGTGGACGGACAAACCGGTGCTGCATCTGTTGCCGCACTGGAACTGGCCGGGCAAGGAAGGCCAGCCCATTGATGTGTGGTGCTTCAGCAACTGCCGGGAAGTTGAATTGTTCCTGAATGGCAAAAGTCTTGGCCGGAAAACAATGGAACGTAATTCGCACCTCGAATGGATGGTGAAATACGAGCCCGGCACGCTCTCGGCCAAAGGCTACAATGACGAAGGCAAACTGATCGCCGAAACAAAGGTGGAAACGACCGGTGAACCGGCCGTGGTGCAACTTGAACCCGACCGCACCACCATCAACGCGGACGGCGAGGACGTCAGCATCATCACCGTTTCCATGCGCGATGCACGGAATCGCATCGTACCGACGGCGATGAATCTGATTCATTTTGACCTGAGCGGCCCCGGGAAAATTCTGGGTGTGGGGAATGGCGATCCCAGTTGCCACGAACCGGATGTTTATTTGCCAACATTGACGACTCACACGGTCGCCTTGAACGACGGCTGGCGCTGGAAAAAAGTGCCGAGCGTGTATGATTCAAATCTGCCGGAGATTAAAACCGATTTTGACGATTCGAGATGGGAAACGGCCAATCCGCAATCTGCCAGCGGGCCGTTGCAGGGACCTGGGCAGGCGGTTTTCCGCGCGATAATTCAAGTGACCGGGCAGGAACTCGCTTCGGAAAGCGTCGAATTGTGTTTTGGCATGATTGATGATGACGGCTGGGTTTATGTCAACGGCCAGAAGGTCGGCGAATCTCACGACAGGCAGGCAGCACCGGTCTTTGACGTGAAACGTCTTCTGCACCCGGGTGGAAACATTATCGCCGTCGCGGTGGCGAATTGGGACAATGCCGGCGGCATCAACAAAGGCGTGACGTTACGACTGGGGGAAAAGCCTGAAATGCCCCAATGGAAACGCAGCGTATTCAATGGCCTTGCGCAAATCGTCGTGCAATCCGCGAAAACGCCGGGCCAAATTAAATTGACGGCGAACGAGGAAGGTTTGTCGCCAGCGACTGTAACGATCCAATCGCAACCCAGCACACCGCGGCCTTGCGTGCCGTGACCGGGTTTTAATTCTGCTTCAGGTCTTCGATTTCCAGGAAGCCGTGCAATTGGCGGATGCGCGTGGGATGGCGCATTTTCCGAAGCGCCTTGGCCTCAATTTGCCGGATGCGCTCGCGCGTGACGCTGAATTGCTGGCCGACTTCTTCGAGCGTGCGCGCGTAACCGTCGCCGAGGCCGAAGCGCAACTCCAAAACCTTCCGCTCGCGTTCAGTCAGGCTGCAGAGCACATCGCCCAATTTGTCCTTGAGCAAACTGAAACTGGTTATGTCTAACGGATTGTCGGCGCTTTTGTCTTCAATGAAATCGCCAAAATTGGCGTCTTCAGTGTCACCGACCGGAGATTGCAGGGAAATGGGTTGCTGCGACATTTTCAACACAGCGCGGACACATTCCACAGACATTTGAATGTCTTCGGCGATTTCTTCCGGCAATGGCTCGCGGCCGAAATCCTGAAGCAGGCGTTTTTGCGAGCGCATCAATTTGTTGATGATTTCAATCATGTGAACCGGAATGCGGATGGTGCGCGCCTGATCGGCAATGGAGCGCGTAACGGCCTGGCGAATCCACCACGTCGCGTAAGTGGAAAATTTGTAGCCGCGGCGATACTCGAATTTTTCCACCGCCTTCATCAATCCCATGTTCCCTTCCTGAATCAAATCAAGAAACGACAGGCCGCGATTCGTATATCTTTTGGCAATGGAAATGACGAGACGCAGATTGGCCTCAACCATTTCGGCCTTGGCCTGGAGCGCTTTGTTGGAAAATTCGCGCAGTCGATCAAACACCTTGAGGTAATCCTCATGCGGCATCCGCACAAATTCCTCGAGTGCCCTGATCTTTTGCCGTTCGGCCTCGACGAGGTGTCGCTGCGCAGTGGACTCGCGCTGCCTCTTGGCCCCGGCCAGCGCGCGGAGGCTGCACTGAAATTTGTCGTAAATGTTTTCCGCGACGAGCACCATTTCCTCAATGACTTTTTGCTTGTAGCAAAATTTTGGAAACGTGCCCTGTAGTTTTTGATCGAGGCGCTTGAACGCGGCCAGCGCGCGACTGCGTTGGGCCTTGACATTGGCGCCCCGGCACACGGTGTATTTGAGATCCACCTCCAAATCAATTTTACGAACCTGTTTGATGAGTTTGCGAAGCGTGCGAAGGTGCGCGTTGCGGTTGTTCACTTGTTTATCAAGAATGACGCGGTCAAATCGCTCGCGCGGCGGGTCAGCCACCAGTTTTTCCGCCAGCGCGATTTGCTCTTTGCCAGCGAAGCCGAAACTGTAAATGAGTTTGCGCACTTCTTTTCCAGCGGCCTCGATCCGTTTGGAAATCAACACCTCCTGCTCACGCGTCAGCAACGCCACCTGCCCCATCTGCTTGAGATACATTCGCACCGGATCATCGAGCGCATCGAGCCGGCTGGTGTCGTCTTCCTCGGAGCCGGCGGTTTTGACGCGATCCACCTCCGCTTGGTCCACAATTTCGATTTCCAGGCTGCGAAGCTTGCCAAAAATTTCGTCCAACTGCTCTGGTTCGGTGACATTTCCCGGCAACGCATCGCTGATATCGCTGTAAGTCAAATACCCCTGCTCCTGCGCAAGCCGGATGAGTTCCTTGATTTTTTCCGAAAGATCCGCAGCCGGCGCAGTTAGCAGAATGTCTTTGAAAGACCTGGCTGTGGGGGATTGGGTATGATGTCGGGCGGACGGTGCGATGCGGCGCACCCATTTTCCGGGAGCAGAATTTACCCCGGTATTACGAACCTTCAATTTCGACATACGACTCAATACTCCCAGTTTATGGCCCGAAAGCGGGCGTGAATATGAAAAGCCCGTTCCGTTTCGTCAAGTGGGGAAACTTCATGGTGAAATGATATTATTTCCCCGGCACGATATAAATCCCACGGCCCTTCAGATTTTCCAAAATCATGTCCGCGGTGCGAACGATGGCGCCTAGATTTTCGCGAACGACCCGCAGCGCGTTAAGACCCAACTCCTCGCGCCGGCTTTCATCAGCGAACAATTCCGCAATCGCGGTTTCCAAAGTTTCCACACTGTTCACTTGGACCGCCGCGTTTTGGGCGACGAAATTCCGCGCAATGTCCGTGAAATTTTGCATGTTCGGACCGAATACCATGGCCTTGCCCGCAGCTCCTGGCTCAATCGGATTCTGCCCGCCAGCGGCCGTGAGGCTTTTGCCCACGAATACTACTATCGCATGTTCGTAGAAAAATCGCAACTCGCCGGTCGTGTTGACGAGCAAACATTCGACCTGACCCTCAGGAAATCGCGTGCTGGCAAGGATTTCGTTGCGATAAATAAATTTGACGCCCCGCTCGCGCAATTCGCGGCCAACCTCCTTGCACCGCTCAAAATGCCGCGGCACAAGCACCAGAAAAAGTTTCGGGAACAGCACACGCAATCGCTGCGCGATCCCTGCTAAAACAATCTCCTCGCCTGCGTGGGTGCTGCCGCCGATCAAAATCGGCGCGTCAGGCGGCACGCCGATTTGTTGGAACAGCGCGGGCACGTCGAGTGTGCGCGGTCCATCGGGTTTGGCGGTGTCGAATTTCAAATTGCCCACCACGCGGATCGCCTCGGGCCGGCAGCCAATTTCGCGCAAACGTTCGGCGTCAGCTTCGTTCTGGGCGCCAACACCCGTAAACGAAGCGAACAGCGGCCGGAACAAAAATCCCAATCGCTTGTATCCACGATAGGAATGATTGGACAATCGCGCATTGACCAGAAACAACGGAATGCGAAGATCGCGCGCGCGCCAAAGGAAATTCGGCCAGATTTCCGCCTCGATAAGCACAATGGCTTTGGGTCTGATCACGCCCAGAGCGCGGTTGACGGATTTCCGGCTGTCAATCGGATAGTAAATTTTGCTGATGTGGCCCGGCAAATGGCGGCGCAATTCAGCCATGCCGGTCGTCGTCGTCGTTGAAATAACGATTTTGATGTTGGGCATGCGCAGTTCCAGAGCGCGGATGAGCTGCGTGCAAAGATTGACTTCGCCGACGCTGACAGCATGAAGCCAAAGCACCTGGCGGTTGGTAAGCTCCTGCTTGAGGGTCGGGCCATAATATCCAAAGCGTTCAAAAAACCCCGAAAGCCAGTTGCCCCGCCGCCACATCCGCAGGAAATAATACGGCGATGACAGCGCAAAAAAAATCACGAACAGGATGTTGTATAACGTGCGCATTCCAAATTTTAAGGTGGACGGGTTTTACTGTTCCGCAAATGGACGCCGCGCGCAAAGAAAATGTTTCGAATCAACCGTGAAAAAAAATCAGCCAGACTGCCACCAGCACTGGTAATAAAAACGGCAGTGTGAATTTCAGGACAAATCCCAGAAACGTCGGCATGTGGATTTTTTCGTGATCTGCAATAGCTTTGACCATGAAATTCGGCCCGTTTCCGATGTAAGTCGCCGCACCAAAAAAGACCGCACCGACACTGATGGCAATCAGGTCCACAGAGTGCCGGCTCAACAGTTCTCCGATGTCATTCGCGCCGCTAGTCCCAAAAAGCGCGCTTAAAAAACCGAGATAAGTCGGCGCGTTGTCGAGCGTGCTGGAGAGCGCGCCCGTCCCCCAATAAAAAATTCCCGGCGCCGGATTCTGGCCGAGCAATCCATGCGCGTTGGCACCGAGCCAGTCGAGCGCGGGCATCATCGTCGCAAAAATGCCGATGAATAAAATGGCCACCTCCCAAATTGGATGGAAATGGAAACGGTTCGCTTCATGCACCGATTGTTCAGTCTTGAAATAAGAACCGAACGCGGCGGCCAGCATGATTCCCTCGCGCAGGAAAATTGGTTTATTGATGAACACCGCGCCCAAAATCACGGCCAGAAAAAATAAATTGGCCAGCCCGTCAAACTTCCAGGTTTCATGTCCCGTTTCCATTTCACGAATTTCCCGCGTCGCGCGAATGAAGTTGAGCCGGTCCACGACGTAAAAAATCGCCAACAGGATTCCAACGCCCATTACCCACATCGGCCAGCAATGTTCCGCCACCCACCAAAACGGAATACTCTGCAAATAGCCGAGAAACAGCGGCGGATCGCCAATGGGCGTCAGACAACCGCCGACATTTGAAACGATAAAAATGAAAAAAACGATGTGATGCGCCGTGACGCGGTATTTGTTCATCCGAATCCATGGACGAATCAACAGCATGGACGCACCGGTCGTGCCCAAAAAATTCGCAATAACCGCGCCGACGAACAGAAAAATGACATTGGCCAGCGGCGTCGCCTCACCTTTCACATGAATGCGAATGCCGCCGGAAACCACAAATAGCGAGCCGATGAGCACAATGAAGCTGACATAGTCGTGCGCCACATGAAGCACACGGCCTGATGCCTGCAAAATTAAAAGGTAGTAGCCCAGTGTGATGGCCCCAAGACCAAGCGCGATTTTGGAATAATGCCGCGACCACCAGTTGCCCGCGAGCGATGGTGCAAACGCCATCATGCCCAGCAGCAGCACAAACGGCAGCAGCATCCACGGATTGGGCGCAATGACGTTTTCAACCATGCGCCGGAAGGTTGCGCGGCTGAAGCAAACCAGGTCAAACAGAAACGACGCCGGGACCTTGCCGGCTTGAAATTAAATTTCGACCACTTGACGATTGGAGGCGCTGCTGCGATTTTCTTCTTGCTTGGCGCAGAATTCAGCAGTTGAAGCGGCAAGCAACTTGTTCGCTGACATTGCGATAACTCCCGCTGTGCAGTCCCTCGCGCGGCGATTGGAGAATGGCGGAGTGTTGTCTTGCGCCGGCGTCAGCCGGGCCGCGCAGCCGTTTTTTGCCGTTTTGCTTCAAAGAATTTTCTCCAACCGGCCAATTCTCATCGTCGCCGAAGATTTGAAAACGCAGGAAAGTTTTCAACAGGACATCGAAACATGGCTCGGTTCATCGCCACTGTTCTATCCGCCGTGGGAAGTTCTTCCCCACGAAGGCAAACTGCCGCACGCCGACACCATCAGCGATCGTCTCCAAACGCTCGTCACTCTGGCTGGCAACTCAAAACTCAAAACTTCCGCCTCTGCGGCGAGCCATAGCGCCGCTCCGGCGCGACGGCT
The DNA here is from genome assembly GCA_049517655.1 of Verrucomicrobiota bacterium. Taxonomy (GTDB): domain Bacteria; phylum Verrucomicrobiota; class Verrucomicrobiia; order Limisphaerales; family UBA11358; genus UBA11358. Next base: position 105,087 of record JBEKRQ010000001.1, on the reverse strand, counting down.
GCAAAACTCAAAACTGCTTGTCACCAGCGTCACCGCTTTGCTCCAAAAAACCTTTCCGCCCGAAATGCTGCGCAATCGCACGCGCGTTCTTCAGCGCGGCGACAAAATCGTCCCGCTGGATTTAATCGAATGGCTTGAAGGGCAAAGCTACGAACCCGAAGCCCAAGTCACGCAGAAAGGCGAAATCGCCTTGCGCGGCGGCATCCTGGATGTCTGGCCGCTCACCAGTCCGTGGCCCGTGCGGTTGGAATTCTTCGGCGACGAATTGGAATCGCTCCGCCACTTTGATCCGCTCACACAAATTTCGCGCGAGGAAACCTCAAGCATCACTATTCCACCAGGCGGCGAACTTGGCATTTTGAAGCACGAAACGGAGCGCGGCGTTCACGCCGCTTCAACGCCCGCGGAGCAGGCGGCGACTGGACTTCCTTCACCACACGATAACCCCGCGGCGAAGCGGCCTAAAGGTCGCGCTCCACTCGCCACGCTTTTGGACTATTTGCCGCCCGAAACCATTTTCATTTTGTGCGAGCCTGAACAATTGGGCGCGCGCGCGGATGATTACGAGTCACAAATTCCTGAAGGCGATCCGTTCTTTATTTCGTGGGAAGAATTAAAAACCGAAATGATCGAGAAAGGCATGACGTTACTCCAAGTTAGAGAAACCTCAGTTGGGAGGGACGGCCCAGGCTTCGCCGAGGCGAGCATGTTGCTGTCCCATGAATTAGGGACTGCGACACGTAGTCCCTCCCAGCAGGATTTGCAATTCGCATCGCTTGACGCCTATCGTCCTTTGACCGAACACGCGCCGGAACTACAAGTTGCCGAGGCGCAGCGCCGCGAATTCTTCAATCAACTCCATCGCTGGCTCCGCCAGGATTACGACGTTCACATTTTCTGTAACAACGACGGCGAGCGGCAGCGGTTTGAAGAAATTTGGGCTGAAACAAGCCCACAGTCCACAGTCCACAGTCCGCAGTTGAACAATCGCAACAAGCTGAAGACTGTGGACTCGGGACTGTGGACTGGTATTGGCTCTCTCGCCCGTGGCTTTCTTTGTGATAAAGCGAAGCTCGTCGTCGTCACCGACGCTGAAATTTTCGGTCGCTACAAAATCCAGCGTCCGCGCCGGTTGAAATCGTCTCATGCGCTCGCAACCCGCTCCGCGCTCGACATTGATTTCACCGAATTGGAGGAAGGCGATTTGGTCGTTCATATCCAATACGGCATCGGCCGTTTCCTTGGTTTGAAAAATCTTCCTGCGACAACAGCTAAATCCGCAATCCCTGTCTCGCCGAAGCAAGGCGAAGGCGGACGCAATCCGCAATTCGAAACTGAATGCCTCGTCATCGAATACGCCCCCGTCCATCCCGGCGATGAACCGCCGAAACTTTATGTTCCCGTCACCGAGGCGCATCTGGTCAGCAAATACGTCGGCGCCGGCAAGGCACATCCGCCATTGAACACCCTCGGCGGCACACGTTGGCGCAAGGCAAAGGAACAAGCTGAACGCGCCGTGCGCGATGTCGCCGCCGAACTGCTGCAAATCCAGGCCGTGCGCGAATCTAAACCCGGTCACGCATTCAAACCCGACATGCCGTGGCAGCGTGAATTTGAAAGCGCATTCATTTTCGAGGAAACACTGGACCAATGGCGCGCGATTCAGGAAACCAAATCTGACATGGAAACGCCCAAACCGATGGACCGCTTGATTTGCGGCGACGTCGGCTTCGGCAAAACCGAGGTCGCCATTCGCGCCGCGTTCAAGGCGGTGATGGACGGCAAACAAGTCGCCGTGCTCGTGCCGACGACTGTGCTCGCGCAACAACATTTCAACACGTTCCGCGAGCGCATGGCGGATTATCCGATTCGCATCGAACTGCTCTCGCGCTTTCGCACGCGCCGCCAGCAGCAACGCGTTGTGAAAGATCTGGCCAACGGCGGAGTGGACATTGTCATCGGCACGCACCGGCTGTTGCAGGACGACATTGCGTTCAAGGATCTGGGTCTGGTTGTCATTGACGAGGAGCAGCGGTTCGGCGTGTTGCATAAGGAAAAGTTCAAGCGCCTGCGCACGCTCGTGGACGTGCTCACGTTGAGCGCCACGCCGATTCCGCGCACACTTTACCTCGCGCTCACCGGCGCGCGCGACATGAGCACCATCCAAACACCGCCGCATGACCGGCTGCCGGTCGAGACCATCGTCACGCAATTCGACGAGCGCGTCATCCGCGACGCCATCCAGCGCGAACTAAACCGCGGCGGCCAGGTTTTCTTTCTGCACAATCGCGTGATGACGATTCAAACAATGGCCGACCGGTTGAAACGGCTTTTGCCAAACGCACGCATCGTTGTCGGCCACGGCCAGATGGATTCGGACGAACTCGAAGAGGTCATGACAAAATTTGTCAACGGCGAGGCGGACGTGCTGCTGTCCACGACCATCATCGAGAGCGGCCTCGATATCCCGAACGCAAATACCATCATCATTGATCGCGCCGACCGGTTCGGTCTGAGCGACCTTTACCAGTTGCGCGGGCGCGTCGGGCGTTACAAGCATCAGGCCTACGCATATCTGTTGCTGCCTCGCCACGTGAGTCTGCTGACCGACGTGCGCAGACGCATCAGCGCCATCCGGCAATACTCGACGCTCGGCAGCGGATTCAAAATCGCCATGCGCGACCTCGAAATCCGCGGCGCGGGCAACCTGCTCGGCTCGGAACAAAGCGGCCACATCACCGCCGTCGGCTTCGAGCTATACTGCCAGTTGCTCAAGCAAAGCGTCAGCGTGTTCAAAGGCGAGAAGGTGAAGCCGCGCGTGGAAGTGAGCGTGAAATTGGATTTTCTAGAACAGTCAGTAGTTAGTAGTCAACAGTCAGTAGCTGCAGGCAGCGAACGGTCGGCTACTGACTACGGACTATTGACTGCTGACTTGCCCCACCACTACGTCACTGAACCGCAGCACCGCATTGAAATTTACCGCAAGCTGGCGCAAGCGAATGAAAAATCCGCACTGGAAAGTTTGCAGAAGGAATTGCGCGACCGTTTTGGCCCGTTGCCACCGCCGGTCGCATTACTCCTGCAAGTGGCTGAACTGAAAATTCTCGCCAGCGAAAAAGCTGTGACGGCGATTGAAGTGAAGGATGACAAGCTGATGCTGACGCGCCACGGCGATTTTCTTATGCTTGGCGGCAAATTTCCAAGATTATCACACAAAGGCGCAAAGGCGCGGTTGAAGGAAATCAAGAAGCTGTTGCTGGCGATTTGAAATTTTATAAAAACAAGTCTCAGCTAAATCTCTTTATGCTGGAGACTTGCCTCTTCAGATAATGCAACCGTTTCAAGGCTGGGTTCTTGTGCGTTTGTGAACAATCCCCCTCTAACTTCCTGCAACCTTTGCTCGCAAATCGCGCAATAGGCATCATTGATTTCAATCCCTGCCCACTTTCTCCCATGCATTTCGGCGACGACTGCCGTGGTGCCCGACCCCAAGAACGGGTCAAACACCAAATCGCCGGGGTCGGTGCTGGACAAGACAAGCTTGGTGATAAGCTCAACGGGCTTCTGGCTCGGATGTCCGCATCTTTCTTTCGACGACCCCTTGAGACTCGGAACAGAAAGAATGTTCGTGGCGTATTTTCCTTTTGACAAGTGCCGCATGCGGGATTCCCGATCTTTGTAGCGTTTGTCGCGCAAATACATTTCAATTGTCTTGGTATCATAAGGAACACGAACGGCGTCTTTGCGGAACTTGACCTGCCCGCTCTTTCGCAACACCAAGACCATTTCGTAAGCCGGCGTAAAACTGTCACGGCGCTCGTTATACCCAACCACGCGATCCCAAATCAGAAGATCGTGAAACTGATAGCGTCGGCAAAGGCGCGACATCAAGTGAATGAAGCCATGCTCCCGCTTGCCGAGTTGTCCAAAAATGAAAAACAACCCATCGTCTTTCAATATGCGAATGCAATGCGATGTCCAGATATCACACCATTCGAGATATTCAGTCAGCTTGTCCCATTGGGTATCCCAATCGACGTTTTGAAGAACATTGAAGTAAGGAGGATCAGCGATGATAGATTGAGCGCTGGCAGTTGGAAAAGTTGGCAAAACTTCCAGAATATCAGCACGAATAACTGAATTTAACGAAATCATAACTTCTCAAAAATCATTTTGAGATCGTTTCGATGACTGACCGACGCTAAAGCAAAGGCAACTACTGTGTCAAAAATCATATCCACATTACTGGCATTAATAACGTAGTCGATTTTCTCGGATTTGTTGGCGCTCCTGCCAATCAACGACTGACTGCTTTGCGACCGGCAACATTTTAGTGGTAGGTTGACGTAAATCATCGCCTGGTTGCCGACCGCTCTTTGTTTGTGCGCGATCTTTATCTCAACTGCATACGAACCGGCAGCTCGAAGATAATTTGGCACGCGCAAATAATGCCGTGCAAATCCATATTTTGTGGCAATTGTGTTCGCTTGCGTATCATCTTCCCTTCGAATTTTCTCCAACTCTTCAATTCCAGCATTAAGCGGAGAAAAAACTAGTTGTTGCAGTTCCGCAAAACGAGCTTCAGACAAAATTTTTATTAATTTACCTTCGACCAAAAGCCGTGTCAGTTCGCAGCCATATCGAACACCTTGTGGTTTGTTAAGCACTACCTCGCGGAGAATGGAAGGGTCGTCCAGCAAATCGGTGTCATAACTAATCTGCCATTCTAAATAGTCATCTGCTGCCATAGACACACTCCGGCAAGCGACTGGTTCGGCAGCATATCCTGCAACCGGACGTTTCACACGCACTTTGCCCGTTGGAGTCGTGATTGGAAGGCTTACAACAATTTGATCTTTGGAGGTCTTATATTCCATTTGTTTGAGAACGTTTCTTGTTGGGCATTAGGTAGGACAAACTTAGCGCGTCTTCCAAAAATGTCACCAACGATTTCATTTTGCCAAAAAACCCGCTCCGCCATTGCAAACCTTGCGCGCCCGGCCTAGAATTTTCCCGGTTCAACCACATGTCCGAATACAAAGTTCAATTCGAGGTCTTTGAAGGACCGCTCGACCTGCTCCTTTACCTCATCAAGAAGGAGGAAGTGGACATTTATGAGGTCAACCTCACCAAGCTCGCCACGCAGTTCATCGAATACATCGACCTCATGCGCGAGTTCGACCTCGAAATCGCCGGTGAATTCCTCGTCATGGCCTCGACGCTCATGTACATCAAAAGCCGTGAGCTGCTGCCCGCGGACCAGCAGGTGCTCGTCGAAGGCGAGGAGGAAAGCGAAGACCCGCGCTGGGAACTCATCCGCCAGCTTGTCGAATATAAAAAATTCAAGGACGCCGCCGCGCGCTTGCAAGTCCTCGAAGCGCAGCAGGAAAATATCTATCCGCGCGTGCCGGGCAAATTGGCGTTTGAAAGCGCCGCACCGCCACTTAAGCCGGATGTTTCGATTTTCGATTTGCTCAATGCCGTCAACGGCGTTCTCCAACGTTTCGGCCAGCGCGACACTTCCCGCGACATTTTTGACGATAAATGGACGGTCAGCGAAAAAATCGAGCATCTGCGCCGCATTCTGGCCGGGCGTGGCAGCGTGCGGTTCGGCGAATTGTTTGAGAGCGCCGGCAGCCGTTCGGAAGTCATCTGCACTTTTCTCGCGCTGCTCGAATTGATTCGACTCAAACAACTCGTTTGCGTCCAGCCCGAACCTTTTGCCGAAATCGAAATCCGCATGGCGACGCCGGTTGTTGCTGCTTCACCAGCCGAAACTTCGGCAATGCCCAAAACCAATCCGCAATCCGCAATCACAAATCCGCAATCACCTTAGCATGGAACTTAAATCTATTCTGGAATCGCTCCTGTTTTCGGCGCAAAAGCCGTTAAGCGTGAAGGAACTTCGCGAAGTTCTCACCCACGCCGCCGAAGCGGAAGACGCCGATGCCACAGCCAAATCACTCGCCAAAATCAAAGACAGCGAGTTGACAGCCGCGCTCGAACAACTCGCGCGTGAACACGAAACCGCCGCACGCAGTTATCGTCTCGCGTGCGTGGCTGGTTCGTGGCAATTCGTCACGCAGCCCGAATATGCGCCGTGGTTGAAGTCGCTCGTCGGCGTGAAGGCGCGTCCGACACGGCTTTCGCAGCCCGCGCTGGAAACGCTCGCCATTATCGCCTATCGCCAGCCCATCACGCGCGCCGAGGTCGAACAGATTCGCGGCGTGAACGTGGACACCACGATGCAGACGCTCATGGAACGCGGGTTGGTCGAGACCGCCGGCCGCGCCGAGGTTGTGGGCCGCCCGCCGACTTACGGCACGACCGCGCTGTTCCTCGAATACTTTGGCCTGCGCGCTTTGGGAGATTTGCCCGCTGCGGACGAACTCCGCCGCATCACCATTGAAAAACCGACCGTGCTCGGTCTGGCCACAAATCCGCCGGAGCCATTGCAATTAAAGGAAGAAGGTAGAATGCAGAATGAAGAAAAAAAATCAAACTGCTGAACCGACTTCGTAAAACTGTCCTCGCAACCCTGGGCTGAGTGATAAAATCCCTTTGGGATTCGTGACAAATTCTAGCGCGAAACGGGTTTGCTTCTTCATTCATAATTCATCATTCTTCCTTTGCTTTGAACATTCCCGAACATCGCAAGGCGATTGACAAGTTGGACGCGCACATCGTCCGGTTGCTCAACGAACGCACCAAGCACGTGCTGGCCATAGGTAAATCCAAGTTGAAGGCCGGCGAGGAGATTTACGCGCCGCACCGCGAACGCGCCGTGCTCGAACGCATCTGCCACCTCAATCAGGGGCCGATGACCAATGACCAGCTTCACACGGTTTACCGCGAAATCATGTCCAGCGCGCTCGCGCTCGAAAAGACCATGACCATCGCGTATCTCGGCCCGGAGGCGACGTTCACGCATCAGGCCGCCATTCAAAAATTCGGCTCCAGCCTGCGATACGCTTCGCAGAAAACCATCAACGACGTGTTCACCGAGGTCGGCAAAAACCGCGCGGATTACGGCGTCGTGCCCGTCGAGAACACCACGGAAGGCGTGGTCACGCACACGCTCGACATGTTCGTGGACAGCGACCTTAAGATCGTTTCGCAAATCGTGTTGCCGATACAATACTGTCTGGCCGGGAACTGCAAACTGGAAAAAATCCAACGGTTATATGTGCATCCACAAGCCCTGGGACAGTGCCGGTCGTGGGTTCAAAAGAACCTGCCGCACGCCGAAATCCTTGAGACCTCGTCCAATGCGCGGTCGGCAGAACTTGTGGCGCATCCGGCGGGCAAAACCGCGCGACCGCGTCGCGACGTGGCCGCCATCACCGGCCTTCTTGCCGCCGAAAAATACGGTCTGGACGTGCTGGAACAGGACATTCAGGACAACGCCGACAATGCCACCCGTTTCCTCGTGCTGGGCCGCCAATGCAGTCCGCCCACCGGCAACGACCGCACCAGCCTGATGGTGAGCATCACCGACAAGGTCGGAGCGTTGCACAGCTCTCTGGCCGCGTTCCGCCGTTACAAAATCAACATGACGAAGATCGAGTCCCGCCCCAGCAAACGGAAGGCGTGGGAATATTTCTTCTTCATTGATTGTGACGGCCACATGAAAGATCGAAAGGTCGCCAAGGCCATCAGCCTGCTCGGCGAACACTGCAACTTCGTCAAAATCCTCGGCTCGTATCCGAACACGGAGTAAAGCATGAGCCATCTCGCCCAGGCCAAAAAAGTTTTCGACATCGAACTCGCCGCGCTTAAAGCCGTTCGCGCGCGACTCGACAAGTCGTTTGACTGCGCGGTGGAAGTGATTGTCGAGGCGGTGAAACGGCGCGGCAAAATTATTGTCGTCGGCATCGGCAAATCGGGCAATGTCGGACAAAAAATTGCCGCGACACTCACCAGCACCGGTTCCACGAGCGTCGTCCTCAGCAGCGTGGACGCGCTGCACGGCGACGTGGGCATCGTCAACGACGGCGACGTGATTCTTGCGTTGAGCTATTCCGGCGAATCGGAGGAGCTGCTCAATTTGTTGCCCGCGCTGAAAAGATTTTCCGTCAAAATCATTTCGCTGACCGGCAACGTGAAATCGTCGCTCGCCAAACACAGCGACATTTCATTGAACGTAAAAGTTCCGAAGGAAGCCTGCCCGTTCAACCTCGCGCCGACGGCCAGCACCACCGCGATGCTCGTGATGGGCGACGCGCTGGCGATGGCGGTTTTGCAGGCGCGCGGCTTCAAGCAAAGTGATTTCGCGCGGCTGCATCCGTCCGGCGCGATTGGCCGTGCGATGCTGCTGCGCGTGGGCGACATCATGCGCACCGGCAAACGCAACGCCATCGGGCGGGAAGACCTCACGGTGAAAGAGGCGTTGCTGATGATGACGCACGCCAAATCCGGCTGCTTGAGCGTCGTGAACAGGAATGGCAAACTCGCCGGCGTGTTCACCGACGGCGATTTCCGCCGTCACATGGCCGCAAACGAAAATCTTCTCGCGCAGCGATTGAAAAAGGTGATGACGCGTAATCCCATTTGCATTCGTGACGATGCACTGGTCGTTGAAGCGCTGAAAATTTTCAACGAACGGAACATTGACGATTTGATTGTGGTCAACGCAAAACGCGAGCCGGTCGGTCTCGTGGATTCGCAGGACTTGCCGAAGTTGAAGATTATGTAAGCGGAAGTGCCGAAGTTAGGGACCGACCCTTCACGGTAAAAATCTGAAATGCGCCGGGCGTGTTCCCATGAAAATCGTCTATTTCATCTCGTCGAATTTTCCATATGAAACTGTCATCTATTCAGGCATCGGGCCCCGGTTCGCCCGGTCTTTTGGCTGGCCCACCGAACCGATCAGCTCAATCCGGGATGTGACCTGCGACGTCGGCCTCATCGATGGCCGGCTCATGGAGGGAGATTTTGGGCAAATCGATGCCTTTCTGGCAGCGTCGCCGAAAAGGGCATTTCCCATCTTCTTCAGATTGTCCGATCCCGAAATGCCAACCTGCGACCATGAGTGGAATAGTTATGTGTTCCGTAAAAAGGATCTGCCGGGTGTCCATTATGTCTCCATCTACGACCCCGAGGGGTCTGTGCTTGATTTTGTCAGGTCGCTGAAACGCTCGCGTGTCGTCCGCCTCCCGTATCCTTATGATGCATCCAAGCAGATCGATCGCGATTTCGCCCTGCGCAAGCGGCGGGTCTTCCTGTCCGGAGCGCAATCCCGCAAGCTTTATCCTCTTCGCCACGGCCTGCGCCGGAAACGGCGATGGAATCCACTGGCCCGGCTTGCCGTGTCTGAATTGCGGCACCCGGGTTATCCGGACATCGGAGAGCGCCAAAGACATGACGTCGTCCATGAGCGTTATATTGATCATGCGGCCGGATTCACGCATTTTTTTCTCTGCCCTTCACGCTATCGTGTGGAGTTGATGAAATACATCGAATGCGGCTATGCGGGTTGTGTTCCGATCGGAGACCCCCCAAACTCGCTGAAGGACCATGTCCGCCACTGTTTCTTGTCCTATTCCGGCAGAACGATGGAATTGCTGAAAGCGATCGCCGCTGGCAGACGAGAAATGATGGAGATGGCGGCCGAATACCGGCGAATCATGCGCGCGATGCGTGATCCCACCAAGCTCAACGCCTCATTGGAAGACCAGATTCGCGCGATTCTTTAGAACTTGGGCACGATGGCGGGAGTGGCGGGGCTCGAACCCGTAACCTCTGCCGTGACAGGGCAGCGCTCTAACCAATTGAGCTACACCCCCACACAAGGGGAAGGTGAAGCTAGAAAAAGCCTCCGGAAGCGTCAAGCCACTTTATACAAGCATTCGGGCAGCAGACGCCAAGGAGGTGGGGGTGGGGAACCCCGCTGAAGAAACGTGCTGCCACCCGAATGCTTTAATCCTACTTTTTTTAGAACCCTTTGTCAATAAGTTATCGTTTTCGGTTGTGTCCTAATTTGCCTCCGGAGCGCGGGCTTCAGCCCGCTTCGGCGCACAAATGGCAAGGGACAATGAAGCGGCATAAATGCCGCGCTCCTCAAATTAGGACATTACCTCGTTTTCGACCCAAACCGCCATTTCTTCATCTCTTGGCTTTACGCCATCCGTTTTTTTCTTAAAGTGCACCTGTGACTGAAACTGGCCGCCATGCCTGACCATCTCGACGTTCCGAATGAACCGCATCCGCCTTCTTCCCGAACAAGTCGCCAATCAAATCGCCGCCGGCGAAGTCATTGAACGCCCCGCCAGCGTCGTCAAGGAACTCGTCGAAAACGCCCTCGACGCCGGGGCCGTGCGCGTCACCGTCGAGATTCAGGCGGGCGGACGCAGTCTTGTTCGCGTGACCGACGACGGCACCGGCATGAGCCGCGACGATGCCCTGCTCTGCCTCGAGCGCCACGCCACCAGCAAAATTCAAAAGGCCGAGGACCTTGCGGCGATTGTCACAATGGGCTTTCGCGGTGAAGCGCTGCCCAGCATCGCCAGCGTCAGCCGTTTCACTTTGACGACGCGCGAACGCGACACCGGTTCGCCCGAAGGCACGCAGGTCGTGGTCAATGGCGGGAGAATCGTCGAGGTCAAGGCCGCCGGCAGCGCCACCGGCACAAGCGTCGAAGTCCGGCAACTGTTTTTCAATCTGCCTGCGCGCCGGAAATTTCTCCGCGCGGAAGAAACCGAGGCCGCGCATATTCAGCATTATCTCACGCTCGCTGCGCTCGCGTTTCCCGAAGTCGCGTTCACGTTCCAGAAAGATGGGCGGCTTATCTGGCAATTGCCCGCATTGAAATCCGGTGCGGCCACTTCGAGCCGGCTTGATGCGTTGCGCGAACGTTTCCGCGCCCTGCTCGGCGACGAAAAACTTTTACCCGTGAACTTTTCAGCGCCGCTCGACGATTCTTCCAAGCCGGAAGAAACCGACATTTTTGAAACTGCACAGTCGGCAAGCTCCGATTTCCGACCTCCGACCTCCGACCTCCGGGTTTGGGGTTTGATTGGTTCGCCCGGTGTTTCACGCGCGACACGCGAGAGCCAGCATTTGTTCGTCAACCGCCGCCCGGTTGAAAATCGCGGACTCAACTACGCGCTGCTCGAAGGGTATCACACGTCGTTGATGAAAGGCCGTTACCCGGTTTGCTGCCTGTTTCTGGAGATTGATCCCGCCGCGGTGGACGTAAATGTCCATCCGACCAAACGCGAGGTGAAATTTCACCGCGAATTCGAAATCCGGAAATTCGTCGCGCAGGCAGTCCAGGAAACGTTGCTGGCGTTCCATACCGAACCGGAAAAACCAAAACAGAATTTAACCGCAAAGACACAAAGCTCACAAAGTGAAGCAAAGGCAGAAACCAAACTTGCGCCGGAACTTTTCACCCCGTCTCTGCCGACGTTTCCACAAAAAGCAAAACCCGTTCCGACAGCTGAATTTCCAAAACAAGTCTTTTCAACCGCAGTTCAATCTGAAATCCGACCTGCCGCACCGGAGCAAGGCAAAGGCGGGAATCCGCAATCCGCAATTCTTCAATCTGCGCCATCGGCGAAACTCGCCTCGGCGAAGCCTGGGTCTGCGGACAGTTTCCCGCCTTCTGGCCCGACTCCGCTGTTGAACGTCCCCATGCGACTCGTCGGCGTCATCGGCAGACTGTACGTCGTGCTCGAATCCGACCGTGGACTCGTGCTGCTTGACCAGCACGCCGCGCACGAACGGATTTTGTATGAGCAAATGCTGAACCGGCTGGAACAAAACGGCTCCGCGCCGTCGCAAAAATTGTTGTTGCCGGAAACCATCGAATTGCCCGCGCGCGACGCGAATTTTTTGCGTGAACAACTGGCCGCGCTCACGCGGCTCGGTGTGGGCTTGAGTGAATTCGGCGAGCGCACGTTTCTGCTCGACGCGCTGCCGCCGTTCGTAAAGGCCACCGACTCGCGCCGCTTCGTGCTGGATCTCGTGGACGAGTTGAAGGCGGCGGGCCGCGAGGTGAATCTGGCGCGGCTCGGCGAGCACACGATTGCCAAGACCGTCTGCCGTCACGCAGTAAAGGCCAACGACCCACTGGATGGAGCGGAACTGGAAAATCTCATCGAAGACTTGCGCCGTTGTGCGATGCCTTACACCTGCCCGCATGGCCGCCCGACGTTGATTGAAATGAATTACCGCGAACTGGAGAAGAAATTTGGACGGACGCAGTAGTTAAAATCTCACGCCAAGGCGCAAAGACCGCAAAGACCGGAACGAATTTCTCACTTTTCAAAAAATCTCCGCGCCTTTGCGTCTTAGCGTGAAGCTGTTTTCACTGTGCTTCCGTCTTCGCAAAGCTTCGCCGTGACAAGTCGGCGTGACAGGCGTGTTCATCCACCCTCCGCAGTATTGCTACGGAGGACGGGTTCGTGGTTAAATGGCCGTGTTCATGGACGATTGGAATCTTCAATCCCGCGCGTCAGTTTGCGAAGCCTGCAGCCAGCCGTTTGCCGACAAACAGGTCTATCACACGCTGCTGTTCGACGCGCCGCCGGACTTGCGGCGCTCGGATGTCTGTGAGCCATGCTGGCAAAAGCAAAGCGTCGGTGACACGCGCAACAGGGCCGGGTTCATCTCGCATTGGCAGGGCATTTACGAAGTGCCGTCAGTTACCGATCCCATTCGAAAGGAAACCGCCGAAACGCTGTTGCGAAAGCTCATCGAGCAAAATGACCCGCGTTATGCGCCTGCCGGTTACATCCTCGCCGTCATGCTCGAACGCAAGCGCGTGCTCAAGGTGAGGGAACAAGTCGTCCGCGACGGCAAACGCGTGTTCATTTACGAGCAGCCGACAACCGGCGACGTGTTCACGATTGTCGATCCGAGTTTGCGTCTGGATCAACTCGAAGCTGTTCAGCGCGACGTGGCACATTTGCTGGAGCATGGATTGGAGCCGTCCACCTCCGCAGATGAATCTGCTTCGGCGCGACAAGCCTCCACCTCCGGAAACGAAACAACACCGCAACCAGCCACGAATTAACTTCCGTGTCCGACCTTACCGCACTTCAAGTTCGTCTCGGTTACCAATTTCGCGACGAAAGCCTGCTGCGCCTTGCGCTCACACATCCGTCCGTCGCGCATGAAAGTGGCGGCTTGCAACCACATAATCAGCGGCTGGAATTTCTTGGTGATGCAGTGCTGCAACTTGTTCTCACGCGCGAGTTGTATGAAAAATTTCCCACGTTCGACGAAGGGCCGCTGACGAAGGCGCGCGCCAAGCTTGTCAACCGCCGCGCGCTGGCCGAACGCGCCCGGGCGCTGAACCTCGGGGCGCATTTGATTTTAAGCCGGGGCGAGGAAATGCACGGCGGACGCGAACGTCCATCGGCGCTGGCGGACGCCTTTGAAGCACTGATGGGCGCGATTTTTCTGGATGGCGGTTTCGACGCGGCGCGGGAATTTATTCTGCGCGAATTTGGCGCGGCGTTTGGCGAACTGGGTGAATTGCCGGGCATCGAAAACCCGAAGGGCGAGTTGCAGGAATTGTTGCAGGCGCGCTCGCCCGAAGCGCCGGAATATCATGTCGCCTCGGTCGCCGGCCCGGATCACGACCGCGTGTTTGAATGCACCGTGCAACACGAAGGTGTGGAACTCGCGCGCGGCAGCGGCAAAAGCAAAAAAGCCGCCGAAAGCGACGCGGCCCTGGCGGCATTGAAAAAATTACGGGAGGAAACGAAGGTTTGAAAGGTAGGGCGTGTTGTCCCAACGCGCCGTGTGGCTCGTTCGGAGAACGAGCCCTACCAAATCTCACGGCCGGTTCTTGAGCAGGTCGCGGATTTCGGTCAGGAGTTGTTCCGTCGGCGTGGGCGGGGCCACGGCCTCCTGGTGGCGGACCAGCTTGTTCATGCCTTTCACCAGCAGAAAAATACAGAAGGCCACGATGATGAAATTCAGCGTGATGCTCACAAAATCACCCCACGCAAACACCGGTCCGAGCTTTTGGGCCTCGGCCAGTGGCAAATGAAGGCCAGGGTGCGCCACGTTGAAAGTCGCCTGCTCCTGCGTGATTTTTTCCGAGAGCGGAAGGTAAAGGTTGCTGAAATCGAGGTTGCCAATCAGTTTGCCGATGGGCGGCATGATGACGTCTTTCACCAGTGAATTGACGATGTTGCCAAACGCCGCGCCGATGATGACACCAATGGCAAGGTCCACGACATTGCCGCGCATGGCGAAGGCTTTGAATTCCTGGATTATTTTCATGGCTGGTTTCCTTTCACGATTAATTTTCAGGTTTGTTGTCCAATAAAATCATCCACGTGCTCAATACCTGGGCACGCTGGAATCAATTTCGTCCGACCAGGCGGTGATGCCGCCTTTGACGCTTTTCAAATATTTGAAACCCTGCTTGCGCAAAAACTTCAACGCCTTCATCGAACGCGCGCCGTTCTTGCAGTGGATGTAATACTGCCGGTTCGGATCGAGTTCGGTGAAGCGCTTCGGCAATTCGCCCAACGGCAGCAACGGCACGCCTTTCACGCGGGCAATCTCATATTCGTCCGGTTCGCGCACGTCCACGACCTTGATGCCGAGTTTCGGATTGTCCAAAGCCTTTTTCATATCTTGCACTGTTACTTCATCCGGGTTGGTTTGCGGCGCTGCCGCTTCGGGTGTGACGCCGCAGAACATTTCGTAATCAATCAATTTCTTGATGGTCGGATGCCCGCCGCAAACGGGGCATTCCGGATCACGGCGCAATTTTAATTCGCGGAATTTCATGTCAAGCGCGTTGAACAGCAGCAGTCGTCCGACGAGTGGATTGCCTTTGCCGATGGCGAGCTTTAAAACTTCGGTGGCCTGGATGCAGCCGATGATGCCGGGCAGCACGCCGAGCACCCCGCCCTCGGCACAGCTTGGGACCATTCCCGGTGGAGGTGGTTCTGGATACAAACACCTGTAACAAGGTCCGCCGAGATGTGGTGCGAACACGCTGGCCTGTCCCTCGAAACGGAAAATCGAGCCATAAACGTTTGGCTTTTTGAGCAGCACACAGGCGTCGTTGGTGAGATAACGCGTCGGGAAATTGTCCGTGCCGTCCACGACGATGTCGTAAGGCCGGATGAGGTCGAGCGCGTTTTCCGAGGTGATGCGCGCCGGGTGCAGAACAACTTCGACGTTGGGATTGATGCCGTTAAGTGTTTCTTTTGCGGACTCTGTTTTCGGGTGGCCCACGTCGGCGTCGGTGTGTAAAAGCTGCCGCTGGAGATTCGAGTAATCCACGGTGTCGAAATCCACTATAGCTATTTTCCCTACCCCGGCGGCGGCGAGATACATGGCAATGGGCGAACCGAGTCCGCCCGCGCCGATGCACAGCACGCTGGTGGAACGAATTTTCTTTTGCCCGGCCAGCCCGACTTCGGGCAGAATCAGATGCCGTGAATAACGGCGGATTTCGTCATTGTTCAATTCCATAAACCGGGTCAGGCACGGTATTGCAAAAAGCGAATAAATCAAGCCAACCCTCTGGCGCAATCAGGCTGCCCAGCGCGACAAAAAGGGATTGTTGCGCAGGAAAGTTTTAAAATTGCCGATCGGGTGAAGATTTTGGCAGCAGAATTGCTTAAAAACCCCGCCGAGGCGTGCGAATGCGCCTTGAAAAAAATTTATCAGAGATGTAAGCTGAAGTTTTGGCAGCAGAATGAAGTCTGAAATTGTATTTGGTTTGGAGGGTTCAGCGTGGCCGGCGTTGCTGGTGGACGCAAAGGGTGCTGTGTTGCGGGCAAACACCGCGGCACTGACCGTGTTTGGCAGCGCATTATCGGGGGACGCCGCGCTGTTGTCCGCGATTTGGCCGCAGGAAAACGGCATGACAGTGGTGGATTTTTTCACGCACTGGGAACAGTCGCCGACGCCGGTGGCGAATTTGAAGTTTCGCGCACCGAACGGTTCGGTGGTTGCCTGCACCGTCCCCGTTTGTCCATTCACGAAAGACGGGAAAAAATGGTTTGTTCTTCAATTGCTGCCCGTTGTGACGCCACCGCCAGCGGAGCCGTCTGCTGAAAAAGTCGCGTCCGATTCAGGGTTGGCACTCAAGCAGAAGCTCGATTGCGCCCTGCAACTGGCACGCACGATGTCCCTGGATTTCAACAATGCGCTGACCAGCATTCTCGGCCACACGTCATTTGTGTTAAGCAAGGCCGAGCCGGGGCATCCGTGGCGGCATTCGCTGATGGAAGTGGAAAAGTCGGCTTCCCGGGCGGCGGAAATTGCGAATGAACTCGCCATGTTCAGCCAGCAGGAGAAACAAACGCGCCGCGCGCCGCCGGGCAACTTAAACGCAGTCACGCAACGCTGTGTCGAATTCTTCCGTAACGCCAACGCCGGGCAAATCACGTGGAACACACAGTTGGAGCGCGAATTATTCATCGCACGTTTCGACGAGGCGAAAGTGCAGCAGGCGTTGACCAAAATTTTGGAAAACGCAGTGGAAGCCATCGATGGCACGGGAAAAATTTCCATCCAAACTCGCAATATGGAACTGACCGAGGCAACGCAGGACCGCAACGTCCATCTGGGTTCAGGCACGTATGTGTCCATTGAAATCGCGGACACCGGAAAAGGCATTGACGACGACGTGTTGCCGCGGGTTTTCGAGCCGTTCTTCACGACGAAAAAAGGCGGCCACCGCGGACTGGGTCTGGCGTTGGTTTACGGCATTGTGACCAATCATGGCGGCGGCGTTGCGGTGTCCAGTAAGCCGGGCGCGGGCACATCGGTGCGCGTTTATCTGCCGGCGGAAAAACAGTTCGTCCTTGAAGGTGCGGAAACGGATGAAAACTTGCACGGCACGCAAACAATTCTGGTGGTGGATGACGAAGACATTTTGTTGACGATGGCCGAAACAATTTTGACTGAATATGGCTATCACGTTTTAACGGCCAACAGCGGCCAGAAAGCACTGGTGGTTTTGTCGGGCGGCGACACCAAGGTGGATTTGGTTATCACGGATTTGGTGATGCCGACGATGGGTGGACGCGAATTGGTGGAACGCATCCAGCAGATCGCACCGACGGTGCGCATTTTGTGCGCGAGCGGTTGTGTGTTGCCGCCAGACCAGCAAATCGACTTGATGTTTTTGCAAAAGCCCTACACCAGTCACGATCTACTCATCCGAGTGCACCAGGCACTGACCACCGAATCTCATGAACATTCCATTGGCTAACAACCCAGGTTTCCTGATAAATTAAATCCGATGCAAATCGAAAGTCTCAGGGTGTTCTGCGATTTGGTTGAAACGGAAAGTTTCACCAAAGCCGCGCAAATCAACAGCGTCACACAATCCGCAGTCAGCCAGCAGATCAGTTCACTGGAACGCACGTTCAAGTCCCCGCTCATCGAGCGCAGCAAAAGAAAGTTCCGCCTCACGCGCGAAGGACAGGTGCTCTACGATTTCAGCAAGCAAATCATCAGGACCTACGAGTCGCTGGAAAGCAAATTGCAGGAATTGAAGGGCATCATTTCCGGCATGATTCGCCTCGCGACGATCTACTGCATTGGATTGCACGATTTGCCGCCGTACGTCAAAAAGTTCATGAAGATTTACCCGACGGTCAACGTCCACGTCGAATACCGCGGTTCCAGTGAAGTTTACGAAGACGTGCTCAGCAATGTTGTGGATTTGGGGCTGGTTGCATATCCGTCCAAAGACGCAAGGCTGGAAATTGTTTCGCTGCACAAGGACCCACTTGTGGTCATCTGCCATCCGCAGCATCCGTTCGCCAGACAAAAAACCGCGAAGCTCAAAACGCTCACCGGGCAGAAGTTCGTCTGTTTCGAACCGGATACCCCGACGCGCAAGGCGATTGATAAAACTTTCAGGGAATACGGCGTGCGCGTGAACAACGTCATGGAATTTGACAACATCGAAACGCTGAAACGGGCGGTGGAAATTGACATGGGCATTTCCATCGTGCCGCGGGGCACGGTCATACAGGAAGTGGTCAAGCAAACACTCGTCGCCATCCCGATTGAAGACAGCGGGCTTTGCCGTCCGCTGGCGGCGATTTACAAAAAGAACAAAGTGCTTCCACCCGCGGTAAAACAGTTCCTGACGATTCTCAAGGAAGCAGCGTGAAATTATTTCAGATTCGCCGGATTCAGCGGTTTTAAATCCTTCGGTTTAAACAAGCCGTCTTTGCGAATCAGTTCGCCATCGAACCACACTTCGCCGCCGCCCCATTCAGGACGTTGAATCAATACCATGTCCCAGTGCACGGCCGAGCGGTTGCCGTTGTCACATTCCTCGTAGGCCTGCCCCGGCGTAAAGTGCAGTGAACCGGCGATTTTTTCGTCGAATAAAATATCGCACATCGGATCCAAAATGTAGGGATTGAACCCGAGCGAAAATTCGCCGATGTAACGGGCGCCCGCGTCCGTATCCAAAATTTCATTCAGCCGCTTCGTGTTGTTGGCCGCCGCATTGATGATTTTCCCACCCTTGAACTCCAACCGGACATTTTCAAATTTAGCTCCCGAATAAATCGTCGGCGTGTTGAATTGTACGACGCCGTTCACGGAATTCTTCACCGGGCAGGAAAACACTTCACCGTCGGGAATGTTACGGTCGCCCTTGCACATTTTGGCGCCGATGCCTTTGATGCTGAACGCCAGGTTGGTGCCGGGGCCGACGAGGCGGACGCGGTCGGCGCGTTTCATCCGACGCTCCAGCGGAATCATCGCGCGCGCCATTTTCGCGTAATCCATCGTGCACACGTCAAAATACAAATTCTCGAACGCCTCGGTGCTCATGCTAGCCGCCTGTGCCATGCTGGGCGTGGGCCAGCGCAGCACGCACCAGCGCGTTTTGTTGACGCGATAATCCGACACCGGGCGGATGATACGCGAGTAAAGTGCCATGCGGTCGCCCGGCACGTCGGCATTTTCACTCATGTTGTCACTGCCGCGAATGGCGATGTAAGCCTGCATCTTTTTCATGCGAAATAGTTCGACGTCGCGGACGAGCGCAGCTTGTCTATCGTTCATTTCAAGCAATAGCTCGCGCGAAATTCGCGTGTGCCGGACCTCGACTAGCGGCGTTGCGCCCGCCGCCCGTGCCGTACGGATCAATTCGATGGTGAACTCATCAGGCACATCCATCATGTCGAGCAACACGCGGTCGCCCTTTTTCAATGCGGTCGAATACTTCACCAACAGCTTTGCCAGTTTTTTGTAGCGCGGATCGGTCATAAATTTTGGAAAGCGTAAAACAAAGTATCAGAACAATCAAACACACAGCGAAGTGCGATTCAAACTGCCGGGCGTCAAAAGCGCCAGCGGACTGGCGCAGTCCAAGACGCTTCGCGAATACCAGTGGTCGCGGCAAAGTGCGCCAGCGTTTTGGAGTGCGGTCCTGATGCATCGGGACCGCTTTTCTCGGAGTAAATCTCGGGATCGGACATTTGTCACAATTCCGGCTTTACGCCCGATCCGCCCCGGCAATTTTCTTCCTCGTCAATCCCGTCGCGCGTGCTAAAGTGGTGGCGATGCGCATGGCGATTTATCCCGGTAGTTTTGACCCATTGACCAACGGCCATTTGGACGTCGTTCAGCGCGCGGCGAAGTTATTCGACCGTGTTGTCGTGGCCGTGGCGAAAAACGATTACAAACACCCGCTGTTCACACTCGACGAACGATTTGCGCTCGTGAAGCAAGCGGTGCGAAATCTGCCGCGCGTCGAAGTCGATACGTTTGACAGCCTGCTCGTCGAATATGTCATGAGTCGAAAAGCACAGGCGATTGTGCGGGGGTTGCGGGCGGTGTCGGACTTCGAATTTGAGTTTCAGCTCGCCCTGATGAACCGCAAGTTGAATGAAAGTATCGAAACGATTTTCATGATGCCGAAGGACACTTATACATTTTTGAGCTCACAGATCGTGAAGGAAATCGCGCGGTTGGGTGGCGACGTGAGCGGGTTTGTGCCGCCGCACGTGCGGACTGCTCTGGCGAAAAAGTTCAGCGCCGCAAAAAAGATTTGAACGGAGTTTGTCATGCCGCTGATTGTCAATCTGCGTCACGTGGAGGAGTGCCCCGTTGCCTTGAAGGGTGAACTGCCGGTGGATGAATTGGACATAGACACGCGCGACGAAATGATCCGGGTCAAACAACCCTTGCGGTATGACATCAAGATTCAAAAATTGGAGCGCGGTTTTTTGATTCGCGGGTCACTGCAACTGACACTCGAATGCCGGTGTGTGAGATGCTTGAAACCCTTTACACGCAAACTGGAATTGAAACCGTGGACGTGTCATTTGCCGCTCAAAGGCGAAGAGCGGGTGACTGTTGTTGATGATTGCGTGGACTTGACGCCATTTGCGCGTGAAGATATGCTCCTGGAGTTTCCGCAACATCCGCTGTGCAAGCCGGATTGCGGCGGATTAGAGGGAGTAAAGACTGGCAAAGCCCGTAAGATCGCCGACGAAATTCCCCCGTCCGCGTGGGTTGAATTAAACAAATTGAAATTGTAAATTTTTAAGTATGGGTGTTCCAAAACGCAAACCATCCCGCAGCCGGCAGCGCATGCGCCGCGCTTACAACAGTGTATTGACTCTGCCACAACTCAGCACCTGCCCGCAATGCGCGGTGCCTTATGTGCCCCATCGAGTTTGTCCGGCTTGTGGCTATTACAAAGGCCGTCAGGTGTTGAGCGTCACAGCGGGCACTTGATTGGCACGCCCGCGGAAAAATCTCCGCGTTTTTTATTTCATCTATGCGAATTGCAGTGGATGTCATGGGCGGCGACCACGGGTGTGGTGTTGTCATCGACGGCGTTAAATTGGCGCTTGAAGGCAACGAGAAAATCTCCGCCATTTACCTGGTTGGCAATCAAGCTGACATTCACACCGCCCTGCCCCCCCGCGGTTTTCGCGACCATCGCGTGCACGTCATCCACGCCAGCGAAGTCGTGGAAATGGATGACAAACCCGCCAGCGCGCTTCGCAGGAAACGCGACAGCTCCATCGGGCGCGCGGCAGAACTGGTTCACGAGGGCAAGGCCGACGCCCTGGTTTCGCTTGGCAATACCGGCGGCATTTTTGCAGCAGCCACGTTCAAAGTGGGTCGCATCCCCGGCGTGGATCGGGGTTGCATTGCGGCGGTCATTCCACGGCAGGAACATGAATTCGTCCTGCTTGACGGTGGCGCGAATATTGAATGCAAACCGATTCATCTCGCTCAATTCGCCGTGATGGGCAGTGTGTATTCGCGGGAAGTGCTTGGCCGGAAAAATCCGCGCGTTGGCATTCTCAGCATCGGGACGGAGGATTCCAAAGGCAATGAGCTGACGCTTGAAGCTTTCAAACTCTGCAAGCAACTCGACTTGAATTTCATCGGCAATGTTGAGGGGCACGATCTGTTCAAAGACCGCGTGGACGTGGTCGTGTGCGATGGTTTTGTGGGCAACATTGTCTTGAAAACCTGTGAAAGTCTTGCGGTCGCGATGTTTTCGATGCTCAGGCACGAGCTGACACAAAATCCAAGACGTCAACTCGGCGGGCTGCTTGTGAAAAATGCCTTTCACGCCATTCGTCGGCGCATGGACCCGGAAGTTTATGGCGGCGCGCCGATGCTCGGTTTCAACGGCATGGTGTTCAAGGCGCATGGTTCGGCGCGCGAACGCGCCGTCGCCAGTGCGTTGCGCGTGACAGCCGAAGCCGTGCAACAGCAGGTTAATCAAACCATTGCCCGCGAAATCGCCCGCGCGAATGGAAAATTGGCTGCTGTGGAAATTTCACCGCCGGTTCTTGTTCCCGCATGAGCGCCTTGTCCACCATCAAATTCAAAAACCCGCGCGCCCAGCATAATTTTCAGGGCCGCACCTGTTCCATCACCGGCGTCGGCTCGTATGTGCCGGCGAAAATTTTGACCAATGCCGACCTGGAAAAAATAGTGGATACATCGGACGAGTGGATCACGACACGCACCGGCATCAAGGAACGACGGGTGGCGGCAAAGGACGAATTCACGTCTGACATGGCGGTGAAAGCGGCGCAACGTGCGATGAAAATGGCCGGAGCCACCGCCGAACAAATTGAACTCATCGTTGTTGCGACAATCACCCCGGACATGCCGTTTCCGGCCACGGCGTGTCTGGTGCAGCAAAAAATTGGCGCGCGGCGCGCAGCGGCTTTTGACCTTGAGGCGGCATGCTCCGGTTTTATTTACGGTTTGGAAATCGGGCAACAATTCATCATGTCGCGCACCTACGACACGGTGCTCGTCATTGGCGCGGAAAAACTTTCTTCGATTGTGGATTATGCCGACCGCAACACCTGTGTGCTGTTTGGCGACGGCGCAGGCGCAGCGATTTTGCAAAATCGTCCCAACGCCCACGGCTTGTTGACCGCGGTAATGGGCGCGGACGGTTCGAAGGGCAATTTAATCCACATGCCCGGCGGCGGAAGCCGGCGCCCGGCGACAGTGGATACGGTTGCAGCAAAACTTCACTACCTGCAAATGGATGGGCGAGAAACGTTCAAAAACGCCGTTCAGGCAATGTGCACGGCGGCGAAGGAGGCGTTGCGGCGTTGTGAACTCGACATCGCAAAAATCAAATGCGTCATTCCCCATCAGGCGAATCAACGGATCATTGACGCGGTGGGAAAACGGCTCGGCGTCGCACCGGAACAAATGTTCATCAATTTGGATCGTTATGGCAACACGTCGGCGGCGGCGGTGGCCATTGCATTGGACGAAGCGGTTGCGTCGGGAAAAATTCAGCGTGGCGATCTGGTTCTGCTCATCGTCTTCGGCGCAGGCCTGACGTGGGGCGCAGCGGTCATTGAGTGGTGAATGCTTATTTATTGAATTCTGGACGCCTATTTGACGATTGAATTTAAGGTGCTAGTTTAACAGTGTATTTATGAGTGCAAGAAAACTCGGGAACGGCGATTCGTTTCAACAACACATCACTTTGGAAGTGCGGCAAACCAGCCTTGAACTTTCCGCCGATTCGGTTGTCATCCACAAAAGTGGCATCGAGTTCCATAGCCCGGTACCGTTTAATCCATGGACAGAAATGACCGTTGAACTTTGCTCACCGCGCGACAAGAGCCGACTCCAATGTGCCGGCGTCGTCATCGCTTGTACCGGCAACAAACACACCGGCTATCACGTTTCGATGGTCTTCACGAGCCTGACCAAACAGAGCCAGGCGCGGTTGAATTCCATGGCGGGGTCGGAACTCGGTTTGTAAGCACTCGTCCAGAAATAAGCATCCGAAATGGTTTCTCCTACGTGGGGCGAGCGTCCTCGCGAGCCGTCGGAGCAGTTGGATTTTTCCGCCTTTGCGGCTCGCCGGGAGTCTCGCCCTACCAAATTGGTAGGGCTGCGCTGCTGCGCAGCCCAAATGCTTACCGCTGAATACGGGCAGACCCTCCCTTGGCGAACGCCTTCACTTGCTCCACTGTCGCCATTGTCGTGTCGCCGGGGAATGTCGTCAGCAATGCGCCATGCGCCCAGCCCAGCTTAACCGCCTGTTCAGGTTCCTCCCCCGTCAATAGACCGTAGAAAAATCCCGATGCAAAACCGTCGCCACCGCCCACACGGTCATGCACGTTTAACTCGCACGCCGGCGCCGCATAGGTCTTGCCGTCAATCCACGCCACAGCGCACCAGCCATGATGGTTGGTTGAACGAACTTCGCGCAATGTCGTGGCCACCACTTTGACCTTCGGATATTTCTTCACCACCTGGTCAATCATCCCGAAAAACACGCTCGGATCGAGTTTGGACTTGGCGGCCACGTCCGGGCCTTTCAATCCCAGACCTTTCTGCAAATCCTCTTCATTGCCCACCAGCACGTCCGCGTGCTCGACGATGCGTTTCATCACCGACAATGCCTTTTCCTGCCCGCCCCAGATGTCCCAGAGCTTTTGGCGGAAGTTCAGGTCGAACGACACCACTGCGCCCGCCGCCTTCGCCGCTTTCATGCCTTCGATGATCAATTCGCCCGTGGTTTCGGAGAGTGCCGCGAAGATGCCGCCGCTGTGGAACCAGCGGACGCCACCACCGAAAATTTCCTTCCAATTAAAGTCGCCGGGTTTGAGTTGTGCGCCCGCCTCGTTGCAGCGGTTGTAAAACACCACCGGCGCACGCACGCCATAGCCCTGGTCGCTGTAAACCGCCGCCATGTTCGGGCCATTGACACCGTTATGCTTGAACCGCTTGTAAAACGGTTTCACACCCATCGCCCGCACGCGCTCGGCAATCAGGTCGCCAATGGGATAATCCACCATCGCGGTGACGATGCCAGTGTTCAGGCGGAAACAATCCGACAGGTTCGCGGCGCAGTTGAATTCACCGCCGCTGACGTGGATGCGGCACTTTGTCGCCTTGCGAAAAGGAATGATTCCCGGATCAAGCCGATGCACCAGCGCACCCAGGGACACAAAGTCCAGCGCGCCACTCTCACGAATATTCAGGCCATATTTCATTATATTTCCCTCACAGTAAGTTTTTGCGGTGAAATTCCCAAGCTTTGGGAGACTGATTGGCCGCATCACACAACTAACAGGAACACCGCGGTTTGTCCGTAAAAAAATGGAGATGACGCGTTTGGACTGCGGCGACGTGTCGCCGCTTTGAAAGCGCGGACTTGTCCGCGCACTCCAAAACCGGGTGGGCGAGACACCCGGCGAGTTGCGCCGCTTTTTCTGGACAAGCCATTTTGCCCGGCGCAAAGTCAAATCCATGAAAAAGGAAAGGCTGCACAGCACTATGCGTAGTCACCTCCAAATGAGAGAGCAAAGCCGGATGTCCGCCAAATCCAGAGGCTTTGGCATACATATGCTCACTATCCTGTTTACAACGTTGGTATTTGTTAGTCAGGGATGTGCCAGCGAGCCGAGCGCAAGGTTATACGTCGACTTCTCGGGCATTTCACAGGAGCAAAAGGAGTTTGCTGTCATTGCACGACCAGAGGTTCGGACTGATTTGCATCTGACATCGGAGCAGTTGACGAAAATAGCAGCTTTCAAACACACACCCATAAAAGAAATCCCAGCTATCACAAACATGGCAGCGCGAAGTGAAGGTGCAGCCGAGTCAGATCGTCGTAAGATTGTCGAAGAGAAATTGAGGCTATATGACCAATATCTGCTGACTTCACTCTCGAACGTGCTAACAGCTCCCCAAGCACAACGGCTTCGGGAGATCATTTGGCAGGTCGATGGTCTGAAGTCTCTGCAAAAGGATCATTTATTGGTATCTGATCTGGGTTTATCGGATGATCAGGTAGGACAGGTCAGAGATGTCTCCCTTTTTTATGAACCGATACTGAATCCACTTTATCGGCGTTTGGGAAGGCAGATGGTTGCAGGCCTGAGTGCTGACGAGTCGCTTAAAGACCGTACTGAGCAAGTCCAGTCTCTCTCGGATGCCATCACTATAATCGAAAAGGAAAGAGATCGGGATCTTTATGCCATTTTGACGGTTGCTCAGAGAGAGAAGTGGCGTTCTTTGGTCGGGCGACCATTGCAGATCCAATGGCCAGTCGAAGTGGTACATGAATAAGTCGCCGCCCAGTACTTGAACAGGCTGCAAACTTCGCCGATTGCCCGTTTGTTTTTTTCCTAGAAACTGAAGATGCGGCTCTCTGTGAGGAGTGCTACTAATCATTCGGGGACATCGTGATTTACTGTAGCGTGCGCTGTCCTCAGCGCACTGTCGGCTGAGACAGCCGACGCTACAACATTCCCCAACGTTGCCAGACACGGTGCTTGCGGTGTAGGATGGGCTAGAAATCTATGCTTTATTTCGCACGCGGTTCCGCAAAAGACAAATTGTCGGTGGACGATTTGCACGAGGGACTGTTCAAGGCGCTTGACCAACTCGGCCCGCGCCAGCGTGTGCTGGTTGTTCCGCCGGATTTCACCCGGTTCCATTCGCAGGCGGGCGTGTTGACGAAGTTCGTCCACGACTACTACGGGCCGCGTCTCACGGACGTTCTGCCCGCACTTGGCACGCACACGCCGATGCCACCGGAGCAGATCGCCGAAATGTATGCCGGCGTGCCGCCGGAATTGTTCCGCGTGCATAACTGGCGCGCGGGCGTCGCCACCGTCGGCGAAGTGCCAGCGGAGTTCGTGAAAAAAGCGTCCGGGGGCGCGGTGGATTTCGCCTGGCACGCGCAACTGGCCAACCTCATCTGGACTGGCAAACACGATTTGATTCTGTCCGTCGGCCAGGTTGTTCCGCACGAAGTCATGGGGATGGCCAGTTACAATAAAAACATTTTTGTAGGCACGGGCGGCACGGAAAGCATCAACAAAAGCCATTTCATCGGCGCGGCCTACGGCATGGAGCGGATGATAGGGCGCGCGGACACGCCGGTGCGCCGCATTCTCAATTACGCCTCCGAGCATTTCACAAAGCACCTGCCCATCGTGTATGTCCACACGGTGGTGGGGAACGGTGCCGACGGTAAACTGCGCGTGTGCGGCTTGTTCGTGAGTGATGATGTTTCGGGCTTCGACAAGGCCGCCGCGCTGTCGCTCAAGGTGAATTTCGATTTGCTCGATGAACCGCTCAAGAAGGTCGTTGTTTATCTGGACCCGGGTGAATTCAAGAGCACGTGGCTGGGCAACAAGAGTATTTATCGCACGCGCATGGCCATGGCCGACGGCGGCGAGTTGATTGTTCTTGCGCCCGGCCTGAAGGAATTCGGCGAGGATGCCGAGATTGACCGGTTGATTCGCAAATACGGCTATCGCGGCACACCGGCAACGCTGTCGGCGGTGAAGGCCAACGCCGAATTGCAGAACAATCTCAGCGCGGCGGCGCACCTCATTCACGGCTCGTCGGAAGGCCGGTTCAACATCACGTATTGCCCCGGCCACCTCACGCGACAGAAAATCGAGAGCGTCAACTTCCGCTACGCCGATCTGAAACAGATGACGCAGCGTTACAATCCGGCCAAGCTTAAGGACGGTTGGAACACGCTGCCAGACGGCGATAAAACCTTTTACATCTCGAACCCGGCGCTCGGTCTGTGGGCGTATCGCGGGCGATTCAAGGACTAAAAATAAATTGGAAGGAAAAAACATGAATGTTCCATTTAAGGTAAATCTGAAGGGTCAGGTCGCGCTGGTCACCGGCGGAAGCGGGGTGTTGTGTGGCACCATGGCACGCGCGCTCGCTGCGTGTGGCGCGAAAGTTGCCGTTACAGGTTTTAAAAAGCTGCAATCCGCAGAGGCCGTGGCGGCAGAAATTCGCAAGGATGGCGGCATAGCCATCAGTGTCGCATGCAACGTGCTGGACAAGGAAAGTCTTGCCGCAGCCAATGACAAGGTAAAGAAGGAGCTCGGTCCGGTGGACATTCTCATCAACGGCGCCGGCGGCAATCATCCCAAAGGCACAACCAGTCTCGAATATTTGCGCAAGGAAGACCTGTCCGGCACGGCCAAGGACATCATCACGTTCTACGATCTCGACCCGAAGGGCATCGAGTTTGTGTTCAATCTGAACTTTCTCGGCACGCTTTTGCCAACACAGGCATTCACCCGCGAGATGGCCGGCAAGGGTAAGGGCACAATCATCAACATTTCCTCAATGAACTCGTTTCGGCCATTGACGAAGATTCCAGCCTACAGCGGCGCGAAGGCGGCGGTCAGCAACTTCACGCAATGGCTGGCGGTGCACTTCTCGAAGGTCGGCGTCCGCGTCAACGCCATCGCGCCCGGTTTCTTTCTCACGGACCAGAATCGCGCCCTGCTTACCAAGCCGGACGGTTCATTGACTCCGCGCGGCAATACCATCCTCGCGCACACGCCGATGGGAAGGTTTGGCGTGCCGGACGACCTGGTCGGGGCGCTATTGTGGCTGGTGTCGGACGAGGCGTCAGGCTTTGTGACCGGCGTGGTGCTGCCGGTTGACGGCGGTTTCGCGGCATTCAGCGGGGTTTAAATCGGAAAATAAAATTGAATCAAATGAATTATGAAATTCTGTGACAAGGATTTTTTGCTGTCGAACGACGTGGCCCGCGAGCTGTATCACAGCATCGCGGCGGACCAGCCAATAATTGATTATCACTGCCATCTCTCGCCGCGCGACCTGGCCGAAGACCGGCGTTTCAAAAACATCCAGGAAGTATGGCTGGAAGGCGATCATTACAAATGGCGCGCGATGCGGGCGAACGGCGTGCCGGAACGCCTCATCACCGGCGATGCCTCGCCGCGTGAAAAATTTCAGGCGTGGGCTGCTACTGTTCCGAAAACGTTGCGCAACCCGCTCTTTCACTGGGCGCACCTAGAATTGCGCCGTTATTTCGGCCTCGAAACACTGCTTGAAGAAGGCACGGCGCAGGCCGCGTGGGACGAAGTGAATCGTTTACTTGCACAACCGGGTTACTCCGTGCGTGGCCTGGTCGAGCGCATGAAAGTCGAAGTCATCTGCACCACGGACGATCCTACTGACACACTTGAATATCACCGGGCAATCGCAAAATCCGGTTGGCGGGTGAAGGTTTTCCCGGCGTTTCGCCCTGACAACGCCTTGCGCGTTGGGCAACTGGAGCGTTTCAAGGCGTGGGTGAAAAAATTGAGTGAAGTTTCCGGTGTCAAGGCAAACACATTCAATGGGTTTCTCAAGGCGTTGAGCAAACGGCACGATTTCTTTCATGCCAATGGCGGACGGCTTTCCGATCACGGTTTGGAGCGAATGCCGGCGCTGGATTGCACAGAGAAAAAGGCGGCGGCGATTTTCTCTGCAGCGTTGAAAGGCAAAGCCGCTTCGCCTGAAGATGTCGAGCGGTTCGCGGCATTTATGATGGAATTTTTCGGCGCGCTCGATGCGGAAAAAAATTGGACCAAGCAGCTTCACCTCGGCGCCTTGCGCGACCCGAATTCGCGACTGGCCGCCAAACTCGGCGCGGACGCGGGCTGCGACACCATAGGTGATTATCCGCAAATGGCGGGACTCGCGCGTTATTTTGACCGGCTCGACCGCAACGGCAAATTGCCGAAAACGATCATCTACAATTTAAATCCAGCCGACACGCATCTGTTTGCCGGAATGCCGGGGAGTTTTCAGGACGGCTCCGTGCCGGGCAAACTGCAGTATGGCGCGGCATGGTGGTTTCTCGATCAGGAGAACGGCATCCGCGCGCAGCTTGACATACTTTCCAATCTCGGTTTGCTCAGCCGATTCGTCGGGATGCTGACCGATTCGCGCTCATTCCTTTCCTACCCGCGCCACGAGTATTTCCGTCGCATCCTCTGCGATATGCTCGGCGCGGACGTGGTGAGCGGACGTTTGCCAGACCGGCGCGATTGGCTTGCAAATCTTGTTGCAGATGTTTGTTACCGCAACGCGAAAAACTACTTCGCGTTCCCGTCTTGAGTGCCGGCAGTTTGCCGCAAAAGACGGTCAAAAACTCAGCCCGTTGGAACAGATGCTTCAACGGGCTTTTGTTTTGAAAGAGTCTAATCACTGCCTTTATAGGTCGGTGATCGGTTTGTGCCTGGGTACCAGCGCCTTCATCACGCCCCACGCAATCAGGTAGCTCAGGCCGCAGATGATGAACATGACGAGGTAAGCCGTTTGCGGCGTTTGTTTGAAGTGGTCGGTCAGCCTGCCTGCGAGCATTTGCAAAATGACGCCGCCACCAACACCGCCGGCCGCAGTGCCAATGCCAGTAACGCTTGCGACCGTTTTTTTGGGAAACATATCCGAGACGGTTGTGAAAAGATTTGCCGACCACGCCTGATGCGCGGCGGCGCCGACGCAAATCGTCGCGACGGCGAGCACGGCGGCCATTTTTCCAAAATGTTCGACGTTGCCGAAGTATTGTGTCGTCAAAACCGCCAGCGGGGCCAGGGCAATGATAAACATCGCCGTCATGCGGGCCTTATAGACCGGCCAGCCTTTTTTGATGAGGGTCATGGGGATGCTGCCGCCGTAAACACTGCCGACGATGGCAATACCATACACAACAAATGTCGGGAGCATGACCTGCTGCGTGGTCATGTGAAATTGTTTGATTAGATAATCCGGCAGCCAGAATAGGTAGAACCACCAAACGCCATCGGTCATAAACTTCCCGAAAAAGAATGCCCAAGCCTGGCGATAGCGAAAGAGCCTCCACCAGGAAAACTTTCCTCTGTCCTCGTTGGCATCGTTGGCCGCAACCTCATCGTCGATGTGAATATAATCGTGTTCGGCCTTTGAAAGCCGTTTCTGCTTGTCAGGCGTGCCATAAAGCCAAAACCAGAAAATCAGCCAGAGAAAACCCGAAGCGCCTGTGAGAATGAAAGCCATTTTCCACCCCTTTTCGTTGCCAAAATAGATAAGGCACCAGGGAACCAGAAGGGCGGCCATCATCGCTCCAAAGTTCGAACCACTGTTAAAGATGCCCGTGGCCAGCGCCCGTTCCCGCTTGGGAAACCATTCGGCGACCGTTTTAATGGACGCAGGGAAATTGCCGGCTTCGCCGACAGCGAACGCGCTACGCACGGCAATATGCATCACCAGCAACCGCCCGACAAAGGCGTTGGCAATCCCGCAGATTGACCAGATGATGAGCGACAGGGCCAGGCCCAGCTTGGTGCCGATTCTATCAATGACCCAGCCCATAACGAGCGTCATGCCGGCGTAAAATCCCGTGAAGAAGGAGGTCAAATAGGCGAAGTCGGTGTTGGACCAGCCAAACCCTCCCTGCGCCGCCGGCGTGCAGAAGAACTCCTTCAAATAGCTGATCACCTGCCGGTCCAGATAGTTGAAGGTGGTGCCAAAGAACAGCAGCGCGCAGATGACCCAGCGATAATTATGAAAACCCGGCGGGGCTTGGTTTTGGGAGTCCATAAGGCAGCGGGCAATATCTCAAAAAAAGATGGTGGTTCAAGTGGTAAAATCCAACTTTACAAACCGGTCGCGCTGGTGTAAAGCTGTGTGCATTATGTGGAAGAAAATCTTAATGGTTTTGCCTGTGCTGCTGCTGACAGGTTGTGCCGCTACGTTCACCAATTTGACGCCGCTGCAACAATCGCGCGATGCGAACAACCTTTACCCGGTCGAAGTCGCCTTCACCTCGCAACAGCAATCGCTGCGATGGGAGTCCATTCATCCCTACCTGCTCGTTAACGGCCAGCTTTATGCCATGCGCCAGACGCCGCTCATGACCGGCCGCTGGGAAGGCTTTGTGCCCGTGCCATCCGGAGTCAACGAAGTTTCTTATCGCTACAAGTTTGATTATCTCTACAACAACTTCGGCACGCCGCCCAAGCCCGGCAGCGCCTACTCGCCGGTGTATAAGTTAATCATTCTCAATCCGTAAAGCCGCGCTCAGTGCTTCGGACGGAGGAGGATGGCTTTTTTATCCGAGCCTTCGACCTCGACGCTGTGTGTTTCAACGTCGTGATCATCCTTCAGCGCTTGATGAACAATGCGCCGGTCAAAGGCATTCAGCGGTTCCAATTCCACCGTGTCGCCCCAGCGACGTACTTTGTCAGCGGCGTTCTTTGCCTTTTTCACGAGCGCTTCGCGCATCTGCGCACGGTAGTCGCCCACATCCACCATCACCTTGGGCGCAGTGGCATCCTGCTGAAAAAGAATCCGGTTCGTGATGTATTGCAAATCGGCCAGTGTTTGGCCCTGGCGTCCGATGAGCCGTCCGGCGTCGTCGGTCTTTACATCAAGCAAAAGACCTTCTTCAAGTTTGTGTTCCTCAACAGTTGCCGGAAAGCCAAGCGTTGCGAGAATTTTCTCCAGAATTTCTTTCGGTTGAGCAGGCATAAAATTAAAAATCGCGTGTGCCATCATTTTTTCTTTTTTTGCGGCGGCGTCAATACTGAAGCAGCGCCCGGCGTAATCGGAGCCTGATTCATTTTTGTCAGTTTGGTTTGCACGACGCCCAACAGGGTACTGACCGTCATGTAAAGCGCCATTCCGGCCGAGTAATTGTAAAGGAACACCAGGAAAATCAGCGGCATATAACGCATGATTTTTGCCTGCGTCGGATCCATGCCCGGCGACGGCGGCGTCAGATGCGATTGCCATAACATCGCCCCGCCCATGAGCAGCGGCAGCAGGTTGAACGGAAAATTGATGCCCGGGATCATGAACAGCGTGTCCGGCTTGGACAAATCCCTGGCCCACAGAAAACTTGCGCCGCGCAATTCAATGGCGCTGCGGATCATTGTGAAAAAGCCGATGAACACGGGCATTTGAATGGCCATTGGCAGACAGCCGCCCATCGGGCTGACTTTGTTTTTCTTCCAAAGCTCCATTTGCTTTTGCGTGAATTTTTGCGGGTCGTCCTTGTATTTTTCCTTGAGCGCTTTCACTTCCGGCGCGAGCGCCTGCATTTTTTTCATCGAACGCGTGCTCGCCGCCGTCAACGGCCAGAAAATCGCCCGGAGGAGGACCGTGAACAGCACGATGACCCAGCCGTAACCCAGTCTGGTGATATCATGCAGCCAGTTCATTCCCAACAGCAACGCCTTCGCAAAAAAGCCCCAAAAGCCCCCAAAATTCATCACAAGGTCGGCGTGATTTTGAAATTCCTCCCCGATGCGCGCCAATGTCCGATACTCCTTTGGTCCCGCAAAGAAAACGATTTGTCGCTCAACCACCTGATTCGTTCCGAGAGTTTGCGCCGGATAAACCAAAGCGGTTTGAATGCCTTCCGGTGATGGCGCGCCCGGCATTGGCTCGAGTGGCAGATTGACCGGGCGCGCGACGACTTGCTGCGCCGGCTGATTTGTGTTCAGCATCGCGATGAGCGCGAAAAATTGATTGTGCGCCGCCGCCCAAACGACGTTATTTGCGCCGGCGAGGTATTCCGTTTTTGGAGTTCTGGAAAAGAAAAACAAGAATGTGGTGCTGGTGCTGAAATAGGACAGGCTGATCTGTTCATCCTTCGCGCCGTTATACCACATGATGCCCTCGGCTGTGCCGTTGTCATCCGGCCCCATCGGCGTCGCCGTGCCAACGACCCATTCCTGCGCGGGCAATGAAATGGATTTGCCGGATGTGTTTCCCAGCCGCACAGTCGCGTTCACGAGATAATTCGAGCCGGCGTGGAATTCTTTCACGATGCGCAATCCGTTTGCGAAAGACTTCTCGGCGCGAATGCCATCGTCGGTTCCCGTCAATGTGAAATTGCCGTCGCCAATCAGATCCGGCGCACCCAAAATCGCCAGCACCGGCACGGCGGCATGAGTATTCAACGTGGCCACGCCGTTGGCCGCCGCTTCCCTTTTCCAGCGCGGCGAAACCGTCTCGGGAAAATCGAGCAGCTCCACTGATTTTAGTCCGCCACCGCGTGAAGTGAACGTATACCGCGCGTGCGTATTCGTGATGACTTTCAATTCTTCCGGCACGTTTGTGTCGAACAAAAAACCGGGGGCCATGCCTGGCACCGGGGAAGCGGCGATGGGATTTTCCACCTCGGGTTTGGGAGCCGCAACCGCATTGGTTGCCGTTTGCTGCCGGGGCATCGGCGAGGAATACTTTTGCTCCGCAATAAACCAAAAGCCGAGCAGGATGATGCAAATTGTGACGACGATGATGCCGGTTCGATCCATGAGAAATTAAATTCCGAATTCTTTTTTTGGCACCGGATCGCATCCGCAACTCCGCCCCGCGTGAGCGGGGCCGTCCCACGGATGACAGCGGCAAATCCGTTTGACCGCCAGCCAGCCACCCATGACCGCGCCGCGCGCGCGAATCGCCTCAATCGCGTATTGCGAGCAGGTTGGCGTGAAACGGCAGCCGCCGGTCGGCCCGAACAAAAAAGTTTGCGCCGGCGAAACCGTCCAGCGATAAACGCGAACGGCAAAAATCAAAATGTGTTGGAGTGGATTCACGTTTATTTCATTTCAACAAACCGGCACGGCGCAGCGCCATTAAAAAATCCTTTTCGACCCCGGCAAAACCGCGTCCTGCAATCGAAGGCCGCGCGACGAGCACAAGTTCCACCGGCTGCGTGAATTCATTTTGATGCAACCGAAAGCTTTCACGCAGCAATCGCCGCGCGCGGCTGCGTTCGACCGCGCCGCCAATGCGTTTGCTCGTGATGATGCCCAATTTCGGTTTCGCGCTGTCGGGTAGCGGATGCCAGTTGGCGATGAGACAGCCGAGCACAAGCCGCTGTCCTTGCTCCCGCACGCGCGCGAAATCGCGCTGATGCTGGAGCCG
The DNA here is from genome assembly GCA_049517655.1 of Verrucomicrobiota bacterium. Lineage (GTDB taxonomy): Bacteria > Verrucomicrobiota > Verrucomicrobiia > Limisphaerales > UBA11358 > UBA11358. The sequence continues at coordinate 70,923 of JBEKRQ010000001.1, read as the reverse complement.
CATCCGGCGGCGCAGCTGCAGTCGTTTCGGCATTTCGGCGGGCATGGGCACGCGGATTAAACGGGCGTCAAACGTTTGCGCCCCACACGGCGGCGGTTGCGCAGTGTGGCACGGCCGCTCCTGGTGGATTTGCGGGCGAGAAATCCGTGCTGCCGTCTGCGCCGGATTTTTGATGGCTGATACTGGCGTTTCATAAATTCAAATTTGATCGCGCTTTTGCGCGGAAAAGCTCCGTTTGACGGAGCGGCGAGGTTAACAATGAAACGCTTCGTGTCAAGACGCGGTTCTGCGAATGTCGATCATTTTCTCGTGATAATCCACCTTGCGATTGAAGACCACTTCACGGCCCTCAAGATGCCAGTTCACGCCGCGCGTGAACCAAAGGCCATCATCAGTCCGCTCGCGTTCAAACCCGTAATCGAATTTCCACACTGCGCCGACAAGACCAAAGCCGACGCTCACTTTTTGAGTCAGATGCACATCGGCTTTCACGAGGCAGTAATCCGCTTCGTCCACCCAGACGCGGCCTGCGGCCTTGTTGATAAAACGGTCTTTGAGATTCCGCTCGGGCATTTTTTTGCTCACTGGAACGAAATCAATCGTCAGCGCCGGGCGGCCGCCAATCAATTCGCGTCCGGCCAGTGTGAATTGAAAACGACGGACCAAATCCTGGTTAAGCAGAAAATCATCCCTCTTGAATTGCTTCCCTCGCACATTGGAATGGGTGTCGCTGACAGCCTCACTTTTTTCCGAATCCGGATTCGATTTGGCCGCGTCCGGTTGCGAATGTTTCGCCGCCGGCGGGTCATGCACGCTGGATTTTTCCTCGTGCTTTTTGAGTTCGCCCGCTGAATTTCGATATTCGGTGACTTTGGTGCGCAAGTAACTGTAACGTTCATCGAACGCGCGGTCGTTGTCGCTCTCTTTTTTCACCCGCTCAACCACACGTTGAAGTATCAATCCAATCGTTGGCAACGGCGCGTTTGTGTCCTGCGCGAACAATGGAAATGACATCGCCGACAAAACCGCAAGGACAATTGTCTTCCGAATCATTGTCTTCATGGCTGCCGCAGTCTAACACAGGTGAACATGGATTAAAGATTTCGTTTTTGAGCGCCGCACCCACACGATTCAAACGCACCTTCATTCAGCCGGACGTGACGGATAACGACGGCGGTCAAAGTGCAGGTGTGTGTATTAATATGTTTGGAATTTACCTCGCATAAACCCATATCGGGGCTTAAACTCACAATAACGACTTAATGAAAATACTTCTCGTTAGTCCGAGAACGCCCGACACGTTTTGGAGCTTCAAGCACGCTGTGCGCTTCGTTTCCCGGAGGGCGTCCATGGCGCCGCTGGGTTTGCTGACGGTGGCGGCGATGCTGCCGCCGGAGTGGAAACTCAAGCTGGTGGACATGAACGCGGAGCGGCTCAAGGATAAAGACTTGCTCTGGGCGGATTACGTGCTGTTGGGCGCGATGCTGGTGCAGAGGGAATCCGTCCGCGAAATTGTGGCGCGGTGCACGGCACTTGAAAAAACCGTCATCGCGGGCGGGCCGTTATTCACCACCGGCTACGAAGCGTTCCCGGAAATCCAGCACTTCGTTCTGGGCGAAGCCGAGGAGATCATGCCGCAAGTCGTGCAGGACATGCAAAGCGGCCGGTTGCAATCCGTTTATCGCTGCACGAACCGGCCGGACATCACCCGGACCCCGGCGCCGCGCTGGGACCTCATCAAATTCCGGCATTACGTGACGATGTCTGTGCAATTCTCGCGCGGCTGCCCGTACGATTGCGAATTTTGCGACATCATAGTGATGAACGGGCGCGTACCCCGCACGAAAACGCCGGTGCAATTGATCGCCGAGTTGGACGCGCTACGCCGGCGCAAGTGGAAGGACATGGTCTTCATCGTGGACGACAATTTCATCGGCAACAAACAGCAAACGAAGATGCTACTGCATGCGTTAATCGAATGGCGGCGGCGCACGCGGACCCGTATCGGGTTTCTCACCGAGGCTTCCATAAATCTCGCCGATGACCGGGAGTTGTGCGCGCTGATGGTGGAGGCCGGTTTTAAAAAGGTTTTTGTGGGCATTGAAACGCCTTCGGTCGAGGCGCTGGCGGAATGTCACAAGCTCCAGAACCGGAACCGCGACCTTGTGGCTGCCGTGCAAACGCTGCAACGCGCCGGGCTGGAAGTCATGGGTGGATTCATTGTGGGCTTCGACAGCGACAAGAGTGACATCTTCAAGCGGCAGTTTGAGTTCATCCAACGTTCCGGTGTGGCGACGGCGATGGTGGGGTTGCTCAGCGCGCTGCCGCAGACGCGATTGTGGCAACGGTTGAAACGCGAGGGACGGCTCGAAGCCGAAAGCACCGGCAACAACTCCGACGCCACGCTGAACTTTAAACCCAAATTAAGCCGCGAGTTTCTGCAATCCGGCTACCGTGAGCTGGTGAAGAAACTTTACGAGCCGCGGAACTACTATCAGCGCATTCGCACGTTCCTCAAAAGTCATCGTCCGACTGGTCCGCGCCTGCACCTGTCACGGGCGGACATCATTGCGTTTCTAAAATCCTTCTGGGTGCTGGGCGTTTGGCACCGGGGACGTGTGGGGTATTGGCGGCTGTTTTTGGGCACACTCATCCGGCGACCACGTCAGTTTCCGCACGCCATCGAACTCGCCATCCTCGGGCACCACTTCCGCCGCGTGGCAAAATCACTAAGAGCGCCTTCATCCGGCAAAAGATGATAGGCAGCGACTATTACCTTACCTGGTGGGAATTGAAATAATTTAACCGGGAGGGCGAACGTCCTCGTGAGCCCTAATTTTTCTTTACCACGGCAACACATTTATCATTCCTTGATAAGGCCAGTCGTCGGCATTTTTCACCAGGCCCTCTTTCACCGGGTTCTCACGGATGTAATACCACTTTTCCGTGTAATTCTCCGAACGACGCAGGCGTGTGTCCCAATGGTGGGGTTGCCATTGCCAATCAGGGCGTTCCGCTTTTTGCGTGAAGAGACGTTTCCAATAACTCATCCAGCGATTGAGCGGAATTGTCGGTTCGCTGAGATGAATATGAACGCCTTCCGCCGGTTTTTGACGCCCAATGTGGTAATCTTGAGAACGAATATCCACGGACCATTGATACGGGAGGGCGAGGCTCCTGACGAGCCCACAATTTAAAATTCAACCACCACGTCTTTGCCAAAAGACAACCCGGCAACTTCGGCGGCGAGCCGGATGATGGTTTTCTTAAGCATGTTGTTGAGGTTGGTTGCCACCAACCATCCTCCCGGGAGTGATTCACTGCACTCACGCAAGTCTGGACGATCGGGGTACAATTCCTCCGCCGTGCGGGCGATGTAGCGACGCTTGCGGCCTTGGGCATCAGGGTGCTGCGAACACCGATCGAGAAATGACGGGTCTGTTTTGGCGAGTTCTCTGAGGACGATGACCATTGCATCCTTAGTGTTGTGGTAAGAGTACGCTTTACCGAGCAAAACAAGCTTGCCACTCCGCGAAGATTCGCCAACAGGTCGGTGCGTTGTGGAGTGCGGAGCCGCTGGAAATCCCGAAGATTGCATCGCGTTACCGCGTGGGACTTCCACGACAGGCAGCCTTCCTAAGACAGCGAGAAATTCTGCAACATCACCGTCGTCAGGGCGAACTCTCACCTTAGATTCCACAGCACCAGCAAGGAGTTCCACCAATAGTTCATCTCCTTTTTCAACCAATTCGCGCCATGCTTCGGGAATAGCGGCACAAGCTTGGGATTTGCGGTTGCGACTGCGGTATTCTTTACGAGCAGTTTCAAGTCAAAGCTCCATTGCCTGATTTCAGGGCTCGTCAGGAGCCTCGCCCTCCCAACAAGGCGGCTACAACCCCAGTTTCTTGAACCGGTTCTTCACTTCCTTGAAGTGGAAATCGAGCGAGCAGAGTTTCTCGAGTTCGCCCTTTCTGAAATGTTTAGCCACATCGGAGTCGGCCTGGAGTTGCTTGAGAAAGTCGGCGTTGTCCCGACCGTTGTGTTTGACTTCCCATGTCTTCATCGCCGCGTCTTGAACCAGATTGTAGGCGTCTTCGCGTGTCAGGCCTTTGCGGATGAGCGCGAGCAGGACGGTTTGCGAATTCCACATGCCGAGGCTTAACCCGAGATTTTTCTTCATGTTTTCGGGATAAACGTTCAGCCCGTCCATCAAGCGAATTAGCAGCGCGAGCATGTAATCCAGCAACATGCAGGAGTCGGGGAAGATGATGCGCTCGACGCTGCTGTGGCTGATGTCGCGCTCGTGCCAGAGGGCAACGTTTTCGAGGGCGGCGACGGCGTTGCCGCGGAGGACGCGGGCAAGACCAGTGAGGCGCTCCCAAGTGATGGGATTGCGCTTGTGCGGCATGGCGCTGCTGCCTTTCTGGCCCTTGGTGAAGGGTTCCTCAACTTCAAGGACTTCCGTGCGCTGGAGATGGCGGAACTCGACGGCCCAACGTTCGATGCTCGCACCGACAAGGGCGAGCGCGGTCATGAATTCGGCGTGAATGTCGCGCTGGACGACTTGTGTGGCTATGGGCGCAGGGCGCAGGCCAAGGTGTTTGCACACGGCGGCCTCCACAGCAGGCGACAAGTGGGCGCTGGTGCCCACGGCGCCGCTGAGTTTGCCAACGGCAGCGACTTCGCGGACCCGTTCGAGACGTTCGAGCGCCCGGCCAAATTCGTCATACATGAGCGCAAGCTTAAGGCCGAAGGTGGTCGGCTCGGCATGAATGCCGTGGCTGCGGCCGATGCAGGGCGTCAGCATGTATTCCTTCGCGCGTTTCGCGATGGAAACGCGGAGTCGCTTCACGTCGGCAATGAGGATGTCGGCGGATTGCGTCATCTGGACGGCGAACGCCGTGTCGCCGACATCGCTGCTGGTCAACCCGAAGTGCAACCACCGGCTGGCGCGGTGATTGATTTTTTCGGCGACAGCGGTGGTGAAGGCGATGACATCGTGGTTGAACGTTTTTTCCAGTTCCTTCTGCCGTTCGACGAGGCCTTTAAGATTGGTAAAACACTTGTCGGCACCGCGTTTGATTTTCGCGAAATCGGCGCGTGGTACGATGCCTTCCCCAACCAGCGCTTCGCTGGCAAGAAGTTCAATTTGCAGCCAGCTGCGGAGTTTGTTTTCGTCGGTCCAGATGGCCCGCATTTCAGGGCGTGAGTAGCGCGTGATCATGGCTTGAGCGTAAAACGTCGAAAGCCGGGAGTCGAGTATTTGTAGCGGCGCTCTATGAGAGCTGGAAAAATCAGCGACGGTCATAGACCGCCGCTACAGAATCAACGTTTAGTCATTTTGGCGCGGGCTTTTTCAAGAATTTTGCGCTCGTGTTCGGTGAGGCTTTGAATGCCGTGCGCGGAGATTTTGTCGAGAATCGGGTCCACTTCCGTTTGCAGAAATTCGTCTGTGGATACATCGCCTTCGGGTTCGCGGGACGCGGCGCGGCGCGCCGAAAATTTCCATCGGGGCCAATTCCAACGGCCTTGAATGAATTGACGCACGAAAACGATGCCCGTCAACATGCCGCCCAAATGCGCGACATCGGCGATGTTGCCCGTCGGAAATGCGATGCCGAACAATGCCAGTGCCGCCGAAAGAATCAGGAGGGTTTCAGCACGCAACGTCAGCGGCAAAACGAAGAACAGAAGCAGGGTCAACTCGCGTTCCGGATATAAAATGGCGAATGCCGCGACGAGTCCAAACGCGCCTGACGAGGCGCCAACCACCGCACCGCCAAAATAATGAGGCCAAATCCAGCTGGCGAGTGCCTGAAAAATTCCACCAATGACACCACTGGTCAGGAACAAAGCCAGGAATTTTTGAGGGCCAAGGGTTTCTTCAATTTCACGGCCAAAAACGTAGATTGCCCAACTGTTGAGAAAAATATGCAACAGGCCGGCGTGCATGAACTGATAGGTGAGCAATTGCCAAACCCAGCCGTGCTCCAAACCTTCAAGGCTCAACGCAAAATAATTGTAAAAAAACGAATTATCCGGCGCCAAACGCAGCGGATGGGAGGAAAGCGCGCATTCGACGAGAAAGACAATCGCGTTGACAATCAGCAGCGCCACGGTGAACGACACGCGCGGCCGGTAATAAACCGGCTGGCGCATGTAATCGCGATCTTCAAGCATATTTTTTACGGAAGCCAACCACCGAAAAACCTTTTTCAAAGGCTCATTTCACTATGAGCCATTGGTGATGCGCCCGTCCGCCAATTCGATGACGCGCTGTGCGTGCGCGGCCACTGTTGCATCGTGTGTGGCGATAATAAGAGTCATCTTTTTTTTGATATGGAGATTTTTGAGCAGTTCAATGATTTCGCCGCCGGTGTGCGAATCGAGATTGCCGGTCGGTTCGTCGGCCAGAAGCAATTCCGGTTCGTTGATGAGCGCACGGGCGATGGCGACGCGCTGCTGTTCGCCGCCGGAAAGCTCAAACGGCTTGTGCTCCATGCGATCTTTGAGGCCAACCCAAGCGAGCAGGTCGCGTCCGCGCGACCCGGCTTGTCCCGCGGGCACGCGCGCGACCCGCGCCGGAAGACAGACATTTTCAAGCGCGTCGAGTTCGGGCAACAGATAGTACGATTGAAACACGAAACCGACGCGGCGATTCCGGAAATGCGTCAATTCGCCTTCGGAAAACGCGGCGAGGTTTTGTCCGGCGAAATGAATCTCGCCCGAATTCGGCGTGTCCAATCCGCCGACCAGATGCAGCAGTGTGCTTTTGCCCGCGCCGGACGCGCCGCGCAACGCGAGGAATTCGCCGCGCGCCACGTCGAGGTTCACGCCGCGCAGCACTTCGAGCGTGCGTTTGCCCATGATGTAAGTCTTGGCGAGGGCGAGGGTGGAAAGCAGCGGTTCATTCATAGCGCAGCGCCTCCACGGGTTTCAACCGGCCGGCGCGCCACGCGGGCAACACGCCGCCGAGAATGCAAATGACAAACGAGCTTCCGCAAATCAACGCGATGTCGCGGGCGACAATCAGCGCCGGCAATTCGCTGAAGCCGTAAATGGACGCCGGAAACAGTTCAAAGCCGGTCCAGTAATTCATGAAGTGCAAAAATTCATTGCGGTAAGTCAGCGCCAGAATGCCCAAGCCGTAACCGGCCAACACGCCAAGCACGCCGATAATGGCGCTTTGACTGAGAAACACGCCGGAAATCTGGAGGTTTGTCGCGCCGAGCGCCTTGAGCATTCCAATTTCGCGCGTTTTTTGGACGACGAACGTGATTTGCGCGCTCAAGATGCAGAGCGCAGCGACGATGACGATGAAAAACAGCAGGTAAAACATGACGTTTTTCTCGACGATGAGTGCGCTGAGAATGGCGGAATTCTGTTCCATCCACGTGGTTACGGTGAATTCCCTGCCGAGGGTTTGCTCCAATTGCCGTTTCACTTCTGTCGCCTGGTAAGGGTCTTTCAACATCACCTCCAGGTCATGCACGGAATCACCCAGATCATACAAATCCTGTGCGTTCTCCAGTGACGTGACGATGAACAGGCTGTTGAATTCGTAGTAGCCCACGTCGAATATGCCGCGCACCTCATAATCCTCCGGCAAAATGGCCTCCTCGTTTTTCTTGCCGCGGCTTTTGCGCATTTGCTCGATATCGCGCGGCGAATAAATGGACAACCGGTCGCCGACGTGAAGTCGCAGGTTGCGGGCGAACTCACTGCCGATGACCACGCCGCGACCGCTTAAATCAAATTTCCCCTCCACGATGCTTTGCGGCAAAACATTCACACTGCCTTCGATCCGCGGGTCCACACCACGCAGGATCGGCGCATCCACCTTTGCCTGCCTGCCTGTTTCCTCCTGCGTTTCCACCAACACCTTGCCAATCACCAGCGGTGAAACGCCGCGCACGTTTTTGTTGGATGCGATGACACTCGCAACCTGCGCGTAGTTCTGCATCGTTCCGCGGCTTTGGAAAACCTGGATGTGCGCGTTAAAACCGAGGATTTTTTCGCGCAGGTCGTGGTCGAACCCGCTCATCACGCTGATGACAATGATGAGCACGGCGACGCCGAGCGCAACGCCGAGGACGGAGATGAGCGTAATGATGGAAACGAACGTCCGTCTGGGCCGCAAATAACGCAGCGCAAGAAGCAATTCAAACGGCAACCGGGACATGATGCACGGAGGCTAAAGACCCTTCCGGCAGGTGTCAAATTTACTGTGACGGCGTGAAGGGATTGCCCTTGCTCAACGCCGACGGCGATCGCGGCAGAAACAGCAGACTCAGGAACAAATAAATCCAGCCGAGAACGAGATGCGCAGCGAAGGTAAAACCCAGGGAAACAAAATTGAGAAAACCGGAATTGTAGAGCAAAACGGCCGCCGCCATCAGTAACGCGCCCGGCATCAACGCCGCGCCTGCCAGCCGCCAGCTTTGGCGAAAAGTTAAATCGCGGTTCATAAAGAGACCGAGAACCCAAACAGGAATGAAATAAATCGTCGCCAGCAACCACCAACCCAGCATAAAACCTGCCGCCAGCACGATTCCGGCCATGAACAGGAGTTCCATCGCCCAAGCGCCCCACTGTGGCTCCAGATCGGTGTGATTAAAAGGGATGACCTGGCCGCGCGGGTAATTCCACTCCGTGTAACCGAGCAACGAAAAAATGCGGACGGTTTCTCCGCCAAATTCAATTTGCACATCCGCCAGCGGGTGGATTTGACCGGAATGATTCAGGTCAACGTCAAACGCAATGGACCGGCCTTCGGCGAGCAGTTGCGGCGAGTTGCCATGCCAATCGAGCCGGGCGGACCGGATTTCGCCGGCGGCAGGCAAATTTTGAATCGCCGTGAACACGGTCGGAAAACAACCGTCGTAGAGAAACCAGACAACTGACGCGGCGGCGAGCAGTGCAATAATGAACTGCACGAGAAACAAACGACTGGGCGTCGCGCGCGCAAATGCCGCCACGCCGCGCGGCGTCAGCGGTTCCCACGCAAAAGTTGATTCAGCCGACGCACTCACCGGCGGGAATTTAACCACAGATGGAACGCGGATGAAATGCTGGAAAAGTTTTCAGTTTCAAGTTTTCAGAATCTGAAAACTGAACGCTTGAAACTTGGACTTTAAAGTCAGGCTTTTTTTTCGCCCGCCGCCGGCGGCTTCGGCTGTGGCTGCTGGGGATCTTGATTCGGCGGCGGCACAAGAACCACTGGAACGGGATAGCGGAGTTTCATCACGTCGTCCACAAGCACCTCGATGTAGTAGGTTCCGGCGACTTTGAATTCGACCTGGCCAAAAACCAGCACACCGGTCGTGGACAACGCCGGGTCGCGCAACTCAAATTTCATTTCGCCCTTGCGCAGCACGGTTGTCTGGTCGGGCGCGATGATCCGGATATTCTCAGTGAACTGGCCGATGCCCGCCGTCCAACGATTAAAGATACAGAGCCGTCCTGCGACGGCAGGCAATTGGGGCACACGGAGAAAATTGATGATGCCGATAATGAAGAAATTCCCGTTGGCTTCCTGCCGGACTTCCTCGCACAAAAGCGAGGATTGCAAATCGGGGAGAATTCGAGTGGCTTGCATAAACTTGATTTAACCACGAATGGACACAAATGAACACGAAGATTCACTGGCAAAGCCATTTTTTGCAAATCGGTTTCTTAATCGTGTTTATTCGTGTTCATTGGTGGTTTGACTCCGCCGCGCGCACGGTGTTTTGCATCAGCATCGCAATGGTCATCGGGCCGACACCGCCGGGATTCGGCGTGATTTTCCCGGCAATCGGCTGAACGCGGGCGAAATCCACGTCGCCCACCAGTTTTCCATTCACGCGGTTGACACCCACGTCAATCACCACCGCGCCGGGTTTGACCATGTCGGCCTTCACAAATTCGGCGACACCCATCGCCGCGATTAGGATGTCCGCGCGGAGGCAATGCGCCTTGATGTCGCGCGTGGCCGAATGACAAATCGTGACGGTCGCGTTGCCGTGCGCGTTTTTTTGACAAAGCATCGCGGCCATCGGTTTGCCGACGATGTTACCGCGCCCCAAAATCACCACTTCGGCGCCTTCGATTTTCACGTTTGAGCGAATCAGCAATTCACGAATACCCGCTGGTGTGCAGGGCTGAAAACCGCTGGGATCGCCGAGCATCAATTTGCCGACGTTCACCGGATGAAAACCATCCACATCCTTTTGCGGCAGCACGCTCGAATAAATCACCGACTCGCGAATTTGTTTTGGCAACGGTGCCTGGACCAAAATTCCGTGCAAACGGGAATCCGCGTTCAGCTTTTTCAACAAGGCGAGCAATTCGGCTTCGCTCGTTTGCTCCGGTAAAAAATGTGTTTTGGAAAAAATGCCGAGTTCGGCGCAGGCTTTTTCCTTGCGATTGACATAGACTTTGGAAGCCGGGTTTTCACCCACGCGAACGAACGCGAGGCCGGGTTGCACGCCGCGTTTCTTCAACTCGGCGACGCGTTGTGCAAGTTCGCGCTGGATTTGCGCGGCAATGGCGCGGCCGTCAATGAGATTGTCCGGCGGCATTACTCGGCCACCTGAATGCTCTGGATGTTGAGAACAGGTGTGTTATTCCAGCGTGTGTCGAGTCCCTCCTCACCCGTCACAACAATGTGCCGGCCTTTATAACGTTTGAGATCGAGGCTCGTGGAAGTCGTGTAAAGATAATCAATATTCTGGCCCGTATTGGGATCAAACAACTCGTAATCCGTCGGTGCGACGAGGCTGACGACGTGACGCACAACACCTTCGTGCGTGACGATGCGCGGCTGGGGCGGCGGGGCTTGCTCGACCAGCGGTGCCATCGGTTCAGCCACAATGGGCGTGGTCTCAACAGCCGGCGTCGCCGGAGTTGCCTGTTTCAAATACATTGCGGCGACGAAAGCAAAGGCATTGGTCGGCGCGTCAATTTCCATCCAGTCACCCTTGGTTTTGACTTCGCTCACCGGCATGCCGCGTTCAATGACGCCGAGGACGTTGTAATTTTCACTCGGCCCGGCGCGCAGATTTAATTTCTTTGGCAGAACCGTTTTATTCGTCTCGTCAATGAACAGGGTCCTGACCCAAACGTGCGCGCTCGTTGGAAGAGCAATTTTCGCCCATTGCGCAGGTTCATCGGCCTTGTGTTTGTCCAGGTTGATTTGAGACAAAACCGTCACCGCGTCGCCTTTGACGAGATGCGCCACCACATCACCCTTGAGGCCGGCCTGACCGCGAACATTGACGTTTACAGCGACTTCCGCCGGGCCGGCAACGAGTGTGGCTGTTGGTTCGGTAAAAGTAATTTTTCCCGGCGCAGCGGCTTTGTGCTTTCTGTGTTTGGCAGGCTTCGCGTTTGCCGCCGGGGCGCCGGTCTCAACAGCCGTTGCCGCGGGCGCGACTTCCGCGGGCGAAGGAGCGGTTGGCGCGGGCATTTGCGGCACCGCGTTTGTGTTGTCCTGCGCGACTGCGCTCGTCACCATCATCACGCCCAAAGTCAGCCAGTAATTCATTTTCATAATTCTAAAAGTAAAGTTCTTATCTCTGTCTCTGTCAATGTCCGCCATCGGCCCGGTTTCAACTCGCCCAATTTGATTTTCCCAATCTGCGTCCGCTGCAACCGTTTCACCGTCAAACCCTGCGATTCAAACAGCCGCCGCACCTCGCGGTTCCTGCCTTCGCCCAGTTCCAATTCCACCACACTTCGCGCACGACCGGCTGAAACGAGCCGCACCGCCTGCGCCCGGAGCTTTTCGCCCGCGTGCCAGACGCCGCGCGTAAACTCCGCGAGCATCGCCTTGTCCACCCGGCCTGCAACGGTGACCACATACTTTTTGCGGACGCCGTAGCGCGGATGCGTCAGGTGCAAGGCGAATTGTCCATCATTGGTCAGAAAAATCAATCCTTCACTGTCGAAATCCAAACGGCCAACGGAATGAAGCATTTGCCATTCTTTTGGCAATAAATCGTGGATTACCGGACGTCCCAATTCATCCTTGCGCGAACAAACACAGCCGGGCGGCTTGTGCAGGGCCACGTAAAGCTTGCGTTTGGCGCGAACCGGCTTGCCGTCCACAGCCACTTTATCATGCACTGGATCAACTTTCGTTCCGAACCGGCAAACGGACTGGCCGTTGACGCTGACCCGCCCGGCCATAATGATTTGTTCCGCTGTGCGGCGCGAAGCCACACCGGCATCGGCCAGAAATTTTTGAAGACGAACCACGTGCGAATGCAGAATTAAGAATGTAGAATGCAGAAACGGAACTCGGGAAATATTTCTGCATTCATCATTCTGCCTTCTACCTTCTCTAGGCGTCCGGCTTGGTTTTGCGGAGGCCGGTGATGCGGTCGCCGTTTTTCCACTGGCCGCGCTTTTTAAGAAGCGCCACACGCTCGAAACGTTTGAGGACATTGCGCTTGCTGCCAAGAGTGGACGCCGCGCGCAGACTGCGATGCTGTGACATAAAATCGTTTTGGTTAAAAGTTCAGCCGCTTCGGTAAAAAGCGAACGATTTGAATAACAGACTGGCAGTTGATTGCCAATGGTTAATTTGATTGCGAACAACGCAAGACCGTCTCCATGCGCAGAGAAAAGGCGTTTGAACCGCATGACTTCCCGGCACTGATCCAAAAACTTTAACTTCGGGTTCGGAACCAGTCGCCCAAAGGCCTCCTTTGGCGGGCTGTAGCATTAGCCGCATTAGTAGGACGTCTTGGAAAGCTACTTAAGCTTGCATTCATAAATTAGGCCAAATTATTAACTTGCCTTTTACTCGTAAACTAGCTTATTCTAGGTACATGATAGGGAAAGCAAGAATCTTGCCTCCCGAACTCGGCCAAACCGTGGTTTGGCCGAATACCTGTCAGGCCGCATCGCACCACCACAAAACTAAACGTACACGTAACCATGAAAACAACACTCAAAGACATTCATATCATCGTTGTGTCCCTTGTCATCGTCGTGCTTGGGCCGCAAACCGTCCCCGAATGCGGGGCACAGACGCTCGAGCCTTACATTCCTTCTCCGGCTGCCGTTACTATTAGTCCCCAAACGAATGGGGCAACCGTGTCCGTGGCGGTCACCGTGGATTTGCCCAACTCGTGCGTATCCGTCGGCAATTGGGGCCAACCTCTGCTCCTCGGAAACATCGTGTCTGTGGATGCGCAATTCTGGACGGAGGTGGGGATGGAGTGCATGGACATCGTCACCACTGTCTCCACGCAGTACAACCTAGGAACGCTCCCGCCGGGCAACTACAATTTCGTCTTTGGAGCGTGGGGCGTGACAGTGAAGACACAAGCGTTCTCGGTGTCTGTGCCTGAGCCACCGCGTCTTTCCATCCGCGCTTCACAGGTTGAGCTCTGCTGGGACACCGCCACCAATGAGTGGTATCAGTTGCAGTGTTGTTCGGTTTTGACCACGAACCAGTGGGTGCCACTCACCCCTTGGCTTCCTGGAAATGGCAACGGGTTTTGCACCAACGATGCCGTTCTCGCTGGACAGGCTAAGAGGTTTTACCAAGTCGCCTGCACGAATGCACCACCAGCACCCTAAAGAAATGCGGCCTGACAAAATTGCCGGAACCAACGTCGGCTGACCGTTTCGTTTCCCGACAAGTCGGGATTGACATCGCAGGCACAGTGTGTCTTAGCTTCAACTCGCTGGTGAATGAATTAAAGGGAAGGCAAATATGGCATTCCTGTATCAGATACGGACGGACGGCTCGGTGGTCCAACACTGGGCTTTGGGACAGAAACCGCTGGTTGTCGGACGGGGTGATCACGCGGACGCATGTGTGGAGGATGATACCCTTTCGAGTAACCATTTTTTAATCCTAAGCCAAGGAGCCGATTTTTTTGCCATGGATCTCCGTTCCAGCAACGGCACTTTGGTGGACGGTAATCGAATCTTGTCCCACAAGCTGCGACCGGGCGAGGTCATCCAGGCAGGCCAGTCGCGGTTTTGCTTTACCGATTATCCGCCTTCAACCTTCGCCAGCTTGAGTATTTTGTCGTCGATGACGACACATACTGCCCAGGTCATTCAGGCCCCATAATTTTTCGAAAATCCTTCAGGCACCCATCAGGAGGTGGGAGGGTGATCGGGCTTTTCAGTTCGTCGCTTTCGCCGATAGCCGCTGGACAAGCCACTTCAAATCCGTTAGCTAATGCTTCCATGAACGGGGATATACAACGGTTTTGTTACATACCGACTTGTTAGGCGGCGCAAGATGCTCCCCCATTCTAGTAAGAAGCACTGACCTATGCCCACCATCGATTGGAAGTCCGAGACTGAGTTCGCCCTGGAAGGCGTCAACTTCAAGTGTATTTTATCTGACTATGCAAAATACGAAACCTCCTCCGAAGAGGTCATTCTTATCAAAGACAAGCATTCGATAGACCTCTATCAAGAGATCTTCGAGAAGACACCTCCGGCCCGCGTCCTTGAATTCGGCACATACCAAGGCGGCTCTCCGGTACTCCTCATGCTGATGTTCAACCTCCAGAAGTATGTCGGCATCGATCTACGCCCACCGATCTCGGGAGTTCAAGAATTTTTGGACAAGCACCCTGTTGGCCGCAGAGTCAGCATACACTACAATGTCTCCCAAGATAACGGTGAGGCTATTAGGTCCATTGTTGCCTCCGAATTCGGGGACAACCCCATCGACCTGATTATCGACGACGCATCGCATCAATATGAACTCTCCCGCCGAACCTTTGAGATTGCCTTCCCCCTCCTCCGCCCGGGGGGAATTTACGTACTTGAGGACTGGGGCTGGGCCCACTGGCCTCATTTCGAGCAATGGCAGGACGCACCGGCTTTGAGCAACCTCGTCTTTCAGCTCACCGCCCTCTGCGCCGCCCATTCAGAGCTGATTCAAGACATGAGGATCTTCCCGGTTTTCCTATTCATCAAGAAATCCGGGTCGCCATCCCCAAAGACGGAACTGACTTTAGATAGCCTGATTGGCACAAGGGCAGAACGCCTAAACCTGATCTAGCACCCTTGCGCCGCCAAACAACTCGCGACATGCGTCGCGAGCAGGTAGCCGCTGGACGATTCAACCTGCCGATGGTGAAATTCACCACTTCAACCCCTGCAATCGGCGGGCGACTTCCCCGGCATTGGCGCGGCTGTTGAAAGCGCTGATGCGGAAATAGCCCTCGCCTTTCGAGCCAAAACCGCTGCCGGGCGTAATGACCACGTTGGCTGCGCCAAGAATTTTGTCAAATGCTTGCCAGCTGGTGACGCCTTTGGGCGTTCTCACCCAAATATAGGGCGCATTCAAACCGCCGAAAACTTTCAGTCCGGCATTCTTTGCGCCTTCTCGCAACACTTTCGCATTGCCGAGATAATGCTCGATAAGAGCCTTCACTTGCGCTTTGCCTTCCAGCGAGTAAAGCGCTTCTGCGCCACGCTGGACAATATAGCTCACGCCGTTGAACTTCGTCGTCATGCGCCGCAGCCACAACGGATGTAACGGTTTGAACTCGCCGGATTTCGTCTGGGCATTGAGCGTTTTGGGAACAACGGTGAACGCACAGCGCACGCCGGTGAATCCGCCGTTTTTCGAGCAACTGCGAAACTCGATGGCGCAGTCACGCGCGCCGGGAATTTCGTAAATCGAATGCGGCAGCACCGGGTCGGTGATGTAAGCCTCGTAAGCCGCGTCGAACAAAATGATGGCCTTTTGTTCGAGCGCGTATTTCACCCACGCTTCGAGTTGGGGACGATTCGCCACCGCGCCGGTCGGGTTGTTCGGCGAGCAAAGATAAATCACGTCCACATGCCGTTTCGGCGGTTCAGGAATGAAACCGTTGCTCGGCCGGCAAGGCAAATAAACAAGCTTCGAATAATTGCCGGCTTCGTTGGCCTCGCCGGTGTGGCCGGCCATGACGTTTGTGTCCACGTAGACCGGGTAAACCGGGTCGCTGACGGCGATTTTGTTTTTGTGCCCAAGAATATCGAGGATGTTGCCCGTGTCGCATTTGGTGCCGTCGCTGACAAAAATCTCGTCATCGGCCACGTCGCAACCACGGTCGCGGAAATCATTTTTGGCAATGGCAGCGCGCAGCCATTCGTAGCCTTGTTCCGGGCCGTAGCCTTTGAACGTCTCGCGCACAGCCATTTCGTCCACGGCTTTGTGCATCGCGGCAATCGCTGCCGCCGGCAACGGCTCAGTCACGTCGCCGATGCCGCAGCGGATGAGGCGCTGGGCGGCTTCGGGGTTCGCTTCGCAGAAAACTTTCACGCGCCGGCCGATTTCAGGAAACAAATAGCCGGCTTTCAGTTTGAGATAATTGTCGTTCAGAAATGCCATAGCTCGTATTCGAGTATCATTCAGAACCGGGATACTAATCCAATTTGCATGGTGAAGCAAGAACGTGGCACAGGCTTCTGGCCTGTGAAAATTGGAACACAGACGAGACGTCTGTGCCACGATTTTAGGTAGGGCGCGATGTCCTCATCGCGTCGCTCATTCGGCGGGCTGGGGACAACCCGCCCTGCCGTTTCAGGGGCTCGCAGAGCTTGGCCTCCCGAAAACTATTCTCTACGACCGGATCATCGTCAGAAGCATTTTGAAACGCGTGAGGGCCTTGAGCGTATGCGGCTGATTGGCCGGCATGAGAATCAGCTCGCCGCCTTGCAGGCAATGCGGCTTGCCGGAAATTGTGATTTCCACTTTACCTTCCAACACCTGCACCAGCGCATCGAACGGCGCGGTGTGTTCGCTCAAACCCTGTCCTTCGTCGAACGCAAAACAGGTCACGGTGCCGGTCGGTTTCTTCACAATTTCACGGCTGACGATGGCGCCGGCCTGATAACTGACAAGTTCAGCGGCCCAGGCCGCCTGTGCTCCAGGCAATCCCTTGGGTTTTGACGGGGCATCTTGCGGCATGGTTGTTTTCCTTTGTCGCTTCCTTTTTATGATGTGCCGGGCAATTTCAATTGCGTGAGCATTTCCCGCAGAATGGTTGCGGACTTTTCGAGGGCATTTTGTTCTTTAGGCGGCAGGTTAACTTCTAGGATGCGTTCGATGCCTTTTTGTGAAAGGACGCAGGGCACTCCCAGACACACTCCGCTTAAACCATACTCCCCTTCCAACACCGCCGAAACCGTGAGCACGCTGTTTTGATTGCGCAGGATTGCCCCTGTGATTCGCGTCAGGGCCAGGCCGACGGCAAACCAAGTTGCCCCTTTGTAATCAATGATGTGGTAGGCGGAATTCTTCACCGCCTCGGCAATTTTACGCCGGGACTCTTCCCAGTTGTCGCATTTTCCACAAAGAGGGCAAAATTGTTCGACCGGCACACCGGCCATATTGGTCATGGACCATGCGGCCAGTTCGCTGTCTCCATGTTCTCCGAGGATGTAGGCATGCACGTTGTGCACATCCACCCCGCAATGCTGGCTCAACAAATAGCGGAACCGCATGCTGTCCAGCACCGTGCCCGACCCGATGACGCGTCCGCGCGGCCAGCCGGAACGTTTTTGGGCGACATAGGTCAGAATGTCCACCGGATTGCTCACCACCAATACGACTGCCGGTGAATTCTGCCGCAGGATTTCATCCATGATATTTTGGATGATTTCGGCGTTTCGTTGCAACAGCGCCAGACGCGATTCACCGGGCCGTTGCTTGGCCCCGGCCGTAATGACAATCAGGTGGGCATCGGCATAGTCCGCTTTCTCGGCCACGCGAATCTGAACCGATGGGAAAAAGGCCTGGCCATGGGCCAAATCGAGCACCTGCCCCATTGCCAGTTCATGATTGGCGTCCAGCAGACCTATCTCGTCAGCCAGTCCGCTTTGAGCCAGCGTATAAGCAAAGGTGGAACCCACGGCACCAGCCCCGACAATCACCACCTTTCTCGACCTCCAATGTTCCTTGTTCATCTGTTCAACTTCTGTTTACCAACGCATCCAGGTTATCCAGGCAAAGTTGCGACCAAGTTTCCATTTGTTCACGTTTCACCTTCAGACCCTCAAAAGGCAACCATTTGAGTTGCGTAATGACGCGTTCATTTTTTCTCACCTGTTCGGATGTGCGGAATAATACATGCACTATGCCAAAGTGAACCCGGCCGACTTCGGTGGAATCGTCGTTGATGAGACCCACGGGTTTTGCGTCAAATTTGCCTTGAATCGAAAGTTCTTCGCATACTTCGCGCTCAACTGCACTTTGAAAAAATGCCTGCTGCAAACCGAAAGAAAAAAGCGTATGATCTTGATTTTCGTCAATGTGGCCGCCAATACCGATTGACCCCTTGGCAACCAAACGTTTTTCACCGGCATCCTTGCCGCGAATATAATGAAGAACATTCGTTCCGTCTGTAATCACGACATAAGGAATGATTTGTTTGAAGCTAGGATCGATCTCAGCTTGGGAGCGGGGGATAAAACTGTGGTTCCTAGGATAAAGAATCGTCGGCAAATAGCGATTTACATCAGCGCAAAAACCTTGAAAAACGCCAAGCTGCTCGAAAACCGAACGCGGGAACACAAGTACTTTTTCGTCTGCGACATCCATGAACGAAAGCATTCGTTGATGGTGCGTGTGAAGCAAGCCAAAACGCGAGACATGGGACTTGCGTCACCTTACGCGTTACTTGTCACTTGTCACTTGTCACGCGACCGCCTATAAAAGCCGCATGTTACCACTGCTTCTGACCAATGGCGGCCCGATAATCTGGCTGATTCTGATTGCCGCGGCCATTGCACTCGTTGTGTTCATCGAGCGCGTTTTGTTTTGTCATCGCTCGCAAATCAATTCCGGTGAATTCCTCAACGGCGTGCGCAATGTTCTTAAGCGCGACAATATTGTCGAAGCCATTTCCATCTGCGACGCCACGCCCGGCCCCGTCGCGCGCATTGTCAAAACCGCCATTCTCAACCGCGACCGCGGACGCGAGCGTGTGCGCGAAGCCGTGGAGGAAGCCGGCCTCACCGAAGTGCCGCGCCTTGAGGAAAAACTGAACCTGCTTGCCACCATCGCGCAAATCGCGCCGCTGTTGGGTTTGCTCGGCACCATCATCGGGTTTATCCGCATTTTTATGAGATTGCAAACCGACGGCCTTTACGCGCACGTCAACACGCTCTCTGCCGGCATTTGGGAGGCGCTCATTTGCGCGGCGGCGGGCATTGCCGTGGCCATTCCGGTTCACGCCGGGTATAATTACCTCGTCAGCCGCATCAACAAGATCGTCCTCGACATGGAACGGGCCGCCGGCGAAATCGTCAACATCGTCACCGAAAACGGCGGTCCCAAATCCTCATGAAATTCCCGCGCAATGCCCGTCTCTTGCGCAGCCCGTTTGACGTGGCGCCGTTCGTGGCTGTTTTCTTTCTGCTGCTCATTTTTCTGATGCTGGCCATGCTTTTACCCACACCGGGTCTGTCGTTGCGCATGCCCGTCGCCGACGGTCTGGCTGGCGCGGACAAACCGACGGTGTCCGTTGCGATTGATGCCGGCGGACGGCTGTTTTTCGCAGATCAAATCGTCAATGAGAACGAATTGAAATCGCACTTGCGCGGCGCCGCGAAAGGACTGCGCGAACCGCTCACACTCGTCATCCACGCCGACAAAGCCGTGACTTACGAGCAACTCGTCCGCGTGACACTGCTCGCGCGCGACGCGGGCATCTGCAACATCGTTCTAGCCACGCTGCCGCGCGTCGTCATCGGCACATCCGACCAACCATGAACACCGCGCGCGCAGATTCAACCGCCGCGGAACTTGTCGGCGGAGGGCCTGCCGCGCCGGAGTTGCAAAGCGGAGGCGGGCCTACCGCGCCGGCTTGTCTCGGCGTAGTCCCGCAATGCGGGACGAAGACGGAAGCCCCCCCGGAAGAGCGGGGCGCAGGTTCATGGTCTTTGCGCCGCTGGCTGACGCTTATCGCGCTCGTTTTTGCCGCGCAACTCGCGTTGATTTTTGCGTTTGGCGAATACAAACCGATTGTTCCACGCGCCGTGAAAAATGTTCCCGCGCTGAAACTCACAGCCAGCTCCGGCGAATGGCTGGCGCTGAACGACCCAACGCTCTTCGCACTGCCGAACCGCAAAGGTTTTGCCGGGCCGGCGTGGCTGGAGCCGCCGCCCGTGGAATTTCACCGCATGGAATGGACGGAACCGCCGCGTTGGCTGCCACTCCCCGTCGGAGAATTGGGCGCAACCTTCAGCCAATTCATGCAGACAAACCGTTTCACGACCTTTCAATTTGAATTAAAAACGCCGCCCCGATTCACCGTGCCAGTAGTGCCGGTTGAACCGGTGCTTGCCAAAACCTCGACGTTGCGCATCGAAGGCGGCCTGGCCCGGCGACGATTGCTTACACCCATGAAACTGCCGTCGTGGCCGTATGCGGACGTGCTGGCGCCAAGCAAAGTGCAGGTGCTCGTGAATGCGGCGGGCAATGTCATTTCCACTGTTTTACTGCCGTCAGATAATCCCATGGAAACCGCCGGTCATTATGATGCCGCCGACCAGCGTGCGCTCGAACTTGCCCGCGCCGCACGCTTTGCGCCTTCGTCGGATCTGACCATCGGCCGGCTCGTTTTCGACTGGCACACCGTCGCACCGGCTGCGACGAACGCGCCTCCAAACCCGTGACATGTCCATCCCCGCACTCATAGTGATTTATGTGACGGTGCTGCTCGGCGCGCTGTGCGGTTTGGGGATTTATTCCGAGATGCGCCGCCGCCGGTTCTGGCCAACGCATCCGGAAGACCGGATTTTCCGCTGCCCAAATTGCGGTTGCGTTTACACCGACGACCCCGACGTGGACCGCTCGCGGTGTTCCCAATGCGGCAAACTGAACGAGGCGATTGAGTTTTGAGCCGGAGGCCAGAGGTCAGAAGTCAGATGTCGGATATCTGACCTCCGTCGTCCGACTTCCGTCCTCCGTCCTCCGCCTTCCGTCTAATTCCCCGTCTTCAATTCCACCACGTCGTGCGGGGCGGCTTCGCGCATGCCGGCGGGGCTGACGCGGATGTAACGCGCCTTCTCGCGGAGTCGCGCGAGATTCTTCGCGCCGAGATAACCCATGCCGGACTGGATGCCGCCGATGAGTTGCGCCAGCACGCGGTCCACCGAACCGCACGCTTCCTTGAGCGCCTCGACGCCTTCCGGGGCGACTTTCTGCAGCGGCCCTTTTTCGTGGCCGTAACGCGCCGCCGAACCGGCCTTCATCGCAGCAAAACTGCCCATGCCGCGATAGCGTTTGTAAAACTTGCCGCTGATTTCAATGACCTCGCCCGGCGCTTCGTTGCATCCGGCAAAAATTCCGCCGCAAATCACCGCTTGCGAAAGTGTCAGCGCCTTTACGATGTCGCCGGATTTTGTGATGCCGCCGTCGGCGAGAATGGCGACCTTCTTTTTGGCCGCCGCACGCGAGCAAACGTAGAGCGCCGTCATTTGCGGAATGCCCACACCCGCGACAATGCGCGTGGTGCAAATTGAACCCGGCCCCTGCCCCACTTTGACGGCGTTTGCGCCGCAATCCGCAAGAAATTCAACGCCCGCCGCGCTCGTGACGTTGCCGGCAATGAGCGGGAGTTTCGGGAACGCGTCGCGCAACACCCGCACAGTGTCGCCCACGCCCTTGGTGTGACCGTGCGCGGTGGAAACAGCAACGGCATCCACGCCGCGTTCGACGAGCGCGCCGACATGATTCAGGATGTGGTCGCGATTTAATTCGCCGAAGGCGTTGCGCGTGGCCGAAACCGCCGCGCCGCAAATCAGCCGGAAGTGCGAATCGCGCGCGGGCTTGAATTGCTCGTTGCGTTCCTGCGTGATGCGCTCCACGTCGCTCATCGTGATGAGACCGCACAATTTGTCCTTGTCATCCACGACAAGCAATTTGTGGATGCCGATGTGCTCGGTGAAAAATTTGTCGGCGCGCGCAATCGGGTCCTTGCCGAGTTCTTTTTGATTGACGGTGTGAACCTGTGCGCGCGGCGTCAGCGCCTCTGAAATTTTCTTTTTGGCGTAACGCGGCTTGACGACGTGGCCGGACAACAGGCCCACAAGCTTTCCTTTTTTATCAACGACCGGGAACGTGCTGAAACCGAATTTCCTTTGTTCAATCATCGCGAGCACGTCGCCAATAAGCTGGTCGGGCGCGACGATGATCGGCTCCTGAATCAGGCCGTGAACGTGATTTTTCACGCGGCTGACTTCGGAAAGCTGTTCGCGGTCCGGCATGTTGTAATGAATGAGGCCGAGCCCGCCGTTGAGCGCCATGGCAATCGCCATGCGCGACTCGGTCACGGTGTCCATGTCGGACGAAATGACGGGAATATTGAGACACAGACTTTCCGCAAGCTGCGTGTCGAGATGTGTGTCGCGCGGGAGAATCTCGGAATAAAGCGTTGCGAGCGTGATGTCGTCGAACGTGAGCGCGAGATGACTGTTCGCGGGGAAAAACTCATCCGCAGACTGGTAGAACTGGCCGTCGAATCCAGGATTGCGCGGTGCTGCCATGTCGGAAAATAAAGACTGACCGGCGGGCTTGGCAAGACAATTTTTTTGGAATGCGGTGACACGTCACCGCTTTTGAAAGCGCCTACATGTCGGCGCACTCCAAAATTCCCGTCTCAACGAAAACTCGTTACCAGCCAGAAACAGCCAACAACCATTGCCGCGACGCCGCAAGTACTCATCAAACCGCGGTAAACATTCAGGCCACTGGCGTTGCACCGTCTGGCCAGCCAACCCATGCCGGTTGAAAATACGGCCATGGACATTATCGTGCCCGCGCCAAACGCCACCAGATACGCCAGTGCCTGGGTTCTGGTCGGAAAAGCGAGAATCGGCAATACCCCGATCAAATGCGAACTGCCGGCCAGTCCATGCAGGATGCCGATGCCGAAAGCCGCGTGCGTGTGTTGTTGATGCGCCTGCTGCTTTTCATGCGCCTTGGCGGCAGCATGACCGTGCGTGTGGATATGCGCGTGCCGCTCGCCGTCGTGCTCGTGTTCATGGACGTGCACATTGCTCTTGAGCGCCTTGTGCAAAGCCCACAGACCGATGCCGAACAGCATCACACCCACGAAACGCTCACCCCACGACGACAACAAATTCACCGGTAACAAATCCCGCAACCAAAGCGACAACAACCCGATGACAGCCACGCCAGCCGAATGGCCGAAGCCCCAACGGACGCCGGGCACCCAAGCGTGTTCAGGTCGGCGGACCGCCAACGGCGCAATAGCCGTCAGATGATCCGGTCCCGACCACACGTGGATGATGCCGGCGATTAATCCGGTAAGAGCTGCAATCATAAATCTGCTTCCGACGAACTTGCCCGAATCTTTACATCGGCGCAAAGAAAACTTCGCCACATCAATTGACGAAAACCAGCCATTTTCTGCCGTATTCACAAACCACCGGCGCGGATTGACGCTGCCCAGTTTCCGACTCACACTCATGCTTTAGCGACCATGATGATTAAATATCCAAAGCTTGGCTCAAAAACTAAACGCAAGGCCAAGCGTTCCGCCCGAGCTTCTGCAAAGCCGAAAATGACAAAGATCAAAAGGTTAAAATCGTCTTTTGTTCTGCGCGAAGATTCTGTCGCTTACGTCGTCAACAATCCCGATTTAGTAACACTTGAAGAGGCCGCGCTTAAAACAGGCAAGACCACACACAACATTCGCGACTACATTCAACGTGGCCGAATTGCCAAACTTAATACGGAAGGTGAGCCAATCAAACAGGCGGAAAATGGAGAATTGCTCAATGCGTATCTTCGTGGCTACAATCTCGGAATCATTGGTTGATTTATGAATCAAAGCGCGGAAGCCAAACGCCTGCTTGAAAGTTTTCTTGCGGAAGCAAAGAAAGTTGCTGGCGATATTGAGCCGATTCGCGTTTTGCGCTGCCACGCATTTCGCATCAAAAATGCAAACGTCTTGGTGAGAGTAGCTGCAGACACTGGTAAGTATTTCTTTGGCTTGAACTACATCAACGCTGAAGAGGTCGCCAACCTTGAGAATTCCTTCATCGCGTTTGTGTGCGGCTCGGTGGACAACACACTGATTATTCCGATGCAGTTATTCATAAAACGGCTGCCGGAAATGAGCCACGACCGCAACGGCGAATTCAAAATAATCATCAAGAAGGAGCTCGAGCTTGCGTTAAAGGGGCGCAACAACCGCTTTTCGCTTCGTGATTTTCTGAACCGCTGGGACATGCTCTTAGCTGTGACTGAGAAGTCCGCCGAGCAAACTTCCGTCGAGCAAAGTTTTCACACTGTCTTGCAAGGTCGGTTGCTGGAGATTGGAAACATTCGTGGCTTTTCGACCTACTGCCCAAACAAGTCGAAAAAGTTCAACCAGCGAGAGCTTGGCGAAATTGCCAAGCTGGAGAAATGCCCCGAACTGCAATATGCAAATTATGACTCGCTCAGAAACATTGATGTGATTTGGTTTCGTGAAGCCGGAAAGTTGTTCTATCCTGAACGTGCATTCGAGGTAGAGCTTTCCACTGGCGTTTGGTCGGGAGCTGGCAGACTTGCAACTCTGCGTGAATACAACACGCCACTAGTTATCATTTCAAACGAATTGAAGCGATACAACCAAGTCGTGGAAACTCAACCAGAAATTAAAGATCGATTCAGAAACGTGCTGCCGGAAGACGTTGGCGTGCTTTACATGGCTGAGGGTCGGTTGCGTGATTTGCGTCTGCAGATTGGAGTTTAGTTATGGCCTACAAATGCAAGTGCGGCAACAAAGATGAGTTTTTGGAAGTCTTCGACACAGCGGTTGATGTTGTTGATGGCAATGGAGAATTCGTTAAGTCCGAAGCTCGGAATGTTGCCTACTACATTTGTCGTGAATGCGAGTGCGAAATTCCATACACCGATTTTCAGCCAACAGCGTCATCCATTGCCGGAAAGGAGAATCATTGAAATGAGTAAAAAACTTTTCATTGCGGCTATTGAAGTGAGAACGGGCGAAGAACAATACATGACTTATAAGCTAGTCCCCGACGCAACAACCGAAGAGGAAGCAGAAAACAGAGTTCTGAATTACTTCGGTGAATTTCTTGAACCTGTGTCACCCGAATCGCCACGTACCTTTTCTGATCCAAAAGGCTATCCGCATTACTCGTTAGACTTTGTGAGTCCAATTGAAACGGTTTCAGATTTATTCACGGTCATTTCTAAAATTTGACAAGTATGAGATAGAACGCATCCGCAAAGTTGCTAACACCGGCACAATCAAGACCGTAAAGAAACCGCGCGTTGACCTTTTTCTCATCGCCAAGGATGATGTGGAGTATTATTTCGACCTCAAAACTGCCAAGCCAAATATGGACGAGTTCAAAGCGCACAAGCGTAAGATGCTCGAATGGGCGGCGTATCGTTTGCAGGCAAGTCCCAAGGCCAAGCTAAAAACGGGCCTAGCTATTCCATACAATCCATACGAGCCAGAACCCTATCAACGCTGGACATTGGCCGGGCTTTACGATTTGCCGGAAGAATTGTTGGTGGCCGAAGAGTTCTGGGATTTCCTCGGCGGCAAAGGCGCATATGAGGAATTGCTCGCCGTGTTTGAAGCAGTAGGAGTTGAACTTCGTCCAGAGATTGATGCACGCTTTGCAAAGTTTAAGTGATGTATAAAGAGGTCGATCCCAGAATTGTGATATGACCAAGAAAAGAGCGTTTCCGCTGGCGCAAGTCTATCGGTTGCTTGAATCCGGACCGGTCGTGAGTGGGTCAGTCTTTAGTTCCCTCTAATCTGCGTCTCTTGCGCTTTTTTGCGGCAATGGCGCGTTCGGCGCCAGAACTACACCAGCACAACGCCACTATAACACCAAGGCAACAACCATATCGCTGCCGTCGACATATTCCAAAGTTATGTCGAAATTATGGCAAATTTTCGACATATTCTGTTGACGTGTCGCCGGTGGTTTTCCCGCGCTTGACTGATAACTTGACTCATGCTTGACTCATTTCCATGAGTTATGAACCGCAATTCACCATCAGTCCGCGCCTGCTGGCACGGGTAGAGGCGGTGGCGGCGTTGCGGCAGCGGATTCAAGGCGCAGCCGTGGAGCTTTCCTGGATTCCTGCCCTGCAAAAAGACACCCGCACGCGCAATGTCCACGCATCCACAGCCATTGAGGGCAATCCGCTCACATTGGAACAGGTGCGCGCCTTGGAAGAAGGCCGCGAACTGGCGTCGTCGAACCGGCGTTCACAACGCGAGGTGCTGAATTATTTTGCCGGTCTGCGTTATGTGGAAAAGAGCGCGGACAGGAAAATCATCCGTCACGAGGATGTTTTGAAGCTCCATCGCCTCCTCGCCGATGGGGTGATGGATCAAGGCGAGGCGGGATGTTATCGCACCATTGCCGTGCGCGTGGGACGCCATGTGCCACCCGTGCCGGAAGATGTCTCCGGGCTGATGTTTGAACTGCTTGAATGGTGGAACAAACAGTCGGGCGAATTTTCGCCGGTGATCAGTTCGGCCATCGTGCATTATCGGTTCGAAACCATTCACCCGTTCGCCGATGTGAACGGGCGCACGGGCCGCGCGCTCGCATTGTGGGAGCTTTACCGGCGCGGTTTCGACACGCACCACATTTTCTCGGTGGACGAATATTATTGGGAAGACCGCCCGCGTTACTACGCCGCGCTGGAGGCGGTGCGACGCGAGGGCGAAGACCTCACCGGCTGGTTGGAATATTGCGCCGAAGGGCTTCGACAAACTTTGGAACGGGTGTGGCTGCGGATACAGGCACTCAATCCTACTCCGGGGAAGAAACTGGTTCTGCGACCCAGGCAGGAGCGGTTGCTGCAACTCCTTCGTGATCACGGCAGCATGGCACCGCCGGAAATCTGGGCCGCGCTGAATGTTTCCAAGCAGGGAGCGATGGATTTGCTACGTCCGTTGATTGAGGCGGGATTGGTGGAGAAAGTGGGCAACAAAAAGACCGGGCGTTACGCGCTGCGTCGCAAGTAAACAAAAGCCTCAATGGCGACCTCAACCGCGTCTCCGAGGAAGAATTGTGATATGACCAAGAAAAGAGCGTTTCCGCTGGCGCAAGTCTATCGGCTGCTTGAATCCGGACCGGTTGTGATGGTCACGACGGCCCGCGCGGGTCGGGCGAACATCATGTCCATGTCGTGGCATACGATGATGGAGTTCGTGCCGCCGATCGTGGGTTGCGTGATGAGCGACCGGAATTACTCGTTTGAAACCTTGAAGGCGACCGGTGAATGCGTGATTAACATCCCGACGGTGAAGTTGGCCGAAAAGGTGGTGGGCTGCGGTAACACTTCCGGTCAGTCGGTGGACAAGTTCAAGGCCTTTGGTCTCACGCCCGTGGCCGCCGCGTGCGTCAAGGCCCCACTCATCGCCGAGTGTTATGCCAATCTGGAATGCAAGGTCATTGATCGAAGACTGGTAACCCAATACAACTTCTTCGTGCTAGAGGTCGTCAAAGCGTGGATTGATCCGCGCCTGAAACATCCGCGGACGATGCATCATCAAGGGGAAGGCGTGTTCATGGTTGCCGGCCGGACGATTAATTTGCCTTCCCCAAAAACTTCCTTCCTTACAGAGTAAAGCAACAAGTTGCGGCAAATAAAATCTGCGTTAATCAGCGCAATCTGCGGATAACAAAGGGGGCCATTCAAGTCTGCCGCAAAAAGGCGCAAGAGACGCATAATTTTTGCACTTTTTCCGTCTTCGTTGGACTCCCGTCTTCGCTGAGCTACGACGCGGCGAACCGGCGCGACAAGGCGCGGTCAACCATGCCGATTCATCCCGATTAAACTTGCGCATCCCGGTTTCGGGCGTATGGTGCCTCTGCTAACGGAGCATCGTTTACCAGGTGTCCGACTGCCCCACGGATGGGGCGTTCCCTCTCCTTTTATTCCCTGCACTGCAATGCCGGAGCCGCATTGGCGGCCCTGAAACAAGTGTAAACAAGGACCAGAAAGAATAAAGTTATGACAATAGCCACAAATAAAACTCCGTCGCCCACTTTCAGCAGGCAGGGAGCCATGAAATCAATACATAATGCGATTACCAAGGCGGCCAAGCTCAATCCGTTAAAGACGGAAAAAGCAGATCCCTCGTGGGATGCAATCGGGAAAAAGGCCTACGAGATTTGGATGTCGCGGGGACAGGAACAGGGCAACGACCAGGAACATTGGTTCGAGGCCGAACGGCAGTTGCGGCAGGTTTGATCCTCCTCCGTCCCGTGTTGCGGGACTATGGATGACAGGAAGCGGGGAGTTCGGAATTCGGAGATCGAAGTTCGGAGTTCGAATTGCGGTCTTTGATTCCCTCCCATCCGCGTTAATTAGCGTAATTAGTGTAAAAAAACTTTGTGCATTTTGTGCTTTTTCCGCCGTCGCTTTACTATGGCGAGACAAGTGGCAGCTATTCAAATCTACAAGCAGTTAAACGCGCATTGCCATGGCACGGGTAAAATGGGATTTTTTTGAGTCAGGTTCTTACGTGAAAAATCGGAAGAAACCAGCTCCATGATAAACACGATTATTTTCGATGCGGAAGGCGTCGTCGTCGATACCGAGAAGGCGTGGGACAAGGCACAGGTGGAATTCCTGCGCCGCAGGGGCATCGTTTATGAACGGAATAAAATC
Source organism: Verrucomicrobiota bacterium (assembly GCA_049517655.1). Taxonomy (GTDB): domain Bacteria; phylum Verrucomicrobiota; class Verrucomicrobiia; order Limisphaerales; family UBA11358; genus UBA11358. The sequence continues at coordinate 42,281 of JBEKRQ010000001.1, read as the reverse complement.
AAACACCTGTTGAGCGGAAAATCACAGGTCGAGGCTATCGAAATCCTGAAGGCGGAATGCGGTCTCACAGGCAATGTGCAATCGCTCATCACTGAACGAATGGCGCTGGTCAAACGTTTGCTGGAGGAGCATGTGGAATTCGTTGCCGGGTTCCGCGAGTTTTTCCAACGTGTCCAGCCGGCCTACCGGACGTGCATAGCCACCGCGATGCCCGAGGATTTGCTTGCGATTGTTGACGGCCGGCTAGGTTTGTCGGGACTTTTTGGCGGCAGGATTTATTCGTTAATCGACGTGGACCATCGTTCCAAACCTAATCCGGATGTTTTCCTTCATGCCGCAGGCCGGCTGGGTGCCAAACCCGAAAACTGCCTCGTGATTGAAGACGCGCCGCACGGCGTGGAAGCGGCCAAAAGAGCCGGCATGAAGTGCATTGCGCTGACCACCACCTATGACCGGCAGATATTGAGCAACGCAGATACTGTAGTGGATTCCTTCGCGCAGATTGAGCCGGCGGATTGGTAGGGCGGGCTGTCCCCAGCCCGCCGAATGAGCGGCGCGATAGGGACCGGTCTTCGCGAGGCTTCGCCTAGGCGAGCATCGTGCCCTACCGGGAATCAGGGCGTCGTATCGGGGTTCGATGTTCGGCATTCGATGTTCGATGTTGGATGTTCGCTGTTTTCTTCTCTGCTTCATCCTTCATCCTTCATCCTTCATCCTTCAGTAGTCTAGCCTGCGCCGCCCATCGTCCTGGCCTTTTCCAGAATCATGGGTTTGGCTTCCTCCATCATTTCGCGCACATCTTCGTAGCGCATGGTGCGCTGCTCGAAGTTGCGTTTTTGCAGCATACCCAGAAAGCGCCCCTGGAATTCTTTGAAGTAGGAGCCGTAGATGTGGTAACTGTCCGCCATGTGACAGTATCGGCCCATCTGGATTTGCCTGCCGGCAAGCTCGGAGATGCGAGCGGCAATCTGTTTCTGCAACTGCACGAGGGCGAAAATATTCATGAACGCCGCTTTATAGGCGTCGTTCGAACGGAACCGCACGTTCATGCTTAGCACAGGCTGTCCTTCCTCTTCCAGGATGCGGCACCAGATGCTTTGCAGGCACGCCGGGTCGTAGCAACCGTTGTCCTCCCACACTTTCCAGGTGATGGCCTGGGCGCGGCGGGTGTGGGGTGTCTTGGCCAGTTTTTGGCAGATGATTTCAATCTGATCGAACGGCTTGAGCGCCGGCACCTCGTATTTGAACAGGCGTTGGTGATAGGTGTATTCCCAACGGGTATCCTTCGGATTGTTGGGATCGCGGACGAGGTGGTCCTTGATGCCGTCGCACATTTCCATCACGTATTCCTGCAATTCCACAGGGCCGCCGGGGAAATCCTTGTGGATCATCGGCTCGCCCAACGGGTCGGTGACGGTGATGAGCATGGTGGCGTCCTTGCTCGGCGGGTCATCCGGCTTGTCGTATTCGGTTTTGACGTCGCAGCCCTTCTGGTGCAGCTCGATAAGCGAGAGTTCCCAGGCGCGAGCAATACAGTCGGCCTCGACGTGCAGGACAGGTATTCCTTTCATGAATGGTCAAATAGTCAACTGGGTTCGCATCAATCCGGGTAGCCGGTCGGATGTTTCTTGTGCCAAGCCCAAGCGGTGGTAATGATGTCTTCGAGTTTCGGAAATTTTGGCTTCCAGCCCAGTTCACGGATGGCTTTTTCAGCGGATGCAACCAGCCTCGGCGGGTCACCGGGGCGGCGCGGTTTTTCAATGGCTGGAATTTTTTTGCCGGCGATTTTTTCACAGGTTTGAATGACTTCACGCACGGAGTAGCCGTCGCCATTCCCCAAGTTGTAAAAACCGGCCTTACCCGGCTGCAATCCGATGATGTGCGCCTGCGCGAGGTCCTGGATATGAATGTAATCGCGGATGCATGTGCCGTCGGGCGTCGAATAGTCCGTGCCGAAAATCTCGGCGTGCGGCAATTGGCCGAGCATGACTTGAAGCACCCTCGGAATCAGGTGGGTCTCGACGCGATGATGTTCGCCGAATTTTTCACTCGCGCCGGCGGCGTTGAAGTAGCGGAACGCGATAAATTCCAGCCCGTAAACTTTTTGATACCATTGGAGGATTTTTTCGAACATCAATTTCGATTCGCCGTAGGGATTGATTGGGCGCTGCAACAAATCCTCGGTCATCGGAATTTTGTCGGGCAGCCCGTAAATCGCGCATGTGGAACTGAATATGATTTTTTTTATGCCACATTCCACGGCGGCATCGAGCAATTTGAGGCTGTTGACGACGTTGTTGTGGAAATACTTTTTCGGATTCGCTATGGATTCGCCAACAAGCGCGCTGGCGGCGAAGTGCATGACGGCGCCGGGCCTGGCGGACTTGACGGCATTGAGGATGTCGCCTTCCTGCTCCGGCTTGCCCAAAATGAATTTTGCGCGCGAATCCACCGCAGAGCGGTGCCCTTCGGTGAGATTATCGTAGACCGTAACTTGATGGCCGGCATTCAGCAGTTCCTCCGCGCAAATGGAACCGATGTAACCCGCGCCGCCGGTGACCAAAACGTTCATCGCAAAACTATGGAAGGAAAGCGCAGGGGTTCAAAGTTCAAAATGGAAAGCGTGCGAACTGTTTCAATGCGCGTGACCAGCCATTCGCCATCGGTTTTTTGCAGGGTGAATTTCATTTCCTGCACGATAAGGTCTTGTTGGCCCGATACGCGCACCTCGACGGTGAGATCGGCCACGGCGGATTGTTTATCCGGGGCAATCGTTATGTTTATGTCCGGGAATTTGACATCCAGTCCACTGACCGCCGACTGCGCGCCCAGGGCGGCCTGCGTGATTTCGCTGCGGCCCAGGAGATGGTGCTGAACGCGTCCGGGCACATCCAGGGTCACCTCGACATTGGTGGAGAAAAAAAACGCCAGATTTTGCGCGCCGGCCAGCCGCGCCAGATTGCCTTCATTGGGCGAGAATGAAACGGTGCGGGCAAGTTCAGTGAGCCGCTTGCAGATGACCTTTTCCGGACTTGGAAACAACATCGTCCACATCCAGACGCCAAGCGCAAGCAGCGCCGCGACCAACACGATGCGGAAGATGATTTTCATAAGAGTAATTTGCCAATGATTCGGTCGCGTCTGGCGATGCCATGCTCATGATACCGCGGGGGCATGGTACGGTTGTCGCCAACGACAAAATATTCGTTAGGACCAAGTTTTTCGGGTGGAAGATTCCAGTCACAGGGAAGCTTCTCATAAGGTTCTTCGAGCACTTCACCATTAATCAGGACATGGCCGTTGGCAAAAGCGACTGTCTCACCCGGCAGACCAATGATGCGTTTCATATACATCACATGGAAGCCTGCCAAACGGATGCTGACCACATCACCGCGCCGGGGTTCATGCCACAAATACGCGACCCGGCTTACTAAATGCACCGAATGGTCCTTGTAAGTCGGCAACATGCTGATGCCTTCGGTGCGGATGACTAACAGAATAAATTTGAAAATGATAAAGCACGTGACGACCAAAACAACAATGCGCGCAAGTGTGAATTTTGGATTGCGACCGACCGCGGCGATGCGCAGCCAGTTGGGCAATCGCGGCGTCTGAGCTGTTTGGGCAGTCTGTTTTTTTTGCGCCGGCATGGCCTTGCATTCTCGGCGCAACCGGGCGCGCGCGCAACCGATTTGATGCAGCAGGTGGCCGGTTGACCTGCGTTACACCGCTTTCCACGAAACATCCAAACCGCCGCCAGGTTTTGGACTGCCCCAGCCCTTCCGCCTTCGCGGCGCGCCATAGCGCCGCTCCGGCGCGACGGCGGCTGGCGCTTTGGACTGGGTTTCGAGAGTTACAAAAGCGGTGGAGGGCCACCGCAGTCCAAGACGCTGCCGCGCCATCGCAAGTCCTTTGAGGTTTGTGGCCACGGCGCGCGTTAGGGATCGTGGCGCCTCCACTCACCCGTCACGCCTTACGCCTTAAGCATCATATCCGGCTCATCGCCTTGTCCATCGCGGCGAAAAGCTGGTTCATCGTCGCCTCGGTTTCGTCGCCCATGCTCGAGATGCGGAACGTTTTGCCTTTGATTTTTCCGTAACCGCCGTCAATCAGAAAGCCCTGGTCCTTCACCAGCTTTTGCAGCTTCGGCACGTCGGTCACGTGTCCGCCGGGCTTCGCGCCGTTGTTGACGCAGGTGAGCGTGACGGATTCAAAACCCTTGTCCGGGAACAGTGTGAAGCCGTGCTTCGCCGCCCAGGCGCGCGTCATTTCGGCCAGCTTTTTGTGGCGAGCAAAACGGTTCTCCAGCCCCTCGGCAAAAATGTCCTCGAGCTTCGATTGCAGCGCGAAAACGTGGCCGATGCTCGGCGTGCTTGGCGTCATGCTTAACTCGGCATTTTTCTGAAACTCGACGAAGTCAAAATAATATCCCCGATCTTTGGCTGTCGCCGCCTTGGCGAGCGCCGCCTTTGAGCAGGTGAAAATGGACGTGCCCGGCGGCAGCGCGAGCGCTTTTTGTGTTCCGGCGAGCAAAACGTCAATGCCCAGCGCGTCAAATTCAATCTTCGTGGCGGTCATCGAACTGACCGAGTCCACGATGAACGTCACGTCGGGATATTTTTTCTTGAGCGCGGCGATTTCGGCGAGCGGACTCATCACGCCGGTTGAAGTTTCGTTGTGAATAAACGTGAGCGCATCGAACTGGCCGGTGGCGAGTTTTTTATCCACGGCCTCGGCGCGGATGGGTGACCCCCATTCGACCTGAAGTGCGTCGGCCTGCTTGCCGCAGCGCTTGGACACGTCGAACCATTTGTCCGAGAACGCGCCGCACATGCAGTTCAAAACTTTTTTGGCAACGAGATTGCGAATCGCGCCCTCCATCACGCCCCAGGCGGACGAGGTGGAGATATAGACGAGCTGCTTCGTGTAAAGCAGTTGCTGGAGTTGCGGTTGGATTTTCGCGTAAAGGTCTTTGAACCCCTGACTGCGATGACCGATCATCGGCGAGGAAAATGCCTTGAGGGTTTTTTCGCTGACCTCGACCGGCCCCGGAATGTGCAATTTGACGTGTGCCATAAGTTTGGTGAAATTTTTCACGACACACGGGACAAAGGCAAGCGCAGCTTTGCAAATTGCCAATTTTCGTTGAGCAATTGGCAAATTTGGCGGCAAATCACTTTTTCACATACCCATTCGCGCGAAACCACGCGACGGCGTCGGCCATCGCCTGTTTCACCGGCGTTTGCGGCAGGCCGAGTTCGCGAATGGCCTTGGCCGGATTGAACCACATTTTGTATCTGGCCATGCGCACACCGGCCAGCGGCGCGCGCGGCGGTTTGCCGGTGACGCGGGCAATGTTCTCGCTCACGTGTCCGGCGGCGAGCGCGACCCAATACGGAATTTTAATTCCCGGCGCCGGAATGCCGGTGATTTCATTCAGTGTGGCAAGCGTTTCGCGCATTGTCCAATTGCCCCCTGCATTGCCAAGAATGTAGCGCTCACCCACACGTCCTTTTTGCGCAGCAAGAATGTGACCCGCGGCCACGTCGCGCACGTGAACCCAGTTCAATCCCGTGTCAAGGTATGCAGGCAGCCTGCGGTTCAGAAAATCCACGATGACCTGGCCGGTTGGCGTCGGCTTCACATCGCACGGGCCAACGGGCGCGGCGGGATTGACAATAATGACGGGCAGACCTTTGCGCGCAAGATTGACGGCGATTTCCTCCGCCAACCATTTCGAATATTTGTAATGATTGGTCAATTGCGCCACGGAGACCTTTGCAAATTCGTCCGTCGGAGTGGTCACGCCCCTGACGGTGGCCGGAAGCCCGATGCACCCGATGGTGCTTGTGTAAACAATGCGTTGGCAACCGGCCTTGCCGGCGGCTTCGATGACGTTGCGCGTGCCCTCGACGTTTGCGGCATACATCGGTTTGTAATCGCGCAACCACAAATGATAGCTCGCCGCGGCGTGAAAACACCAATTACAGCCTTTGATTTCACGTTTCAGCAATTCACGGTCACCCACGTCGCCCGTCACACGCTCGAACTCCAGACCAGTGAGAGCGCGTAAATCACTGTTGGGTCGCAACAACGCCTTCACGTGGTGCCCGCCCGCGAGAAGTTCGCGGACAAGATTCGAGCCAATAAAGCCGGAAGCACCCGTGACGAAACAATTCATAGTCTGGAAGAAGGACAGGGTGATTATGCAGCGACACGCCGGGAGATTCCACAAAAAAAACACGACTGCCGCTTGACTTGAGGCAACTGCTTCTAAAAATTGTGCGTGCCATATGCCGATCAAGAGCAGTGCCGGAAAAAAGTTGAGTCGCGCCAGCCAGCGCGACTTGGACACCAGGATTGAATTCATGGAGGGGCTTGTCCGTCGCGATCCGGATTACGTGGACGCATTGCAACTTTTGGGCGACCACTATACACAACGCGGGTGTTACGCCGAGGGCTTGAAAGTGGACGAGCACCTCTCGCGCCTTGAACCGCACGACCCGCTCGTTTTTTACAATCTCGCGTGCAGTTACTCGCTTACGGAGCAATTCGACCGCGCCGTGTTTGCATTGCAAAAAGCCCTTCAACTTGGCTACCGCGATTTCAATTGGCTGGCCAGAGACCCCGACCTTCGCAATCTCCGCCAGCAACCGATTTACCAGGATATTCAAAACAAAATCCGCCAGATGAAAATCACGGTTGGTTAGTGTTGCACGATTCGGTTCAACCACTAATGAACACGAATGCACACAAATCAGTTTGGAGTTCCGCTGTCAGCCGGTTCGGGTCATAATGCGCCAACCGCCCGGGTCAAATGAAGGAAATAGTTCTAATGTTTAGTCATTCGTGTAAATTCGTGTCCATTCGTGGTTTTCTTTTATGAACGTCACCCTCCGAGGCCGGACGCGGCATTACCGCACCGTCACGTTTGATCGTGCCCGCAACGCCGTTTTGCTCATCGAGCAACGGCTGCTCCCGCATGAACTTAAAATTGTTGCTACAAAAGATTTTCGCGAAACCGCCGACGCCATCCGCAACATGGTTGTGCGCGGCGCGCCCGCCATCGCCGCTACCGCCGCCTACGGTCTGGCGCAAAGTGCACTGGCCTTTCGAGGATGCGGTTTGGAGAAATTTTCCCGGCATGTTGAAGCGGTTTATAAAACGCTTAAAGCCGCGCGGCCCACGGCAGTTGATCCCGTCAATGCCATGAACACCGTGCGCGCCGCGCTGCGCCCCGGCAAAACTGTCGGGGAACGGCAAGCACTCGCGCTGGCCGCCGCGGAGGAATTCGCCGACGAGGACGTGCGCCATTGCGAAGCCATCGGGCGGTACGGCGTGAAGCTCATTCGCAACGGCATGAGAATCCTGACCCATTGCAATGCCGGCTGGCTGGCGTGTGTGGACATCGGCACCGCCACCGCGCCGATGTATGCCGCCCAGGCGCAGGGCAAAAAATTTCATGTCTTCTGCAGCGAAACGCGACCGCGTTCACAGGGCGCGACCCTCACCGCATGGGAATTGGCGCAGCAGAAAATTTCGCATCAAATCATTGCCGACAACGCCGCCGGTCATTTGATGCAACGCGGTGAAATTGATTTAATCATCGTCGGCAGCGACCGCACGCTTGGCCGCACCGGCGAAGTCGCGAATAAAATCGGCACTTACACCAAGGCGGTTTTGGCCAAGCGTCATGGCATTCCGTTTTATGCGGCGATTCCACTTTCAACAATTGATTGGAACCTGAAGCGCGGCTTCGACATCCCGATCGAAGAACGCTGTGAATCTGAAGTGCTCGGCGCTTGGGGAGTTGCGGGAAGGCAAAAGGCAGAAGGCAGAAGGCAGAAAGGCGGCAAGCGGATTTACGTTCGCGTGGCCAATCCAACCAGCAGAGCACGAAACCCTGGGTTCGATGTCACGCCGCCGGAATTGGTGACGGGCATCATCACGCCGGTGGGGATTTTCAAACCGAAGGAACTTTGGCATTGGCGGTGCGAGTTGGGTTTTGACGGTTGAACCTGCGCGGCGAAACTTGCACTTGCTTCGGGTGCAAAACGAAATTAGTTTCACCCGTTCGGGTGGCGGGGTAGCCAAGTGGTAAGGCAGGGCTCTGCAAAAGCCTCATTCGTCGGTTCGATTCCGACCCTCGCCTCCAAACTCAACTGTGAGTGCAGCAACAGGTTAGGAGGAAGGGAGTCCAAAACGGACACCAAAACGGACACCAATTTTCCTGCTCCGTAAGAACCTAGCGTAACCGGCGGTAACACTCCGCCTGCTCTTTAGGTCTTCGGGATCGGCTTCAGTTATCCTTGCGATTGCGTGAAAATTATGAAAACACGTTATCGCTTAACTTGTCGCGGCATTCGTGGTGGAAAGTATTATTGCGTGGACACCACCACCGGCAAACGCACTAGCTTACGCACCGGCAACGAGGACGAAGCCCGTCAGATTGTCCAAGCCAAAAACCAAGCCGAACGCCAGCCGGTGCTGAATCTGCAAATCGCAAAAGCCTATCTCGCGGGCACGGACAATGGCATCACCACGCGCACTTGGCAGCACGCCATTGAAGCGTTGACCAATACCAAACAGGACGCCAACCGTGAACGCTGGCTACGGGTGGCCAAAGACAAAGCACTGGCTCCACTGCTCCCGCACGTCATCATTGAAACACAGGGCGAACTGTTATTGAGGGTGCTGCAAACCGGCAAGGTTTCCACCAACGTTTATTTGCGGCGGTTGCATAATTTCTGTGTGGACATGAACTGGCTGCCGTGGCCACTCGTTCCAAAACGCCAGTGGCCTGCCGTCCACTACAAGGAGAAACGCGCCATCACGCTTGATGAACACCAGCGGATTGTCACCGCCGAAGTGAACCGAGAGCGGAAAGTCTTTTATCAATTATGCTGGCATCTTGGCGCGAGCCAAGGCGACCTTGCCTTGCTTAAAGGAGAGGACATTGACTGGACAAATTCCACGGTGAGTTTCTTCCGCAAGAAAACCGGAGTCCCCGTCATTGTTCATCTTGGCCGGGAAGCACTTCGCTTGTTCGAGGACTTACCAAGCGAAGGTTTGCTTTTCCCTTATCTTGCAAGCGTGCGCGCCAGTGATCGCGCCACGGAGTTTGGCCAACGCTGCCGTCAGCTTGGCATTACGGGCGTCACGCTCCACAGCTACCGCTACGCTTGGGCGGAACGCGCCAAGACCGTCGGCTACCCGGAACGCTTCGCGCAGGAGGCTTTGGGGCACAACAGCAAGGCGGTGCATCGCGCCTACGCTAAACGCGCCCTGATGAAAATTCCGTCACTGGAAGATTACGAACAACGGGCAGCAACGAAGGTCGAATCGGCAGTGTGAATGCTGCAATGGTTCAATTTGTGAAACTGGCTGTGCAGCCTATCCTCTTATTAGGCCACTGCTGCATTTCATTCATGGCCGCCTTCCTCACGCAGCAATCTCGCCACGTCGTCATGCTTAAACATCACAGCCAGGTGCAACGCATCCTTGATGTCAGCTTTGAAGGCCAGCAGCAGTTCTACCATGTCTTTTTGGCCAGTTACCGCCGCTCCGCCCAAAGGTGTATGTCCGCTGTTATCTGCGGCATTAACATCAGCTTTGTTAGCCAGTAACAAAGCCGCCAGATACTTGTTACTATTGCCGACCGCCATGTGCAAGGCTGTCCCGCCGTCCTTGACCTTGGCATTAACATCAGCTTTGTTGGCTAAAAGGAATTCTAGCACTTCCTTGTGATCCCGATTTACCGCCCAATGCAACGCAGTCAGGCCATTGGTGTCCTTGCTGAAAACTAAATCAGGCTTGTCTTTTATCAGCAATCTAACTTTTTCCAAGTTGCCGTCCGCAGCCGCGTCATGGATCTCGCCGCAGTAGGCGAGGCTGCTCCAACTTAACGAGCTAACTGTCAGCAGTGTCATAATTAACATTTTCATAATGATTGTGGTGTGGTGTGTAAATCGAGTGGCCTAACTGTGATTATACGACGGCTGGTTCGTATATCAAATTGAATCCCAGCCAGCCATTAATTTGCGTCAACCAAACTTTCCGTCAGACGATTTTTCTTGGCGGCATTTTTCTTTTGCCAGTGCCGGACAATGACATCTGAAGCGCGTGCCAGCCAGTTGATATCGTCACGCAACTTTAAGAGCGTGGCCGTGGCAAAGAACTTCGTGCCGCTGGCTGGCGGGTGTCCCAAAGGTTTGAGCAACCCGGCACTGACAAGAACGGGAATGTCATGCGGCATGAAGCCGAGATACCACGCCGCCTCTTCCGCAAGCACGCGGGCGGGCGGCATCCGTATCACGTTCAAAAATTCTTTGCGCTCAGGGTTCATCTGATTGTTTTTATTCCAGCGTGTCTTTTAGGAACCTTTCGATTTCGGCAAGGGGAATAAGTTTACGGCCTAAGGCCGATGAACTACGAAGCAACCCGCATTTGAGCCAGCGGTGAACTGTCACGTAAGAAACGCCGAGAATGTCGGCTGTTTCCTGCATTGAGAAAGCCAGCCGTGGAAGGCCGGGCGTTTCATCCGTTTCATGTATTGTAGGCATACTGCCCACCTATAAACCCATTTCTCCTCCTTTTTCCAAGCATCAAACCGAGCCGTGTATTTTCAGAATAAAGAACTCGCTGAATTTGATCCGTTTTCGTCAGAATCATCCTCATTTTCAATGTCAGAAGCGGGTTTTTGGCTTCCTTCATGCCGCTTTGCTAAAGCGTGTTCGTATTCGATGAAGTATTTTTCGGCCTGACGTTTAGCAACGCTGGCCGTATGACGTTCACTGTCAGAAAGCTTTTCAATGTGATTTTGTTTGAGGTCTAAAACCTCAATGAGTTTCCATGAAACGCCACTGTGTTTTTCGCCTTTATTGCGGCGTGGAGTGGGAATTTTTTGAATCTCTCGCAATACCCTGATTTGTCTTAGGAATTCATCTGTCAGTTTTTTATCGGGCAACCGCAAATTCCATTGGGTGTTTTGGTGTTCATAAACGGGCGTCCATCCGACTTCTTGAAATTGGCTGCGATTAGTTGCAAATCTGTAAGGCGATTGTTTCCAATTCACCCAAAGCGTGTGGACAATGGTTTTCCCCTCGCGGCACAATTCCAAATAAGTTTGGGTGAATTGTTTCCCCTTTTGGGAACGGCGCATGAGTTCGTAATTGCGCGCGGCTTCTTCAACCATAGGCCAGTCAACCCCTCTTACACCGTCACGGCGGATTTCCTCTCGGTTCCACCACCAAGTCTCTTCAAGCTCTTTAAGGGTGAGTGATTTCTTTTTCATGCGATGGATTTTGGCCGAGTTTGGCGACCTTCGGCAAGGGTGGTTTTGAAAAGTAATCCGTTACTGATTCTCAAAACAAGCCCTTGACGGCGGCGCGCAGTTTGCTATATTGCAAACGGTTTGCAATATAGAGGAAGCCATTTTCATCGGTTCGGCATGTCGGCCTTGGCCGTCTTGCTGGTGGGGTTGGTCTTATTGCTCAACGCGATGGTGGCGTGTCCCGCGCTGCATGAGCTGATTCACAAGGACGCGGACGAGCACGACCATCATTGCGCCGTCACGATGTTCATGCACGGGCAGGTTGAATCAACAACTTGCGATATTCCGGTTGTCACGCCGACGATTTCGATTGAAGCAACTTCGCAAGTTGAATTTTTCACTTTCAGCACGGCCATTGAAAATCTTCCGCAAGGCCGTGCTCCTCCCGCAGTCATTTCTTCAACAGTTTAGGCCGTTCGGTTTTGGCTGAACGGATTTTGTTTGCAGTAATTCCATTTGAGGAACGCACGCGCTTGGCGTGTGGCGTTCAAGTTGAGGAAAAAATATGAAATTGAAGATTTTTTTAGGGCTGTCTTCCGCCCTTTGCTTGTGCGCGGTTGTTGCTCAAGCGCAGGAGACAAATGCAGTGGAGCAGTTGAAACAACAACTGCGGCAGATGCAGGAAAATTTTGAGAAAACTGAAAATGAACAGCGCCAACAAATCGAGGGGCTGCAAAAGCAGGTCGAAACGTTGCAACAAAATCAAACGGCGACTCAATATGTGGCCGCCGCGTCAACAAATACCGTGACGCCGGAGCAGTTGAAGGAATTGAATGACAAAGTAGAAAGTGTTTCTGAAGCGCAGAAAAAGACGCTGATGAGCGAATTCAATCCGTCCATCGGTCTGGTAGGCGAAACGATTTTTTCGTATCGCAGCAAAGGCTCAGATGAAACTGGCAGTGACCGACCCGGTGGCTTCGACGTGTGGCAACGCTCGATTGAATTGAACGTCGCCGCGTCGGTTGATCCGTTTGCGAAGGGTTACGCGGTCATTAACGGTTCAGCAGATTCAACAGGTCAAGCCACGTTGGGCGTGGAAGAAGCCGCGCTGCAAACGACCTCGTTGCCGGGAAATCTGGAATTAAAAGCCGGAAGATTTTTCGGTGAGTTCGGGCGACTGGCTTATATTCACGATCACGAATTGCCGTTTGTGAATCGTCCGCTTGTCCTTGATGAATACATCGGCGGTGAATCGCAATCCGATGGTTTGCAGTTGAATTGGCTTCCACCGATTCCGCATTACGTCAGCGTGACCGTCGGCGTCGGCGATCATTTTGGCGCGGACAGTCCAAACCCGGACAATCCCGGAACTTACCGGCCATTTGGCGGATTGAATTTCTGGGGACGGCTTTCAAGTTATTGGGATGTGACACCAGACTGGCAGCTTGAAGCCGGGGTTTCTGGATTATGGAATCCGAAAGAACAGGATCGCGGCGGCTTCAATGCGTTCATGGATTCCAACGGCAATCCAATGACCGAGCGCGAACGTCGTCTCGGTGGCATTGACTTTAAATTGAGCTACGTGCCGCTCCAGAATAATCAGTTCCGCAGTTTCACGTGGGGAACAGAAGTGTTTTACAGCGACAACCGTTACCTTGCTGATCCAGACGGAAGCCTTGCGAGCGCCACGCCAACATCGTCCGGCGACGAATTCTCCGAAAATGTCGGCTCGCTCGGTTTGTATTCCTACGTGAATTACAAATGGAGTCGGCAATGGAGCGCGGGCTTCCTCTTTGATTATGTGCAAAGCCCCCAAAATCACAGCGACGAAACCTACGCGTATTCGCCATTCATCACGTTTGCATTGAGCCACTGGAATCAACTTCGGCTGCAATACACCCATACCGACCACAACGCACTGTCCGGTCTGCACCCGGATGACGCCATCTATCTGCAATGGACGTGGATCATCGGTGCACACTCACACGGCTGGCAACAACGCTAAACTTTGAAAGGGAAAATTGTTTTATGAAATTGAAATTATTCCGTTTGATTACTCTTGCCGCTACGACCGCAGTGGCACTTGCGGCACAACCGCTTCACGCTGAAAAAATCCGCGTCGTCGCCACGCTCACTGATCTCGCGGACTTCACGCGGCAAGTTGGCGGCAACCATGTTGACGTTTTCAGCCTTGCGACTGGAATCGAAGACACGCACGGCGTGCCGATGAAGCCGAGCTTTGTTCCGTTGTTGAATCGCGCCGATTTGGTCGTGCTCGTCGGCTTCGATTGCGAACACGCCTTTTTGCCCGCGTTGCTCGAAGCGAGCAAAAATCCGCGCATCCAAAATGGAAAACTGGGTTACGTGGATTGTTCGCAAGGCATCGCGCCGATGGAAGTTCCGAAATCCACCGATCATTCCGAGGGCGACGTGCATCCCTACGGCAATCCGCATTATATGCTCGACCCGGTGCTGGCGAAAACGGCGATTCAAAATATCTATAACGCGCTGGTTGCCGCCGCACCGCAGTATGAAGCTGACTTCACTCGCAATCGCAACGCCTATCTTGCCAAGCTCGATGCCAAAATCGCCGAGTGGCAAAAGGAAGCCGCACCGCTTAAAGGCGTGAAATTCGTTTCGTATCACAACCACTGGGTTTATTTCGTCAAACGCTTCGGCATGGAGTATTTCGGCACGATTGAACTCAAACCGGGCGTTGATCCAACGCCGCGACACATCACAGGCTTGATTGCAGAAATTAAAGCCGAACACATTCCGATTGTCGTGCGCGAGCCGCAATTTCCAGAAAAAGTTCCTGCACTCATCGCCAAACAGACCGGAGCGACGCTCGTGAAATTGCCCATCATGCCCGGTGGCGTGCCGCATACGGAAACTTACATCGATGAAATGGATTACATCGTCCACTCGCTCGTGGACGCGATGAAAAAATGACCAAACCATTCATTACGCTGGACAACCTGACCATCGGTTACGACCGACAGCCGGTGTTGTCCGGCATTTCACTTTCCATTGCGCGGGGAAGTTTCACGGCAATTCTCGGTGCGAATGGTTCGGGAAAATCCACATTGCTCAAAACATTGCTCGGACTTCTACCGCCAATCGGCGGGAAAATTCAAATCGCTGCGCCTGCCGTCTTCGGTTACGTGCCGCAAGCAATCGAATTTGATCCACTCTTTTTGCTGACTGGATTTGAAGTCGCGCTCATGGGCGTTTATGGACGCATTGGCACTGGCCGTTTTGTTCCACAAAACGAACGCGAATTCGTCCGAGAATGTTTGCGCGCGACCGGCTCGGAAGAATTTGCCCGCAAAAAATTCTCCGAACTTTCCGGCGGGCAAAAACAACGTGTCCTCATCGCCCGCGCGTTAGCGACTAAACCCGACGTGCTCGCTCTCGATGAGCCGACTGCCGGTGTGGATGCCACTGCCACGCACGCATTGCTCGAATTCATTTCGCAAATCCACGCGAAACGGAAACTGACAATTCTACTCATCACGCACGATTTACCGCTCGTTCGCAAGCACGCGCAGCAAGCAATCTGGCTGCATCAAGGCAAGGTGTTGTGCGGCGCAGTGACGGAATTGCTCTCGCGCGAGCGCATGGCGGAAATTTTTGAAATGGAGATTGGCTAAATGGAATCGCTCAAACAAATCCTCTCGCCCGATTTTCTACTGCGCAATTCGGTTTATACTAGCGTGCTTATCGGCTTCACCTGTCCACTCGTAGGCGTATTCCTTGTGCTGCGGCGGCTCGTGTTCATGGGCGTTGCGCTGCCGCAAATTTCATCCACTGGCATCGCCGTCGCGCTGTCCATTCCAATGTGGCTTGGCGCAATGCAACCTGAATACGCTGCGCACAATGAGCATCTCCTTGCCTTTGCCGGTTCAACCATTTTTTCGCTCGCGGCAATTTTGATTCTCGCGTTTCTCGAACGGCGCGGGCGCGGCCATCCCGAAGGACGGCTCGGTGCGGCGTATGTCGTCGCCGCTGCGTTGAGCATTTTGTTGCTGTCGAAAAATCGTTACGCCGAAGTCGGCTGGCTGGATTTGTTGAAAGGCGAAATCATCACCATTTCCAATTTCGATCTTACGCTGACGGCGGCGACGCTTGCCGTCGTGCTCGTGGTGCTCGGACTGTTTCAAAAGGAACTATTGCTGGCGTCATTCGACCGTGCGATGGCTGTTACACTCGGCAAAAAAGTTTTGTTTTGGGACGTGCTGCTGTATTTGCTCATCGGCCTGACCGTTTCGATGGCTGTGTTAAGTGTCGGCTCGCTGATTTCATTCGGCTTCCTGCTAATTCCCGCGCTGACGGCGCATTTGTTCGCAAAAAACATGCGCCAGTTTGTAATTCTTGCCTCGCTGATTGGCGGCGTATCGGCATTCGTTGGATTTTGGATTGCCTACCAATGGGATTGTCCCGTCAGTCCGACTGATGTGGTGCTATTGGGAATTATTTACGCGCTTGGCTTTACGGCGAAAAAGCTCGTGTCCATCTTTCAATCAAAACGCAAGTGCGGCGAATAATTGCGGCACTGGATGGAAAATGCCGGGACGTGGGATTTTTCAGAGTTGTGCGCTGCGGGCAGTGGTTTTTCGGCGGAGCATCGGCGATCTTTCGGCGGCGGCAGGCGCGATTTCCCGCTGAATTTTCCCGGTTCGCAGCGGTGTAAGTTACCGGAAACTAGCGGAAACCGCCGCATTCCGCCAAATTCCGCGCGGATATCCGCGTCCGTCCGCTGAAAGTGCGTCATAAGCCGCCGTCTTTCCGGCGGCGCGGGCGTTTTTTCGGTTCTACACTGTAAATTTTTCAGGTTGTTCCCGCCGGAGCCGGGGCATGGTTTCGCGGAATTTTCGGCGTGTCTCGGCGATTTTTCAGCAGCGCACCGGCGGTCTTTCAGCGGAGACCGGCGATTTTTCGGAGACGCGCCGGTGATTTTTCGGCGAGACAGCGCGGTTACTCCGCGAAACAGCGGCGTTTTTCGGGGGCGGACGACGGACAAGGCAAAATGGGCAAGGTTAAAGTCAATTTACACACAGCTAGAGCTAAAGTGCTCATTGGTGGAGCGAATGTTTTCAAAGGCGAAGCGAAAACGGAAGCGGTTGAAGCGGGTTTTGGCGCGATTAGAGTAAAAACACATGCAGGTGGAGTAAATTTGAGAACGGCTAGAGTGAAAATGTAACCAGTTGGAGCGAATGTGGGTATTGTTAGAGCCAACGTGAAAATGGCTGGGGTAAAAATAGCAACAGGCCGAGCGAATGTGGGGACGGTTTCAGGATGAACATCTGTGTGGATTTCCACGGAAAAAACTGCGATTAACGGCGGTTTTTCGGCGTCCGCGACAGTTTTTTTTGGAGTTCACCGGACGGTTCTTTCGGAGTCCGCGACAGGTTTTTCGGCGGATAACGTGTGACGCGCTCGCCAATCATTTGCGCCATTGCCTTACCCGCGAAAAATGATAGTGTATTGACATGAAATTGACCGCGATCATTTACCCTGATTCGGAGACCGACTGGCTTGTGGCCGAGTGTCCCGAAATCGGCACTGCCAGCCAAGGTCACACCGAGGAGGAGGCTCTTGCCAACTTGCAAGAGGCCACCGACCTTTACCTCGAATCATTCCCGCACGCCGTCAAGAAATCAGCGGCGATCCACACTTTTGAACTGGCACATGGCTAAACTGCCCATCGTGTCAGGCACCGAGGCGGTGAAAGCTTTGAAACGACTCGGATTCTTCGTTGATCGCCAGCGCGGTAGCCATGTCGTCCTCAAGAAAGTCACACCACAAGGCGAGCGCGGCTGCGTCATCCCTATGCACCGGGAGGTTGCGCTTGGCACTCTGCGGAGTGCGCTAAAAATGGCGGGTGTCTCGCCGGAAGAATTCACCGACGCCTTGTAATTGCGCCTAAAAGAAAACTGCCGCCGCCCCTGCCGTGCCCCCCCCAGAAATGCGAGGAAAACATTACCCCGCACAAGTAACCAACCACTTCAAGTTCCGTCCGGCGCGAATTGCAGCCAAGAGGCAAAGCGTCCGTCCGCTGAAAGTGCGTCATATGAAAGCTCGCCCGCCACTTCCAGATGATATTAAGCAACTGATGGCCTTAGTTCGGGCTGGCAGGCTTTTTGATGTCCAAAAATGGATTGAAGAAGGCAAGCGAACAGTCCCGCCAAAACCCTATTGGTTTTCTCCCCTTCGCGTGGCGGTCGAATCTGGTTTCCACAGCATGGTCGAGGTGCTGCTGAAGGCAGGGGTTGATCAGGAGGAGAATCCGTGGCTTTTCCCAACACCAAGTTTGTTCCAACGAACTACTTGTCAAACTTCTTAACACGCCACGCATGAAACAGATTCTGGGAGACCGGTTTTCCCAAATAATGCAATCACTCAAACGAAACGGTAATTCGGCAAATTGATCGAGAAGCAATGAGTTCGGTAGAAACGGACACCAAAACGGACACCAAACGAGTTAAAAAGGGTATAAATTGGTTAGGACGATTAGGCTTGATTTCCCAATAAAATCAGGCATATTGACTTCGCAATCGCGGGGAAATTCGCCGATTCCGACCTCCGCCTCCAAACCTTACTTCAGCTGATAAAATCAAAACTATTCAAACCGACCGTTGCTGTCTACTTGTGTCGGGAATCCTCGTCTCCCGGGCGGTTTGTCTTCAGAAATCTTAATCACCAGAGGTGCCGATTTTGCAGAAGCGCGCTTTGGCGGGGGCGTTGGTGCGGGTGTCGCCAGGATAAGTTACGTAGAACGAACCGATGAAGGAGTTGTTGGTGTATTTTTTGCCGTCAAGTCCGGTCAGGTCCCAGGCAAGATTGATCTCGCCGTTGGTGGTGCTGCCTGAGATATCGTTGACGAGACGGCCTTGGAGACTTGTAACTTTGACGCGGAATTTGGCGGCAGGTTCCCGAAGTTTGGCATAAAGATTGGCGCCCTCTGAGTTTAATAGAGTGGAGCCTTCATAGAACCGGCACGCGTTGCTGGAATAGTAAGACAAAGGCGGGCCGATCAAGGTGAATGAATCATCTACGCCTTGCTCATACATCATCCGGGCGCGGACTTTGTGCCAGCCGGGCGAGTCCCAATTGATGTTCCAAGAGAGCCGGCTATTTCCATCTGGAGCTTGTTTGAAATCGGACAAAGTGAAATCGATGAAATCTCCATTGGTGCTAAAAGTGCCGAGATCGATGCCACCGCTGTGGAAAAGCTTATCGGAGTGGAGGGCATTAAAACGAACTGGCAATTCAAATGTGACCACGCCCCATTCATCCGGACCGGAGACTGGCTTCAAGGTCATCAGTTGGGAAAGAGCCAAATGGTTAGTATTCAACCTGGTCTGGGTCTGGATCCAGCGGCTCAAGGAAAGGTCATGGAAAACCGGCTCGGGCTGGTTGGAATCGGTGACGAACGTAACTTCCGTGGCGACGGGAGGGACAGCTACGATGACGCTCGGCGTGACCGGATAATTCGTTTTGATCACCGCTTGACCGGGAAAGAGTGCCGCCAAGTTGGTGAATACTATCGGTGGTCGGAGGTTGTATCTGGGGTCATCAATGGACAATTGGATCAACAGCTTGTCGGGCAAATACAGTTGCACACCAGCGGCGGGCCAACCGTTTGATGATTTCCACATCACATCGTAGGTTGGAGCAAACATCCGCCGGGTCGGCTCTTTACCACTGCCCACATAGTTGAGGATGGGACTGGAGGCGACGGTCAGTTGGCAGTCGCGATTCAGAGCTTTGACATCCACCGAAAGTGACGCGAGCCATTGCGTGGCGAGTTGATACGCGGCTTGGTTGTCCACCTGATCCTCGGGAAGCAGTGAATCCTGAAGGGCACGCCAGACTTCGTAGCTATGGTCGATTTCAATGTGGTCAAGTTTGCCAGCCGCCAAAACCCGGTAGCTGTAATTGGTGGTGGCAACGTAACCCATTAGTCCCTCACGATAAAAGAAACCGAACGGGCTGATTCTCGCTCCGTCAATTCTTGACCGTGTGATGGGCAGGTCTTCTTTCAGTTGCAACGCTTGCGCCGCCTGGTTGGCTTCCAGGATCATCAACCGAAAGGCCTCGTCTTGATAGGCCGGGGTGGTGTAGTGGTGGTCAATATATTCCACGTTGCCGTTCGTATCCACGGTGCGTGACACACCGGGTGGCAGGCCCCGACCACGTTCTTGGGCATCAGCTACCCAGAACCATCCGGAACGGGAGTTGGTCTGGCCATGCACCAAGGCAACAAAAGTGCAGAGCAGCACGCTGAAGACGAGCATCATCTTTTGAGTTGGAACGTTCACAAGAACAAAACCATCCCTACCCAACCCCCTTTGGTCGGACAAGTGAAAACTGTCAGTAAAAGTGGTGAAAGAGTTAGAAAAAATAGTGGCGAGTTAAAACGAATTTTGCTTGAAATCCCAACAAAAACCTCTATTTTGTTGGCAACTGAATCGGCGAAGCCAGACGATTCCGACCTTCGCCTCCAAACTCAACTGTGGGTGCAGCAACAGGTTAGGAGGAAGGGAGTCCAAAACGGACACCAATTTTCCTGCTCCGTAAGAAACTACCGTAACGGGCGGTAACACTCCGCTTGCCCGCTAACTCTTCGGGATCGGTTTCGGTTATCCTTGCGATTGCGTGAAATTATGAAAACACGTTATCGCTTAACTTGTCGCAGCATTCGCGGTGGAAAGTATTATTGCGTGGACACCACCACTGGCAAACGCACCAGCTTGCGCACCGGCAGCGAAGATGAAGCCCGTCAGATTGTCGAAGCCAAGAACTAAGCCGAACGTCAGCCGGTGCTGAATCTGCAAATCGCCCAGGTTTATTTTGCAGCACAGCGATCCTGAGTTTGCCAAACGCATCTGGCAGCATGTCATGGACACTTTTCTTTTCCAAATTGTCACACTTCATCGAATCGTACGCTCAAAATTCAGGAGCTACTCTTGATATCCGCTTGACTTGATTTGTGAGCGAGAATATCACCAACACATGATATGAGTAATACTCCTCGACCAAGAGTAACGAGGTTCAAGCGGAAAAAATTATGGGAATTCATGCGCCCTTATTCAGGGAGGCTGGTTACGGCTACGGTCTTGACGAGCATCAGTGCGCCAATCGGACTTTTGCTTCCGCTGTTGACGGGCCAGGTGATTGACGCAGCCCTGCTCGCGGGTGGTTTGGCTCATCTCCGGCATGTGGTCCTGTTGTTTTTAGGATTATGCGGCATTTTGGCTGTGCTCTCCTATAGTTCCAACTATCTGCTCAACTCAGCCGGCGTGCATCTGTTGCGTGATTTGCGCTCGAGCCTGTTCAGTCATGCCATCCGGCTGTCTCAGGATTTCCATGATTCTCTGCGGACGGGAGAACTTCTCTCCCGCATCGGTTCCGATCTTTACGTGGTCCAGGGATTTTTGACCGGAACAATTCCGGCCGCAATACCGGCGGTAATATCGTTTTTCTGCATAGTCACCATGTTGTTTCTCATTCATTTCAAGTTGGCCATGCTGTCACTTTTAATCATACCGTCAGCTGCGCTGGTATCTATTGTAATCGGACGAGTGATACGCGACCTCTCGACCGAACAACAGGATGCACTTGCGAATTCGACTGCTTTTGCCGAGGAGACGATCAATGGCATTCGAACAGTCCGATCCGCCGGCCGTGAGTTTCGCGAAACAAACCGTTACTTCGACAAGCTAGGGACTCTATTGGGGCTTCAGCTTAAGAACATCCGTTGGGGAAGCAGCGCTGGAGCCTTGATAAGCACCATCCAACTCACTTCTACTGTGCTGGTTTTGTGGTACGGTGGCTACCTGATAATCCGGCATGAACTGAGCCCCGGCCAACTCGTCTCCTTCATGTTGTTAAGCGGCACACTGGGGGGAATTGTGGGAGGGTTTGGCGGGATGTACACGAATTATCAAAGCATGGTCGGGGCCAGTGTACGGATTTTTGAAATCCTCGAAACTCAATCTTCAATTAAAGACCCTGTGGATGCCGCGCCAGCGTCCATCTCGAAAGGAGCGATCACGTTCCATGACGTCAGTTTTCGCTATCCCCTTCAAAAAGATCGCCTCGCACTTAAAGGAGTCCATATCGAAATTCAGGCGCATGAAATGGTGGGTCTTGTCGGCCCCAGTGGAGCTGGCAAAAGCACGTTGTTTTCACTACTGCTTCGATTTTACGATCCAACGGAGGGAACAATCAGTATCGATGGAAGAGACCTCAGGTCAATCAGGCTGAAAGACATGCGCCGGGCCATTGGCGTCGTGCCACAGGACATTTTCTTATTTAGCGGAACCGTGGCGGATAACATCAGTTATTTCAAACCGGAGGCTACTCCGGAAGAGGTGCAAGCCGCCGCGGTTGCCGCGGGCGCGGACGAGTTCATTGAACGGCTTCCCAAGCGATATGACGAATTTGTGGGAGAACGTGGCGTGAAGCTCTCAACTGGCCAACGACAACGAATTGCCATTGCCCGGGCGTTTATTATCAACCCGCCGATTCTTCTACTGGACGAAGTCACCAGTTCTCTTGATGCGGATTCGGAAGAAAAGGTGAGGCAGGCGCTGTCCAAACTAATGAAAGGACGGACCACTTTAGTCATCGCCCATCGACTTATCACGGCCCGCCAAGCAAATCGGATTCTCGTAATGGAGCGCGGCACCGTCGTCGGAAGCGGCACGCATGACGTTCTCTATGGTTCCAATGAGCTTTATCGACGTTACTGGACACTCCAATCGCTAAATGGAAAAGACACATCGAAGATTGAAGTCAATCATGCGAATGTTGCTTTCAGAGAAATCCTTCCGCAGTCAGAGTGACCTGCTCCCAAAGAACTAAGGATCCGGACTACATATAAAGAGACTGATAGGAATTTGCTTTTTGACGCTCTCGCGGTAATGGTTTCCCAGGGAGCCTGTTGCTATAAACCATCTATATTCCGGCGCTCCTTCTAAAGTCGTGGCAATGCCCGCAAGGGACATCTGTCGAAGGGGCCTTCTTCCCGAGCAGCATCGCCTTGGCGTATGCGTACCGCTTGCTTTTCAGCAGTAATTGCAATGGTTTCTCAAACGCATTGCCGTAGTCCCCCCAGATGTTAACGCAGCACCCTAGGAGCTTACCGTCCCAATTCACTTGGGGCATCGTCCATAGCTGACCACAGAGATATGCGTTGTCTTTGTCTCTCTGCTGTAGGATTTTCACACTTGATCGCAGATCTCTGCCCACGTTCTCACTAATCTTATCAAGGTTTCGTAGGGGTGAATATCTCAAATCCCAATTCATTTTCGGATAGAACGACACTCCGAGCTCTTGCGCCATTTTTCGCGCCTTTTCCAACTCGTGCTCATTGTGACCAAACACGACAAACTGCCATCGAAGAAATGGGAATGATGTTTTGTACTGCTTCTTAAACTGATTGAGGATCCGTACATTCTCGATTACCCGTGCAAAATCCCCACCCACACGATAAATTGAATAGGTTTCCTGGCTGGCCCCATCTATTGAAAGTGTCATGCCCCTGAGCTTGTACTTGACCACCGTTTCCAAGGCATCTGGGGTTGCGTTGTTAAGATTGACTCCATTCCAAGCAGAAACTTGAATGCTGGATTGACTAGCGATGCACAATATCGCCGCTAACTCAGGATTTAGGAACATCTCTCCGTAGTTCGACAGCTCAATCCATCGCACCTTGGGATTCAGGGTGAGGAACTTCTTGAAGTTGTCAGCCGTCAAAAAACCCCACCCAATCGTGCCTTTGCGATTCAGGCCCATTCCTGTTGGGCACAAGGGACACTTGAGCTGGCACTTGCTGGAGACCTCAAGCCTAGCAGCCCGTACGCCAATCAATGCGGACATTATTCGAGTCCAGGCTAAACCTGGATCGCTTCTCATTTTTGACGGGAACTTGGTCATCGTTTCCTCCGAAAAATTCTGACAGGTGAAGAAATAGTCATGACGTGACGAAGCCTATCTGTAGCCAGTTCAACCTGGCACGGTAATGGAGAATTGGTTTTGGCTCGCGTTCATTTGCTGCAATCTATTATCTAGTAACCTCAAGTCAAATGGTAAATTTTGTCAAGCTTGAGCTTCGAGTTGCCTCAAATTAAACATTTCTCGGCAAGGTGATAAAGGAGGTCACGATCCATCCCGCTTTTCCGACAGGGTGCCGCCCCGCGAACTATCCAGATGAAATGACCCCGCCCTCCGTCCGACACCCACCGCTCTGGTGCTTGACTGCAAAAATACATCATCGTATTTACGCCCCAGCGTACTGAGGATCCGGGCTACATACATAGGTGGGATTTTTTTATTTGCCTTCTTCCGAGCCTTGCGTTATCATGCCCAATAGTTTTAGTATACAAAACTATGGCACAAAACAGCGCATATTGTAAGGCATATCTGGCGAACAATTTTCGAGCGTTCCCAGGCTGGACCGAAAAGACCACAAATCTCCGAAAAGGGAAAAAGATGGAGGACGGGAAGGAAGTCGTGTTTGATCGGACCAAAATAGAAGACAATGATATCCTGTACCTCCACGACTCGTATATTGTCACTGATGGCATTTTTAAAGATGAAAACATCGTTTTCGACACTTTGACGGACGAGTGGAAAAAGTTCTGTCACGAAAATTTGAAGTTTTCCATTCCTGACTATAAGAAAAAAGACACCGCTGCGGTTGCAAAGTAACTGGCGGGTGGCCGCAGCCTCAGGCATTAGCAAGGCTGATCCCTACGGATTCTCGTTAAGCTGTACGCGGCAGCTTCGCATACGAGAACCGCAAAGGGCTGTCGCACTTGGAATGACTTCGCGCGGCGAAAGCAGTCCGGGTGTGAACGGCGAAAAAGAAATTCCTTTCCGCCTCTTTCCTCGAGAAGCTGGCCTGCCCGATGTGCAAAGGGCGGCTCGATGTCGCGCAGGGTCTTTCTTGCGCCGCGTGTTCCCGAGTTTTCTAAATTTCTTCTTTTCCAATCTTCCTCGAGGAATCGGGGGCTTCTGATCCGACAAAAAAGGCGCCCAATAACATTACACCGCGATCGATGCGTCCTTGGAACAAGCAGGCGCAACGGCTTTTGCCTTTTTTCTGAACTATGGTTATGTCCCCAACAACGATCGCCGGCATGCCAAAATGGAGCCTCCGCCTTACGCCTGGAACAGGAATTCTGCGCGCCTTTTATACGAGGTAATCGGCGCGATCAAACTTCGCGGAGAAGATGTTCTTGAGGTTGGGTGCGACCGGGAAGGTAATGCGGCAACCGTCGCCGCGCAGTTTGCTCCAAGGATTGCGAACCGGTCAGTACCTGCCGAAGACGTGCGACATAGTTATCTCATGGTACCGAGTTATTGGGTGGGGGGATGCAGATAGCCGGTTCGAATCAGGTAAGAGAAATAAATGTTTAACAACCTGTCGTCGATCGGAGGGCAAACGATATCTGTCCCGACGAGACCCTGTAGCGCATTCCTACAATCCCATTGAACCTGAGTGCCGTACCTGGCGCCAACGGTACTGAGCACTTGATCCACGCCGCTTCGAGAACTGGGCAACTTCATCTTTATTAGCCACCCAGGCATCTTGTTGGAAGCTTCGGTATTTAAGAACGGCATGATGAAGGAGGACAGTAATTCCTTGTCGGGACGCGCCGCCAGAGCGAGCATCTCCGCGCGCCAAGCTTCATAGGGAATGCGGCGGAAGGGATACCCATAGTTCCGCAGCCAAGTGCCGAAATTCTTCAAACTCATCGGCTTGGGATTCACGAGATGGTAGGTTTGGCCGATAGCGCGTCCTGAGCAGGCCATATGCACGATTGCCTTGCTCACGTAGTCCACTGGAGTCATGTCCATGGCCCCTTCGATCTCGGAGAAGACACCGGTCTCTACGATCACTTTGATCATCCGCCACGTCGCGTCGGCGGTATTGCAGGCACCCGTTTGGCTGTGACCCGTGATGATGCCCGGTCGATACAGGCCAACGGGCAGGCCTCGCGCACGTGCGGCGATGACCATTTGCTCGGCCACCCACTTGCTTTGGCAGTAACCCCCGTACAGCATCCCATCGAAATCCAGTTCCGTTTCGCGAACGATCTGGACCTCTGAACTATCCTTAAGCGGGCATGCCGCGACGGTGGAAATGTAGTGTAGCGGCTTCAACCGGCCCAAGCTAGCTAAACGAATCACCTCTTGCGTGCCGAGCACATTGGTGGGTTTCAGTAGCTCGTAGTTGTAACAGAGTTTCACCAGCGCGCCGTTGTGGTACACGCAATCTACTGCCTCCGCCAACTTCTCGAACTCACGAGTGGACAGGCCGAACAACGATTGCGTCAGGTCCCCGGCCACCGGGATGATGCGCGGATTATTCCAACCGTTCCGCGAAAGATACTTCGCGAGCGTCGCCTGGATCCGCTGGCGGCCCGTCTCGAGGTCGGGACATCGAACCAGACAATAGATCTTCGCGTCCGTCCGCTTCAACAGTTCGTCCAGCAGAAAAGCGCCGAGAAAACCGGTGGCTCCCGTGAGCAAGATGCCGGCTGGTTTCGCCACCCTTTGCGTCAGTGGGGCATCAAAGCGGATTGAAGGGTCCAGCACCACCTCCTCTCTCATCTCCGACGATGACGTGGCGAACCTTTTGAGGCCCTGGGCGCGTCCCGATTCTGGCGCGAGGACAGGCGCCCGCTTCCGTACCCGTTTCTCCAGCAACATGGCGAGGAGAGTACGTTTTTCTCCAGAGGAAAGGTTCTCGTCAACTTTCATCTGCCGCGTTCCCCGTCATCTTCAGCCACTTCTTCCGCCAAGCGCCGCAGGAGAGCGTCCGCCTCGTCATCTGACAGGCCGTCGACGAGGGCTCTCATTCTTCCGACTCCTTCAGATTGCGCAGAGGTATCGTCTTTGGTGTCCTCGACTTTCGTGGGATCGATTATGGGTTCAATGGGGCGATCCGAGGTACCGGAACCCGCGACCTTGCCACCCGCCGATTCTGCCGACGCAGGCGGGTTGGTTGCCGGCATGTTCGTGCGCGGAGCCGCACCAGCCACGTGATCGTCCGCCAGTTGTTCGGTCAAATACTGTGCCATCCCGGCGGTAGTGAGACCTTCCATGAATTTTACCAGTGGAATGGAGACACCCAGTTCGGACTGCATCCGGTTGCCGATCTCAACCGCCATGAGCGAATCCAGCCCCAGTTGGATGAGCGATTTGTCCACATCCACTTTCGTCGGCGAAGTGCCAAGCACACGGGCCAGTTGCTCGCGAATGTGCTTTTCCAGGAATTTCTGGTGCTCCGAAGGTTCAACGGCCATCAGCGCATCGATCAGCAGTATGCCGGCTCCGCCGACGTCGTCAGTGAGGACCGGACTCACCAAGTACATGAAACGAGGCGAGTTGCCAATCAAGTGCATCTTGGCTAGTTGCTGCCAGTTCAGATGACCGACCACGACCTGGACGACTTTTTCTTGCAGCAACACGCCCAGTATGTTCAGCAGCTGCTGGACCGGCAGCGACTTGACCCCGAATTGATCGAGTTTCTGTCCGATGTCCGCGTTTTGAGCCACGTAGCCAGCACCGCCAACCACGCCCCAGTTGATGCTCAAAGAGGGCAATCCAAGGGCTCGCCGATGGTGCGCCAGAGCATCGAGAAAAGCGTTCCCGGCCGCATAATTGCCCTGCCGCGGGGTACCGATCACCGAACTGACCGAGGAAAACATGACGAATATGTCCAGTGGCAGATGCAGCGTTTGGGTGTGAAGAATCCACGCGCCAGTCACCTTGGGTGACATAGCGGTCCGCATGCGATGGTCATCGAGTTGATGCAGGAGTGCGTCGTCCAGAACCATGGCTGCATGAATGACACCGCACAAGGGAGGCATGGAGTGGGCGATATTTGCCAGCACCACGGCAACGTCCTGCTCCCGGGTAACATCAGCCTTGGCCACCACAACTTCGACACCTGATTGGGTGATGCGGTCGATCATAGTCTGCGCTTGCGGTGAGGCTCCGCTGCGCCCGCAAAGTACGAGGTGACGCGCCCCATGCTCCACCATCCACTGCGCCGCGGCCAACCCAAAGCCTCCCAAGCCGCCTGTAATCAGATAGGTGCCGTTTGCTCGGAATGAGATTTTTTTCTGCCGCGGAGGTGTCACTACTACTTCGGCGTTCGTCATCGAGATTACCACCTTGCCGATGTGCTTGCCTTGGGCCATGTAACGGAAGGCGCTCGCGAGGTCTTCGATCGAAAAGACACGATAGGACAGCGGGCGGAACGGCCCACTGCCGAAGTTCTTGATCGTGTCGCACATCAATGTCCGGATGTAATCCGGCCTTTCCGCGCAGAGCTTGTCCATATCCACCGCTGAGAACGACAGATTGTTGCGAAAAGGCCGCAGCTCAATCCTATTGTTCTCATAGATATCGCGCTTGCCGATCTCGATGAACCGTCCATAGGGCCGCAGGACAGTGAAGCTCTTGGCGATGGCCTCTCCCGCAAGCGAGTTTAAAACTATGTCCACACCCTCGCCGCCGGTGGCGGCCAGGATCTCATCGGCGAACGAAAGTGAGCGGGAATCTGCCACGTGGCGCACGCCCAAAGCCCGCAGCAGATCGCGCTTGGCTTGGGTCCCTGCCGTCGCGAAGACTTCCGCACCAGCGGCTTGCGCGATTTGAATCGCTGCGAGACCTACGCCTCCCGCAGCCGCGTGGATCAGCACGCGCTCTCCCTTTTGCATTCGGCCCACATGATGCAGTGAGTAATACGCTGTGGAGAAGGCGATCGGTGCCGTAGCCGCTTCGTCAAAGCTGATCTGCGGCGGTTTGAGCCACACCGAATCGGCATCGATGATCATGTGGCTGCACAGTGCGCCTGGTCCGGAGGTGACGACCTCATCACCCACCTTGAAAGTTTCGACAGCCTCCCCGACCGCGCAAATGACTCCGGCACATTCCATGCCCAGCGCTCTCCCGGTATACCCCCCATCCAAGGCTTCGTTTGGCAGGAGGCCCATTGCCAACATGACATCCTTGAAATTCAGCGACGCTGCATGAACTCGCACCTCAACCTGGTTCGGGCCGGGCTTCTGGCGAGCCTTTGCACGCAGCGTGAGATTATCCAGCATGCCCGGTGTCGGGATCTCAACCGTGAATGGCTGGCTCGATTCGCCCGGAGCGGGTTGTTGTGCGGCTTCCTGGATTTTGGCCAATGAAACTCGCATCAGGCGATGGATGTATCGGGAGTAGCCGCGCAGGATAACTTCGTCTTCTTTGTCGTCGGTAATCAACTCGTCGAACAGCGACTGGACCTCCTCCGGCGTTGGCGCATGGCTGATATCGATCACCGAGGAACACAGGTCGGGATGCTCGTTGGCAATTGTTCGCCTCAAACCCCACAGGGGCGCCTGTGCCACGGAGAGAGGCTCCGCTGTACGCCCCACGTTCTGCGCTCCGCTGGTGACAATCCACAAGCGTGGAACAGCCGTCCAAGTGATCTCGGCCAAAACCTGAACCACCTTCAAAACGCTCAAGCAGCCGCGGACCTGCGCGGAGTCTACCATGACTGGAGTCATACGGTCTGTCGTCGGCGTATCCAAACTCCAGAGATGGACGACGCCTCGGCATTCTGTCCTACCCTCGAGAGCAGCCTGAATGACCTGCTTCATTTCCACCGGGCTTGTCGGATCAATCTGATAGGAGCCGGCGATGGTGCGAAACGCCTCACCAGAGTAAATCTTAACGGATCGTTCTCCGCGCGCTTTCAGGTAATCCGCCAGCATTTCGCCGGTACCGCCACTATCAGCAAAAATGAGCCACGTGCCCGTCTTTTCCACTTGCGTCGGTGGGGGTGCCGATGTGTCCTGTTCGTCCTCCAGTGCGGGCCCTTGAGCGAGAATGACACTGTGTAGCGCATTTTCTCCGATACTTGTGTCAGCAACACAAGCGACATCGGGGAAACCGACGTCTTCGAGCAACGCCTTCCACTTCTTCTGCGTAATCCAAGGGTCTAAGCCCCGCACGCCTTTGTCGGTGAACCGCCACCATCCCTTGAGGAGGCCGAAGACGAGCAATGCCGGGCGCGGTGTATTGGTGAGCTCCAACAAAACCAGCAGGCCCTTTGACCTCAACAACTTTTTTAAGTAGCCAAGCGACTCCCGGAGGTCGCGTATCGTATGGAGGACATCCGAGGCCAAGATAATGTCGAAGGAGTGCGGCTCATAGCCTTGCGCAATCGGGTCGATCTCGATATCCAGCAGTTTGTATTGCACGAACGGAAAGTCGCGGAACTTTTGTTCGGCATGGCTGGTGAATAGTTGTGTCACGTCGGTGAACACATACTCCGTACAGTCCACGGGCAGCTTGCGCAGGATGTAAGCGGTCATCCCTCCCGTACCCCCGCCGACCTCCAGGATGCGAATCGTCTTGCCTTCAGGCAACTTCTCCAGAGCAAGAGCGACCGCCTTTTGCGCCAATATGTTGTAGATCCGGTAGCTGGGAGCGTCCTGATAGAGATGTTCAGCGGTGGTCAGGGAGCCTTGCGGGAAAATCACCTCCAACGGATCGAGGGCTCCTGTCAGGACTTCCACGAGCCGTTCGCCGCAGTGATGCATTAGCATCAATTCGGCTTGAAGGCCAGGATATTGGTTCCAGAGAGATCGCCAGATTTCGTTCACGTCGCCCTCTTCGATCATCTGCCGGACTTCAAACTCGGCCCCCACGGCCGCCAGGACCCCATCCTCAGCCAGCATTTTGAGCATTCTCTCGACAAGGCGGCGATGCTGCGGTGCGATTCCAAGATTCATGATCAAGGAATCAGCTGAAATTCGTTGATTCAATTGGACTGTCCCTCCCAGCCGCCGGAAGGTGGTGAAAATGTAAGCGTTTGCCAATGCTTTGGCCTCCGGTTCTATCGCGTCGTAATGACCCAAGCCGAATTCGTCTCGCAAGCGATTTCCTTCTCCTTGCAGGGATCCGGCCATCTGCGAAGGGGCAGGGATGTAGTTTGCCGAATGCTCGAAAACTTGCCCGGCCCTGGCTTGTAGCTTCCACTGGTATTCGTAGAGATAGCTGTCGATTTTCTCGGATGGCCGCTCAATCGCCCGGCAGTAAAATCCCTGCACTTCCGCCAATGTGTTACCTTCCTCATCCAACA
Source organism: Verrucomicrobiota bacterium (assembly GCA_049517655.1). Taxonomy (GTDB): domain Bacteria; phylum Verrucomicrobiota; class Verrucomicrobiia; order Limisphaerales; family UBA11358; genus UBA11358. The sequence goes on along the minus strand of JBEKRQ010000001.1, from coordinate 11,850 downwards.
ACAGAATATCGCCGGTGAAGTAATCCTTTCCGTAGTCCACCAACCGGGCATGGACACGGAGGTTCTTGGCGGAGGGACCGTAGGAGCGCACACGGCCGATGCGTGTGGGCAAGTAAATCCCCTGGTTGCGGTCTTCCGCCTTGGCCTCCTTCAGTGCAGTCGATGCGATCGCCCCCAACAAAACGTGGAACGAGGAATCCAGGATTACCGGATGCAGCAGGTACTCCGAAAATCCAGCTTCCAAATCGGCATGGAGTTGAATATGCGCCAAGGCCTCGCCTTCGCCGCACCAGAGCTTTTCGACGCCTTGAAATAAAGGCCCGTATTGCAGTCCCGCTTGGTGGAACTGGTGGTACAATTCGGCCTTCGGAACTTCCAGTTTACAGCGCGCGCCAATCTCCTCAAGCGACACGCGTTGCGGAACTTCCCCATCCTGGCAGCGGCGGATTTTTCCACTGGCGTGCCGTACCCAAGGTTGCTCGCTCCCTTTGGCGTGGCTGTAAATGTCGAATGACGGCTGCCCGGGTTCGCGCACCAACTGAACCGACACGGATTCCGAACTCGGCACAATGATGGCCCGATGCAGCGTGAGATCCTCGACTACCGCGGGCCCGGGGCCGAAAGATTCTCGCGCGGCCGCCAAAGCCATCTCCGCGTAGGCCGCGGCCGGGAACACCACCGCGTCCTGCACCCGGTGGTCATTCAGATATGCCAGACGGTGTCTGTCGAGTTCCACCGACCAAGCGGAATACGCCGATTTCAGGGGCTGGCCAAGTAGCGGATGAACGTGGATCCCGATCCGCTCCCGCCGCGTAACATCCGATTCGTTCCAGTGACGTTCACGCTGCCACGGGTACGACGGGAGGCGGACGAAACGCCCGCCGCCCGGATGCTGCCGATTCCAGTCGACGGGGTATCCCAATGTGTACAACCTGCCGAGCGAGGCAAGCATCATGATTCGATCCGATTCGTGGCGGCGCAGTGATGCAAGAACCGTACCCTCCTTTTTCCCTGCCGCAAGGCACTTCATGATGGATCCCGCCAACACCGGATGCGGGCTGATTTCCAGGAAAAGGCGATAGTCGTTCTTGATGAGTTGATCGATAGCTTCGGCAAACAGAACCGGGTGCCTAACGTTCTGCCACCAGTATTCGGACGTGAGTTCCGGACCGCTTACCATCGCCCCCGTCGCTGTCGAGTAAACTGGCTTGACCGCAACTCGGGGTTTGAGTGTCTGGAGTGATTCAAGCAACTCTTCCCTCAGCGGGTCCATGCGCACGCTGTGATAGGGAACTTTGACTTGGAGAAAACGGCAGAAAATCTGTTTCTCTTCGAGCAAAGCAGCAATCCTCCTCAGGGCAGCACCGTCTCCGGAAAGCGTGACGTCTTCCGGGCTGTTGATGGCTGCAATCGACAGGGAGCCGTTGTGTTCGGCTAGCAGGCTTTCCGCGGCGCTGGCCGAGAGCCCGACGGCCAGCATCTCACCCTGTCCGGTCGTGCGCTGCTGCAATCGGCTGCGGTGATACACCAACCGCACGGCGTCCGTGAGGTTAAAAATCCCGGCCACATACGCGCCCGCGACCTCTCCGACACTGTGGCCGACAATCGCGTCTGGCTCGATGCCCCACGAACGCCAGACCTCAGCGAGGCCGGCCTGGAGCGCGAAGGTCGCAGGCTGCACGATGTATGTCTCTTCGATGCGCGAATGCTCCTCGTCGGCCATGAGTTCGTCTTTGAGAGACCAGCCCGCCAGCTCCTGCAGAATGGAATCACACTGGATTATCACGTCGCGAAACACCGGTTCATCTTGCATCAGTTGGCGCCCCATGGCCCACCACTGTGGCCCCATGCCGGAAAAAACAAACACCACCTTGTTCGGAGAATTCGCGCTGCGGCGACCGACCGACATGGAAAGGCGGGTTTCGCCGGCAACAAACGCGTCCAACTGTTCGATCAATTCCCGGTGTGTACTCCCCACAACTGCAAGCCGGTGATCGCCGTGTTCCCGGTGCAACGCTGCGCTATAGCAGATATCGCTGAGCGGAATCCCTGCGTTCTTTTCGTCAATCAGAAACGCTTTGTACGACTTCGCCAAGGCCTGGAGCGCCTCGGGACTGCGCGCCCCGATGGGCAAAATCATGTGTTCCGACCTTGATGCCGGGAGGGAGGGGTCCTTCCGTGCCGGCGCGGATTCGAGAATCACATGGGCATTCGTGCCGCCGAACCCGAAGGAATTAACTCCCGCAATTCGCGTCTCGCCGTCATTGAGCGGCCACGGTTCAAGCGAACGCGGAACGCGCAGCCGCAGACCCTCAAACGGGATGTTGGAATTGGGCACTTCGAAATGCAAGTTCCGCGGGATCGCGCCATGCTCGACGCACAACGCCGCCTTGATCAGGCCCGCGATGCCAGCTGCGGCTTCCATGTGCCCGATGTTGCTCTTGATCGAGCCGACCACGCATTCGTGCCCCGGTTCACGGTCGCGGCCCAAGACGCTGCCAATCGCGTTCAGTTCAATCGGATCGCCTGCCGGCGTCCCGGTCCCATGAGCTTCGACGAAATGAACTGTTTGAGGAATAATTCCGGCTTGCTGGTAAACTTCCCGCAACATTAACTCCTGCGCGGCCCGATTGGGGAGCGTGAGTCCTGGCGTGCGACCGTCTTGGTTCACCAAGGCCCCGCGGATAACGGCATGAATAGGGTCTCTGTCCGCGAGCGCGCGGGACAGGCGCTTCAGAAGGACGATGCCAGCTCCCTCGGCACGAACGTAGCCGTTGGCCTTCGCATCGAAGCTCTTGCACCGGCCATCTGGCGCAAGCATGGACGCCTTGCTGAATCCAATACTTCCCTCAGGGCGCAGCAGCGCGTTCACACCGCCCGCCAAAGATTGATCGCATTCGCCGGTCCAAATTGCCTGGCAAGCCAGGTAAACTGCAACCAGCGAAGAGGAGCATGCAGTATCCACAGAAAAGCTGGGGCCATGGAAATTAAACTGGTGCGAGATCCGGTTCGAGGCGATAGACTGGGTGCTCCCTATGTTCGTGTAGGCGTCAATTGTGTGACGCTCTGACGGGCAGATTTGTATATCGTTGTAGTCGTGCGTCGAGATTCCAATGAACACACCGGTCCGCGATCCTGCCAGCATTTCAGGCACTTGTCCGGCATCCTGCATCGCTTCATAGGCAACCTCGAGCAACAACCGGTGCTGTGGATCGATCCGTGCGGCCTCGCGAGGCGAGATTCCAAAGAAATCGGCATCGAACTGATCGATGTTGTCCACATACCCACCCCACCTTGAGTTGCACTTCGCAGGCTTGGACTGATCCAGGTCATAGAAGCTGCGAAGGTCCCATCGGTCCACGGGAACTTCGGTAATCGCATCAAACTGATTGCAAAGGAGTTTCCACAATTCCTGCGGATTGTTGGCTTTGCCCGGAAAGCGGCATCCCATGCCGATGATCGCGATTGGTTCTCTCTGCGCAGCTTGCATAATAGCGGTGTTGGCCTATTCACTGAAGATGGAAACGTGACGGTCGCTAATAAGATTCACGCCATCTCTCAACGGCAGATGGCGTCGTTAACAAATATTCATTCTCACGGTACGTTGCCAGCAGGCACGCGACAGTGCAAGTCATATCTTTCACGTCGCATGGAAAGCCCGAATCCTTAGCGCTAGTTTTGGCAAAATGACGGAAGGTTTAAACTCGACAATACAGAGTATCAAGTCAGCGACCCGAGGCTTCCGCAACTTCAAAAATTACCGGATTCGCATCCTGTTTTTTGTGGACAGATCAAGCTCTACCCACTATCTTTTGTGAAGACGTACGCACACATTATGAGCACTGGTTTAGAGAGGCTGAATCTTAACATTACAAAGCGTTGCAACTTGAACTGTGTGATGTGCGATATTCCCAGGCGCACCAGCCCTGGTTATGAGCTAACTTCCGATGAGGTGACCAAGCTTTTTTTGGATGCGCGGGGACTCGGAATCCGTTGGGTTTGTATTTCTGGTGGCGAACCCCTTTGCAGGCCCGACCTTCCAGATTTGCTGACATTTGCCAACAGACAAGGCATTCGTGTGGACCTTTGTACAAACGGTACGTTGGTGAATGAGAAAATATTGCGTGCACTTGCAGGCTCGCCAAAGAATGCGGTGACGATCTCGATAGAGGGACCGGAAAACATTCACAACATCATGCGACCACACAGTTTTCAGGCTGCTCTTAAAGGGTTAGATAAAGCAATACAGTGGGGCATATATACGAGCACCAGCACAGTACTTACGCGACTGAACTATCCGTATCTTCCAGAACTAATGGACTTTCTTTGTCGCCGTGGAACGAAATATTTTGGAGTACAACAACTTCATGAAACGTTTGTCCGCGATCACAAGGCGCTAGACACGTTGAAGTTGTCCGACGCCGATATGCTTGAATTGCCCAACATTCTGGATAAACTCAAAGAGATAAGCGGGAGATATGGCGTGAGTCTGATCACGCCACCGCCACCAACCGTTGCTGGACGAAAGTTTGCTTGCTTGTCACCGAGAAAATCAATTTGTGTGCTTTCGGATGGCAAGGTCTTTGGCTGTTGGGCAAGGACAAACATCGACTTCGGCTCGATAAGGAGCGAAACGCTAAGTAGTCTCTCGTCTTCTGACAAAATGGAGTCATTCCGCACATTAGCCGCAAACGGCAAATGCGGCGGATGTTCTCTGAGCTGTCATCGTTACAATAGCAGAATCAAGCAACTGCGGCAGATGTTCTCTGAACTGTTATCTTATCGATGAAACTCGAAGAGAAGGCTGCTCTTTTGGCGCAACCTTCTTCTGTTTTTGTTTGATCACCTCGATGTGGCACTACCACGCTCAATCTCAGAGAGAAGATTTGTTGCTTGTGGACAGCCATTGGTCATGGCGGCAGACAGCCATTTGCGGGCAAGGTCGGTGTTGGTTTCTACGCCTTCACCGCGAAGATAAATCTCCCCAAGCCGCATCTGTGCCAAGCCTTCGCCAGCCTCGGCTTTGGGCTGATAGAACTTTACCATGGATTGCCGGAAGGCAACGCCGCGGGCTTGCTTGGCCTTGGCTTGGGCAGCTTTTTGCTCCAGTGTAAGGGGGGGTGGATAAAACACTGCGACCATTTCTTCGGGACTCACCGGACGCCCAGAGTTGGAAATCGACTCTTTCAGTTTCAGAACGGCTTTGGCGTAGTTCCTGTAGTCCACCCCGTATTTTTCAAGTTGCGGAAGCTTTGATAGATCAAGCGGATTAAACCAGGGGTGTTTGGTTCTGGGCAGTATGATTGAGCTGACCTGCCCATGGGGCGCGAGCATAATGCTTAGATACGAGATTGACCAGTCCCAGTCGAACGCCAAGGCTTGTCCCTGCAAAGAAGGCTTTTCGAATAGCGTCCCGGATAGCGAAACCGGTCCTTGTTGCGTTGCCAGCACACCTCGACATATCCCGACAAATCCATTCCACTGCCACGTCGCACTAATCTGCCAGAGGGATTGCGCCAGCAGCCACGAGGCGGAAAAAGCCACCAGATAGGGACGCCGCGATTCGAACCAGCCGGGTCTGCGCGTCATGGCCCAAGCCACCGCCAGAAGCACCAACGGAACCATCAGTTGCATAGGCCGACACTCGTATTGCCGCCAAACACTCAAACCGCCCGGATCAAGCAAAGGCCAGATGCCCCAAATGATGATGGCAGCAGCCATCATCGTAAGTCCCAGTTTAAATTGACGTTTTGTGAAACGCCAGCCGCCAACACAAACGACTCCCATCAGGAAAAGCCAGATGAAACTCCAGCCCATCGTCCAAGGCGGGTAGAGTAACATTGTCAGGGTCCCTTGTTTGAATCGAGCGAAATTCTCCGGAAATTGCGTGTAGAGAACGCCGTCCAGCGCAATCAAGGCGGCGGAAATCAAAAGTACGTACGAAAGCCCGAAAGCCACCCGGCTCCAAATTCTTTCCCCGTCCCGAAAAACTCCCGCCAGCGCCAGCACACCCAGCAACGGCCCGAGAAAAAGCAGCGATTCATAGCTGAAAAGCAGCACCAGCGACGAAACCACCATAATGATGGCGGCGGACAGCGTCAATGGCCGCACAAACAAAACGGCAAACAGCACCGGCCAAAAAAAGGCATGGGCAATGATGTATTCCCCCACCGGGAAGAATGCCGCGTTTAAATGTCCGAATGCGCAACCCAGCATCACCAGCCAGAAATGCCGGGGTGCCATCCAGTAACATAACGCCATCGAAACAACCCAGGGCAGGAAACAGCCCGCGCCAAATGCCAGTTGCAGAAGATAAAGGTTGGTGCATCCCAACTTGAGCGCCGCCAGCAATGGCAATTGAAAAATGAGCGAGGCGCAATAGCGATTTTTTGCCACCGCTGCAAAATGTCCCGCTTTCAAAACCTCGGTGAGTTGAAACGACCCATCCCCATACAAACAACGCAGGGAAATAATCGCTAAAAAAACGGAAACCACAAAAAAACAACACGCCAGGATGGTCAGTTTGCCTCCCAAAGCATTGATGACTTCGTCCTCCACGGGCTGCAAATCCGCTCGTCTGTCGCTCATTTTCATTTTAATGCAGAATGGCAAAGACCATCGCTGAAGCAATTCAAAAACCGCATTACGGTGTCTCTTTTTGTTTGATCACTTCGATCTGGCGCTGCCACGCTCAATTTCAGAGAGAAGATTTGTTGCTTGTGGACAGCCATTGGTCATGGCGGCAGACAGCCATTTGCGGGCAAGGTTGGTGTTGGTTTTTACGCCTTCACCGCGAAGATAAATCTCCCCAAGCCGCATCTGCGCGAAGCCTTCGCCAGCCTCGGCTTTGTGCTGATAGAACTTTATCATGGATTGCTGTAAGGCGACACGGCGGGCTTGCCCGGCCTTGACTTGGGCAGCTTTTTGCTCAGGTGTGAGCGGTGAAAGCACTGCGTTCGCTTCTTTAGGACTTACCGGACGCCCAAAAATAGCTTTTTGCTCCAGTGTGAGGGACGGATAAAGCACTGCGCCCATTTCTTCAGGGCTCACCGAACGCCCAGAGTTAGAAAGGGCCTCTTTCAGTTTCAGAACGGCTTTGGTGTAGTTGCTGTAGTCCACCCCGTATTTTTCAAGCTGCGGAAGACTTGATAGATCAAGCGGATCAAACGGCTCCCAGGGCGGTTTGAACGGGGACAGTATGATTGAGCTGACCTGCCCACTAGGTGCGAGCATGATGCTTAGATACGGGTTTTCCCAGCCCCCGAAGAACCACAAGGCTTGTCCCTGCAAAGATCGTCTCTGCAAAGCAATCTTTTCTAATTCCGTCCTGTGCAGCAGCTGAATCGGTCCTTGTTGCGTTGCCAGCACACCTCGACATATCCCGACAAATCCATTCCACTGCCACGTCGCACTAATCTGCCAGAGGGATTGCGCCAGCAGCCACGAGGCGGAAAAAGCCACCAGATAGGGACGCCGCGATTCGAACCAGCCGGGTCTGCGCGTCATGGCCCAAGCCACCGCCAGAAGCACCAACGGAACCATCAGTTGCATAGGCCGACACTCGTATTGCCGCCAAACACTCAAACCGCCCGGATCAAGCAAAGGCCAGATGCCCCAAATGATGATGGCAGCAGCCATCATCGTAAGTCCCAGTTTAAATTGACGTTTTGTGAAACGCCAGCCGCCAACACAAACGACTCCCATCAGGAAAAGCCAGATGAAACTCCAGCCCATCGTCCAAGGCGGGTAGAGTAACATTGTCAGGGTCCCTTGTTTGAATCGAGCGAAATTCTCCGGAAATTGCGTGTAGAGAACGCCGTCCAGCGCAATCAAGGCGGCGGAAATCAAAAGTACGTACGAAAGCCCGAAAGCCACCCGGCTCCAAATTCTTTCCCCGTCCCGAAAAACTCCCGCCAGCGCCAGCACACCCAGCAACGGCCCGAGAAAAAGCAGCGATTCATAGCTGAAAAGCAGCACCAGCGACGAAACCACCATAATGATGGCGGCGGACAGCGTCAATGGCCGCACAAACAAAACGGCAAACAGCACCGGCCAAAAAAAGGCATGGGCAATGATGTATTCCCCCACCGGGAAGAATGCCGCGTTTAAATGTCCGAATGCGCAACCCAGCATCACCAGCCAGAAATGCCGGGGTGCCATCCAGTAACATAACGCCATCGAAACAACCCAGGGCAGGAAACAGCCCGCGCCAAATGCCAGTTGCAGAAGATAAAGGTTGGTGCATCCCAACTTGAGCGCCGCCAGCAATGGCAATTGAAAAATGAGCGAGGCGCAATAGCGATTTTTTGCCACCGCTGCAAAATGTCCCGCTTTCAAAACCTCGGTGAGTTGAAACGACCCATCCCCATACAAACAACGCAGGGAAATAATCGCTAAAAAAACGGAAACCACAAAAAAACAACACGCCAGGATGGTCAGTTTGCCTCCCAAAGCATTGATGACTTCGTCCTCCACGGGCTGCAAATCCGCTCGTCTGTCGCTCATTTTCATTTTAATGCAGAATGGCAAAGACCATCGCTGAAGCAAATCAGAAATCGCGCCAGCGCATTAGAACGGTTCAGTGTTGTGAACAAATACTCCGGAAGGCATCTGTTCGTTGATTCATGCTTGTAACCGACCTTCCACGGGAGTAATTGTTCAGAAAATGATGACTGGATTTTTACACAGCCTCTCGTCGGAACTAACAGCCGTTGGCACTGTCAGTTCCGCTGTCACGGTTCACTTCGCGGGTCAGTTGTGGTTCAGCTCTCATCGTTAGGCGTATTCACCACGACATGAAAGACACCATTGACACCATTGAATCAATCCGCTCATTCGTATCCGGCCTTTTTTGTTGCGTCGGCCTGATTTTTCTCATTGTGATGTTTATCAAGGGTGGTGCCTGGCTGAGTGAGCGCGTCTATCCCTGGCTGGTTATTGTCAACGCGATCACGCTCTCCATCGTCATCTTGGTGTTATTACCACTTGCCATCTTTCACCGCACGAGAGGCTTCGCTGCCGGAGCTATGTATATCACATCTTACGTTTTTGGCCTTACTCTTTGGGTTTGGAGTTTGCTCATCAGTTATACACTTTGGGGCGTTGTGGCTGTCATTTTTGGCCTCATTCTCACACCCATGGGAGTTGGTGTTGTGCCGATTGCGATTTTGGCGAGTCTGTTTCATGGTCTCTGGTCTATTGTCGGACAGTTATTTCTTATTGCAGCCACCATGTGCGGAGTCGGGCAATTGGGCATTTATTTGATAATAAAGTCAGAAGATCACGGCCATACGCCTCCTATGAAGGCTGATCAGTCAAGCGTTAAGTGAAGGGTTTTGAAGGCATCAGTTCCCTGGCGTTTTGCAAGAAGATGAAATGCCCGCAAGATTTTCGCATGAACTGCTATATGCGGTTGGATCGAGCAGTGCCGCTTTATGCATTCCGTCCTTTGATGGAAATAAATGTTATTTCCATCAAGAACGCACTGCCGATCCTGATGTATCACAGCATTTCGGCTAATCTCGGATCCGCTGGCAAACAACCTCGACATCGCTGCTAGTAGTGGAGACGGTACCCGTGTTGCCGCCGAGCAGTGTGAGCTGATCGAGCCCACCCCAGGAACCCAGCGTACCATAACCGTCCAACGCCCAGAAGGGGCCAAGCGAAAGCAAACACAAACCGCCTATTCGAAGCCGCCAGCCGGTTGGAAGTGATGGTCAATCCGACCGCTTGCGCTAAGTCCGGGATCCTGGCAACGGACCTCAGTTTAGCGCCTATAGGGCAGCCAGCCAGCCTTCGCCTTTCCAAACATCAAATCATAACAGGCGCGAAATTTCAAAATAGTGTAAATCGGAAACATTAGAACCAAAGCTACAAAGAGTCGCTGCGGAGAGGCGATTTCTCTGAAATGCGTGAAAAGGCCTTTGACGACGTGAAGTGTTCTAGTTTCAACGAATCCAGCCAGTACTGTTCGGGCTCTTCGGTAACAAAAAATATAGGCCCAAAGATGCTGCCGCCGTTGAGGAAGTCTCGAAAAAATGCGCTTCGCAACCCAATTCCGGAGCCGATAACACTCTTGCACGTGGCGCCCCTTCACTTTGAAGAACATTCCCATTGTATTGCACACGGTGTATTTCACCCGCGCGGTAGGACAAACGTGGAGCCGGGAACGACCGACAAGATAGGAAATGGCAAAATCTTCGGCGATTTCATCGGGAATCTTAAAAAAACGAGGCAAAATCCTCGCATCACAAAGGTATGTCATCCCTATAACTTCTCGGACGAATACACCATGCCCTTGAAAGCCTTGGCCGTATCCGATGTAGTAAACAGACTCCAAGGCTTCCCAAATGTTCTCAGGCCCAGTTCTGTTCCGTTCCATAATAGCCCCAACTAGGTCGGCTTTTCCATGAACCATCCTCCAATACTTCCACAACTCGCTCAGCGTGTCAGAATCCCACTGGATCTCGGCGTCCGCGAAGACGACTGCAGGCGGATTGAGATTCAATGATCTCAAATGCCCAATCGCTTTTAGTAAGGCGTTCATCTTACCTGCTTTCGGCTCGTCGATCAGGACGATTTCAAATCGGTCGGTTCTGAACGCACCGGCGCAAGACAGCACTTTGGAACGCGTCCCATCCTTGCTTCCGTTGTCGCAAAGTATCACGATCACCCGAGTCCCTGGATTTTCCAGGCACAACTGCTCTGCGGCTCGTGAGAACGAGCACAACGTATTCTCTATGGATTCTTCTTCGTTCCGCGCCGCAACGATAATCGGCAATGTGTTCATATTTGAATCCAGCGTGAAAAGTGCCGATTCTTGCGGAAAATGGCCGAAAACACAGGGTTTTGTCAAATGTTTTGTGCAGCAGTAGGTGAATTTTTAAAGTATTACTATCAGCCGTCCAGCGGTTTGAGCTTGTGAACTTGGTGTAGAATGTGCGTCGTCCATTCTTGGATGGCGGGTCGGTTGGGCAAGCGCAAGGCAGGCCGATTTTGGGGACGGGATAAAACCCAGCGTGCCACAAACCGTCCAGCGCCCAGGAGGGGCCAAGCGAAAGCAACCAAACCGCCTATTCGAAACCGTCAGCCGGTTGGAAGTGATGGTCAATCCGACCGCTTGCGCTAAGTCCTGGATCCTGGCAACGGACCTCAGTTTAGCGCCTATAGGGCAGCCAGCCAGCCTTCGCCTTTCCAAACATCAAATTATAACAGGCACGGAATTTCAGAACGTTGTAAATCGGAAACATTAGAACGAATGCCGCAAAGAGTCGCCTCGGAGAGGCGTTTTCTCTGAAATGCGTGAAAAGGCCTATGACGACGTGAAGTGTTCTGCTCTCAACGAATCCAGCCAGTACTGTTCTGGCTCTTCGGTAACAAAAAATATAGGCCCAAAGATGCTGCCGCCGTTGAGGAAGTCTCAAAAAAATGCGCTTCGCAACCCAATTCCGGAGCCGATAGCCTTCTCGCACGTGGCGCCCGTGTACTTCGATAAACATTTTCATTGTATTGCACGCGGTGTATTTTACCCGCGCGGCAGGACAAACGTGGAGCCGGGAACGACCGACAAGATAGGAAATGGCAAAATCTTCGTTACCTGATTCAGTGGGAATCTTAAAAAAACGAGGCAAAATCCTCGCATCACAAAGGTATGTCATCCCTATAACGAGTCGGGCGAATTCACCATGCCCTTGAAAGCCTTGGCCGTATCCGATGTAGGAAAGAGACTCCAAGGCTTCCCAAATGTTCTCAGGCCCAGTTCTGTTCCGTTCAATCTTTGCCCCGACAAGATCGGCCTTCCCCTGAACCATCCTCCAATACTTCCACAACTCGCTCAGCGTGTCAGAATCC